>NZ_JBEUJY010000002.1:0-673044 GCF_043356775.1 Salmonella sp. SJTUF15581 | reverse complement strand
TCTCCTGAAGGAACGTTGAAGACGACGACGTTGATAGGCCGGGTGTGTAAGCGCAGCGATGCGTTGAGCTAACCGGTACTAATGAACCGTGAGGCTTAACCTTACAACGCCGAAGATGTTTTGGCGGATTGAGAAGACAACAATTTTCAGCTCAGATTCAGAGTCCGAAGGATTTTACGCTGAGACAAGGCGGCAAACGCAGCGACGGAAGGAGCATACAGAAGTATGTGACTGACGCTCGCAAGAGCAGCCAACGCCGTATCAGTGTAAAAGACACAGGACAGAGCACAAAGAATTTGCCTGGCGGCCGTAGCGCGGTGGTCCCACCTGACCCCATGCCGAACTCAGAAGTGAAACGCCGTAGCGCCGATGGTAGTGTGGGGTCTCCCCATGCGAGAGTAGGGAACTGCCAGGCATCAAATTTAGTGTGCTGATATGGCTCAGTTGGTAGAGCGCACCCTTGGTAAGGGTGAGGTCCCCAGTTCGACTCTGGGTATCAGCACCACTTAATACGGTTAAAGTTCGGTATTTGAAAAAGAATTTGTCTGGCGGCAGTAGCGCGGTGGTCCCACCTGACCCCATGCCGAACTCAGAAGTGAAACGCCGTAGCGCCGATGGTAGTGTGGGGTCTCCCCATGCGAGAGTAGGGAACTGCCAGACATCAAATAAAACAAAAGGCTCAGTCGAAAGACTGGGCCTTTTGTTTTATCTGTTGTTTGTCGGTGAGTACTCTCCTGAGGAGGACAAATCCGCCGGGAGCGGATTTGAACGTTGCGCAGCAACGGCCCGGAGGGTGGCGGGCAGGACGCCCGCCATAAACTGCCAGACATCAAATAAAGCAAAAGGCTCAATCGAAAGATTGGGCCTTTTTGCATTTATCTCTCTATGGAAAAAGTTATCGGTTAATGGCGCCGACGCGTTTTAAACATCTTCGTAGAGTGGATAAAAACCGTTTTAGTAAACGTGATTTCCCGCCATATATCCGCCTGAACCATCGAATGTGAACCGTGCTGAAGTAGATGTACAAACGGCTTTTACTTACGCCTCTAATAAGCAATAGAGATATTCGCTGAGGACTAAGAATCTGGCCCATTAGGCTATTTTATTTGCCAGTTTGGCCCTGGGGCAGTGCTCAAAATCCTCATGTATTACGTGTATGCTCCGGTTTATATCCAGACTGTCTGTAATAATTACGCCTAATGACCACGCTCTAAGTCTTACTTTACTATATAAAGCCTGTTTGTAATGCGGCTTACGATGCTATCAAGCTACAATTTTGTCTGCATCGGACAAGAAATAGAATAAATACCATCGGGATGGGCGAGTAAGAAAAGAGAGCGTTTTATCGTGTTAACTTTCGGGGGATAGGCTGAATAGATTACGTCGCTGAGTATCCTTACGACCTTTATATTATTACTGAAAGCGCGGCATTGCCGCGCCTGCATGTATCATTTAGAAAGCGCAATGATACCCATCGTCAACCCTGCTACCGCCGCAGCGCCGCCAGCAATAGCGCCTGCTGTCTCCCAGTTATCCTGCGTAGTACCTTTCATACATGTATTGGTATGAACCAGCCGCCCTTGATCGTCATAAACCGGTACGCAGGGAGAATCATGTGCACAACCTGCCAATAAGGTGGTAAGCAATGCAACTGGAATTAGTCTTTTCATGGTGTTACCTCATTAATCAGCGTTTCGCGAAGTACAGCAACGTAAATGCTGGCTCTAACCGCTGCGAAAACGAGAGTTATTTTACCACCACAGAAAAAATGGCCGACATGAGGAATCATCTCAATTCATGTGAATTGTAAAAACTATGGAGAATGCAGAGGTAAGCGGAGAGGGGGGAATAGCGGAGATAAAGACGTACCGTTTAAAAAGGCGTCCGAAGACGCCTCTGTTTACCGGTTAATCATGATGGCGATTAAATCGGCGTTTTACAACAACGAAGAATACTGGCACGAAGAAGATAGCTAATAAGGTTGCGGTTAACATTCCCCCCATAACCCCTGTGCCTACTGCGTTCTGTGCACCACTACCTGCGCCACGACTGATAACTAACGGCATTACCCCGAGAATAAAGGCCAGCGAGGTCATTAGAATAGGACGTAAACGCATACGGGATGCTTCCAGCGTCGCTTCAATCAATCCACGTCCTTCTTTTTCCATGAGATCTTTGGCGAACTCGACAATCAGGATGGCGTTTTTAGCAGAAAGGCCAATAGTGGTTAACAAGCCAACCTGGAAGTAAACGTCATTGTTCAGACCGCGCAATGACGCTGCAAGCAGAGCGCCAACCACGCCGAGCGGTACGACCAGCATTACCGAGAACGGAATTGACCAGCTTTCATACAGAGCGGCAAGGCAGAGGAAAACGACAATGAGTGAGATTGCGTACAGCGCCGGCGCCTGGTTACCTGACAACCGTTCCTGATACGACATACCTGTCCAGTCATAGCCAATACCGTTTGGCAGCTGTGAAGCCAGGTTTTCCATTAACGACATGGCTTCACCGGTACTTCGTCCGGGCGCTGCTTCACCGAGCAGTTCCATTGACGGCATCCCGTTATAGCGTTCCAGGCGTGGCGAACCATAAATCCACCGTGCTGAGCTAAAGGTAGAGAAGGGCACCATCTCGCCATTGGCGCTGCGTACATAAAGATTGTTGATATCTCCCGGCAGCATACGGAACTGAGCGTCAGCCTGAACGTATACTTTTTTCACTCGTCCGCGATCGATAAAGTCGTTAACGTAATAGCCGCCCAACGCCGCGGAGATGGTTTCGTTGATATCAGACAGCGAAACACCGAGCGCCTGCGCTTTTTCTTGATCGACATCCAGCTTGAACTGTGGCGTGTCTTCGAGCCCGTTCGGGCGTACGCGCACTAATAGATCAGGATGCTTCGCGACCATACCCAGGAGTTGATTACGCGCTTTCGTTAACGCATCGTGACCGAGCCCTCCCTGATCAATCAGTTCAAAGTCGAAACCTGTCGCGGTACCTAACTCGACAATTGCCGGCATGTTGAAGGGGAACACCAACCCGTCGCGAATCTGGCTGAAGGCGCGTGTCGCTCTGGCGATAACGGCTTCGACGCTATTTTCTTCACCGTTACGCTCTTCCCAGGGTTTAAGGCTAACAAATGCCATCCCTGAGTTTTGTCCCTGACCGCTAAAGCTAAAGCCGTTTACGGTAAACACGCTTTCGACGTTCGCTTTTTCATTATTCAGGTAGTAATGAGTGACTTGATCCAGCACTTTCTGCGTACGTTCTTGCGTAGCGCCAGAGGGGAGCTGAATCATGGTCAGGAATACCCCCTGATCTTCTTCCGGCAGGAAGGAGGTCGGGAGGCGTAAAAACAGAACCGCCATTCCGACTACAATAAGCAGATAGATAATGAGATAGCGACCCGTATTACGCACGATGCCGCTTACGCTGTTAGTATAGTGGTTAACGCTGTGGTCAAACCTGGTATTGAACCAGCCAAAGAAGCCGCTTTTTTTCTCGTGATGTTCAGCAGATACGGGTTTAAGCAGCGTAGCGCACAGTGCTGGCGTCAGAATCAACGCAACCAGAACGGATAGCGCCATTGCTGAAACAATAGTAATAGAGAACTGGCGATAAATTGCCCCGGTCGAGCCGCCAAAAAAGGCCATCGGGATAAATACCGCAGACAGTACCATCGCGATACCAACCAGCGCTCCCTGAATCTGCGACATGGATTTTTCCGTCGCCTCTCGGGGAGAAAGGTTATCCTCCATCATTACACGTTCAACGTTTTCTACGACCACTATCGCATCGTCAACCAACAGCCCTATCGCCAGTACCATACCAAACATCGTCAGAGTATTGATGGAATAGCCAAAGGCGGCGAGTACCGCAAAAGTGCCTAGCAACACGACAGGAACAGCGATGGTAGGAATCAGGGTTGCCCGGATATTCTGTAAGAACAGATACATTACCAGGAACACCAGAATAATCGCTTCAAACAGCGTTTTTACCACTTCGTGGATAGATATTTTTACGAAGGGCGTTGTGTCATAAGGATAAACCACCTTCATTCCCTGAGGGAAGAAAGGCTGCAGTTCCGCCAGTTTCGCTTTGATTGCGGTTGCGGTATCCAGCGCGTTAGCGCCGGTCGCCAGTTTAATACCGAGACCGGAGGCCGGTTTACCGTTAATGCGCGCTACAACGTTATAGTTTTCACCGCCAAGCTCAATACGCGCGACATCTTTGAGATGGACGACAGAACCGTCGGTATTGACACGCAACGTAACTTTGCCGAACTCTTCCGGATCTTTCAGACGCGTTTGGGCGATGATTGAGGCGTTAAGCTGCTGGCCCGGTAATGCTGGCGTACCGCCCAGTTGGCCTGCCGCAATCTGGTCGTTCTGTACTTTTAACTGGTTGATGACGTCAACTGGCGTGAGCTGGTATTTATTTAGCAGATTCGCATCCAGCCAGATACGCATGGCGTACTGTGCGCCAAATAGCTGAACGTCGCCCACACCATTAAGACGGCTGATAGAATCCTTAATGTTAGAGGCGACATAGTCAGAGATGTCGTCCTGGGTAGTGTTCGGATTATCCGAGACGAACCCGGCGACCATCAAAAAGCTGCTGCTGGACTTTTCAACGCTAATCCCCTGCTGCTGGACTTCTTGCGGCAGTAAAGGCGTGGCGAGCTGCAATTTATTTTGCACCTGAACCTGCGCGATATCCGGATCGGTTCCGGACTGGAAGGTCAGGGTGATGGTCACGCTACCAGCAGAGTCGCTGGTAGAGGACATATACATCAGGTTATCGATACCGTTCATATTTTGTTCGATAACCTGAGTAACCGTATCCTGTACCGTCTGCGCATCCGCGCCAGGATAGGTTGCAGAAATAGAAACCGCTGGCGGCGCAATGGTTGGATACTGTGCAACGGGAAGTTGCATTATTGCCAGTGCGCCAGCCATCATCAGGATAATGGCCAGAACCCAGGCGAAAATAGGACGTCTAATAAAAAAGTTTGCCATGTACGGTTACCTTATTGCGCCGTTTTCGCTGCAGGAGCATCGGTAGTGGCTTTCACCTGGACGCCCGGTCGCGCTTTTTGTAAGCCGCTGACGATGACCTTATCGCCCGGTTTTAACCCTTCGCTGATGAGCCATTTATCGCCAATAGCCTGCGCCGCCACGACATTGCGGGCTTCGACCTGGCTTTTATCGTTAACCACCATCACCATTGCGTCGCCGCGCGGCGTGCGGGTTACGCCCTGCTGGGGGACAAGGATGGCATTGGGCTGGACGCCTTCATCAATGCGGGCGCGAACAAACATACCGGGAAGCAGACTGTGTTGCGGGTTAGGGAACACCGCCCTGAGCGTGATAGAGCCGGTGCTTTCATCTACGGTAACGTCGGAAAATTGCAGCGTGCCTTTAATCGGGTAGACCTGACCATTTTCCATTACCAGTTGAACCGTGCTACTGGCGCTGTCTTTATGCAGGTTACCTTGTTCGACGGATTGCTTGAGTCGCATAAAGTCGTTGCTTGATTGCGTCACGTCGACATAAATCGGATCGAGTTGTTGCACGGTAGCCAGTTCAGTTGACTGACCATTAGTCACCAGCGCGCCTTCAGTCACATTAGATTTTCCTATACGGCCGCTGATGGGTGAGGTGACTTTGGTATACGCAAGGTTAATACGCGCGCTTTCAACAGCGGCTTTTGCCGCCACAACGGCGGCATCGGCCTGGCGGGCGTCGGCAATCGCCTGATCATATTCCTGTTGGCTGATATATTTTGTGCCGACCAGTGGAACATAGCGTTTGACCGTCAGGTGCGCGATAGCCGCAGCCGCTTCGCTTTTAGCAAGTTCGCCTTTAGCGCTGTCATAATCGGCCTGATAAGTGGCAGGATCGATCTGATAAAGCGACTGTCCGGCCTCTACATCGCTACCTTCGGTGAAGTTTCTTTTAAGCACGATCCCGCTCACCTGGGGGCGAACCTCCGCAATGCGAAATGCGGACGTACGTCCGGGAAGTTCGGTCGTTACGGCTAGCGGCGCTGTTTCGACCACATGGACGGTGACTTGCGGCTCGCCGGCATGAGCCTGGGTATCTCCCTGGTCATTACAACCGGCCAGCAGCGCAGCAGAGAATATGATGAATGAGGGCAGGAGTGAAAACCTGGCATGTTTCGTCATTACTGTTCCTTAAAAAACCGAAAGCTCGTTATTCACCGGATAACGGTAAGGCGTTAACGCGCGAAAAATAGAATAGCAGTGGGGTATCCTACAAATTATTAGCTTGTGATGTAAGCAATACTTATTTTGGGATGGGGTTCACGGCACATAAAAGCAAAAAAAAAGAACTATTCCCTGTCGTTTCATAATGTCCCGATTAGTAAAATCATGATGTTGAATAACATAAATAGAAATATATATTTTATATGAATATGTTTTATTAATTTATTTGTTTTTATTATTGATTTGGCGATATTGTGCGAAATAAAAATAGCTGTCTCTCGTCTGACTAAAAAGGACATGGTAAAGTTGTTTTTTGTGCTGAGTATTTTATCAGCGTATTTATCGTTTTTATGGTCCAGGATATCTTAATTATGGCGAAGAAAACGAAGGCGGATGCGCTTAAAACGCGGCAACACTTGATTGAAACCGCTATTGCGCAGTTCGCTTTGCGCGGCGTTGCCAACACGACGCTGAATGATATCGCTGATGCCGCTGATGTCACGCGGGGCGCCATCTACTGGCACTTTGAGAATAAAACGCAGTTGTTTAATGAGGTTTGGTTACAGCAACCACCTTTACGCGAACTTATTCAGGATAGGCTTACGGGATGCTGGAATGATAATCCTTTACAGGATCTACGAGAGAAATTTATTGCAGCCTTACAATATATTGCGGCAGTGCCTCGTCAGCAGGCATTAATGCAGATTTTATATCATAAATGTGAATTCCATAATGGTATGATATCGGAACAGGCCATTCGGGAGAAGATGGGTTTCCATCATCAGTCGCTGCTTGAAGTATTACAGCGATGTATGGATAAAAAGCTGATCTCAGGCAGTCTTGATCTGGATGTCATATTAATTATTCTGCATGGTAGTTTTAGCGGAATAGTAAAGAACTGGTTAATGAATCCCACAAGTTATGATCTTTATAAGCAGGCGCCTGCATTAGTCGATAATGTATTAAAAATGCTAAGCCCGGATGGCAGTGTGAGGCAATTAATGCCAAATGAACAACAGGCGGAAGAAGCCTGAGATTATTTTGAGTTGATATTATATATTTACCTTGTGAATATATTGGCAGGGTCCCGAATATCGCGAGCAATTTCCTCTGCCGTACGCGGCTTGCCAAGCAGGAACCCCTGAAGCGTATGGCATCCTAACTGGGTCAAAAATTGTTGCTGCGTTTCATTTTCTACCCCTTCTGCCACAATTTGCAGATTTAACGCTTTCGCCAGCGCGACAATAGCCGCAACAATGGTCGCGCCGTCGCCTGCCTCGCTGAGTTCATGTACGAAAGCGCGATCAATTTTTAGTTCGCACGCCGGAAGACGTTTCAGATAGAGAAGGCTGGAATAACCGGTGCCAAAGTCGTCAATAGAGGCCTTAACCCCCATTTCCGTTAATCTGGTGAGTATAGCGACGCTTTGCTCTGGCTTGTTCATCGCCGTGGTTTCGGTGATTTCCAGAATCAATAAATCGGGACGGATACTGTGTCGGGCCAGGCTCCGCGTAATGGTGTCCACAAGCCCGGGCTGCTCAAATTGTAAGGCGGACAGATTTACCGCCACTGACCATAAGGCGTATCCCTGTAAGTGCCACTCGCGGAGCTGTCGACACGCCTCGTCTATCACCCAGCTACCGATAGTGACGATAAGACCCGTTTTTTCCGCCAGCGGTAAAAACTGGTCAGGATTCAGTACGCCTTGTTTTGGATGATACCAGCGCAACAGGGCCTCAAATCCTACAATGGGGCCGGCAGGGGCCTGAAATTTAGGCTGATACACTAGCCTGAGTTCTTGTCTTTCCAGCGCCAGCCACAGGTCATTCATTAGCTGAAGTTGGGTTTGCGCCAGCATATTCATTGATGGCTGAAAGAAATGGTATCCGTTACGCCCCGTATGTTTCGTGTGGTACATTGCGGCATCGGCGTTGAACATCAGTTCCCGTTCGTTTTTTCCGTCCAGCGGATAGAGCGCTATTCCCACGCTAAGGGTGACGACCAGTTCGTACGGATCTATCGTAAAGGGCGCATCTATCGAATGTACCAGCGCGCTGGCAAGGGAAGCCGCTTCGTCAGGCGCGCTGACTTCTGCAAGCAGCACAAATTCGTCGCCGCCAATCCGCGCCAGGGTAAACTGCCCGCTCAGTGGTTGGTTCAGACGATGCGTGACCGCCACCAGTAGCTTATCGCCGATATCATGACCATAAGCGTCATTAACGGCTTTAAAGCCATCCAGATCCATAAACAGTAGCGCGAAAGACGTGCCTTCCCGATTCGCTTTGCTGATGGCCTGTTCCAGACGATCCTCAAGAAGTACCCGGTTTGGTAAACGGGTGAGCGTATCATGCAGCGCCAACTGCGCCAGTTCCTGGTTCGCCTGCGCCAGCGAAGAGGCAAGTAGTGCGGTACGGGCCTGAAGCCGGGCGTCAAATAAAGAAACCAGCAGAGTAATACCCAGGATAGTCAGCGCGACCACGCTGACAAGAACAGCCAGCCAGTTGCTATCGACGCCACGATGCTCCATCGGCCAGTTTTGGGGAAAGTGTGCGGCCTTCATGCCGGCGTAATGCATGCCGGCGATAGCTATCCCCATTAATACCGCGGCGCCTGCTCGCCTCAGGGCGACATCTGTTCCCTCATGACGCAGGCGGAACGTGAGCCACAGCGCGGCGCAGGACGCCAGTAGCGCGATAATGATAAAGAGGGCAACCCACGCGCTATTCCAGACGATAATGGAAGCAAATTGCAGCGCCGCCATCCCGGTATAATGCATTGCGCTGATGCCCAGTCCCATCACCAGCGCGCCCGGTAGTAAACGGCGCAGGCGCAGTTTTTCAGCGCTAACCAGCCATAGCGCAAACAGGGAGGAGCCGATCGCGATCAGCATGGAGAGGCCGGTGAGGAACGGATCGAAGCGCATGTTCATCGCGTGATCCATCGCCAGCATCCCGACAAAATGCATCGCCCAAATACCGACGCCCAGCGCGAAGCCGCCGCCCATTAGCCATATTCTGGCGTTTGATCGGGCGCTTCCGGCTACGCGTCCGGCCATATTTAATGCGGTATAGGACGCAAAAATAGCGACAGCAAATGAAACCGCCACAAGGATGTGGTTGTACTCACTAACCGGCATGTATCATTAGCTCATTGGTTATGCAGGAAAAGAACAGGACGAGACAGTATCACCCCTTCTTTTATCCTCAACGTGTTTTAATTCCCTGTTTTTATAAGGGATAAAAGAAATCCGGGTGATAAATAATCATAGGTTAAATCGCCCGGTTCGCTACTCCAGATCGGTACAATTGATCAATTTAAGAGGGTTAACCGAATCCATGTTTCGGCACTTATCCTGTTCAGTCGCCATCAATTCGATCCATTGCATCAAAAGCGCATCAAAAAGAAAAACGGAGACGGCAAAAACAACCAGCCACCAATACTTACGTATCATCGTCAAATCCTGTGTATTCATGTCCATGCGTGCTGGGAATATACATGAAATTTTGACGCTGAAAAGCGGACTTACAATGCTTTTACTTCTCTGAAGATAGCGCGTTTATCCCGACATTTCGCTGCTTTTTGGACAGGTTTTGTGTTTTTCTCTTTTTGACTTTTGCAAGTTCATTTTCTGAATAATGCGAAGTGACGCTCAATCTTCTGAGCCCCATTTTTACGTACTCATTATTGAGTTCAATACCGATAAACTTACGACCTGACGCCGCTGCGACAGCGCCTGTGGTGAAACTGCCCGCGAAAGGGTCCAATACGGTATCGCTCGGGTTAGAAGAGGCCAGTATGATCCGTTTTAACAGCGCGCTGGGCTTTTGCGTAGGATGGTTTTCATATTCATCCATCAGATAACGTACGCGAGGAAATGACCAGACGTTGCCCGGCACTTTTTTCTGATTGTATGGTTGGGGCGGGTTTTTTCGATAATCGATTAGCGCGCGCTTAGCGCCCGTAGTGGTTTCGACCAGAATCGCGTCACGATTAAAGGTATAGCTTTTCGGGTTCTTTACCATCATCAGGATCGGTTCATACATAGAACCAAAGTATTTTTTCGCCTGCACCCCGGAACTATCATAGGACCAGACGATACGGCTTTTGATGGTAAAAAGCGTTCGGCATTTGAGATCGATATACGGCATATTTTCTGTGCTATTCATGATGTACATGGTGCCGTGTTTCTTCAGTACGCGGTGGCACTCATCAATGCATTCATACAGCCAGGCCAGAAAAGACGCTTCGTCCCAGGATTCCACCATACCGTCGAAATCTTTTCCGATATTGTAAGGCGGATCGGCAAAAATTAAGTCAATGCTTTCAGAAGGCAGTTTTTTAAGTTCTGTTAGCGCGTCACCGTGAATAATCTTCTTCGATTCATCGCCAAAGTACTGAGGTTCACATTCCGCTTTCATGACCAAATTCCATGTGATGCGTATAAAAAAGGCGCTTCCCCATGCCGAGTAGCGCCTTTTTAAACAAGCAGTTAGCTAATCGAAATTAGTTCATGCCGTATTTTTTTAATTTTTTACGCAGCGTACCACGGTTGATGCCCATCATCAGAGCAGCACGGGTCTGGTTACCACGGGTGTATTGCATCACCATGTCCAACAGGGGCTGTTCTACTTCAGCCAGTACCAGCTCATACAGGTCATTAACGTCCTGACCATTCAGTTGAGCAAAATAGTTCTTCAGTGCCTGTTTAACCGAGTCACGCAGGGGTTTTTGGGTTACCTGATCCTGAGAGTTAACGGTAGAAACGGTCAGTACGTCAGAATTTACGCGTTGTTCGAACATAGTTCTGTCAGCTCTTTATTTCTGTTTACGCAAAATTTTCGAAGTATGCCTCCAACGCCTCCAGCTGTTCGCTGGCGTCCTCAATAGCGTTGAATGTGCGCCGAAACTGGTCGTCTGGAGCGTGCTCCTGGAGATACCAGGAGACGTGTTTACGCGCGATTCGGTACCCTTTTGCCTGACCGTAAAAGTCATGCAGTTCCCGAACATGCGTGCAAAGCAAGCGCTTTACCTCTGCCAGCGGCAGCGGCGGAAGCAGCTCCCCAGTGTCCAGATAATGCTGGATTTCCCGAAAGATCCAGGGTCTTCCCTGAGCTGCGCGGCCTATCATCAGGGCATCCGCCCCTGTATAGTCGAGAACAGCTCTGGCTTTATGCGGGTTAGTAATGTCGCCATTCGCGATAATCGGAATGGAAACTTTCTGCTTAACTGCCCGAATACTGTCGTATTCAGCTTCTCCGTTGAACAAACAGGCGCGGGTGCGGCCATGGATGGTCAGAGCCTGAATACCACAATCTTCAGCCAGTTGGGCAATCTCTACGCAGTTACGGTGTTCCGGCGCCCAGCCGGTGCGAATCTTGAGAGTCACAGGAACGTCCACTGCGTTTACGACCCCGATGAGTATAGACTTCACTAAATCCGGGTACTGCAAGAGGGCTGAACCTGCCAGCTTACGATTCACTTTCTTCGCCGGGCACCCCATATTGATATCAATAATCTGGGCGCCGCTTTCCACGTTAATACGTGCGGCATCGGCCATCTCAACAGGATCGCTACCGGCAATTTGCACCGTGCGAATTCCTGGCTCATCAACGTGCACCATCCGTAAACGAGATTTATCGCTTTCCCACACTTGCGGGTTAGAAGACATCATCTCGGATACTGTCAATCCTGCTCCCATCTCATAGCACAGCGTCCGGAAAGGTCTGTCAGTAATGCCAGCCATGGGCGCTGCGATCAGGCGATTTCTGAGCTGATATTGTCCGATGCGCATGAGTTAAGAAATGACCATACTGTGACTGCAAGGCGGCGTATATTACGCATTTTTTGCACGAGATGAAAGGCCAAACTTTGAACAATCCACTGTTGTAGATCAATGAATCGTGCTTAAAAACAGCAAAATAAATTTATAATTCAGTAAAATCATAGGGTTATTTATTGTCGGCGGTTTTGTACGCGCTTACAAATTCCCGTAACTTCTCTCTATTTCTTCGTCCAGAAACAAGATAAGCGGAATAATCTGCTTTTTTTATAAGCTAATTACCCCAAATGAATGGGATCGCCGTCTCGTTTCAGGACAAGATCACTTCCCGCTGCGCGTGATTTTTCTCCATTGTCAGTCGGAAGGGGGCGCACAGACGCGCTTTTGTGTTCATGAACGGCACGGATAAATTTTTCCAGCTGCGTTGAAGAGAGGGTTAGCGGATGCAGCAGAACAACCCGGACAGCATTACTAAGCACGAGGACGATGGCTGCGACCCGTTAAAACGCCAGTACCTTTTGTCCGCTGGTAGCAGCTGTTTATCCAGATGGATAGTGACAAAGAGGTCATTTCAGGCATTTATTTGATGAATTTAATGATGTCTCGGTGACAGAAAGGTGTTCAGGCAGTTGTGTGGAGAAAAGCGTGGCCGGGCGACCACGCTGACAAGAATTATTTTTTACGGCCAGTAATGCGGCACCACTCTTCTTTTTCGACGACCGGGTCGAGAGTGAAAAGCTCGGCGTAAGCATCACAGACGCTTTCCGCCTGGCTGGCGAGAATACCTGAAAGCCCCAGCAGACCGCCCTCAACGGGCAGTACGCTGATTAACGGGGCCAGTTCGCGTAATGGGCCTGCCAGGATGTTAGCGACGACCACGTCGGCTTTCATGGCTTCTGGCTGGTCTTTCGGCAGGTACAGCTCCAGCCGATCAGACACGCCGTTGCGTTCGGCATTATCGCGGCTGGCCTGAATAGCTTGCGGATCGATATCAATACCAATCGCCTTTGCTGCTCCCAGCTTCAGCGCGGCAATCGCCAGAATGCCTGAACCGCAGCCAAAGTCGATCACGGTTTTGCCGTTGAGATCGAGCCCGTCCAGCCATTGCAGACATAAAGAGGTGGTGGGGTGCGTACCCGTACCGAACGCCAGTCCCGGGTCGAGCATCACGTTGACGGCATTCTCGTCCGGAATGTCACGCCAGCTGGGACAAATCCACAGACGCTCGCCAAAACGCATCGGATGGAAATTATCCATCCATTCGCGTTCCCAGTCTTTATCTTCCAGTTGTTCGATTTTATGGGCAAATCCGGCACCCAGCAGCGGATGTTGCTCCAGAATCGCGACAACGTCTTTCATGTCGGTTTCGGCGTCGAACAGACCGATCACATCGGTATCGCCCCACAGACGGGTTTCGCCCGGCAACGGCTCAAAAACCGGCGTATCGTGCGTATCCTGAAAGGTAATGGAAACGGCGCCCGCTTCCATCAGCGCATCACTCAGCTCTTCAGCATTCGCGCCGGTGGTATTCAGTTTCAATTGGATCCATGGCATGGCAAAACTCTTTATTTATCAGTAGACAATACGGTGGCTTGCGAAGCGGAAGAGCCGAATCGGTTTCCGATCAGAAAAGCCAATAAACTTAACAGTAACGCGGGCACAATCGGATGAAAGCCCAGGTACTGAATATTAAATGTGGCAAGCAGGGCATATAGCACGCCGCCCACGATCATGGCGCTTAATGCGCCTGCCGCGTTTGCCCGCTCCCAGTAAAGACCCAATACCAGCGGCCATAAGAACACCGCTTCCAGGCCGCCAAACGCCAGCAGGTTGAGCCAAATGATCATCTCTGGCGGTTTCCATGCTGCCAGCAGCAACAGCGCGCCTAGCAGTAATGTAATCGCTGCCGACATACGCTTCAGCCGGATCTCATTTTGCATCTGATCGGGGCGCAGGTTGAGATAGAGATCTTTAATGATCGTCGCGGAACTTTGCAGCAGTTGGGCGTTAATTGTTGACATGATCGCCGCCATTGGCGCAGCGAGGAAGATCCCGGCGGCAAACGGCGGCAAAACTTTCACCATTAGCGTTGGGATCACCAGATCCGGCACCGTCAGATCCGGAAGCACCGCGCGACCCAGCGCGCCGGCAAGGTGCATCCCGAACATTAAAATCGCCACGACAATCGTACCGATAATAATGCCCCGGTGTACCGCTTTACTGTCTTTATAGGAGATGCAGCGCACCGCCGTATGCGGCAGGCCAATCACACCAAAACAGACCAGTACCCAAAAAGAGGTCATAAAGGCGGGAGAAAGTATGTCATCGGCGCCCTGCGGCGTTACCAGTTTGGGGTCGAGAGCGTGCAGCGTGTCAACGGCCTGACTTAGACCGCCCGCCGCATGCACCACGCCCACCAGCAGCACTATCGTGCCGACCAGCATCACCAGGCCCTGTAGCGTATCGTTAAGTACGCTGGCGCGAAAGCCGCCAAACGCCGTATAGAGTGCGATACTGACGCCAAATATTAGCAGGCCGGTTTCGTAGGGAATTCCCGCCGCGGTTTCCAGCAGTCGCGCGCCGCCGATAAATTGTACGGTCATTGCGCCAATAAACGCGACCAATAAACTCAGGCTTGCCAACCACACCAGCAGGCGGCTTTGGTAACGCGCGAATAGCATATCGTTAAGCGTGACGGCATTATAGCGACGCGCCAGGATAGCGAATTTTTTACCCAGAATACCCAGTGAAAGCCAGACGGCGGGAAGCTGGATCATCGCCAGCAAGACCCAGCCCAGACCGTATTTATAAGCCGCGCCGGGACCGCCGATAAATGAACTGGCGCTAATATAGGTGGCGGTAAGCGTCATCGCGAGCACGATCCCGCCCATCGAACGGCTGCCAAGAAAATATTCGTTTAAAAAAGTGCCGGCGGTACGCTTGCGCATAGCGTAAATCGAGACCCCGAAGACCACGATCAGATAGGCTACCAGCGGTAGAATGACCTCAAGCTGCATCGTCATCCTCCAGCGAAATATCGCGATAAATGAATTTCACCATCGCCCAGCACAGCAAAATAAAGACCAGCGGCGTCAATAAGCAGGCCATTTCGAACCAGTGCGGCAGACCGGTAATTCCCGGCGAGTCTCCAGGTAAGTAAGCAGCCACTAACCATGCCGCCAGATAGCAAAGGGTCAGCCACAGCGCCCAGCGCGCCTCTTTATGGGCCTGAACAAAACGAGCGTCCATTTTTTGTCCCTTATGGGTGAAGAAAGCGGGAATTGTACATGATGGGGCATCGCTATCCCCAGAAATAAAAAAGGCCGGATTCACCGGCCTTTTGAGATTAACGTGCGATTACTTTTCCTGAAGACCGAGTTTTTTCTCCAGATAGTGGATGTTGGTTCCACCGTGCTGGAAGTGCTCGTCATTCATGATGCGGGTCTGCAGATCGATATTGGTTTTGATACCATCGATAATCAGTTCCTGCAGGGCATTTTTCATACGGGCAATCGCCACGTCGCGGTTTTCACCGTAGCAGATGAGCTTGCCGATCATGGAATCATAGTACGGCGGCACCGTGTAGCCCGCGTAGATATGAGATTCCCAGCGAACGCCAAAGCCGCCAGGCGCATGGAAGCGCGTGATTTTGCCAGGGCTTGGCAGGAAGGTGTTCGGATCTTCGGCATTGATACGGCATTCTACCGCATGGCCTCGAACGACAACTTCGTCCTGTGTGATCGACAGCGGCTGACCCGCCGCGATGCGCAACTGCTCTTTGATCAAATCGACGCCGGTAATCATTTCAGTCACCGGGTGTTCAACCTGAATACGGGTGTTCATTTCGATGAAATAGAACTCGCCGTTTTCGAACAGGAATTCGAACGTCCCTGCGCCGCGATAGCCGATGTCTACGCACGCTTTCGCGCAGCGTTCGCCGATATAGCGACGCAGTTCCGGCGTAATGCCTGGCGCCGGGGCTTCTTCAACCACTTTCTGGTGGCGACGCTGCATGGAACAGTCGCGTTCCGCCAGATAGATAGCGTTGCCCTGGCCGTCCGCCAGCACCTGAATTTCGATGTGGCGTGGATTTTCCAGGTATTTTTCCATGTATACCATGTCGTTGCTGAAAGCCGCTTTCGCTTCCGCTTTGGTCATGGAGATGGACTGCGCCAGTTCAGCATCGCTACGAACCACGCGCATACCGCGGCCGCCGCCGCCGCCGGACGCTTTGATGATCACCGGATAGCCAATACGTTTGGCATGAGCGCGGTTCGCATTCATATCGTCGCCCAGCGGGCCGTCAGATCCTGGTACGGTCGGCACGCCCGCTTTTTTCATCGCGGTAATCGCGGACACTTTATCACCCATCAGGCGGATGGTGTCCGCTTTCGGGCCGATAAAGATAAAGCCGGAGCGTTCAACCTGCTCGGCAAAATTGGCGTTCTCAGAAAGGAAGCCGTAACCCGGGTGGATTGCCACCGCGCCGGTGATTTCAGCGGCGCTAATGATAGCCGGGATGTTCAGATAACTTTTTACGGACGGTGCCGGGCCAATACAGACCGTCTCATCCGCCAGCAATACGTGTTTTAAATCGCGATCCGCGCTTGAGTGCACAGCGACGGTCTTGATGCCGAGTTCTTTACAGGCTCGAAGAATACGTAGTGCGATCTCGCCGCGGTTGGCGATGACAATTTTATCCAACATGTTCGCCTCGTTACTCGATGACGACCAGTGGCTCGTCAAATTCTACCGGTTGACCACTTTCGACCAGAATCGCTTTCACAGTACCTGCTTTGTCTGCTTCGATCTGGTTCATCATTTTCATGGCTTCAACGATGCACAGGGTATCGCCCACGTTCACTTTCTGGCCCACTTCGATGAACGCTTTCGCGTCCGGGCTTGGGGTGCGGTAGAAAGTACCAACCATTGGGGAGCGTACGATGTGACCACTGATTTCCGCTGCGGCAGGCGCTTCCATTGCTGGAGTAGCCGCTGGCGCGACAGCGTTAGACAGAGCGGGTTGCTGCATCATCGGCGCCGCATAAGCCTGCTGCATCACCGGAAAACCGGCGTTTGCCGTTGTGCGGCTGATGCGAACAGATTCTTCGCCTTCAGAAATTTCCAGTTCGGAGATACCTGATTCTTCAACCAGCTCGATCAGTTTTTTAATCTTACGAATATCCATGAGTGGGTTCCGTACTCTTTGTTTAGTGTGATTGTGACAGGCGTTTTAGCGCCGTCTGTAAAGCATGTGAATGACTGCCGCGGGTAAAATACCGCGCATCTTTGATTTGCCTGTTATGCCGTAGCACCCGAAGGTGAAATTCATGATTTGCCAGTCATTGTGTGGCTATCTTCTGCCATTTTCGGGCAAAAAACAAAATATACCTTCATTGCTCGATTGTCACCCTTTCTGCGAACGAAAATCGCCGTTGGGCAATGTAAAGTCGCACATTATAACTATTTCGTCGCAATTGGCAGCTAAATACTGGTCTTATCAGGGAAGATAATCAACCCGAAACATAAAAAGGACATTACCTGTTTTGCGTTTTGCAATCGACCGCACAGTTCACCAAACTAGCGCCACCACTGGCGAAACTTCCGGTAACGCAACGCTAAAAGGGCTAACGCTAATGCCGCGTAGATGACCGGTTGCGGTGATAAAATCTTTACCGACCACAGGTAATGTATGGGAGCCAGGATCGCGACAAGATAGACGACGTTATGCAGTGTTTGCCAGCGTTTGCCCAATTTACGCTGCGCAAATTGCGTTGAGGTCAACGTCAGCGCCAATAACACCAGCCAGCTAATGATCCCAAGCGTCAAATAAGGGCGTGAAATCAACTCGCTTCCTAACAACGCCAGGTTATGTATCCCCAGTTCCAGTAAGGCATAGCTGGTTAAATGCAGCGTAGCCCAAACGAAACACCATAATCCTAACAGGCGGCGTGTGCGTATCAATAATGGCTGTTTAGCGTAGCGCGCCAGCGGTGAAACCAGCAAGGTGGCGAGCAAAAATTTGAGCGCGGTTCTGCCGGTAAAGTGTTGGATATCCTTTACCGGGTCTGCGCTGAGTCCACCGTGATTTATCGCCCAAAAGAGCCACAGAAGCGGCAAAAAACCGGCAAGATGCAGACAAACTTTTAGCCAGGTTATCTGTTTTGCTGTCAGACGCACTTAAAAATTCTCCCGCAAATTGAGACCGCGATACAGCGAAGCGACTTCATTGGCATAGCCGTTAAACAGCAGCGTCGGCTGCCTTTGCACATCAAGGATACCGCCTGAACCAATAAAGCGTTCGGTAGCCTGAGACCAGCGTGGATGATCCACATGCGGGTTCACATTGGCATAAAAACCATATTCGTTGGGAGCCGACAAATTCCAGGTGGTTGGCGGACGTTCGCGGGTGAGTTTAATGCTGACAATAGATTTAATACCTTTAAAACCATACTTCCATGGAACGATAAGTCGAATGGGCGCGCCGTTTTGCGGGGGTAACGCCTTACCATAGACGCCAACGGTCATCAGAGTCAGCGGATGCATGGCTTCGTCCAGACGTAGCCCTTCGACATAAGGGTATTTCAGCCCGCCGCCAATAAAGCGATCTTTCTGTCCTGGCATATCATCCGGCGCGTATAGCGTTTCGAATGCCACATATTTAGCGTGGCTGGTGGGCTGTGCCTGCGCGAGTAGCTTATATAAAGGGAAACCAATCCACGGTACGACCATGGACCACGCTTCGACGCAGCGCATTCGATAGATACGCTCTTCTAATGGGAAACGATGTGTTAAATCGTCGTAATCCAGCGTAAATGGCTTCGCGACTTCCCCGCTGATTTTCAACGTCCACGGTTCGGTTTTCAGACTTCCGGCATTGGCCGCCGGGTCGGCTTTATCAAGGCCAAACTCATAGAAATTGTTGTAGCCCGTCACCTTATCTTCCGGCGTTAACGCTAAATCGCTTCGCCAGGCGGCAGGCTGACTAAACTCAAGCGGTTTACCGGCAGGCGCTTTCGGACGATCGTTGCCTTTAAACCAACTGAAGAGATCGGCCTGCGCCGTTGAGGGTAAGGATAAGGCGGCCGCGCTGATGCCTAATGCTTTTAGCACCTGTCGGCGCTGCATAAAAAAAGCCGATTCCGCAGTCACATCGGCTTCTGTTAATGGACGTATCTTTTTCATCACAGACTCCCGGTCTACCCACCACAACATGGCGTGTAGTGAATATGACAGGGAGTGTGTCAATGTGTAAAAATAAATAGTTAATTAAGTGTAAATTTTTTTATACGTGACGTTATTTTATCTTCACCAGCGTACGGCCCTGAACCTGATTATTGATGATGGCATCGGCGAACTTCGGCGCATCCGCCAGCGTAATCTCTGTGGCGGCCTGAGCATAGAACGATTCCGGCAGATCCTTAACCAAACGCGCCCAGGCTTCTGCGCGACGTGCCGGTGGGGTCATCACCGAGTCCACCCCTTGCAAACGCACATTACGCAGAATGAATGGCATAACGGTGGTCGGCAGCGCGAAGCCGCCCGCCAGGCCGCAGGCGGCCACGCAACCGCCATAGTTCATCTGTGCCAGCACTTTCGCCAGCACTTTATCGCCAACGGTATCAATTGCACCGGCCCACAGCTGTTTTTCCAACGGGCGAGATTCAGCAAACTCATCGCGGCTGAGAATACGGTTAGCTCCCAGGCTCTTAAGATAGCCGTGGGTGCTTTCACGTCCTGATACTGCTGCAACCTGATAGCCCAGCTTATGCAGTAATGCAACGGCAGTGCTGCCCACGCCGCCGCTGGCGCCGGTGACGACAACCTCACCGTCTTGCGGGCGAATACCTGCATCTTCAAGCGCCATGACGCACAGCATGGCGGTAAAACCGGCGGTGCCGATGATCATGGCGTTACGGCTGCTCAGTCCCGCAGGCAGCGCGACCAGCCAGTCGCCTTTAACGCGTGCGCGTTCGGCCAGGCCGCCCCAGTGGTTTTCGCCCACGCCCCAGCCAGTCAGTAGTACTTCCTGGCCTGCATGAAAGCGAGGATCTTCGCTTGCGTGAACGGTGCCGGCGAAATCAATACCAGGAATCATCGGAAAATGACGGATAATTTTCCCTTTTCCGGTGATAGCCAGAGCATCTTTATAATTCAGGCTGGACCAGTGGACATCCACCGTCACATCACCTGCCGGCAGTTGACTCTCTTCGAGATGTTGCACGGATGCGAGGGTTTTACCGTCCTGCTGTTCTAAGATCAACGCCTGCATAACCTGTCCTCACTTTACATGGTAGATTGGAAAAATAGCTACGAAGACTATACTCGCTAATTAAAACGTGATGCCGATGCAACGCAATAAATTGCCAGATAGATCCATTTTGGTAGTATGCCTGCTTCATTGCGCGCCGTGGCGAATTCCGCCTTCAGATTCGCTTTTTCATACTGTTTATAACCGTCGGAGTTAACTCAAGGATGCGATTAACGACGAAATTCTCAGCTTTTATCACGCTGCTCACGGGGTTAACGATCTTCGTGACTCTGATAGGTTGCTCGCTAAGCTTTTATAACGCCGTACAGTATAAGTATGTCAGCCGTGTGCAGGCGACGGCGACAGCCATTGATACGCACCTGGTGACCCATGATATTGTCTCGCTGACGCCGCAAATCGACGAACTCATGATCGCTTCCGATATTGTGCGTGTCGATCTGTTGCAGGGGGAGCGCAGCGTCTACAGCCATTCTCGTGCCAGAGGTTATCGGCCAGCCGGCACCAGCGACATGTATCGCGAGCTGGTCGTACCGCTGATAAAACATCCAGGAATGTCGCTACGTCTGGTTTATCAGGACCCGATGGGTAATTATTTTCACTCACTGATCACCACGGCGCCGCTGACGCTGGCGATCGGTTTTATCGTTCTGATTTTGTTTTTATCGGTGCGCTGGCTGCAGCGGCAGCTTTCCGGGCAGGAGCTTCTGGAAATTCGCTCAACGCGTATTCTGAACGGCGAACGCGGGGCGAATGTCCGCGGTTCTGTTTACGAATGGCCAGCGCGCACCAGTAGCGCGCTTGATGTATTGCTTTCCGAAATTCAGTTTGCTCACGAACAGCGTAGTCGCCTGGACACCCTCATTCGCTCCTACGCCGCGCAGGACACCAAAACCGGGCTCGGTAACCGTCTGTTCTTTGATAACCAACTGGCGACGCTGCTGGAAGATCAGGAAAAAGTGGGAGTGCATGGCGTGGTGATGATGATCCGCTTGCCAGATTTCAATCTTCTGCGCGACAGCCTGGGAGGCAATCAGGCGGAAGAGCAGATGTTTATGCTTATCAATCTGCTATCGACATTTATTATGCGTTACCCAGGCTCGCTGCTGGCGCGTTATCACCGCAGCGACTTTGCCGTGCTGCTACCGCATCGAACGCTGAAAGAAGCGGAAAGTATTGCCGGACAACTTTTAAAAGCTGTCGATGCGCTACCGGCTAACAAAATGCTCGATCGTGACGATATGGTACATATCGGCATTTGCGCCTGGCGCAGCGGACAGTCCACCGAGCAGGTGATGGAACATGCTGAAGCCGCGGCGCGGAATGCCGCCCTGCAGGGGGGAAATAGCTGGGCTATCTACGACGACACTCTGCCGGAAAAAGGGCGCGGCAATGTGCGCTGGCGCACATTGATTGAGCAGATGCTGAACCGGGGCGGACCGCGACTTTATCAAAAACCAGCGGTCACGCGAGAAGGTCGCGTACATCATCGGGAATTGATGTGTCGCATCTATGACGGTAAAGAAGAGGTGAGCTCGGCGGAGTATATGCCGATGGTGTTGCAATTTGGTTTATCGGAAGAGTATGACAGATTACAAATTAGCCGCCTGATTACGTTGCTGGGCTACTGGCCGGATGAAAATCTGGCAATGCAGTTGACGGTTGAGTCGCTGATTCGTCCGCGTTTTCAGCGCTGGTTGCGCGATACGTTAATGCAGTGTGAAAAATCACAGCGAAATCGCATAATTATTGAACTTGCGGAGGCAGATGTTTGTCAACACATCAGCCGGTTACAACCCATCCTTCGCTTAGTTAATGCGCTTGGCGTTCGGGTGGCGGTGACACAGGCGGGTTTGACGCTGGTTAGCACGAGCTGGATTAAAGCGCTCAATGTGGAATTACTCAAGCTGCATCCGAGTCTGGTCAGAAACATTGAGAAGCGAACGGAAAACCAGCTTCTGGTTCAAAGTCTGGTAGAGGCCTGCGCGGGTACGCCTACGCAGGTTTACGCGACGGGCGTCCGTTCGCGCGGCGAGTGGCAGACGCTGACAAAACGCGGCGTGGCTGGCGGGCAGGGTGATTTTTTTGCCTCCTCCCAACTACTTGACACAAACGTGAAAAAATATTCGCAAAGATACTCGGTTTAACCTGCCGTTTAATTTGTTTTCACGTAGAATAACGCGCGCTGCGCCTCATGGGGGTGTGCTTGTCTGCTCGCCAGATTGTTGCAGCAAATATGCAGGTGAATGACCTTTGACAGGTTGCAAACGAAGGCGAGGATTGCTGCTGATTTTTTCAGCCCTGAGGGACTCAGGCCGAGATTTGTAACAAAGGAAACGAACTGCACTAATTTTCACCGTAGCAGATGATTTTTGCGCCTTGTCGCTGCT
The DNA here is from genome assembly GCF_043356775.1 of Salmonella sp. SJTUF15581. NCBI lineage: Bacteria > Pseudomonadati > Pseudomonadota > Gammaproteobacteria > Enterobacterales > Enterobacteriaceae > Salmonella > Salmonella sp. SJTUF15581. The sequence continues at coordinate 650,374 of NZ_JBEUJY010000002.1, read as the reverse complement.
GCGTGTGGTTGGTAAAGTAAGCGGATTTTGTTTTCCGCCCCAGCTTTCAGGATTATCCCTTAGTATGTTGAAAAAATTTCGTGGCATGTTTTCCAATGACCTGTCCATTGACCTGGGTACCGCGAATACCCTCATTTATGTAAAAGGACAAGGCATCGTATTGAATGAGCCTTCCGTTGTGGCCATTCGTCAGGATCGTGCCGGTTCGCCGAAAAGCGTGGCTGCAGTCGGTCATGATGCGAAGCAGATGCTGGGCCGTACGCCGGGCAATATCGCTGCGATCCGTCCGATGAAAGACGGCGTTATCGCTGACTTCTTTGTGACCGAAAAAATGCTCCAGCACTTTATTAAACAAGTGCACAGCAACAGCTTTATGCGCCCAAGCCCGCGCGTACTGGTATGCGTGCCGGTCGGCGCGACGCAGGTAGAACGCCGCGCAATTCGTGAATCCGCTCAGGGCGCAGGCGCCCGTGAAGTCTTTTTGATCGAAGAGCCGATGGCGGCCGCGATCGGCGCAGGTCTGCCAGTTTCTGAAGCAACCGGTTCAATGGTTGTGGATATCGGTGGTGGTACCACTGAAGTTGCCGTGATCTCCCTGAACGGCGTGGTTTACTCTTCTTCTGTCCGTATTGGTGGTGACCGCTTCGACGAAGCCATCATTAATTACGTTCGTCGTAACTACGGTTCTCTGATTGGTGAAGCCACCGCAGAACGTATTAAACACGAAATCGGTTCCGCTTATCCGGGCGACGAAGTCCGCGAGATCGAAGTGCGTGGCCGTAACCTGGCGGAAGGCGTTCCACGCGGCTTTACCCTGAACTCAAACGAGATTCTGGAAGCGTTGCAGGAACCGTTGACCGGTATCGTCAGCGCGGTAATGGTGGCGCTGGAACAGTGTCCGCCGGAGCTGGCGTCAGACATCTCCGAGCGCGGTATGGTGCTCACCGGCGGCGGCGCGCTGCTGCGTAACCTTGACCGTCTGTTAATGGAAGAGACGGGCATTCCTGTCGTGGTTGCTGAAGATCCGCTGACCTGTGTGGCGCGCGGCGGCGGCAAGGCGCTGGAAATGATCGATATGCACGGCGGCGACCTGTTCAGCGAAGAGTAGTTGGATACGGGCAGGATTATCCCTGGATTGTCCTGCCTCTCCGACGCGAGAATACGCATAGCCTATGAAGCCAATTTTTAGCCGTGGCCCGTCGCTACAGATTCGCCTTATTCTGGCGGTGCTGGTGGCGCTCGGCGTTATCATTGCCGACAGCCGCCTGGGGACGTTCAGTCAAATCCGAACGTACATGGACACTGCCGTCAGTCCTTTCTATTTTATTTCAAACGGCCCTCGTGAACTGCTCGACAGCGTGTCGCAAACGCTGGCTTCTCGCGACCAGCTTGAGCTGGAAAACCGGGCGCTGCGCCAGGAATTACTGCTAAAAAACAGCGACCTGCTGATGCTGGGGCAGTACAAACAGGAGAACGCGCGGTTGCGCGAGCTGCTGGGGTCGCCGCTGCGTCAGGACGAGCAGAAAATGGTGACGCAGGTTATTTCAACGGTTAACGATCCTTACAGCGATCAGGTCGTTATCGATAAAGGCAGCGTTAATGGCGTATATGAAGGTCAACCGGTCATTAGCGACAAAGGTGTCGTAGGGCAGGTTGTCGCCGTGGCGAAACTGACCAGCCGCGTGTTGCTGATTTGCGATGCGACTCATGCGCTGCCGATTCAGGTACTGCGCAATGACATCCGCGTGATTGCCGCCGGTAACGGCTGCACTGACGATCTTCAGCTTGAACATCTGCCCGCCAATACCGATATTCGCGTTGGCGATGTGCTGGTAACGTCCGGACTTGGTGGGCGTTTCCCGGAAGGGTATCCGGTGGCGGTGGTCTCCTCCGTCAAGCTGGACACTCAGCGCGCTTATACCGTCATTCAGGCACGTCCAACCGCGGGTTTGCAGCGTTTGCGCTATCTGCTGCTGTTGTGGGGAGCCGATCGTAACGGCGCCAATCCGATGACGCCGGAAGAGGTTCACCGCGTCGCCAATGAGCGCCTGATGCAGATGATGCCGCAGGTGTTGCCTTCTCCGGATGCGATGGGGCCTCCGGCGCCAGTGCCGGATCCGGCGACGGGGATTACTCAGCCATCTGCGGGCCAGGCTGCGCCGGTATCAACGCAACCATCGCCTTCGGGCGCGACCACGCCGCCTGCGCGTGCGCCGGGAGGGTAATGGTGGCGAGCTATCGTAGCCAGGGGCGCTGGGTTATCTGGCTCTCGTTTCTTATTGCGTTGTTGCTGCAAATCATGCCCTGGCCGGACGACATCATTGTTTTCCGGCCAAACTGGGTTTTGCTCATCTTACTGTACTGGATTCTGGCCCTGCCGCACCGCGTAAATGTGGGGACGGGATTTGTGATGGGTGCCATACTTGATCTCATCAGCGGTTCCACACTTGGCGTGCGCGCTCTGTCGATGAGTATTGTCGCCTACCTGGTCGCTCTGAAATTCCAGCTCTTCCGTAACCTGGCGCTCTGGCAGCAGGCGCTGGTGGTAATGTTGCTTTCACTGGCCGTGGACATTATTGTTTTCTGGGCCGAGTTTTTAGTGATCAACGTCTCTTTCAGACCGGAAGTGTTCTGGAGTAGTGTAGTCAATGGCGTGCTGTGGCCCTGGCTCTTTTTGCTGATGCGTAAAGTACGCCAGCAGTTTGCTGTGCAATAAAGGTCGATATGACAACTCTGTATCTTGCTTCCGGTTCCCCGCGTCGCCAGGAATTATTGACTCAACTTGGATTTTCATTCGAGCAGGTCGTGCCTGGTATTGAAGAGCAACGGCGTGCTCAGGAAAGCGCGCAGCAGTATGTTGTTCGGCTGGCGCGCGAAAAGGCGCAGGCTGGCGTGGCGCTGGTTCCCCGTGATCTGCCGGTGTTGGGCGCGGATACGATAGTCGTGTTAAACGGCGAGGTGCTGGAAAAGCCGCGCGACGCCGCTCATGCCGCAGAAATGCTGCGTTTGCTTTCCGGAAATACGCATCAGGTGATGACTGCTGTTGCGCTTGCGGACTCGCAGCAGACGCTGGATTGTCTGGTGGTAACGGAGGTGACTTTCCGCACGCTTTCTGCGCAGGATATTACTGGCTATGTCGCCAGCGGCGAGCCTTTAGATAAAGCAGGTGCATACGGTATTCAGGGGCGGGGTGGCTGTTTTGTCAGGAAGATAAATGGCAGCTATCACGCCGTGGTCGGCTTACCGCTGGTTGAAACGTATGAGTTGTTGAGTCATTTTAACGCACTGCGTGATAAAAGGGATAAACATGACGGCTGAATTGTTGGTAAACGTAACGCCATCGGAAACGCGCGTGGCGTACATTGATGGCGGTATTCTTCAGGAAATCCATATTGAGCGCGAAGCGCGACGCGGAATCGTAGGCAATATCTACAAAGGTCGTGTAAGTCGTGTACTTCCAGGTATGCAGGCGGCTTTTGTAGATATTGGGCTGGATAAAGCCGCATTTCTTCATGCTTCCGACATTATGCCGCATACCGAATGCGTGGCGGGCGACGAGCAAAAACAGTTTACCGTGCGCGATATCTCCGAACTGGTGCGTCAGGGACAGGATCTGATGGTGCAGGTAGTGAAAGATCCGCTCGGCACGAAAGGCGCGCGTTTGACCACGGACATCACGTTGCCCTCCCGTTACCTTGTTTTTATGCCCGGCGCGTCACACGTTGGCGTTTCCCAGCGCATCGAAAGCGAAAGTGAACGCGAGCGCCTGAAAAAGGTGGTGGCGGAATACTGCGACGAACAGGGCGGGTTTATTATCCGTACCGCGGCGGAAGGCGTGTGTGAAGAGGATCTCGCGTCTGACGCCGCCTATCTCAAGCGCGTCTGGACGAAAGTCATGGAGCGCAAAAAGCGTCCGCAAACGCGCTACCAGATGTATGGCGAACTGGCGCTGGCGCAGCGCGTGCTGCGCGATTTCGCCGATGCGCAGTTGGACCGAATTCGCGTCGACTCACGTCTGACCTATGAGTCGCTGCTGGAGTTTACCGCAGAATACATCCCGGAAATGACCAGTAAGCTGGAGCATTACAGTGGCCATCAGCCGATCTTCGATCTTTATGACGTGGAAAATGAGATCCAGCGCGCGCTGGAGCGTAAGGTTGAACTCAAGTCCGGCGGTTATCTGATTATCGACCAAACCGAAGCGATGACGACGGTAGATATCAATACCGGCGCGTTTGTCGGACACCGTAATCTCGACGACACCATTTTTAATACCAATATTGAAGCGACTCAGGCCATTGCCCGCCAGCTACGCCTGCGTAATCTGGGCGGCATTATCATTATCGATTTTATCGACATGAATAATGAAGATCATCGCCGCCGGGTGCTGCATTCGCTGGAACAGGCGTTAAGTAAGGATCGCGTGAAAACCAGTATTAACGGTTTTTCGCCGCTGGGACTGGTGGAAATGACCCGTAAACGGACTCGTGAAAGCGTGGAACATGTGCTTTGTAACGAATGTCCAACCTGTCATGGCCGCGGGACGGTAAAAACGGTGGAAACCGTCTGCTATGAGATCATGCGTGAAATTGTACGTGTTCATCACGCTTATGACTCCGATCGCTTCCTGGTTTATGCTTCTCCTGCGGTGGCGGAAGCGCTGAAAGGCGAAGAATCACACGCGCTGGCGGAAGTCGAAATCTTTGTCGGCAAACAGGTTAAAGTTCAGGTCGAACCGCTTTATAACCAGGAGCAGTTTGACGTCGTAATGATGTAAAAGACCGCGACCCGTACGAGCATTTGCAGGCCGGATAAGGCGTTCACGCCGCCGTCCGGCAAAGCAAGGTTGTGAGTCGTATTTTTTGGCAGACAAGGAGAGACGCGTGAGGCGATTGCCGGGGATTTTATTGCTCACTGGAGCCGCGCTCATCGTCATTGCAGCGCTGCTGGTTAGCGGGCTGCGCCTGGCGTTGCCTCATCTTGACGCCTGGCGTCCAGCTATCCTGAATAAGATTGAGTCTGTGACCGGCGTGCCGGTGGCCGCCAGCCAACTCTCCGCAAGCTGGCAAAATTTTGGCCCTACGCTGGAAGCGCATAATATTCATGCCGCCCTGAAAGATGGCGGCGAACTGTCGATAAAACGCGTTACGCTGGCGCTGGACGTCTGGCAAAGCCTGTTGCATATGCGCTGGCAGTTTCGCGACCTGACCTTCTGGCAACTCAATTTCCGCACCAACACGCCTCTTCAAAGCAGCGACGGCGAAGGCATCGAAACCAGCCGTTTAAGCGATCTTTTCCTGCGGCAGTTCGATCATTTCGATCTGCGCGATAGCCAAATCAGTTTTCTGACGCTTTCCGGACAACGCGCGGAGCTGGCGATCCCACAGCTTACCTGGCTAAACGGCAAAGAGCGGCACCGCGCCGAAGGCGAGGTCAGCCTCTCCAGCCTGACCGGGCAGCACGGCGTGATGCAGGTGCGGATGGATTTACGCGATGACGACGGTTTGCTGAATAACGGCAGAGTCTGGTTACAGGCCGACGATATTGACGTCAAGCCGTGGCTGGGCAAATGGATGCAGGATAATGTGGCGCTCCAGACGGCGCGTTTCAGTCTGGAAGGCTGGATGACGCTCAGTAAAGGCGAAATCGCCGGAGGAGACGTCTGGCTGAAACAGGGCGGCGCAAGCTGGCTGGGCGATAACACGACGCACACGCTGTCTGTCGATAACCTGACGGCGCAGATTAGCCGCGAGCAGCCGGGCTGGCAGTTTTATATTCCGGACACACGGATTACGCTTGATGGTAAACCCTGGCCGAGCGGAGCCTTAACCGTGGCCTGGCTCCCGCAGCAGGACGTCGGCGGCGAGAATCACACACGTAGCGATGAGCTACGCATTCGCGCCAGTAATCTTGAACTGGCGGGGCTGGAAGCATTACGTCCGCTGGCGGCTAAACTGTCGCCTGTGCTGGGCGAAATATGGCAGGCTACGCAGCCGAGCGGAAAGATCGCCACACTGGCGCTGGATATTCCGCTACAGGCGACCGAAAAAACGCGTTTTCAGGCATCGTGGGAAAATCTTGCCTGGAAACAGTGGAAGCTGTTGCCCGGCGCGGAACATTTTTCCGGTACGCTGGCGGGAAGCGTAGAAGACGGGCAGATGAAGGTTGCGATGCAGCAGGCTAAGATGCCCTATGAAACCGTTTTTCGCGCGCCGCTGGAAATTGAAAACGGCGTCGCGACGCTTAGTTGGTTGAAGAATGAGAACGGCTTTCAGCTTGATGGCCGCGACATTGACGTCAAAGCAAAGGCGGTACATGCGCGCGGCGGGTTCCGCTATCTGCAACCGACGGGCGACGAACCGTGGCTGGGTATTCTGGCCGGAATCAGTACCGACGATGGATCTCAGGCGTGGCGCTATTTTCCGGAAAACCTGATGGGCAAAGCGCTGGTCGATTACCTTAGCGGCGCGATTCAGGGCGGCGAGGCGGATAACGCCACGTTGGTTTACGGTGGTAACCCGCACCTCTTTCCCTATAAGCATAACGAAGGTCAGTTTGAAGTGCTGGTGCCGCTGCGCAATGCGACGTTTGCTTTTCAACCCGACTGGCCGGCGCTAAAAAATCTCAACATTGAACTGGATTTCCTGAACGACGGTCTGTGGATGCGTTCGGATAGCGTCGATTTGGGCGGGGTGAAGGCCAGCAAACTCGCGGCGGCGATTCCGGATTATTCCAAAGAGAAACTGCTCATTGATGCCGATATTAACGGGCCGGGAAAAGCCGTTGGGCCTTATTTTGACGAGACGCCGCTAAAAGACTCGCTTGGCTCGACGCTGGCGGAGCTCCAATTAGATGGCGATGTGAATGCTCGCTTACATCTTGATATTCCGCTGGACGGAGAACAGGTTACCGCCGAGGGCGATGTCTCGTTGCGTAATAACAGTCTGTTTATTAAGCCGCTAAACAGCACGCTCAAAAATCTGAACGGTAAATTCAGCTTTGTGAATGGCGCGCTAAAAAGCGGGCCGCTGACGGCAAACTGGTTTAATCAGCCGCTGAACCTGGATTTCAGTACGACGGAAGGGGCAAAAGCCTATCAGGTCGCCGTCAACCTGAACGGTAACTGGCAGCCAACGCGTATGGGCGTCTTACCGCCGCAACTGAATGACGCCCTGAGCGGCAGCGTGACGTGGAATGGTAAAGTCGGCATCGATCTTCCATATCACGCTGACACCACTTATCACATCGAGCTGAACGGCGATCTGAGAAATGTGAGTAGTCACTTACCTTCTCCGCTAAATAAACCCGCAGGCGAAGCCATTCCGGTGAACATTCAGGCTGACGGCAACCTGAAAAGTTTTGCGCTAACGGGGAGCGCAGGGAGTAAAAATCACTTTAACAGCCGCTGGTTATTAAATCAGAAGCTGACGTTGGATCGGGCTATCTGGACGACGGACAGCCGGACGATTCCGCCATTACCTGCTCAACAAGGCGTTGAGCTCAATCTGCCGGCGCTGGATGGCGCGCAGTGGCTGGCGTTATTCCAGAAAGGCGCGGTGGATAACGTGAGCAGTTCGGCCGAGTTTCCTCAACGCGTCACGTTGCGTACTCCCGCGCTATCGCTGGGCGGCCAGCAGTGGAACAATTTGAGCGTCGTTTCAGCCCCCTCGCTGAACGGAACAAAAATTGAAGCGCAGGGCCGTGAGGTGAACGCCACGCTGCTCATGCGCAACCATGCGCCGTGGCTGGCGAACATTAAGTACCTGTACTACAACCCTGGCGTCGCAAAAACGCACGCCTCGTCACCAACGCCGACATCGCCGTTGGCTTCGGCGAACACGATTAGCTTCCGCGGCTGGCCGGACTTACAGCTTCGCTGCGAAGAGTGCTGGCTGTGGGGGCAAAAATATGGGCGTATTGATGGCGATTTCGCCATCAAAGGCAATACGCTGACTCTGGCGAATGGCCTGATCGATACCGGATTCGCCCGTTTGAAAGCGAACGGCGAGTGGGTGAATGCGCCGGGTAATGAACGAACCTCGCTGAAAGGTAGTCTGCATGGTAGTAACCTCGACACGGCTGCCGGGTTCTTCGGTATCTCGACGCCAATCCAGAACGCGTCTTTTAACGTAGATTACGATCTGCACTGGCGAAACCCGCCCTGGCAACCTGAGGAAGCCACGCTCAACGGGATTTTACGTACGCGTCTGGGCAAAGGCGAGTTTACTGATCTCAGTAGCGGTCATGCCGGACAGCTACTGCGGCTGCTCAGTTTTGACGCGTTGCTGCGTAAGCTGCGGTTTGACTTCAGAGATACCTTTAGTGAGGGCTTCTATTTCGACTCTATTCATAGTACCGCGTGGATTAAAGATGGCGTCCTGCATACTGACGATACGCTGGTGGATGGGCTGGAAGCGGATATTGCAATGAAAGGTTCTGTTGATCTGGTGCGTCGTCGTCTTGATATGGAGGCCGTTGTCGCGCCGGAAATTTCCGCCACCGTGGGCGTCGCCGCCGCGTTTGCCGTTAACCCGATTGTCGGCGCGGCGGTATTTGCCGCCAGTAAAGTGTTGGGGCCGCTATGGAGCAAGGTCTCCATTTTGCGATATCGCATTACCGGTCCGGTCGATGCGCCGCAGATCAACGAAGTTCTGCGCCAACCGAGAAAAGAAAGCCAGCAATGATTTGACGGGGGCGAGGAATTGCCCCACTCTCAGTAAATAGTCATGCCGGACGGCGCTGCGTTTATCCGGTTTGTACAATCTAACAACGTAGTCCGGATAAGGCGTGAACCGCCATCCGGCAGAAATCAACGAGTAGCAAAAACGATGAGTCTGAACCTGGTAAGTGAACAATTGCTAGCGGCGAATGGCCTGAACCATCAGGATCTGTTCGCTATTTTGGGCCAACTGGCCGAACGCCGTCTTGATTATGGCGACCTCTATTTTCAGTCGAGCTATCACGAATCCTGGGTTTTAGAAGACCGCATCATTAAAGATGGCTCATATAATATCGACCAGGGCGTTGGCGTTCGCGCCATTAGCGGCGAAAAAACCGGTTTTGCTTATGCTGACCAGATAAGCCTCCTGGCGCTGGAGCAGAGTGCGCAGGCAGCGCGAACCATTGTACGCGAGAACGGCGAAGGCAAGGTAAAAACGCTCGCCGCCGTAGCGCATCAGCCGCTCTACACCACCCTTGATCCGCTGCAAAGTATGAGCCGCGAAGAGAAGCTGGATATCCTCAGACGCGTTGACAAAGTGGCGCGAGAAGCCGATAAACGCGTGCAGGAAGTTAACGCCAGCCTGACCGGCGTATATGAATTAATCCTCGTGGCGGCGACCGACGGGACGCTGGCGGCGGATGTCCGTCCACTGGTGCGGTTGTCCGTTAGCGTGCAGGTGGAAGAAGACGGTAAACGCGAGCGCGGCGCCAGCGGCGGCGGCGGTCGCTTTGGTTATGAGTATTTTCTTGCCGATCTCGACGGCGAGGTTCGCGCTGACGCGTGGGCGAAAGAAGCGGTACGCATGGCGCTGGTTAATCTCTCCGCGGTCGCTGCGCCAGCGGGGACGTTACCGGTGGTTCTGGGCGCCGGGTGGCCGGGCGTATTGCTGCACGAAGCGGTCGGTCACGGGCTGGAAGGTGATTTTAACCGTCGTGGGACATCTGTGTTTAGCGGTCAGATCGGCGAGCAGGTTGCCTCCGCGCTTTGCACCGTAGTGGATGACGGCACAATGATGAACCGTCGCGGCTCCGTTGCTATCGATGATGAAGGTACGCCAGGCCAGTACAACGTATTGATTGAAAATGGCGTACTGAAAGGATACATGCAGGACAAGCTGAACGCGCGCCTGATGGGCGCTGCGCCGACCGGTAACGGGCGTCGCGAATCTTATGCGCATCTGCCAATGCCGCGTATGACGAATACCTATATGTTGGCGGGGCAGTCAACGCCGCAGGAAATTATCGAATCCGTTGAGTACGGCATCTATGCGCCTAACTTTGGCGGCGGTCAGGTAGATATCACCTCCGGCAAGTTTGTGTTCTCTACCTCGGAAGCGTATCTGATTGAAAACGGTAAAGTCACGACGCCGGTGAAGGGCGCGACGTTGATTGGATCAGGCATTGAAACGATGCAACAGATCTCCATGGTCGGCAACGACCTTAAGCTGGATAACGGGGTGGGGGTCTGCGGTAAAGAGGGTCAAAGTCTGCCGGTAGGCGTAGGCCAGCCGACGCTGAAAGTCGATAACCTGACGGTTGGCGGCACCGCATAACTGTCCGCCTTATCAGGCCTGTGGTGTGTGCCGCCCAGGCCTGATAAGCGCAGCGCCATCAGGAAATGTCTGCCTCGGGTGGCATCTGGCTACAATCGTCTTCCGCAATTACCCGGTGTTTTTATTTTTCTTTCCCTCGCCCGTGCATCCCCTGAAACAGGTGTGCGACATCGACAAAATAGTCAGTTAACGCGTTAATCACTACCTGCACTTTAAGCGGCAGCTTATCTTTTTCGGTGTACAGCGCGTACACCGGACGGGGATCGGACTGATAGCGAGGCAGCAGGATCTCCAGATCGCCACGATTGATCTCATCGATCACCCACATCAGCGGCACATAGGCGATTCCGGTTCCGGCGGTCAGCCAGCGTACCAGCGTCATCGGATCGTTAGTGACGAACCGCCCCTGTGGAATCAGTCGGGTAGAAATTCCTTCCGGCGCGATAAGTTCAAACTCATTATCCGGGCGCACGCTATATTCCAGCCAGGAATGGCTACTGAGATCGGCGGGTTTTTCCGGGACGCCGTACTGAGCGAGGTACGGCTTGGCGGCGCACACAACCATCGGCATCGCGCCGAGTCGACGGGAAAACAGGCTGGAGTCTTGCAGCGCGCCCACGCGGATCACCACGTCCAGCCCGTCGGCAATTAAATCCGGGGCCGGAATTCCTGTCACCAGATTGACCGCCAGACCGGGATACTCTTTTAATAATTTTGCGGTAAGCCCGGCCAGCACATTTTGCGCCATGGTTGAAGAACAGCCGATACGCAATGTACCGATAGGCGTGTTATTAAAAGCGTAAAGCTGCTCGTGAACATCCTGCACTTCATGCAGCATACGACGACAGCCCTGATAATAGATTTTTCCAGCTTCGGTGAGCCCAATGCTGCGTGTGCTGCGGTTGAGCAATTTAACCTGAAGCTCATCTTCCAGTTTCGCCACAGTCTGGCTGATGGACGATACGCTCATTTGCAGCTGTCTGGCTGCGGCGGTAAAAGAGCCAAACTCGACAACTTTGGCGAATACCGACATTCGTTTTAATCGTTCCATTATTCACTCTGGCTTAAAAGTGATTTAGATCACATAATATAGATAACAGCATAACAATTACGTTAATATACTATTATTCGAATAAGAGCTATGTCGCTCTCGCCTGGCGTTTCTTGCCCTTCTCTGCGGCGATGTAGCTTAACAATCTATCGCCTGCTCTCTCTCAGAAATCAAGGTCAACATGAGTCTGTTTCCCGTTATCGTGGTGTTTGGTCTTTCCTTCCCACCGATATTTTTCGAATTGCTTTTGTCACTGGCTATTTTTTGGCTGGTGCGTCGGATGCTTGTGCCGACGGGTATCTATGATTTTGTCTGGCATCCGGCTCTGTTCAATACCGCGCTGTATTGTTGTCTGTTTTATTTAATATCGCGCCTGTTCGTTTGAGGTTGAAGTGAAAACACTAACAAGAAAACTCTCCCGTACGGCCATTACCCTCGTACTGGTTATTCTGGCCTTTATCGCCATTTTCCGCGCCTGGGTGTATTACACCGAATCTCCCTGGACGCGTGACGCGCGTTTTAGCGCCGATGTCGTCGCTATTGCCCCGGATGTCGCGGGCCTGATTACCCATGTAAACGTGCATGATAACCAACTGGTGAAAAAGGATCAGGTCCTGTTTACCATCGATCAGCCACGCTATCAAAAAGCGCTGGCGGAAGCGGAAGCTGATGTAGCCTATTATCAGGTCCTGGCGCAGGAAAAACGCCAGGAAGCCGGTCGCCGTAATCGCCTCGGCGTACAGGCGATGTCCCGGGAAGAGATCGATCAGGCGAACAATGTCTTGCAGACTGTACTGCATCAACTGGCTAAAGCCCAGGCGACGCGCGATCTGGCTAAACTCGATCTGGAGCGCACCGTCATTCGCGCGCCTGCCGACGGCTGGGTGACTAACCTCAATGTTTATGCCGGTGAATTTATTACCCGCGGTTCCACAGCCGTCGCCCTGGTGAAAAAGAACTCTTTTTATGTGCAGGCCTATATGGAAGAGACCAAGCTGGAAGGCGTGCGTCCGGGATATCGTGCCGAAATCACGCCGCTTGGCAGCAACCGGGTATTAAAAGGTACCGTCGATAGCGTGGCGGCAGGGGTAACGAATGCCAGCAGTACCAGCGATGCGAAAGGGATGGCGACGATAGACTCTAACCTCGAATGGGTGCGTCTGGCCCAGCGTGTTCCGGTGCGCATCCGGCTCGACGAGCAGCAGGGGAATTTGTGGCCTGCCGGTACGACGGCAACCGTCGTGATCACCGGTAAGCAGGATCGTGACGCAAGCCAGGACTCCTTCTTCCGTAAACTGGCGCACCGGCTGCGCGAATTCGGTTAATCGTCATGGGCATTTTCTCCATTGCCAACCAGCACATTCGTTTTGCGGTAAAGCTGGCGTGCGCCATTGTGCTGGCATTATTTATCGGCTTCCATTTTCAACTGGAGACGCCGCGTTGGGCGGTGCTGACCGCCGCGATCGTGGCGGCAGGCCCGGCATTTGCCGCCGGCGGGGAACCCTATTCCGGCGCTATCCGTTATCGCGGAATGTTGCGTATTATCGGGACGTTTATTGGCTGTATCGCCGCGCTTATCATTATTATCTCTATGATCCGCGCGCCGCTATTGATGATTCTGGTGTGCTGTGTCTGGGCCGGTTTTTGTACCTGGATCTCCTCTTTAGTACGGATCGAAAACTCTTATGCGTGGGGACTGTCAGGTTATACTGCGCTGATCATTGTGATTACCATTCAGACGGAGCCGCTGCTCACGCCGCAATTTGCGCTTGAGCGCTGTAGCGAAATCGTCATCGGCATTGGCTGCGCTATTTTAGCGGATCTGCTTTTCTCGCCGCGATCGATAAAGCAGGAGGTTGATCGCGAACTGGACAGTTTACTGGTAGCGCAATATCAGCTAATGCAACTTTGTATTAAGCATGGCGACAGCGAAGAAGTCGACAACGCCTGGGGCGATCTGGTGCGACGCACGGCGGCGCTGGAGGGGATGCGAAGTAATCTGAATATGGAATCTTCGCGCTGGGTACGCGCTAACCGCCGCCTGAAAGCGTTGAATACGCTTTCGCTCACGCTGATTACGCAATCCTGTGAAACTTATCTTATTCAAAACACGCGGCCGGAACTGATTACCGATACATTCCGGGAACTGTTCGAGACGCCGGTTGAAACGGTACAGGACGTCCACAGGCAGTTAAAACGGATGCGGCGTGTTATTGTCTGGACCGGCGAGCGCGAAACGCCCGTCACGCTTTATAGCTGGGTAGGCGCTGCGACGCGCTATCTGCTGCTTAAACGCGGCGTGATCAGTAACACCAAAATCAGCACGACGGAAGAAGAGATCCTGCAAGGCGAGCCCGTAGTTAAAGTGGAATCCGCTGAACGTCACCATGCGATGGTGAACTTCTGGCGCACCACGCTTTCCTGCATTCTGGGGACATTATTCTGGCTATGGACCGGCTGGACATCGGGTAATGGCGCGATGGTGATGATTGCTGTGGTGACCTCGCTGGCGATGCGTTTACCCAATCCGCGCATGGTCTGCATTGATTTTATTTATGGCACTCTGGCGGCGTTGCCGCTGGGATTGCTCTATTTCCTGGTGATTATTCCCAATACGCAGCAAAGTATGCTGTTGTTATGTTTGAGCCTGGCGGTATTGGGGTTCTTTATCGGCATTGAGGTCCAGAAACGGCGTCTGGGGTCGATGGGGGCGCTGGCCAGTACGATTAACATTATTGTGTTGGATAATCCGATGACGTTCCATTTCAGCCAGTTCCTCGACAGCGCGTTGGGGCAAATTGTCGGCTGTATGCTGGCGTTTATCGTCATCCTGCTGGTGCGTGATAAATCCAAAGATCGAACCGGTCGCGTGCTGCTTAATCAGTTTGTTTCCGCTGCGGTCTCGGCAATGACGACCAACGTGGTACGTCGTAAAGAAAACCGTCTGCCTGCGTTATATCAGCAACTCTTTTTGCTGATGAATAAATTCCCTGGCGATTTGCCGAAGTTTCGCCTGGCGCTAACGATGATCATTGCTCATCAACGTCTGCGCGACGCGCCGATACCGGTTAATGAAGATCTGTCAGTGTTCCACCGTCAGCTTCGTCGTACCGCAGACCATGTTATTTCCGCCGGAAGCGATGATAAACGGCGACGCTACTTTGGTCAGTTGCTGGATGAGCTGGATATCTATCAGGAGAAATTACGTATCTGGGAGGCGCCGCCGCAGGTGACGGAACCGGTTAAACGCCTGACGGGCATGTTACATAAATACCAGAACGCGCTTACCGATAGCTAACCCACAAGAACCGATGCCAAAAGCGTCGGTTTTTTTATGACTATACTTATTTGAGATACAAAAACAGCGCAAGAGTGCTCCGGGGCTAAAAGCGTTTCTGGAAGTGAAACCTCTGCATAATGATGCTTAGTAGTAAAACAGACAATTGTCTGTCGGGGATGGTGGCTGGCTATGAATGTCTATACTTTTGATTTTAATGATATTAAAAACCAAAGCGATTTTTATCGCGAGTTTACGCAGACGTTTGGTCTTGCCAGTGAGAAAGTAAGCGATCTTGATACATTATGGGATGCGGTAATGAGCGATATCTTACCTCTACCGCTAGAGATTGAGTTCGTTCACCTGCCTGATAAACTGCGCAGGCGCTACGGGGCGCTGATTTTACTCTTTGATGAAGCGGAAGAAGAGCTGGAGGGGCGGCTACGGTTTAATGTCCGGCATTGAAAAAGCATAAAAAAGCCCCTGACAGGCGGGGGCAAGTCGTCGGGTTAGACGACGAGGGTTTACTTATACAACTCGGCGGTGGCGTGCCAGTTATCACCTTCTTTTAATTCGATGATGCGATAGCTATTAGCGCCTGCTTTTTCAGCTTTAGCGACGATCTCCTGGCGCATATCCATTGGCGTACTACCAATCTGCGAGACGGAAATGGTGCCCATCGGTTGCAGATTCTGCGCCTGTTCCGCGTTGACCTGATGTACTGCGGCATTTGCGCCGAAAGAGAGCAGAGTGGCCAGGCCGAGTGATGCGATAATGTATTTCGTTTTCATGGTCTTTTATTCCTTTCTAGGATCAACCTCGCGGATTAATGGGCTTTTCTTATGCGATATCTCCGCGAAGCAATGACACGTTATATGCGATGGCAGGTGAATTTTATTTGTACAGTTCGGCAGTGGCGTGCCAGTTGCTGCCGCTACGCGCTTCGGTAATGTGGTAGGCCGTAGCGCCTTGTTCATCCGCTTTTTTGCTCAGCATGGCGTTCATATCCATAGGCGATGAGCCGATAGCGCTGACTGAAACCGATCCGATTGCTTCACGATTTTGCGCTTGCTCTGCGCTGATAGGTTCTGCGGCGAAAGCGCCAAAAGAGAGAACGGACAGAACACTTAATGTTGCAACAGTGGTTTTGATTTTCATGATTTTTACCTCGTCGAATTCCTTTACTGGGGTCTTTGTTTCGTGACCCTCATCACAAAATTAAGTATACACTAATCACGCGATTAATTAATACCACGCTAATTGTTTCTGCTTTTTAAAGGCATTAAAAATTTTATTTTTTATAACGTTATGGAATTAAAATTGCTGTTTTTCGCCGCTGCTGTTTAAAAAATAAAAGAAAATCAATAGGTTAAAAAATTTGACATTTTGTGCGTTTTTTTGATTTGTCATTCATGCGGTGAATGTTTAAGGGCATCATTTGCCAAATGATAGCCGTACAGGAAAGCGGCGAGGGGAGAGGACAAAAAGGTGCCTCCGCCGTACGACGACGGAGGAAGTGGGACTAAAGCTCTTGTTCAAAAAGTTCCAGAATGGCTTCGTACAGATCTCTTACGGAAAAGCCGCTGGCAGGCGTAGTGAAGATAGTATCGTCGCCGGCAATCGTGCCGAGAATACCTTCTGCTTTCCCCAGTGAATCCAGCAGGCGCGCAATGAGTTGTGCTGCGCCGGGGCTGGTATGAATCACCACGACAGCGTCGTTATAGTCGATATCCAGCACCAGATTTTTCAACGGACTGGATGTTGTTGGGACGCCCAGTTCAGCCGGAAGACAGTACACCATTTCCATTTTTGCGTTACGTGTACGCACTGCGCCGAACTTAGTCAACATGCGCGAGACCTTGGACTGATTGATATTTTCAAAGCCCTGATCCTGCAACGCGAGGACGATTTCGCCCTGTGAGCTGAATTTTTCTTCTTTGAGGAGCGCTTTAAACGCTCTTACTAGTTCTTCTTGTTTAGCCGAGCTTCGCATAAGTCACCCGTAATATGGCGGTAGAAACAACATTATTGTGCATACAGATGAATTTTTATGCAAACAGTCTGCCTTGTTTAAGGCTGAAATAATGTTATGAAAGAGCGGAATTTTATCAAATTTCGTTATCAAGAAACATGCCTGTGTCACGCCTCGCAAATAAGATTAAAAGTAAATTAATTGTTATCAAAATGATGTTGTTTTGAGAGGATAGTAGGGTATATTGTCACCACCTGTAGGAACGTTGCTCTCTGGTTGCAGTCGATCCGGATTACGCAAATTAAATGCATAAAAGCCAAAATTGCGCGACTCCGCATTCTTGATGAGTGAGGATTGTAATCATTGAATTTGTGAATTAAGGTCGCCGCCGCGGAGCAATAGACACTTAGCTAATCATATAATAAGGAGTTTAGGATGAAAGTCGCAGTCCTCGGCGCTGCTGGTGGTATCGGTCAGGCGCTGGCATTACTTTTAAAAAACCAACTGCCTTCAGGTTCAGAACTCTCCCTGTACGACATCGCTCCAGTGACTCCCGGTGTGGCCGTTGATTTGAGCCACATCCCCACCGCTGTAAAAATCAAAGGTTTCTCCGGTGAAGACGCAACCCCGGCGCTTGAAGGCGCTGACGTAGTACTGATTTCTGCTGGTGTGGCGCGTAAGCCGGGTATGGACCGTTCCGACCTGTTTAACGTTAACGCCGGCATCGTGAAAAACCTGGTGCAGCAGATCGCTAAAACCTGCCCGAAAGCGTGCGTGGGCATTATCACCAACCCGGTGAACACCACCGTTGCGATTGCGGCGGAAGTGCTGAAAAAAGCAGGCGTATACGACAAAAACAAACTGTTTGGCGTTACCACGCTGGATATCATCCGCTCTAATACCTTTGTCGCAGAGCTGAAAGGTAAGCTGCCAACGGAAGTTGAAGTTCCGGTGATTGGCGGACACTCCGGCGTGACGATTCTGCCGCTGCTGTCGCAGATTCCAGGCGTAAGTTTTACCGAACAAGAAGCGGCCGAGCTGACTAAACGTATTCAGAACGCCGGTACTGAAGTCGTCGAGGCGAAAGCTGGCGGCGGATCGGCAACCCTCTCTATGGGCCAGGCTGCCGCGCGTTTCGGCCTTTCTCTGGTTCGCGCTCTGCAGGGCGAAAAAGGCGTGGTGGAATGCGCCTATGTGGAAGGCGACGGTCAGTATGCCCGTTTCTTCTCTCAGCCGCTGCTGCTGGGTAAAAACGGTGTAGAAGAGCGTAAATCCATCGGCACACTGAGCGCTTTCGAGCAACATTCGCTGGACGCTATGCTGGATACGCTGAAAAAAGATATTCAGTTGGGTGAAGATTTTATTAATAAATAAGCTGTTCCTGCCCGATGCCGGGGCTTTTGCTCCGGCTTCTTTGACTGTAAACAAGCCACGAAATCAAGTACTAAATCTGCTAAACTCCTCACGTCTTATCGGTTATTAACGAGAACGTCGTGAAAAAGATCCAAAGAACGCAAACCCGCGATCACATTACGCAAATGCTTCGCTATGAAATTCTTTCCGGCAATATAAAAGCGGGAGAAGAACTCGCGCAGGAAAGTATTGCGGAGCAGCTCGGTCTTTCACGAATGCCGGTTCGAGAAGCGCTACAGTCACTCGAACAGGAAGGTTTTTTAATCCGACTGCCCAACAGGCACATGCAGGTCGCGCATCTTGAGGCCGATCGCGTGAGTCATATTTTTCGCGTGATTGCCGCGATGGCCGCCGAAATGTTTTCGCTGATACCCAGCGAAGTAGGCGATGCCCTCCTGATACGTGCGCAAGCGCTGGCTGTCGCAGAAGACAAATCCTGCGAACTGGAGTGTCATGCGATGCTGATTTCTTATGTGAATAACCGCTATCTGGAAAAGGTGTATCAGCAGTTCCTGGACGGTTATGTCTCTTATGTTATTTTGCATCTGAAAAAAGATAATCAGGAGTCGGCGCAGCTTTTCGCTGAACTGGCTGACGTCATACGCCAGGGGCGGCGTGATGAGATTGGGCAAGTTATGCAGCGTTATTTCCTCTCTTTAGCAGAAATAATGCGTCAACATATGAAGGATTGGGAAAGTGCAGAAGCCTAAGTTAGGGAAGATTAAGCTTCTTTCAGCGAAAGAACAGGTCGCGGCAGTGCTGCGTAAAGCGATTCTTTCGAGGGAGTTAGTGGAAGGGCAGGAGATTACGTTAGAAGGCATTGCCGGAATGGTCGGCGTGTCCAGTATGCCAGTGCGCGAGGCGTTTCAGATTCTGGCGGCGGATGGGCTGATAAAAGTGCGCCCTAATAAAGGGGCGGTGGTGTTGGGCATCAATGAACAAACGATCCGTGAACACTATGAAATTCGCGCGCTGTTAGAAAGTGAGGCGGTGGCTAAAGCTTCTCGTCCTGGCACCGATATCTCGCGGATAGCCCAGGTGCATTATGCCGCTGAAAAGGCTCTCGCGGAAAATAACTCGGCGGAATACTCCGACCTGAATCAGGCATTTCATATGGAAATATGGAATGTTGCTGGCAACGAAAAAATGAAAATGTTGCTCTGTAATATGTGGAACGGCCTGTCGATGGGCCATAAGGTCACCGAAGAAGAGTATGCCGTGATTTCCATTCAGGAACATAAAAGTATTCTGCAAGCTCTTGAACTTCATGATGAAACATTGGCACGCCAGCGCATGCGCGAACACATTATTCGCTCAATGGAGAATATGCTGACCCGCTATGTTGGTGACCCTTCTGCCTGATCTTTTCGCCTGCGTGAGCATCGCAGGCGCTTCAACCAATTCTTCAATTCTATTAATCACGTCCAGTAACGATCTAACCACGATCTTGATGTAGATCCCACTCCTGCATCTTTCCTGAGAAACGATTTGACTTAGTTTTTGTATGGGAATAATTTCTCCCTGTCAATATTGGATACAATATCATATATCATTGATTGGATAATTATAAATATGGAACCCATTACCCTTACCTTATGTTTATTGGTGTTCGCTATCGTCATGTTTGTATGGGAAAAAGTGCCACTGGCCGTCACTTCCATGATTGTCTGCGTGGCCTTAGTGATCACCGGCGTTCTGAATATCAAACAGGCCTTTGCTGGCTTTATCGACACTAACGTTATCCTCTTTGTCGCGATGTTCATCGTGGGCGGTGCGTTGTTCGAGACCGGTATGGCAAACAAAGTGGGCGGCGTCATCACGCGCTTCGCGAAAACAGAAAAACAGCTGATCTTCACCATTATGGTGGTGGTGGGTTTGATGTCTGGCGTCCTTTCTAACACCGGTACCGCTGCGGTTTTGATTCCGGTGGTGATCGGCGTGGCGGCAAAATCGGGCTTCTCGCGTTCTCGTCTACTGATGCCGCTGGTTTTCGCCGCTGCGTTGGGCGGTAACCTGTCGTTAATTGGCGCGCCGGGAAATCTTATCGCGCAGTCTGCGCTACAGAATATTGGCGGCGGCTTTGGCTTTTTTGAATACGCAAAAATCGGTCTCCCGATGCTCATCTGCGGCATTCTCTACTTCCTGACTATTGGCTATCGCTTTCTGCCGAATAATGCGACCGGCGGTGAGGTGGGGAGCGTCGGGGAGCAACGTGACTACAGCCATGTTCCACAGTGGAAACAACGGCTCTCACTCGTGGTGTTGATCGCAACGATCCTCGGCATGATCTTTGAGAAGAAGATCGGTGTCAGCCTGGCCGTGACCGGTTGTATTGGCGCTCTTGTGCTGGTCGTAAGCGGCGTACTCACGGAAAAACAGGCCTATAAAGCCATTGATTCACAGACTATTTTTATCTTTGGCGGCACCCTGGCGCTGGCAAAAGCGCTGGAAATGACCGGGGCAGGCAAGCTGGTTGCGGACTATGTAATCGGCATGCTGGGGCAAAACTCCTCACCGTTCATGTTGCTGATCGCCGTTTTCGCCTTATCCGTTGTGATGACCAACTTTATGTCCAATACCGCAACGACAGCGCTATTGGTGCCGGTGAGTTTGTCCATTGCCGCAGGCATGGGGGCCGACCCGCGTGCGGTTCTGATGGCGACGGTCATTGGCGGTTCCTGCGCCTACGCAACCCCTATCGGTATGCCTGCCAACATGATGGTGCTCTCCGCGGGTGGCTATAAATTTGTCGACTACGCTAAGGCCGGTATCCCCCTGATTATCGTTTCAACCATTGTCAGCTTGATCCTGCTGCCAATCCTTTTCCCTTTTCATCCGTAATTAACGGAAGCTGTTCTGACTAAGGAGCATTTATGAGCAAAAGTGAACAGATATCCCATATGACCGACGTTATGGCCAAGTTTGTGGGATATACCGGCAAAGTTTTGCCTGATGATGTCACTGCAAAACTGGAAGATTTGCATAAGAAAGAGACCAGTAAACTGGCCGACGTCATCTTTACTACCATGATTGAGAACCAGCGTCTGGCGAAAGAGCTGGATCGGCCTTCCTGCCAGGACACCGGTGTCATTCAGTTTCTGGTGGAGTGCGGGACGAACTTTCCGCTGATTGGCGAGCTGGAAGCGTTGTTGCGTGAGGCGGTGATCAAAGCAACTGTAGATTCTCCGCTGCGCCACAACAGCGTAGAAACTTTTGATGAATACAACACCGGTAAAAACGTGGGTAAAGGCACGCCGACGGTCTTCTGGGAGATCGTTCCCAATTCCGATCAGTGCAGCATTTATACCTATATGGCAGGCGGTGGTTGTTCTCTGCCGGGGAAAGCGATGGTGCTGATGCCGGGTGCAGGCTATGAAGGTGTGACCCGCTTTGTACTGGATGTGATGACCAGCTACGGCCTCAACGCGTGTCCGCCGCTGCTGGTTGGCGTGGGCGTAGCGACCTCTGTTGAAACGGCGGCACTGCTATCGAAAAAAGCGCTGATGCGTCCGATCGGTTCGCATAACGAGAATGAGCGTGCAGCCTCGCTGGAAAAAATGCTGGAAGACGGCATTAACAAAATTGGCCTGGGGCCGCAGGGGATGTCCGGTAATACCTCCGTTATGGGCGTGAACATTGAAAACACCGCGCGTCATCCTTCTACCATCGGCGTGGCGGTAAACGTCGGCTGCTGGTCGCACCGTAAAGGGCACATCGTTTTCGATAAAGATTTGAATTACACCATTACGTCTCACAGCGGAGTGAATTTCTGATGACTAAAAAAATCCTGACTACGCCAATTAAAGATGAAGATTTAGCGGATATTAAGGCTGGCGATATTATTTATCTCAACGGTCATATTGTTACCTGCCGTGACGTAGCCCATCGCCGTTTAATTGAAGGTGGTCGCGAACTTCCGGTAGATGTTCGCGGCGGCGCTATTTTACACGCTGGCCCCATTGTCCGCCCAATTAAAGGCGAAGACGATAAGTTTGAAATGGTCTCCGTTGGACCAACCACCAGCATGCGTATGGAGAAATTCGAAAAAGAATTTATTGCGCAGACTGGCGTGAAATTAATTGTGGGTAAAGGCGGTATGGGTAAAGGTACCGAAGAGGGCTGTGCTGAACACAAAGCGCTGCACTGCGTATTCCCTGCCGGTTGTGCGGTTGTAGCCGCCGTGTGCGTGGAAGAAATTGAAGATGCCCAATGGCGCGATCTGGGGATGCCGGAAACGCTGTGGGTCTGTCGGGTTAAAGAGTTTGGCCCGCTGATTGTTTCTATTGATACCCATGGGAATAATCTGTTTGAACAGAACAAAATTATTTTTAATCAGCGTAAAGAGATCGTCGCTGATGAAATATGCCAGAACGTAAGTTTCATCAAATAAACCTGATTACGTAAATTGCACGATAATGGTGGTAATACGTTATGACGATAATAATAACCAAGGGCTCTGGCCGGGGGCGGCTCAGGGAAATCCACCCTTATTATTTCATCGTCATAAATAGCCCCATTATCGTGCCTCCTGCCTGAAGGCTATTTTATGACTAATGCAGCTCTGCTATTAGGTGAAGGCTTCACCCTGATGTTCCTCGGCATGGGGTTCGTGCTGGCGTTTCTGTTCCTGCTGATTTTCGCCATCCGCGGCATGTCCGCCGCCGTCAACCGTTTCTTCCCTGAACCGGCTCCGGCGCCAAAACTGGCACCTGCCGCCGCCGCGCCCGCGGACGACTTTGCCCGCCTCAAGCCGGTGATTGCCGCCGCCATTCACCATCACCGCCACCACGTTTAATTTCCCGGAGGGATCCATGACCATTGCCATTACCGACGTCGTCCTGCGTGACGCCCACCAGTCTCTGTTCGCCACCCGCCTGCGTCTTGACGATATGCTGCCGATTGCCGCTCAGCTCGACGACGTGGGCTACGGCTCCCTCGAATGCTGGGGCGGCGCCACCTTTGACGCCTGCATCCGTTTCCTCGGCGAGGACCCGTGGCTGCGCCTGCGCGAACTCAAAAAAGCCATGCCCAAAACCCCGCTGCAGATGCTACTGCGCGGCCAGAACCTGCTCGGCTACCGCCACTACGCCGACGACGTGGTGGAGCGCTTCGTCGAACGCGCGGTGAAAAACGGCATGGACGTGTTCCGCGTCTTCGACGCCATGAACGACCCGCGCAATATGAAAGCCGCCCTGCAGGCGGTGCGCAGCCACGGCGCGCACGCCCAGGGCACGCTCTCCTACACCACCAGCCCGGCCCACACCCTGCAGACCTGGCTGGACCTGACCGAACAACTGCTGGAAACCGGCGTTGATTCCATCGCGATTAAGGATATGTCCGGCATTCTCACGCCGATGGCCGCTTTTGAGCTGGTGAGCGAAATCAAAAAACGCCACGACGTGCGCCTGCACCTGCACTGTCACGCCACCACCGGGATGGCGGAGATGGCCCTGCTGAAGGCTATCGAGGCGGGCGTCGACGGCGTCGACACGGCGATTTCCTCCATGAGCGCCACCTACGGCCACCCGGCCACCGAGGCGCTGGTGGCGACGTTGGCAGGTACTGAGCATGACACCGGGCTGGATATCCTGAAGCTGGAGAGCATCGCCGCGTACTTCCGCGAGGTGCGCAAAAAATACCAGGCCTTTGAAGGCCAGCTGAAAGGCTACGACAGCCGTATTCTGGTGGCCCAGGTGCCGGGCGGGATGCTGACCAACCTCGAAGGCCAGCTGAAGCAGCAGAACGCGGCGGACAGGCTGGACCAGGTGCTGGCGGAAATCCCCCGCGTGCGCGAGGACCTCGGCTTTATCCCGCTGGTGACCCCGACCTCGCAGATTGTCGGCACCCAGGCGGTGCTCAACGTCCTGACCGGCGAGCGCTACAAAACCATTGCCAAAGAAACGGCGGGCATTCTGAAAGGCGAATACGGCCACACCCCGGTGCCGGTGAACGCCGCGTTACAGGCCCGCGTGCTGGAAGGGGGCGCCCCGGTGACCTGCCGTCCGGCGGATTTACTCAAACCGGAACTGGCTGAACTGGAAGCGGACGTCAGGCGCCAGGCGCAGGAGAAGGGGATTACTCTGGCGGGAAACGCCATCGACGACGTGCTCACCGTGGCGCTGTTCCCGCAGATTGGCCTTAAATTCCTTGAGAACCGCCATAACCCGGCGGCGTTTGAGCCGGTACCGCAGGCGGAAGCCGCGCAGCCGGTGGCAAAAGCAGAGAAGCCTGCCGCCTCCGGTATCTACACCGTGGAAGTGGAAGGCAAAGCCTTTGTGGTGAAGGTCAGCGACGGCGGCGATATCAGCCAGCTTACTACGGCTGTTCCGGCGGCCTCTTCCGCACCGGTTCAGGCTGCCGCTCCCGCAGGCGCCGGCACCCCGGTCACCGCGCCGCTGGCGGGGAATATCTGGAAGGTGATTGCCGCTGAAGGCCAGACGGTGGCCGAAGGTGATGTGCTGCTGATTCTGGAAGCCATGAAAATGGAAACCGAAATCCGCGCCGCGCAGGCCGGGACGGTACGCGGTATCGCGGTGAAGTCCGGGGACGCGGTCTCTGTGGGCGACACCCTGATGACGCTGGCGTAACGGAGAACTGAAATGGAAAGTCTGAACGCCCTGCTTCAGGGCATGGGGTTGATGAACCTTGGCGCAGGCCAGGCCATCATGCTGCTGGTGAGCCTGCTGCTGCTGTGGCTGGCGATAGCGAAGAAGTTCGAGCCGTTGTTGCTGCTGCCGATTGGCTTCGGCGGGCTGCTCTCCAACATCCCGGAAGCGGGCATGGCGCTGACCGCGCTGGAAAGCCTGCTGGCGCATCACGACGCCGGGCAGCTGGCGGTGATTGCCGCGAAGCTGAACTGCGCGCCGGACGTGCACGCGATTAAAGAGGCATTAGCGCTGGCGCTGCCGTCGGTGCAGAGCCAGATGGAGAACCTGGCGGTGGACATGGGCTACACGCCGGGGGTGCTGGCGCTGTTCTATAAAGTGGCGATTGGCTCCGGTGTCGCGCCGCTGGTCATCTTTATGGGCGTCGGCGCGATGACCGACTTCGGCCCGCTGCTGGCGAATCCGCGCACCCTGCTGCTCGGCGCGGCGGCGCAGTTCGGTATCTTCGCCACCGTGCTGGGGGCGCTGACGCTGAACTACTTCGGCCTGATTTCCTTCACCCTGCCGCAGGCGGCGGCCATCGGCATCATCGGCGGAGCGGACGGCCCGACGGCGATTTACCTGTCGGGCAAGCTGGCGCCGGAGCTGCTGGGGGCCATCGCGGTGGCGGCGTACTCATATATGGCGCTGGTGCCGTTAATCCAGCCGCCGATTATGAAAGCGCTGACCACGGAGAAGGAGCGGAAAATCCGCATGGTGCAGCTGCGCACGGTGAGCAAGCGGGAGAAGATTCTGTTCCCGGCGGTGCTGTTGCTGCTGGTGGCGCTGCTGCTGCCGGACGCCGCCCCGCTGCTGGGGATGTTCTGCTTCGGCAACCTGATGCGCGAGAGCGGGGTGGTGGAGCGTCTGAGCGACACGGTGCAGAACGGTCTGATTAATATCGTCACCATCTTCCTCGGGCTGTCGGTGGGCGCGAAGCTGGTGGCGGATAAGTTCCTGCAGCCGCAGACGCTGGGCATTCTGGTGCTGGGTGTGATTGCGTTCGGGATTGGGACGGCGGCCGGGGTACTGATGGCGAAGCTGCTGAACCTGTGCAGTAAGAACAAAATCAACCCGCTTATCGGTTCGGCGGGGGTGTCGGCGGTGCCGATGGCAGCCCGCGTATCGAACAAAGTGGGGCTGGAATCAGACCCGCAGAACTTCCTGCTGATGCACGCGATGGGGCCGAACGTGGCGGGGGTTATCGGTTCGGCCATTGCCGCGGGCGTGATGCTGAAGTACGTGCTGGCAATGTAATCCAATCTAATCGGGAGCAGTGATTCTGTTCCCGCAAAATGAGGACACAGTAATGAGTGAAATGGTTGCGTTTCGGCAAGGTACATCCATGCCATCCAGAGAAACCATCTTGCATTATGTTGTTGAGACGGTGAATCAGATAACTGAGCTTGAGCCAGCGCTGCATTTACTGCCGTGGTCCGGCGTCAACTCAGCAATATATGAGCAACGTTTTGCACAGTGTTACGACGAGGGGCTTTGTGCCGCACAGACGTCGGCACCGAATGTTCTGCAGGGGATTCTGCCATCGACCGATTGGGCTCAGGGTATCGGGTTACTCTGTTTTGCCGCAGGGTATATGAGCGCAGGCGAGCGGCCATTAACACACAATCAGTTATGCGATTTCGTCAAACAGGCGGCTGTTGGTTTATCGCCGATTGAGGAGGAGGCGGCGAGCGGTTTCTCGACGGTACGTAGTATTGCATTACCCGTATTCAGGCGATTACAACGCGATGGTCACGCGTCTCGGATCCTGCTGTTACAAACGTTGCTGCATCTGATTGCCTGGAAAAGCGCATCGCAGTATGCGCGTCAACAGGCGCAACGACTGCTCTGGATGGGCGGCATTCTGGGGGAAGGGGGGGAGCATAGCCTGCTTGCACTGGATAAGGCGCTGCGTGAAGAGGCCGTTGGGGAAAAGAGTTTCCCCGCTCTGCTGATCTTCACGAGTTTCCTGGCGCATTTTCCGGCAGGGCCAGTCTTTATTGACTAGCCGTCGAACGACGCAGGCAAAAGCTGCGTCGTTTTAGTTCGACGCCGGGTATTCCTGCACCGTCACCTGGAACGTGAGCTGCTTATCATCCCGCATTACCACGACCGGAATGACAGAGCCCGGGCGAATTTCCGCCACCTGATCCATCGTCTCCAGCGCGGACACGGCGGGTTTATTATTGACCGAAATAATCAAATCATTAACCTGAATACCGGCAAGCGCGGCGGGGCCGTTTGGCGTCACTTCATTAACGACAATGCCCTGAATCGGGTCCATGCCGCTACCCTGCTGCGCGTGCAGCGGCGCGATTTCTCGTCCGCCAATACCGATATAGCCGCGAATCACGCGACCGTCGCGGATAAGCTTATCCATAATTTTCGTGGCTAGCTGGAAGGGAATCGCAAAACCAAGGCCTTCCGGCGTTTCGCCATCGTTACTCTTATCAAAAGAGAGGGTGTTGATCCCCATCAGTTCACCTAACGAGTTGACCAGCGCGCCGCCGGAATTACCGTGGTTAATCGAGGCGTCGGTCTGGAGAAAATTCTGTCGCCCCGTCGGGTTCAGGCCGATACGACCCGTTGCGCTGATGATTCCCTGGGTGATGGTCTGTCCCAGATTATATGGGTTGCCGATAGCCAGTACGACGTCGCCAATATGCGGTGTACGCTTTGTATTAATCGGGATGGTAGGCAGCCCGCCAGTGGCGTTGATCTTCAGCACCGCCAGATCGGTAAGCGAATCGGAGCCAACCAGTAGCGCTTCAAAGACGCGGCCATCCTGTAGCGCGACGATAATCTGATCGGCATCGTTAATCACGTGCTTGTTGGTAATAATATAACCGCGTTGATCCATGATCACGCCGGAACCCAGCGTGCGGATCTCCAGTTGATTATGCGCGGTACTGTTCATACTGCGGTTATAGACGTTGACGACGGCAGGCGCGGCGCGGCGAACCGCAAAATTATAACTGGCTGGCGTCTCATCGGTACTGTCGAATTGCGGGACGGCGATAGGATTAATTTTGCGCAAAGAAGGCATGACGGCCAACAGAATAGCGCCGACAATTAAACCTATTGCGACCGAACGTAAGAGCTTCACAAACATGATGGAGGCGTCGTTAAAAAAGGGAACGGCAGCAGCATACCATGAGTTAACCGGACATCACATCGCAGGCTGATGCCCGGTTTAAGACAGGATTAGCGCAGCAATAGATAAATGTTCTCGTTGCCGCGTACTACCTGAAGAGCAATGATGGACGGTTTTGCCGCCATCACTTTGCGCATTTCGGCGATAGAACTGATGCGATCGCGGTTAACGCCGATGATAACATCATCTTTTTGCAAACCGGCCTGCGCGGCAGGACTGCTTTTTTCGACGCTATCAACCTTAACGCCTTTCGTCCCGTCTTTCAGCTGGCCGTCGCTCAACGTCGCGCCTTGCAACGCCGGGGCGATCATTTCGGCGCTGGCGGAAGAAGAGGTATTGGAATCCAGCGTGACTTCCACCTCCAGCGGCTTACCATCGCGCAGCAGGCCCAGCTTCACTTTCGTGCCCGGTTCGGTGGTGGCGATACGCGAACGCAGTTCGGCAAAGCTATTCAGCGGCTTACCGTTAAGACTGATAATCACGTCTCCGGATTTCACCCCGGCCTTCGCCGAACCTGAATTGGGTAAAACCTCGCTGACAAAAGCGCCACGCTGAACGTTCAGTTTGAATGCCTTAGCGATATCAGCGGTCATTTCAGTGCCTTTAATTCCCAGCAATCCGCGTTTGATTTCGCCGAACTGAATCAACTGCTGCGCCAGCGTCTGCGCCATATTGGAAGGAATAGCAAAGCCAATGCCGATGCTCCCGCCCCCTGGCGCGAGGATCGCGGTATTAATCCCGATCAGCTCGCCGTTCAGGTTAAGCAGCGCGCCGCCGGAGTTGCCGCGGTTAATAGAGGCATCGGTTTGAATAAAGTTCTCAAGCCCTTCCAGATTAAGCCCGCTGCGTCCCAGCGCTGAAATAATCCCGGAGGTGGCGGTTTGCCCAAGGCCAAACGGATTACCGACCGCCACTGCGAAATCGCCGACGCGGAGTTTGTCGGAATCGGCGATGGCAATTTGCGTTAACTTGCTGGGATTCTGAATTTGTAACAGAGCAATATCGCTCTGGTCGTCGCCGCCGATCAGCTTCGCGTCGAATTCGCGTCCGTCATTCAGTTGAATACTGATCTTCTGTGCCTGATTAATCACATGATTATTGGTTAATACATAGCCTTTCGCGGCATCGATAATCACCCCCGAACCGAGTCCTTCAAACGGCTGGGACGGCTGGTCTGGCAGATCCTCGCCAAAGAATTTTTTAAACTCCTCCGGCACTTTTTGGCTCTGGGTGGCGGTTCCCTCGACTTTTACGCTGACGACAGCAGGCAGCACTTTCTCCAGCATAGGGGCAAGGCTTGGCAGCGTCGCCTGGCCTGGCACCTGGCCTGGTATCGATGCAAGGGCTGGAAACGGTGCCGAAAGAGTTAATCCGACACTTAACGCTAATGCACTTAACAGCTGGGTGTGTTTTTTCATGGATGCTGCTCTCGTACCTTGAATGAACGGATAGACAATTCAAAACAGATTGATGTTATTGAATTTTCAGCCTGGTAACAATGATAATAGCTGGGACAGGAAAGATAGAGAGAGGGCGCAAGCGATGCGCCCGATAATTTTCTTAACGGCGTGCGATTAATCGCGTTTCGCGCCGCTACGTAACAGGCCAGACGCGCCTTCAGAATAATCACGTGGCATTTGTACTGGCGCCTGATCGTTGCTCGCCTCAGACTCCGCCAGACGGTTACGGAACGGATTCGACTCCGCAGACATTTCCGGCAGCAGGCTGCTGGAGCTTTTCGCCATATGCTGATACAGCTGGCGGTAATCATGCGCCATGGTATCCAGCAGTTCCGCGCTGCGGGCAAAGTGGCTAACCAGCTCTTCACGGTACTCTTCCAGCTCAGCTTTGTTTTTTTCCAGTTCGTACTGCAATGCCTGCTGTTGACGTAACTTACGATTACCAAAACGCATGGCCACGGCACCAATGATGATACCGACGACTAATCCAATTAGCGCATATTCCCAGGTCATGAACATCTCCCGTTGTCTTATGTTTCCGTAGGGTGTTGGCTCCAGGCTCCATGCCCGCGCCTGATTATGCCACTATAACCGCTAATTCCGTAGAAGTGGAATCCCGACAGCATATCGCGTAGTGTAGAACGGCCTTTTTTTCGTCAGCCGTGAACGACGGCACATCGATTTTCAAGGAATAACAATAACATTATGCAAAGCCTTTCCCCTACATCGCGTTATCTCCAGGCACTCAACGAAGGCACCCATCAGCCTGACGACGTTCAGAAAGAGGCGGTCGACCGTCTGGAAACCCTTTATCAGGCGCTCACCGCGAAAAAATCGTCGGCTACGCCACCCGGCGGACTGATAGCGCGACTGGGGAAATTATTAGGCAAAAACGAACCGGACGCGCAAATACCGGTTCGCGGGCTGTATATGTGGGGGGGCGTGGGGCGCGGCAAAACATGGCTCATGGATCTCTTCTACCACAGCCTGCCGGGCGAGCGAAAACTACGCCTGCATTTTCATCGGTTTATGCTGCGCGTGCATGAAGAGCTTACCGCGTTACAGGGACAGATCGATCCGTTAGACATTATTGCCGATCGGTTTAAAACCGAGACGGACGTACTGTGTTTCGATGAGTTTTTCGTCACCGATATTACCGACGCCATGCTGCTGGGCGGTTTAATGAAAGCGCTGTTTGCACGCGGCATTATGCTGGTCGCGACCTCCAATATTCCGCCGGATGAACTCTACCGCAACGGTTTGCAACGCGCCCGCTTCCTGCCGGCTATCGATGCCATTAAACAGCACTGCGACATTATGAATGTGGACGCCGGCGTCGATTACCGACTGCGGACGCTGACGCAGGCCCATTTATGGCTAACGCCGCTTAATGATGAAACCCGGCGGCAAATGGATAAACTGTGGCTGGCGTTAGCGGGGACCGCGCGCGCGCACGCTCCGACGCTGGAAATCAATCATCGCCCTTTATCCACCCTGGGCGTTGAAAACCAAACGTTAGCGGTCTCTTTCGCTACGCTGTGCGTCGAGGCCCGCAGCCAGCATGATTACATTGCGCTCTCAAGGTTATTTCATACGGTTCTGCTGTTTGACGTGCCGGTCATGACGCCGCTGATGGAGAACGAAGCGCGCCGCTTTATTGCGCTGGTGGATGAGTTTTACGAGCGCCACGTTAAGCTGGTGGTCAGCGCCGCCGCGCCGTTATATGAGATTTATCAGGGGGAGCGGCTCAAGTTTGAATTTCAGCGCTGTCTGTCGCGCCTGCAAGAGATGCAGAGTGCGGAGTACCTCAAGCGGGAGCATATGCCGTAAGCCGGACAAGCGCAGCGCCCCGGCATTGTGCGGTATCATATCTGTGCAACCTCCCCTACCGGAGGGGGAACCAGGCCTGAACAAAACCCGCGGCAAATCGCAAAAAGGGGTCGATCTTTGACCTGGACTTCTCTATAATCCTGCGACCCCACGTTACAAGAGAGTTTTTTCCCAAACTTTCTCTGTGCCGGCCAAACATATCCGAGGGGGTAGGTTTACCGGACTTTGTCGTGTGAACCTCAACTATTTAAAACGTTTGGGTGTTCACCAACGTGTAACTTATTTATTTGGGTAAGCTTTTAATGAAAACTTTTACAGCTAAACCAGAAACCGTAAAACGCGACTGGTATGTTGTTGACGCGACCGGTAAAACTCTGGGCCGTCTGGCTACTGAACTGGCTCGTCGCCTGCGCGGTAAGCACAAAGCGGAATACACTCCGCACGTAGATACCGGTGATTACATCATCGTTCTGAACGCTGACAAAGTTGCTGTAACCGGCAACAAGCGTACTGACAAAGTGTACTATCACCACACCGGCCACATCGGTGGTATCAAACAAGCGACCTTTGAAGAGATGATTGCCCGCCGTCCTGAGCGTGTGATTGAAATCGCGGTTAAAGGCATGCTGCCAAAAGGCCCGCTGGGTCGTGCTATGTTCCGTAAACTGAAAGTTTACGCGGGCAACGAGCACAACCACGCGGCACAGCAACCGCAAGTTCTTGACATCTAATCGGGATTATAGGCAATGGCTGAAAATCAATACTACGGCACTGGTCGCCGCAAAAGTTCCGCAGCTCGCGTTTTCATCAAACCGGGCAACGGTAAAATCGTTATCAACCAACGTTCTCTGGAACAGTACTTCGGTCGTGAAACTGCCCGCATGGTAGTTCGTCAGCCGCTGGAACTGGTCGACATGGTTGAGAAACTGGATCTGTACATCACTGTTAAAGGTGGTGGTATCTCTGGTCAGGCTGGTGCGATCCGTCACGGTATCACCCGCGCTCTGATGGAGTACGACGAGTCCCTGCGTGGCGAACTGCGTAAAGCTGGCTTCGTTACTCGTGACGCTCGTCAGGTTGAACGTAAGAAAGTCGGCCTGCGTAAAGCACGTCGTCGTCCGCAGTTCTCCAAACGTTAATGGGTTTCTGCTTCGGCAGACAACTGTTAGCGAAAAAACCCGCTTCGGCGGGTTTTTTTATGGGCAATGCATTTATCTGTCACGATGAAATGCGGATTGTTGTCTCTTTTTCCCCAATTCCAGAATCGACTCACCACAAAGGTCACAAAATCTGGTAAACTATCATCCAATTTTCTGCCCAAATAGCGGGGAATGTTCATTTTTTGTCTCGTTTCTGAGCAATGATGGCTTTTTTCGCCCTGGGTGACATAACATCTGGCTGGTCACATTGTGGCTGGTAGCAGTAAAAATTCTGAATATACCTGGAGGTTTTCATGGCTGTCGCTGCCAACAAACGTTCGGTAATGACGCTGTTTTCTGGTCCTACTGACATCTATAGCCATCAGGTCCGCATTGTGTTGGCTGAAAAGGGTGTTAGTTTTGAGATCGAACATGTGGAAAAGGACAATCCACCTCAGGATCTGATTGACCTCAACCCGAATCAAAGCGTTCCGACACTGGTGGATCGTGAGCTGACCCTGTGGGAATCTCGCATCATTATGGAATATCTGGATGAGCGTTTCCCTCATCCGCCGCTGATGCCGGTTTATCCGGTCGCGCGCGGTGAAAGCCGTCTGTACATGCACCGTATTGAAAAAGACTGGTATACGCTGATGAACGTCATCGTAAACGGGTCTGCTTCCGAGGCCGACTCTGCGCGTAAACAACTGCGTGAAGAGCTGCTGGCGATTGCGCCGGTATTTGGTCAGAAACCGTATTTCCTGAGCGACGAATTCAGCCTGGTTGATTGCTACCTGGCGCCTCTCCTGTGGCGTTTACCGCAGTTGGGTATTGAATTCAGCGGCGCAGGGGCGAAAGAGCTGAAAGGCTATATGACCCGCGTCTTTGAACGTGATTCTTTCCTGGCTTCTTTAACCGAAGCTGAACGTGAAATGCGCCTCGGTCGGGGTTAACCTGTATGGATTTGTCACAGTTGACGCCGCGTCGTCCTTATCTGTTGCGTGCTTTCTACGAGTGGTTGCTGGATAACCAGTTGACCCCGCATCTGGTGGTGGATGTGATGCTGCCTGGCGTGCATGTCCCTATGGAATATGCGCGCGATGGGCAAATCGTCCTCAATATTGCGCCGCGGGCGGTAGGTAATCTGGAGCTGTCTAATGATGAAGTGCGTTTTAATGCGCGCTTCGGCGGCGTTCCCCGTCAGGTTTCTGTGCCTTTGGCTGCGGTGCTGGCGATTTACGCCCGTGAAAACGGCGCAGGCACCATGTTTGAGCCTGAAGCCGCCTATGATGAAGACGTTGTCAGCTTAAATGATGATGACAATACCGCAGGCGCGGAAAGCGAGACCGTGATGTCCGTCATTGATGGCGATAAGCCCGACCACGATGACGACAGTAGTCCTGATGACGAGCCGCCTCCGCCGCGTGGCGGACGTCCGGCGCTACGCGTAGTAAAATAATCAACAGGCCCTGAAGGGCCTGTTTTGTTTGGTCTCCTCGCGGGTTCACCCTGCTTTTGAAGCTGTGTTACGATAAGCTTGCTATTATTTGCCACCGACCACTCATGAATGGACGTTATGAACGCATTTGATTCGCAAGCAGAAGATTCACCGACATCCCTCGGGCGTAGTTTGCGCCGCCGCCCGCTGGCGCGTAAAAAACTGTCTGAAATGGTTGAGGAAGAGCTGGAGCAGATGATCCGCCGTCATGAGTTTGGCGAGGGAGAACAGCTACCGTCTGAACGTGAATTAATGGCCTTCTTCAATGTAGGACGTCCCTCCGTGCGTGAAGCGTTAGCTGCGCTGAAGCGTAAAGGTCTGGTGCAAATCAATAACGGCGAACGCGCCCGCGTCTCGCGCCCCTCTGCTGATACCATCATCAGTGAACTGTCGGGTATGGCGAAAGATTTTCTTACTCATCCTGGCGGCATCGCTCACTTTGAACAGCTACGGCTTTTCTTTGAATCCAGCCTGGTACGCTATGCGGCGGAACATGCCACCGACGAGCAGATCGCGTTGTTAACGAAAGCGCTGGAAATTAATAGCCAGTCGCTGGATGACAACGCGCTGTTTATTCGTTCGGATGTCGAGTTTCACCGGGTGCTGGCTGAAATTCCCGGCAATCCGATCTTTATGGCTATTCATGTTGCTCTGCTGGACTGGCTAATCGCCGCTCGCCCAAGCGTTCCCGATCGTGAGCTGCATGAACATAATAACGTGAGTTATCAACAGCATATTGTGATTGTTGATGCCATTCGCCAGCGAGATCCCGATAAAGCGGATCGCGCTCTGCAAACCCACCTCAATAGCGTTTCCGCTACCTGGCACGCGCTCGGTAAAAAAAGTCAAA
Organism: Salmonella sp. SJTUF15581; assembly: GCF_043356775.1. Taxonomy (NCBI): domain Bacteria; kingdom Pseudomonadati; phylum Pseudomonadota; class Gammaproteobacteria; order Enterobacterales; family Enterobacteriaceae; genus Salmonella; species Salmonella sp. SJTUF15581. The sequence continues at coordinate 615,812 of NZ_JBEUJY010000002.1, read as the reverse complement.
AAATGCGGTAGCGATCGCGCCTCCGATCCCAGTTTAGTGAAGCAGATCGCACTATAAGCGTTCTGTATTATTTGCTGCTTATTTGATCTGGTATAACAGGTATAAAGGTAGGTAGTTAATATATTCATCATCCGTAGAGGTAGGTATGGCAAAAGCATTGCAAGGCGTAATGGCGGCGTTGTTGACCCCATTTGATCATCAGCAGCAACTGGATAGCGAAAGCCTGCGCCGTCTGGTGCGTTTTAACATCGGGCAGGGTATCGATGGGCTGTACGTTGGCGGTTCCACCGGGGAAGCATTCGTACAGAGCCTTGCTGAAAGAGAGCAGGTACTGGAGATTGTCGCCGAAGAGGCGAAGGGAAAAATCACGCTGATCGCCCATGTCGGGACGGTAAGCACCGCAGAAAGCCAGCAGCTTGCCAGCGCCGCAAAGCGTTACGGTTTTGATGCGGTCTCTGCGGTGACGCCTTTTTATTACCCTTTCAGTTTTGAAGAGCACTGTGACCATTATCGGGCAATCATTGATTCCGCAGATGGATTGCCGATGGTGGTATACAACATTCCGGCGTTAAGCGGTGTAAAACTTACCCTCGATCAGATCAATACGCTGGTGACATTACCGGGCGTGAGCGCGCTGAAGCAAACCTCCGGCGATCTCTTCCAGATGGAGCAGATCCGCCGCGCGCATCCGGATCTGGTGCTGTACAACGGTTATGACGAAATCTTCGCTTTCGGCCTGCTGGCGGGCGCGGACGGCGGTATCGGCAGCACATACAACATTATGGGCTGGCGTTACCAGGGGATTGTGCAGGCATTACGTGAGGGCGATGTGGCGAAAGCGCAGCGTCTGCAAACCGAGTGCAATAAGGTTATTGATTTACTGATTAAAACCGGCGTATTCCGCGGCCTGAAAACGGTCCTGCATTATATGGACGTGGTATCGGTGCCGCTGTGTCGTAAACCGTTCGCGCCTGTTGATGAAAAATACCTGCCGGCGCTCAAGGCGCTGGCTCAACAACTGATGGAAGAAAAGGCGTAACAGCATAATGCCGGGGGCGCTACGCTTGCCCGGCCTACAACAGTGTGAGCGGTAGGCCGGATAAGGCGGAGCCGCCATTCGGCATAACGACAACAAAAATCGTCGGGAGAGTAAAATGAGTACTTCTACCCAGAACATCCCGTGGTATCGCCATCTCAACCGGGCGCAGTGGCGGGCATTTTCCGCTGCCTGGCTGGGATATCTGCTTGATGGTTTTGATTTTGTGTTGATTGCTCTTGTACTGACTGAGGTACAAAGCGAATTTGGGCTGACGACGGTACAGGCGGCAAGCCTGATTTCTGCGGCTTTTATCTCTCGCTGGTTCGGCGGGTTATTACTGGGCGCGATGGGCGATCGCTATGGGCGTCGTCTGGCGATGGTCAGCAGCATCATTCTGTTTTCGGTGGGAACCCTGGCATGCGGGTTTGCGCCCGGTTACACCACCATGTTCATCGCCCGACTGGTGATTGGTATGGGCATGGCGGGCGAATATGGTTCCAGCGCGACCTATGTGATTGAAAGCTGGCCAAAACATTTACGCAATAAGGCCAGTGGTTTTCTGATTTCCGGCTTCTCCGTCGGCGCGGTCGTTGCCGCGCAGGTGTACAGCCTGGTGGTGCCTGTCTGGGGCTGGCGCGCGCTGTTTTTCATTGGCATTTTGCCAATTATCTTCGCCCTCTGGCTGCGGAAAAACATTCCGGAAGCGGAAGACTGGAAAGAGAAACACGCGGGTAAAGCGCCGGTACGTACGATGGTCGACATTCTTTATCGGGGCGAACATCGCATCATCAACATTTTAATGACTTTCGCCGCCGCCGCTGCGCTGTGGTTCTGTTTTGCCGGTAACCTACAAAATGCTGCGATTGTGGCGGGGCTGGGACTACTGTGCGCGGTTATCTTTATCAGCTTTATGGTGCAGAGCAGCGGTAAACGCTGGCCCACTGGCGTCATGCTGATGCTGGTGGTACTGTTTGCTTTCCTCTATTCCTGGCCGATTCAGGCGCTATTACCCACTTATCTGAAAACTGAGCTGGCCTACGATCCGCATACGGTGGCGAATGTCCTGTTCTTTAGCGGATTTGGCGCGGCGGTTGGTTGCTGCGTAGGCGGTTTTCTTGGCGACTGGCTGGGAACGCGTAAAGCCTATGTCTGTAGCCTGCTGGCCTCGCAAATTCTCATTATTCCGGTCTTTGCGATTGGCGGCACAAACGTCTGGGTTCTGGGTCTGCTACTGTTTTTCCAACAGATGTTGGGGCAGGGGATTGCCGGGATTCTACCGAAACTGATCGGCGGTTACTTCGATACCGATCAGCGCGCGGCGGGGCTGGGCTTTACTTATAACGTCGGCGCGCTCGGCGGCGCGCTGGCGCCGATCCTGGGAGCGCTGATCGCTCAACGTCTGGATTTGGGCACTGCGCTGGCATCGCTCTCTTTCAGCCTGACGTTTGTCGTGATCCTGCTTATTGGGCTTGATATGCCGTCTCGCGTACAGCGTTGGCTACGTCCGGAAGCGTTACGCACCCACGATGCTATTGACGACAAACCGTTCAGCGGAGCCGTACCGCTTGGCAGTGGTAAAGGTGCCTTTGTAAAAACGAAAAGTTAATCCGCTTGCCCGGTTTTCAACCGGGCAATATTTGTAAGGGAGTAGTATGTCGTTACTTGAACAACTGGATAAAAATATTGCCGCTTCTGGCGGCCTGATTGTCTCCTGCCAGCCCGTTCCGGGCAGTCCGCTGGATAAGCCGGAGATTGTAGCGGCAATGGCGTTGGCGGCGGAACAGGCGGGCGCGGTTGCGGTGCGTATTGAAGGCATAGACAACCTGCGTATGACCCGCTCGCTCGTTTCGGTACCCATTATCGGCATTATCAAACGCGATCTGGACGACTCTCCAGTGCGCATTACCCCTTTTCTCGACGATGTAGATGCGCTGGCGCAGGCCGGCGCAGCTATTATCGCCGTTGATGGAACCGCTCGGCAACGGCCGGTAGCCGTTGAGGCGTTGTTGGCGCGCATTCATCACCACCATCTACTGGCGATGGCCGACTGCTCATCCGTGGACGATGGTCTCGCCTGTCAACGGTTGGGCGCGGACATTATCGGCACGACAATGTCCGGCTACACCACCCCCGATACGCCGGAGGAACCCGATCTGCCCTTAGTCAAAGCGTTGCATGACGCCGGATGCCGGGTAATAGCCGAAGGGCGCTATAACTCGCCAGCACTGGCAGCGGAGGCGATCCGCTATGGCGCATGGGCGGTGACGGTGGGGTCCGCCATTACCCGTCTGGAACATATCTGTGGATGGTATAACGACGCATTAAAAAAGGCGGCGTCATGACTACGTTAGCAATTGATATTGGCGGGACTAAACTTGCCGCCGCGCTCATCGACAAAAACTTGCGCATTAGCCAGCGTCGCGAGCTACCGACCCCCGCGAGCAAAACGCCGGATGCGTTACGTGAAGCATTAAAGGCGCTGGTTGAACCACTACGGGCAGAGGCGCGTCAGGTAGCGATAGCTTCTACCGGGATCATTCAGGAAGGGATGCTGCTGGCGCTAAACCCCCATAATCTGGGCGGCTTGCTACACTTTCCGTTAGTACAAACACTGGAAACAATCGCAGGCCTGCCGACGCTGGCGGTGAACGACGCGCAGGCGGCGGCCTGGGCGGAGTATCACGCGCTCCCTGACGATATCCGCGATATGGTATTTATCACCGTTTCAACCGGCGTTGGCGGCGGCGTTGTCTGTGACGGCAAGCTCCTTACCGGAAAAGGCGGTCTGGCCGGGCACCTGGGACACACCCTGGCGGACCCACACGGGCCCGTATGCGGCTGTGGACGCGTTGGCTGCGTAGAGGCCATCGCCTCCGGACGAGGGATGGCCGCGGCGGCGCGGGACGATCTGGCGGGATGCGACGCCAAAACCCTATTTATTCGCGCTGGCGAAGGTCATCAGCAGGCGCGACATCTGGTAAGCCAATCCGCGCAGGTAATAGCGCGAATGATCGCCGATGTGAAAGCGACTACCGACTGCCAGTGTGTGGTCATTGGCGGCAGCGTAGGGTTAGCTGAGGGATACCTGGAGCAGGTTCGCGCGTTTTTGATGCAAGAGCCTGTGCCTTATCACGTGGCGCTGAGCGCCGCTCGCTATCGGCATGACGCAGGATTATTAGGCGCTGCTTTGTTAGCTCAAGGAGACACATTATGATGATGGGGGAAGTACAGTCGTTGCCTTCTTGCGGGTTGCATCCGCGACTGCTGGATGCCTTGACTCTCGCGCTGGCGGCAAGGCCGCAGGAGAAAGCGCCGGGGCGCTATGAATTGCAGGGCGACAATATCTTTATGAATGTAATGCAGTTAACGACGCAAATGCCGACCGAGAAGAAAGCGGAATTGCATGAACAATACATTGATATTCAGCTACTACTAACCGGCGTCGAGCGTATTGCGTTTGGGATGTCCGGTGCCGCTCGCCAGTGCGAGGAGATGCACGTTGAAGAGGATTACCAGCTTTGTAGTCAAATTGTCGACGAGCAGACTATTACGCTGCAAGCGGGGATGTTTGCTGTGTTTATGCCGGGAGAACCGCATAAACCGGGATGTGCAGTGGGTGAGCCGGATGACATCAAGAAAGTGGTAGTGAAAGTACGCGCCAGTCTGCTGGCGGCCTGAATCTCTTGCCGGAGCAGTCTTCCGAACGCAGCCCCTTACGGGGCTGCGTGGTGAATGTGCCGGAGAGCGCGGGTATGACGGGTTAACGCTTAAACGTCACGGCTTCCGGCTGGGTCAGGTGCAGCGTCGTCTGGCTCGGCACCGTCTCGGCAATTACCCGCCCGTGGCGAATCGAGTAACGGGCAGGCGTTTGGCGACGTACCGCATCGAATCCATTCTCAGCGGGTAAGATAACCAGATTCGCGGCATTGCCGACGCTCAGACCGTAGTCCTGTAAATGCAGGGTTTTTGCGCTGTGGGTAGTGATCAGATTTAACCCGTCGTTGATTTGCCCATACCCCATCAACTGGCAAACGTGTAACCCCATATGCAACACCTGCAGCATATTTGCTGTGCCTAATGGATACCACGGGTCGAAGACGTCATCATGGCCAAAGCAGACGTTGATCCCCGCTTCCAGCATCTCTTTCACCCGCGTGACGCCACGACGTTTCGGGTAAGTGTCAAACCGCCCTTGCAGATGAATATTCACCAGCGGGTTGGCGACGAAGTTAATCCCCGACATTTTCAACAGGCGGAACAGGCGTGACGCATACGCGCCGTTGTACGAGTGCATAGCCGTGGTGTGGCTGGCGGTCACGCGCGCCCCCATGCCATCACGATGCGCCAGCGCCGCGACCGTTTCGACAAAGCGAGACTGCTCGTCATCAATTTCGTCGCAGTGCACATCGATCAAGCGATCGTATTTCTGTGCCAGGGCGAAGATTTTGTGCAGCGATTCAACGCCATATTCCCGCGTGAACTCAAAGTGCGGAATGGCGCCAATAACGTCAGCGCCCAAACGCACGGCTTCCTCTAACAGCGCTTCACCGTTGGGATAAGACAGAATACCTTCTTGCGGAAAGGCGACGATTTGCAGGTCTACCCACGGCGCAACCTCTTGCTTCACTTCCAGCATGGCTTTCAGCGCGGTGAGCGTAGGATCTGAAACGTCAACGTGAGTACGAACGTACTGGATGCCGTTAGCCATCTGCCATTTCAGGGTCTGCATCGCGCGCGCTTTCACATCTTCATGCGTGAGCATTGCTTTACGTTCTGCCCAGCGCTCAATCCCTTCAAACAGTGTGCCGGACTGGTTCCAGCTCGGTTCACCCGCCGTTTGCGTGGTATCCAGGTGGATATGTGGCTCAACAAACGGTGGAATAGCCAGACCGCCTTCGGCATCAAGCACTTCGCCCTGCGGTAACGATGCGGCTTCCTGAGGCTCAATCCGGCTAAAGCGCCCGTTTTCAATCGTAATCTGCCATAATCCTTCGTGTCCCTGCAGACGCGCCTGACGAATGGTGATGTTATTGTTCTGCATGGCTGACCTCTGGTGATTTAGCAAGGCTGCGGTTGAAAAGTGGATTCAGCAGGATATAGCTGAAGACGCCGCCGAGTACGGCGTTGACGGGCACAATACCAGGAACATAATGTCCGGCGGCGATGCCCAGCGCGACGGAAAGAATAGCAATCCAGTTAACGGGAATAAAGCGCACGGTGTTGAAGTCGGCATAGCGGCGGCGGTTCACCAGATAGTCGGCAATAATCACTCCGCCAATCGGTGGGATGGCAGATGACAGGAACGTCAGCCAGCCGACAAAATTATTGTAAAGCCACAGCGCGCACACGGTACCGATAATCCCGTTCACCACCGACAGCGTGCGGCTGGAAAGACCGGTAATATTGGCGAAGCCCAGACCCGATGCGTACAGCGCGTTATCGTTGGTGGTCCAGATATTCAGGCCGAGCACCACGATCGCGGGCAGCAGCAGCCCCTGCGCTATCATCACGTCAGAGATATCCGCCTGACCGACGGCGGCAGCGCCTGCCGCGCCAAAGATAAACATCAGCGAGTTGCCGAGGAAAAAAGCGACCATCGCAATCAGTACGGCGCTTTTGGCATGACGCCCGAAGCGGACGAAGTCGGCGGTCAATGTACCGGCGCTGACAAACGAGCCCACCACCAGCGCCAGCGCGCTGGAAAAATCCAGCGGCGTCTGCGGCACTATCGTTTTTAAATGCTCCAGCCCACCCACGCCGCTGATCGCCAGCCAGACGGAGTAGCTGCCCAGTATAACGATCGCGGGTACGGCAATGATAGACAAAATGGTCAACGCCGAGATGCCGAAAAAAATGGTCAGGGTCATCAGCAGACCCGAAACGGCAATCAGGATATTGGCATCAATGCCCGTCGCTTTACTGACCGGAATAGCGAACATCGCTACGCCAACGCCAAACCAGCCTACCTGTGTGCCGCCTAGCAGCAGCGAGGGAAGCCATGATCCTTTAACGCCAAAGGAGTAACGTGCAAGGAGGTGGGTGGAGAGTCCGGTTTTTGCGCCGATGTAACCAAGAAATGCAGTGTAGATACCGAGGAGGAGATTACCGAAGAGAACTGCGAGGAAGAAATCATTATAAGAAAGACCGGTGCCGAGTGTCCCTCCGGTCCACATACTGGCGGAAAAAAACGTTAAACCCAACATGACAAACGTCAGTGGAATCACGCCCTTCCGCGCCGCCAGAGGGACGGGGCCCTGGCTATAATTGTTGTCCTGCGACACAACGCCTCCATGAATTTTGCCCAAAAAATCCGCCGCATAATATACAGTTCTCAAAATAAAGCAAACGTTTTCGTGTGATATTTTTTTGATAATTATTCATGGCATTAATGGTTCGTTAGTTTTTCTCCGTTGTCAGTGAACCACCGCGTGTGAGTTGAGTTTCCAGCATGGTTTGCGAACGAATAAGTTCGTCTGTGAGTAATTTTTCGTCGGGCAACTGCACTTTGTACTCGCTCGCCATGATGGTGTTTGGCAGGCCAGTCAGCGCGTAATGCGCTTCCCCCGCGCCTTTCCCTGCGCACAAAACCAGGCCGACTGGTGGGTTTTCTCCGGGCATTGTCCAGTGCTCTTTGGCATAGTTCAGGTACATATTCATCTGCCCGGCATCCGCATAACCGAATTTGCCTACCTTCAGGTCAACGAGCAACAGGCAGCGCAAGCGACGATGGAAGAACAGCAGGTCGACGCGGAACCAGCTATCGTCTATGCGTAGTCGGCGTTGGCGGCCAACAAAAGCAAAATCGTCACCAAGCTCCAGCATAAAGTCCATCAGGTGGCTGAGCAGCGCGTCTTCGAGATCTGATTCGGAATATTCGTCCTTCAGGTTAAGAAATTCCAGAATGAACGGGTCGCGTATGGCTTGCTCCGGCAAAACGTTTGGCTCGGCGGGGGCAGGCTGCTGCAACATGGCGGATTTGTCGTGGGACAGTAGCGTTCGTTCGTAAAACTGAGTGGCGATTTGCCTGTCGAGCTGCCGTACGGACCAGCCGTTACGTAGCGTCTCTTTCTCGTAAAAAGTGCGGGCATCGGGATTTTTTACCGACAAGAGGCGGACATACGCTGACCAGGGAAGAGGGAATGTTTTGGCGAGCGGTATGAGATTTGAAGATTCCGCAGACAGTGTCTGCGGAATTTCAATCTGTTGAAAACAAAGATAAAATGTACGAATTTGCCATAGGTTTCTGGTGGAAAAACCGCGCTTATAGCGCTGACTTAAATCTACCGATAATCGTTCGATAAGCTGGGTGCCATAGGCCGCTCGCGCTTCTCCTCCCTGTTCAAATTCGACAATGCGTCGGCCAATTTCCCAGTAGGTGGCAGTCATAATGGCATTGATGCTGCGCACGGTCTCGGTACGTGCCGTATCGACCAGACGAATAATACCGTCATGAATTTGCTGATATTCATCAGACTGTGGCACTAAAGTTGGATTCGTCATGTCATCCCTTACGTGATAGTTTCATTGTGAAATTAGAACGCTATCAATACGCTTCAGGCGTAAACGGATCAATCTATGAACGGATTTTACATGGCATTACATCTCGATTTACGAGCGGGTTTCCAGAATCGGCAGGAGAGATATTGAGGAGAGGAATATCGGCTCCCCAGCCATCAGCCAAGGCAGTAAGCGGGGAGCCGGAAGGGTTATACTTCGAGGTAGTTCATAATCCCGTCAGCCGCTTTACGGCCTTCCGCAATCGCCGTCACCACCAGATCGGAACCGCGCACGATGTCGCCACCGGCGAAGATTTTCGGGTTGCTGGTCTGGAAAGCATTATCGCTGCGTTCCGGCGCGATAATTCGTCCCTGCGAGTCCAGTTCCACGCTGTGTTTCGCCAGCCATTCCATGCTGTGTGGACGAAAACCAAACGCCATCACCACCGCATCAGCCGGAACCACATGCTCGGAACCGGCGACGATCTCTGCCCGCCGACGGCCTTTGGCATCCGGTTCGCCCATTTCAGTGCGCACCATTTTTACGCCGCTCACTTTGCCGTTGGCATTGACTTCAATGCCCAGCGGTTGAACGTTAAACTGAAATTCGACACCTTCCTCGCGCGCGTTCTTCACTTCGCGTCTGGAGCCCGGCATGTTCTCTTCATCACGACGATAAGCACAGGTTACGTGCGTTGCGCCCTGACGAATGGAGGTACGTACGCAGTCCATTGCGGTATCGCCGCCGCCCAGCACCACCACGCGTTTGCCTTCCATGCTGACATATGGTTCGTCGCTGGTTTCGCCAAACCCCATGATCTGCTTCGTATTGGCGATCAGGAACGGCAGAGCGTCGAAAACCCCGTCCGCATCTTCATTTTCCAGCCCGCCGCGCATCGACTGATAGGTGCCGACGCCAAGGAATACCGCATCGTAATCTTTCAGCAGATCTTCAAGCTGTACATCACGACCCACTTCGGTATTAAGTTTGAACTCAATACCCATGCCGGTGAAGATCTCACGGCGGCGGGTCATGACTTCTTTCTCCAGCTTGAAGGCCGGGATACCGAAGGTCAGCAGACCACCGATTTCCGGATGGCGATCAAAGACCACCGCCTTCACGCCGTTGCGGGTCAGCACGTCGGCGCACGCCAGCCCTGCCGGACCTGCGCCGATAATCGCTACCCGTTTGTCCGTCTGGCGCACGCCGGTCATATCCGGGCGCCAGCCCATCTCAAACGCTTTATCGTTGATATAGCGCTCAATGTTACCGATGGTCACTGCGCCGAACTCATCGTGCAGCGTACAGGAGCCTTCGCACAGGCGGTCCTGCGGGCAGACGCGGCCACACACTTCCGGCAGGGTGTTGGTCTGGTGCGATAGCTCAGCCGCCTCAAAAATACGCCCTTCGTTAGCCAGTTTCAGCCAGTTCGGGATGTAGTTATGTACCGGACATTTCCACTCGCAGTAGGGATTCCCGCAGGACAAACAGCGATCCGCCTGGGCTTTCGCCTGACCTTCAGAAAACGGTTCGTAGATTTCAACAAACTCGATCTTACGGATCTTCAGCGGTTTCTTCGGCGGATCAACGCGCTGCAGGTCGATAAATTGATAAACATTCTGGCTCATTTCAATTCCTTACTGCGCCTGCACGCGCAATTCTGCCGCACTACGACTACGGTGGCCCAACAGGGCTTTGACATCGCTGGACTTGGGCTTCACTAACGCGAATTGGGTTGAGAAGCTTGACCACCTGGACAGGATCTCTTCGCCGCGTTGCGAACCAGTATGCTGCACGTGCTCGGTGATCAGGCCGCGCAGATGCTCTTCGTGGATAGCCAGCGAATCAACGTCCAGTACTTCTACCAGTTCCGGGTTCACGCGTTTACGGAATTCGCCATCTTCGTCCAGCACATAGGCGAAGCCGCCGGTCATCCCCGCGCCGAAGTTAACGCCGGTTTTACCCAACACGCAGACGATGCCGCCGGTCATGTATTCACAGCCGTTGTCGCCGATGCCCTCTACTACGGTAATCGCCCCGGAGTTACGCACGCCGAAACGTTCGCCCGCGCGGCCCGCCGCGTACAGACGGCCACCGGTGGCTCCATACAGGCAGGTGTTGCCGATAATGCTGGCTTTATGACTGAGGAAGGCGGAACCTACCGGCGGTCTGATGGCGATCAAACCGCCTGCCATACCTTTACCGACATAGTCGTTGGCATCGCCAGTCAGATATAACTCTACGCCGCCCGCGTTCCACACGCCAAAGCTCTGGCCTGCGGTACCGCTGAAGTGTGCTTTAATCGGATCGGAAGCCAGCCCCTGATCGCCGTGGGTCTGTGCGATGTAGCCGGAAAGCGACGCGCCGACGGAACGATCGGTGTTGCGGATGTCGAACCAGAAGGTTTTGCTCTGGCGCGCATCGACAAACGGCTTCGCCTGCTGCAACAGTTGCGCATTCAGCACACCGTTATCAAACGGCGGGTTATTCTCGGTGCAGTACAGCGCTTTACCCGGATGAGGTTCAGCGGTTTCCAGTAGACGAGACAGCGCCAGCTTCTGCTGTTTAGCGGTGAAGCCCTCCAGCTCTTTCAGCAGGTCGGTGCGGCCAATCAAATCCACCAGGCGGGTCACGCCAAGCGAAGCCATCAGCTCGCGCACTTCGCGGGCGATAAATTCAAAGTAGTTGGTCACTTTGAACGGCAGGCCGTGATAGTGGTTCTTACGAAGTTTTTCATCCTGCGTCGCCACGCCGGTTGCACAGTTGTTCAGATGGCAGATGCGCAGGTATTTACAGCCCAGCGCCACCATCGGACCGGTGCCGAAGCCGAAACTTTCTGCACCGAGAATCGCTGCTTTGATGATATCGACGCCGGTTTTCAGACCGCCGTCCACCTGCAGACGAATCTTGTGACGCAGACCGTTGGCGACCAGCGCCTGCTGGGTTTCAACAAGTCCGAGTTCCCACGGGCAGCCAGCGTATTTCACCGAAGAGAGCGGGCTGGCGCCGGTACCGCCGTCGTAACCGGCGATAGTGATCAGATCCGCATAGGCTTTCGCCACGCCGGTCGCGATGGTGCCGACTCCCGGTTCGGACACCAGCTTCACGGAGATCATCGCCTTCGGGTTGACCTGTTTGAGGTCGAAAATGAGCTGCGCTAAGTCCTCGATAGAGTAGATATCGTGGTGCGGCGGCGGGGAGATCAGCGTCACGCCCGGTACTGAATAGCGCAGTTTAGCGATATACGGAGTGACTTTATCCCCCGGCAACTGACCGCCTTCGCCCGGTTTCGCGCCCTGCGCGACTTTAATCTGAATCACATCGGCATTGACCAGGTACGCTGGCGTCACGCCAAAGCGGCCGGAAGCCACCTGCTTGATGCGCGACACTTTATTGGTGCCGTAGCGCGCCGGGTCTTCGCCGCCTTCGCCGGAGTTGGAGTTGCCGCCGAGGCTGTTCATCGCTTCCGCCAGCGCTTCGTGCGCTTCCGGACTTAATGCGCCAATAGACATGGCTGCGGTATCAAAGCGTTTAAACAGCTCACTGGCGGGCTCAACCTCGTCGATAGTCACCGCCTCGCCGTCTGGATGTATCGCCAGCAGATCGCGCAGCGTTGCCGCCGGACGCTCATTGACCAGTTTGGCGTATTCCTGATAATCGCTGTACTCGCCGCTCTGTACCGCCTGTTGCAGGGTACGCACGACATCCGGGTTATAGGCGTGATATTCGCCGCCGTGGACGTACTTCAGCAGGCCGCCCGGGCTAATGGGTTTGCGCGCCAGCCAGGCGCGTTTGGAGAGATTCAGCAGATCCTGCTGGAAGTCATCAAAGCTCGCGCCGCCGATACGGCTGACCACGCCCTGGAAGCACAGGTTTACCACATCATCGTGCAGTCCGACCGCTTCAAACAGTTTGGAGCAGCGGTAAGAGGCAATGGTCGAAATGCCCATTTTGGACATAATCTTGTACAGCCCCTTGTTGATGCCGTTGCGGTAGTTCTGCATCACGGTACGATAGTTTTTAGCGATGGCCTGGGTATCAATCAGACGCCCCAGCGTTTCGTAGGCCAGGTACGGATAGATGGCCGTTGCGCCAAAGCCGAGCAGTACCGCAAAGTGATGCGGATCGCGGGCGCTTCCGGTTTCTACGATGATGTTGGCGTCGCAGCGCAGGCTTTGATCGACCAGACGAGTCTGCACCGCGCCCACCGCCATCGGCGCGGGGACCGGCAGGCGATTCTTACCGATATTGCGATCCGAGAGGACCAGCAGCACGGTGCCGTTACGCACCATCTGTTCCGCTTTATCGCACAGCGCTTTAACCGTCGCGTCCAGTGTGGTTTCGGTGACATCAAAGGTAATATCAAGCCAGTCGGCGCGGTAGTGATGCTCGCTCATGGTGGTGAGCTGTTTGAAATCGGAGTACAGCAGAATTGGCGATTTAAAACTCAGGCGATGGGCCTGACCTTCCGCTTCGCAGAAGACGTTCATTTCGCGACCGATGCTGGTGGCGAGCGACATGACGTGCGCTTCACGCAGCGGGTCGATAGGCGGGTTAGTGACCTGCGCGAACTGTTGGCGGAAGTAGTCGTAAATAATACGCGGCTGGCTGGAGAGCACGGCAAAGGGGGTGTCGTCGCCCATTGAGCCGACGGCTTCCTGGCCATTTTCGCCCAACACGCGGATAACCGAGTCCAGCTCTTCGGCGCTGTAGTTAAACTGTTTCTGATAGCTGGCGAGCAGGTCATCGTCCAGTTCGCGGCTACCGACTTCTTCATCAGGCAGCTCTTCAAACGGCACCAGACGGCGAACATTCTTTTCCATCCACGCTTTATACGGATGGCGGCTTTTCAGATCGTCATCGGTTTCCGCGGAATGCAGAATACGTCCGCCGCGGGTGTCGATCACCATCAGCTCGCCTGGGCCGACGCGGCCTTTCTCGACCACTTCATCCGGCTGATAGTCCCAGATACCGACTTCGGAGGCGCAGGTGATCAGCTTGTCTTTGGTAATGACATAGCGTGCCGGGCGCAGGCCGTTACGGTCAAGGTTACAGGCGGCGAAGCGCCCGTCGGACATCACGATGCCTGCCGGTCCGTCCCACGGCTCCATATGCATGGAGTTAAAGTCAAAGAAGGCGCGCAGATCCTGGTCCATATCGGGGTTGTTCTGCCAGGCGGGCGGCACCAACAGGCGCATGGCGCGGATAATGTCCATCCCGCCTGCCAGTAGCAGTTCCAGCATGTTGTCCAGCGAGCTGGAATCCGAACCGGTTTCGTTAACAAACGGCGCAGCGGACTGTAAATCCGGGATCAGCGGCGTCTGGAATTTATAGGTACGGGCGCGCGCCCACTGGCGGTTGCCGGTGATGGTGTTAATCTCGCCGTTATGCGCCAGGTAGCGGAACGGCTGCGCCAGCGGCCAACGCGGCACGGTGTTAGTGGAAAAGCGCTGGTGGAACAGACAGATGGCCGATTCCAGACGCAGATCCGCAAGATCCAGGTAGAAGCGCGGCAGATCCGCCGGCATACACAGACCTTTATAAATGTTGACCAGGTTCGACAGGCTGCATACGTAGAAATCTTTGTCGTCCTGCAGGCGTTTTTCAATGCGTCGGCGGGCGATAAACAGACGGCGCTCCATATCACGCGGACGCCAGCCTGCCGGAGCGTTGACAAAAATCTGCTCAATACGCGGCAGAGAGGAGAGGGCGATCTCACCGAGCACGCCTTCATTGGTTGGCACATCGCGCCAGCCGACAATCGACAGGGTTTCCTGCTGTAATTCTTCTTCGACAATATGGCGTGACGCGGCGGCCAGTTCAGGATCTTTATTCAAAAAGATCATCCCGACGGCGTAGTTTTTGGCTAAGCGCCAGCCGCGCTCTTCGGCCACGATGCGAAAGAAACGGTCAGGTTTTTGTAACAGCAAGCCGCAACCGTCGCCGGTTTTACCGTCGGCAAGGATCGCGCCACGGTGCTGCATCCGGGCCAGCGCGTGTATGGCGGTACGCACTACCTTGTGGCTAGGTTCGCCTTCTATGTGGGCGATCAGGCCGAAACCACAGTTATCCTTCTCAAGGGATTTATCGTACAACATATCAGTGAACCTCCCCAGGCTCTACGGGACGCTCTCCCAACCGACGGCGCGCGGGCACAGCAAGAGCATGGCGACGGGGCTGGCGCATCATACGCTTACCTCGCATTCGCCCTCTTTGTGTCCTTTGCGCATTGGTAAATACGGTTAAGAGGGAATCTCAATTACTGCATAAATATGATGAGCAGACGGCTCATCCAGAAAGCTTCCAGCGGATCCCCAACTTATCGGGAATCCACACCCAGGTCAAATGGCAAACTGATTTATGCAAAAGTGTGCTGTAGCACAGATAACTTTTTGAATCTGTTGAAATTAAAAGGTTTTTTATAGAAGGGCTGCTAATACGGAGCGGCAGAAAGCCTGTGATCTGTCTCACTATAAGAGCCGCTCGCCAGGCATTATCTGACCTTGCTTTTTCAAAAATCTTGGCATTTTATGCTGTTTTAAGCGTGAGCAGTATTGAATGCTACTGTTTTTATCGATGACCCAGCAAACGCTGAAAAAAGAGGGGAATATCAGGAAAAATCATCAGCGGGATTATGAATGAAATATCGTTTATTTTGCTTGATTATGCAATGGATAAAAGCCTTCCGGGACGATTGATCCAGGTCATCGCCAAAGGAGACTAAAAATGGCAGGCTTTGGCCTCTTTTTAAGAGGCGGTCTATCAGATTATGCAGTTACAGAAATTAGTCAATATGTTTGGTGGGGATCTTTTACGTCGGTATGGGCAAAAGGTTCATAAGCTGACGCTTCATGGCGGTTTTAGCTGCCCTAATCGCGACGGCACCATCGGGCGTGGCGGTTGCACCTTCTGTAATGTCGCCTCTTTTGCCGATGAGGCGCAGCAGCATCATTCGATTGCCGAGCAGCTTGCGCATCAGGCGCATCTGGTGAACCGCGCTAAACGCTATTTGGCCTATTTCCAGGCCTACACCAGCACCTTTGCGGAAGTGCAGGTGCTGCGTTCCATGTATCAACAGGCGGTCAGCCAGGCCAGTATCGTCGGGTTATGCGTCGGTACGCGTCCGGATTGCGTCCCGCAGTCAGTAGTAGATTTACTGTGTGAATATAAAGATCAAGGCTACGAGGTGTGGCTGGAACTGGGATTGCAAACCGCGCACGATAAAACCCTGCGCCGAATTAACCGCGGGCATGACTTCGCCTGCTATCAGCGTACCACCCGGATTGCCCGGGAGCGCGGGCTGAAAGTGTGCGCGCATCTGATTGTGGGGCTGCCGGGCGAAGGGCAGGCAGAATGCCTGCAAACCATGGAGCGTGTGGTGGAGACGGGCGTTGACGGTATTAAACTGCATCCGCTGCATATTGTGAAAGGCAGTACGATGGCCAAAGCCTGGGAAGCGGGGCGGCTGAACGGCATCGAACTGGACGACTACACGCTAACGGCAGGTGAGATGATTCGTCATACGCCGCCGGAGGTAATTTATCACCGAATTTCAGCCAGCGCTCGCCGTCCGACGCTGCTTGCCCCGCTGTGGTGCGAGAATCGCTGGACGGGGATGGTTGAGCTGGACAAATACCTGAATGAGCATGGCGTACAGGGCTCTGCGCTGGCCCGTCCCTGGATACCACCTGTAGCGTAGCGTGATGAGGGGCGCTACGCATATTTCGCACAATATTCAACGCGGTTCCCATAATTGGGTATTATGTGCGAAGTTGTGGTGAAGGAATCCTCTATGAAGCAAATTCGTATGCTGGCGCAATACTATGTCGACCTGATGATGAAATTGGGTCTGGTGCGCTTTTCCATGCTCCTGGCGTTGGCATTGGTGGTGCTGGCGATTGTCGTGCAGATGGCGGTGACCATGGTACTGCATGGTCAGGTTGAAAGTATCGACGTTATTCGTTCCATCTTTTTTGGCCTGTTAATTACGCCCTGGGCGGTCTATTTCTTATCCGTTGTTGTTGAACAACTGGAAGAGTCAAGGCAGCGACTGTCGCGTCTGGTGCAAAAGCTGGAGGAGATGCGCGAGCGCGATCTCAAGCTTAACGTACAGTTGAAGGACAATATTGCCCAGCTTAATCAGGAAATTGCCGATCGCGAAAAAGCGGAAGCGGAGCTGCAAGAGACATTTGAACAGCTAAAAGTAGAAATTAAAGAGCGTGAAGAGGCGCAAATCCAGCTAGAACAGCAATCCTCTTTTCTGCGCTCCTTTCTGGACGCCTCGCCGGATTTGGTTTTTTATCGTAATGAGGATAAAGAATTTTCCGGCTGTAACCGCGCAATGGAATTGCTAACCGGCAAGAGCGAAAAACAGCTGGTGCATTTGAAGCCGGAAGATGTGTACTCTCCCGAAGCGGCGGAGAAAGTCATTGAAACCGATGAAAAAGTATTCCGCCATAACGTCTCCCTGACCTACGAACAGTGGCTGGATTATCCGGACGGACGAAAGGCCTGCTTTGAAATTCGTAAAGTGCCTTATTACGACCGTGTCGGTAAACGTCATGGCCTGATGGGATTTGGTCGTGATATTACCGAACGTAAGCGTTATCAGGACGCGCTGGAGCGCGCCAGCCGCGACAAGACCACGTTTATCTCTACCATCAGTCATGAGCTGCGCACCCCGCTTAACGGCATCGTCGGTTTAAGCCGCATCCTGCTGGATACCGATCTCACCGCCGAACAGGAAAAATACCTTAAGACAATCCATGTCTCCGCCGTGACGTTAGGCAATATTTTCAATGATATCATTGATATGGATAAGATGGAGCGGCGTAAGGTTCAGCTTGATAACCAACCCATTGATTTCACCAGCTTTATGGCCGATCTGGAAAACCTTTCCGGTTTGCAGGCGCAGCAAAAAGGGCTACGTTTTGTGCTTGAGCCGACGCTGCCGCTGCCGCACAAAGTCATTACCGACGGAACGCGTCTGCGCCAGATTTTATGGAATTTGATCAGCAATGCGGTGAAATTTACTCAGCAGGGCCAGGTGACGGTGCGGGCGCGCTATGATGAAGGCGACATGCTGCACTTTGAAGTGGAAGATTCCGGGATCGGCATTCCGCAGGATGAGCAGGATAAAATTTTCGCCATGTATTATCAGGTGAAAGACAGTCATGGCGGTAAACCGGCGACGGGTACCGGTATCGGGCTGGCGGTCTCCCGTCGGCTGGCGAAAAATATGGGCGGCGATATTACCGTTTCCAGTCTGCCGGGCAAAGGATCGACCTTTACGCTAACGGTTCATGCGCCAGCGGTGGCGGAAGAGGTGGAGGACGCCTTTGATGAAGACGACATGCCGCTGCCGGCGCTGCATGTTCTGCTGGTCGAAGATATTGAACTGAACGTGATCGTAGCGCGTTCGGTACTGGAAAAACTGGGTAACAGCGTGGATGTCGCGATGACCGGCAAGGCGGCGCTGGAGATGTTCGCGCCAGGCGAATATGACCTGGTCTTACTGGATATTCAGCTACCGGATATGACGGGTCTGGATATTGCCAGAGAACTGACCCGTCGCCACACGCGGGAAGATTTACCGCCGCTGGTAGCGCTTACGGCTAACGTTCTGAAAGATAAAAAAGAGTATCTGGACGCTGGTATGGACGATGTGCTGAGTAAGCCGCTGTCGGTGCCAGCCTTAACCGCGATGATTAAAAAATTCTGGGATGCCACCGATAAAGAGGAGAGTACCGTGACGCCTGAAGAGAGCGATAAAGCGCAAGCGCTGCTGGATATCCCGATGCTGGAACAGTACATCGAGTTGGTTGGGCCTAAATTGATCACCGACGGTCTCGCGGTGTTTGAAAAAATGATGCCTGGCTATTTAAGCGTGCTGGAGTCCAATCTGACGGCGCGTGACAAAAAAGGCGTTGTTGAGGAAGGGCATAAGATTAAAGGCGCCGCCGGTTCGGTAGGGCTGCGTCATCTGCAACAACTTGGCCAGCAAATCCAGTCGCCGGATCTTCCCGCCTGGGAAGATAATGTCGCGGAATGGATTGAAGAGATGAAGCAGGAGTGGCAGCACGATGTCGCGGTGCTGAAAGCCTGGGTGGCAAACGCGGAAAAAAAATGACCCCGGTTTGACCGGGGTGCGCGAATACTGCGCCAACACCAGGGAAATCGTGGCTGCGCCGTGCTTATTATGATGATGTCAAAGGCGCAGTCCTGTTTTCAGGCCGCACGCAGTTAAGATAGCAAATCCTAAATGATTTGTTACATGAATCATTTAAATGTGTGAAGCGTAGCATTTTAATCAAAATTATTAATGGGCTTGAGTCGGTTGCAGGAGGATGTTCACCATGAAAAAAATTGGCGTAGTGCTCAGCGGATGCGGCGTCTATGACGGCGCCGAAATTCATGAGGCCGTTCTGACGCTGTTGGCCATTGCCCGCAGCGGCGCGCAGGCTATCTGCTTCGCGCCGGATAAACCACAAGCGGATGTTATTAATCACCTGACCGGCGAAGCGATGGCGGAAACGCGTAACGTCCTGATTGAGGCGGCGCGTATTACGCGGGGCGATATTCGTCCTCTGTCCCAGGCTCAGCCAGAGGAACTGGATGCGCTCATTGTGCCTGGCGGTTTCGGCGCGGCGAAGAACCTGAGTAATTTCGCCAGCCAGGGGAGCGAATGCCGGGTGGATAGCGATGTCGTCGCGCTGGCGAAGGCCATGCACCAGTCCGGCAAGCCGCTGGGATTCATCTGTATCGCGCCCGCAATGTTGCCGAAAATCTTTGACTTCCCGCTACGTCTGACAATAGGGACGGATATTGATACCGCTGAAGTACTTGAAGAGATGGGTGCCGAACACGTACCTTGCCCGGTTGATGATATCGTTGTGGACGAGGATAACAAGGTCGTGACCACCCCTGCCTATATGCTGGCGCAGGATATCGCCCAGGCGGCAAGCGGCATTGATAAATTAGTGTCGCGCGTGCTGGTTCTGGCGGAATGAGCAAACGACGCATCGCGCCGTTAACGTTTTTGCGCCGTTTACTTTTACGTATCCTTGCTGCGCTCGCCGTCTTTTGGGGCGGCGGCATTGCGCTGTTTAGCGTGGTTCCGGTGCCTTTTTCGGCGGTGATGGCGGAACGGCAGATTAGCGCCTGGCTCGGCGGAGAGTTCGGTTATGTGGCGCATTCTGACTGGGTCAGTATGGCGGATATCTCGCCGTGGATGGGGCTGGCGGTAATTGCGGCGGAAGACCAGAAGTTCCCTGAGCACTGGGGCTTTGATGTTCCGGCGATTGAAAAAGCGCTGGCGCATAATGAGCGGAATGAGAGCCGTATTCGCGGCGCCTCTACGCTTTCGCAGCAAACGGCGAAAAATCTCTTTTTATGGGATGGACGCAGTTGGGTGCGCAAAGGTCTGGAGGCCGGGCTAACGCTGGGCATTGAAACTGTCTGGAGCAAAAAGCGCATTCTCACGGTTTATCTGAATATCGCGGAGTTTGGCGATGGTATTTTTGGCGTGGAGGCTGCGGCACAACGGTATTTTCATAAACCCGCCAGCCGCTTAAATATGTCCGAAGCCGCGTTACTGGCGGCGGTATTGCCAAATCCGTTACGCTATAAGGCGAATGCGCCTTCCGGCTATGTGCGTAGCCGGCAGGCGTGGATTATGCGCCAGATGCGCCAACTGGGCGGGGAATCTTTTATGACGCGCAACCAGCTTAATTAATTTTGCCGATTGGCGGCGCGAACGCCTTATCAGGCCTGCGATCTGTGTCGTCCAGGCCTGATAAGCACAGGTCATTAAGCTTCGTGAGAAGTAAGCGCCAGCCGTTTCTTGTCTTTTGGCTGCGCGTCCCTCTCCAGGGCAACGGTCAGCGCAGGCTGGGCGATAAACCGCTGCCACACTCTCTCCAGTTTGCGTTCACAGCACCATGTTGACCAGGTCGCCAGCGGGATAAAGGTACTTTCCCCCAGATTGTCGCAAACCACCGGAACCACTTCTGACTCGCTGATACGCTGGCACAGGATGTTTTGCGGCTTCAGCGACATCGTCACAATATGGTTATCCAGCAGGTAACGTTTCAGTTTTTTCAGTAGCCGCCGCAGGACATCGACATCCTCTTCATAACGACATTGCGCGGCGAACTCGGTCAGGGTAATAGAGGGCGCGCCGTTGAAATCGGTAATCATGTCGTAGACATAGCCGGTGCCGCAATCGGTTTCTACCGTGCCGTAATAACGGGGGATAGCGCTCCAGTCCGTCAGGTAGCGGGACAGATGCGCATAGTAGCTCAGTTCACGCCGAATCTCTTTATCACCGCCGTGGTCACGGTTGTAAATGACTTTTATGCAACGCCGGGCATTATCCGGATGCGTATAGCATTTACGATGTCGACCGGCGCCCAGCGGAGTCTGTTTCGATAAGAGGATCATGGCAAGTCCTGGAAAAATTTATTCACATAAATTTAGTATGGACAAAGAACTTAAACAAAACCTAAACGAAATTTTTTAAGGTTTTCTTAATGTTTTTATGCATAGGTAAAGCGCACGAAATGTACAAATCTTACGAAAGGGTGGGGCTGCGGGACAAGTGGCAGGCAGGCGTAACACGCCCGGTTTTGGGGGGGACTGTCATCAAATACCGGGACGGCGTTGGGGGAAATAAGGTATAGAGGGGGAGGTTTAGTCTTCGTCAAAGCCGGAATTGAACAGCGCGATAACCGCCGCCAGCGCTTCAACTTCTTGCGGGCCGGTGGCTTCAATTTCGATCTGACGCCCTTTGGCGGAGTCGAGCATTAACAGAGCGATGACGCTGTTCGCTTCCGCTTCGGTGCCTTCGTCATTGCGTAATAGCACCTCGGCGTCAAAACCCTGCATCAGTTCGAAAAGCTTCATGGCAGGCCGGGCATGCATGCCCAGCTTATTGGTGACTTCAACAGTTTGCTTTACGGTCATGTTTTGCGTTTTTCCAGCGTGCGATGGCGAGACTGGACATTTTTACCGCGCGAGCGGAAGTAGTCTGCCAGCTGTTCTGCAATATACACCGAACGGTGTTTCCCGCCGGTACAACCGATAGCGACGGTAAGGTAGCTGCGGTTGTTGGTCTCCAGCATCGGTAACCATAGCTCAAGATAGCTGCGAGTCTGATAGATAAAATTGTGAACTTCTGTGTGTCGGTCAAGAAACGCGGCTACCGGCTTATCAAGCCCGGTCATGGGGCGCAGTTTTGGATCCCAGTGCGGGTTGGGCAGAAAGCGGACATCAAACACATAGTCCGCATCAATCGGGATACCATGTTTAAAGCCGA
Source organism: Salmonella sp. SJTUF15581 (assembly GCF_043356775.1). NCBI lineage: Bacteria > Pseudomonadati > Pseudomonadota > Gammaproteobacteria > Enterobacterales > Enterobacteriaceae > Salmonella > Salmonella sp. SJTUF15581. The sequence goes on along the minus strand of NZ_JBEUJY010000002.1, from coordinate 593,961 downwards.
AGGACTCAAATACTATCGTCAGTTCACGCTCGCGTTTGCCCAACAGCCGGGTACGCAGCATCTCCGCCAGCTCATGGACGGACATTTCTGAAGTGTCGACGATCAGATCCGCACGTGAGCGTAACGGCTCCAGCAAGTCACTCTCTTTATCGATCGCACTCTCTAAAGAAAGATTTTTGCTGGAAAGCGGATGCAAACGGCGCGTGTCGCTGTAGCGGCGAATCAAGGTATTGCGGTCGGCGTCAAGAAACAGCAATTGCGGCGAGAAAGCGCCAGGCAGATTATTCATCGCCTGTTCAAAAATCTCAGGTGATTCAGGCATATTGCGCACATCAATGCTGACGGCGGCGGAAATCTGGCGATCGGCCAGCGTTCGCGCCAGATCGGGCAACAGCACGACGGGGAGGTTATCCACGCAGTAAAATCCCATATCTTCCAGCGCGCGCAGAGCGACAGATTTACCTGATCCGGAACGCCCGCTGACGATCATCAGTACCATGTACCGTTTCTCCTCACAACGACAGAAATAAATGCCATTGAGTTGTTATGCCTCATTCTGCTCACCTTCGGTGTCAGTAATGATTTGATACAGCTCTTCATCATTCAGCGCCGCGCGCAGGCGGCGGCAGATCGTTTTATCCGCCAGACGTTTCGCCACCAGCGACAGCGTGTGCAGATGCGTTTTAGTTTGATCGGCGGGCACCAGCAGGGCGAAGAGGAGATCGACCGGCTGGTTATCGATGGCGTCGAACGCGATTGGCGTTTCGAGCTGAACGAACACGCCGACGGCGCGTAAGGTATCTTCTTCCAGTTTCCCGTGCGGGATGGCGATACCATTACCAATACCGGTACTGCCCATTTTTTCGCGTGTCAGAATGGCTTCAAACACGACCTGAGGAGGTAAACTGAGCTGTTTTGCCGCCAGTTCGCTGATGATTTCCAGCGCGCGTTTCTTACTCTGACAATGAACGCCGCTACGCGTACACTCCTGGTTAAGTACACTGCTCAGTTGTAGAGTCGTATCGTTATTTATCATAATTTCACCTAAGAACCTGTCCTGTCAGGTTGATGGCCAGGTTCGGAGCGCTAACTGTACAAATGGCCCGTTGTGTCACACAACAGGCCGTCCTGCACTGGCTAACTGCCCGGACAATTAGTGTTGTTTCAGTTTATCTTTATGCCTGGTTAACTGCCTTGCCAGTTTATCAATCAAGCCGTCAATGGCGGCATACATATCCTGGCCTTCCGCGCTGGCGTGAATTTCGCCGCCGTTAACGTGTAGCGTCGCATCCGAGATATGCGTGACCTTCTCCACTTTCAACACCACGTATACCTGATTAATCCGCTCAAAATACTGTTCAAGTTTGGCGAATTTTGTCGTCACAAATTCACGCAGGGCTTCAGTAATTTCGACATTATGTCCGGTGATATTGAGCTGCATAGTGTCTTCCTTATCGGTTGGGTCAAACCAGCTGTTTGCGTTGGTTTGACGGCGGAATGGATAAAGACTCTCGGTACTTCGCAACAGTGCGGCGCGCCACCATGATACCTTGTTCTGACAGCAGAGAGGTTAACTTGCTGTCGCTCAGTGGTTTCGCGGGGTTTTCCGCCGCAATTAACTTCTTCACCAGCGCGCGAATCGCGGTGGAAGAGGCTTCGCCTCCGCCTTCGGTATTGACGTGGCTGGAAAAGAAATATTTGAGTTCAAAAATACCGCGCGGGCTGTGCAGATACTTCTGCGTGGTCACGCGGGATATGGTGGATTCGTGCATCTCGACGGCCTGGGCGATATCCGCCAGTACCATCGGTTTCATATATTCTTCGCCCTGTTCAAAAAAGGCTTGCTGTTGCTCGACGATGCAGCGACTGACGCGCAGCAGCGTGTCGTTACGGCTTTCAAGGCTTTTTATCAGCCATTTCGCATCCTGTAAATTACTGCGGATGAACTGGCTGTCGGCATCGTTGCGCGCGCTATTGCACATGGCGGCATAGTGCTGGTTAATCTGTAAACGGGGAATACTGTCGCTATTAAGCTCCACCGTCCAGCGACCGTTATGCTTGCGTACCAGCACATCCGGGATAACGTACTCCGGCTCGCCGGTCTGGATCGATTGACCGGGTCTGGGATCGAGCGACTGAATCAGGTTTACCGCCTCTTTCAGCACCTCTTCTTTCAGTCGGGTAACGCGCATCAACGTGCGGAAATCGTGGTTGGCTAGCAGATCAAGGTGATCGCAGATAATAAGCCGCGCCTCTTCCAGCCACGGCGTGGATTTGTCGAATTGTGAAAGCTGGATCAGCAGACAGTCGCGAAGATCTTTTGCCGCGACGCCTACCGGATCAAAACGCTGAATGCGCTTCAGAACGGCTTCAACCTCATCGAGATCCACCTCTACATCGCCCATGCTTTCGCGAATTTCGTCCAGTGATACGGTGAGATAACCGGTATCATCTACCGCATCGACAATGGATGTCGCAATAGCGCGATCGGTATCCGAGAAGGGCGTTAGCTCAACCTGCCACATCAGATAATCCTGCAACGACTGCGTCGTTTCGCCCTGATAGACGGGCAGCTCATCGTCGATATAATCGCCGCTGGGGCCGGACGGCGTCCCGGCGGTGTAAATTTCATCCCAACTGGCGTCAAGCGGCAGCTCTTCCGGCATCTCTTTTTGTTCGAGCGCGTCGGCGGTATCGAGAGGATCGTTATCCTGAGGTTGCTGAGTGTCGATTTCGTCATGAAGATCGGTTTGCTCAAGCAGCGGGTTATTTTCCAGCGCTTGCTGGAGTTCCTGCTGAAGTTCCAGCGTAGACAACTGCAACAGACGGATGGCCTGTTGTAGCTGAGGCGTCATCGCCAGTTGTTGGCTAAGCCTGAGTTGCAAACCTTGCTTCATATTCAGAGTCGTTTTCTCCCGCTAGAGCAGCATAGCCCTCTACCCTATCAGAGTCTGAAGTCTTCCCCAAGATATACACGCTTAACGTGTTCGTCTTGCAGGATTTCTGTCGGCGTACCGTGGGCAATAAGGTGGCCCTGGCTCACGATATAGGCGCGTTCACAGACTGCCAGCGTCTCACGGACGTTATGGTCGGTGATCAGCACGCCGAGCCCGCTATCGCGCAGATGCTCAATAATGCGTTTGATGTCGATAACGGAAATCGGGTCAACGCCGGCAAAGGGTTCATCCAGCAGGATAAATTTGGGATTAGCGGCCAACGCGCGGGCTATTTCTACACGACGGCGTTCACCACCGGACAGCGCCTGTCCCATGCTGTCGCGCAGATGCTCGATATGAAACTCTTCCATCAGCTCGTTGGCGCGGTCTTCTCGCTGTTCTGCGGTCAAATCGTCACGAATTTGCAGTACCGCCATCAGGTTATCAAATACGCTGAGACGGCGGAAAATAGAGGCTTCCTGCGGCAAATAGCCGATACCGCGGCGCGCGCGCGCGTGCAGCGGCAGCAGACTGATATCTTCATCATCGATGATGATATTGCCCGCGTCACGCGGCACGATACCGACGACCATATAAAAGGTGGTGGTTTTACCCGCGCCGTTTGGACCGAGCAGCCCGACAATCTCCCCGGAGTTAACGGTCAGACTGACATCTTCCACTACGCGACGGCCTTTATAGGCCTTCGCCAGATTCTTTGCAGTTAATGTTGCCATAACGAATTAGTTACTCTTCTTTTGCGCCGGAGTCTGGCCTTTGTTTTTGTCTTGCAATTGCGACGGCACCAGAACGGTGGTGACGCGTTTGCCTTTCTCGCTGAAGGCCTGCATTTTCTGCTCTTTCACCAGGTAGGTGATTTTGTCGCCGGTAATGTTGCTGTCAAGCTGCTCCAGATAAGCGTTGCCGGTCAGCACCACAAAATCTTTCGCCAGCTCGTAATGCATATGGGAAGCGTGGCCTTTCACCGGCTTACCGTTGTCCTGCATCTGGTAGAAGGTGGCCGGATTGCCGTAACCGTCGATCACCTCTTTCCCCTGTTCGCCGCCAGGGCGGGTAACCACGACTTTATCGGCGTTGATCTTAATCGTGCCCTGGGTCATCACCACGTTGCCCGTAAAGGTCACGACGTTGCCTTGCATATCCAGCGACTGTTGATCCGAGTCAATATGAATAGGCTGTTCGGTATCGCCCGTGACGGCGAAAGCCGGAATGCTGGCGGCCAGCAGCGAGCCGGCAAGCATAAGATTAAGGCTGAGTTTGTTTGTTTTGAATTTCATAAGAGGTTCTAACCTTTTCAATCAGCTCGGCGTTCTTGCTGCGTAAGTTACCGCGCATTTTCAGTCCGCTGGAGTTAAATGTTGTGCCGTATAACGTCACCAGATCGTTCGAGGTAACATCCTGCGTCACCAGATTAATCTGCGCGTTATCGGTGGTAATTCTGCGTAATTGAGCGTCAGGCACCAGGGCGTTGACTTCAACATGGCCATACAGATAGAGCATCCGATCGTTAGTCAATTTGGCTTTATCGGCCTTGATCGACCATGTCGGCACTTTATCCTTATCAAAGGTGGTTAATACCGGTTGCGTAAACCATGAGACCGCCTGATCGGAAAAATATTCAACGTGCTGCGCGATCAGACGATAGCTCAACGCGCCTTCCGGACTGTACACGACGGTATCCGTATGCTCGCTTTTATACGTGGGATCGTTGCTGTTGACCATCACGGCAGCAGGATCGTCTTTATCCGCCAGATTGATACCAATCAGTACCAGAATGGCCAGCGACAGTAGAATGATAACCCAACGTCTGGTTTTACTCATATCGATTGCCCTTTGGCCTCATCCAGCTTGCCCTGCGCCAGCAGCAGCAAATCGCACACCTCACGTACCGCGCCGCGCCCGCCGGCAATGTGCGTCACATAGTCAGCGCGGGGGATCAGCAGCGGATGCGCATCCGCAACGGCAACGCTTAACCCCACTTTTTCCATCACTGGCCAGTCAATCAGATCATCGCCGACATAGGCAACATTTTCCGGCGCAATGGCCAGTTTTTCCAGCAGATCGCTAAAGGCGATCAGCTTATTCGACTGTCCCTGATAAAGATGGACAATCCCCAGCGTGGCGCAGCGATCTTCTACAAGTTTAGCCTTTCGTCCGGTAATAATGGCAACCTCGATATTGGAGGTCAAAGCACAGCGAATACCGTAGCCGTCACGAACGTTGAAAGCCTTCAGCTCTTCGCCGTTATTGCCCATATAAATCAGGCCGTCAGACAATACGCCATCCACGTCCAGGATGAGCAGGCGGATATTCTCCGCTTTGGTCATGACATGGGTGCTGACGGGGCCATAACAGGTCGCAAGCGACGCACCTGCTTTACTCATCGTTAATTATCCTTGAGTTTCTACACGACGCCTGCACGCAGGAGATCATGCATATGTAACACACCGAGTAACTGGTCGCCATCAGCAACCAGTACGGAGGTGATATGGCGGGACTGCATTAAATTCAGCGCATCGACAGCGAGAATACCGGGACGCACGCGAATGCCCCCTGGCGTCATCACCTCGGCGATCCCCAACTGGCGCATATCGCCGCCCATATCGAACACGCGACGTAAATCGCCGTCGGTGAAGATACCGTCGATCTTCATGGATTCATCGCAAATGACGGTCATACCGAGATTTTTACGCGTAATTTCTAACAGCGCATCACGCAGGGTGGCATGTTTATTAACATGCGGGATTTCATCGCCAGTATGCATAATATCGCTTACGCGCAGCAGTAGCTTACGTCCCAGCGCGCCGCCAGGATGCGATAGAGCGAAATCCTCGGCGGTAAAGCCGCGCGCTTTTAACAACGCCACGGCGAGAGCGTCGCCCATCACCAGCGTTGCGGTGGTACTAGTGGTAGGCGCCAGGCCTAACGGACACGCTTCTTTGGGCACTTTAACACACAGATGCACATCTGCCGCACGCGCCATGCTGCTTTCCGGTCGCCCGGTAATGCAAATTAACGGTACGTGCAGCCGTTTAAGCACCGGTATTAGCGCCGCGATCTCGCTGGATTCGCCGGAGTTGGAGATAGCGATAACCACATCCTGCGGCGTAACCATCCCCAAATCGCCGTGCGCGGCTTCGCCTGGATGTACAAAAAAGGAAGAGGTGCCGGTACTGGCGAACGTGGCGGCCATTTTCCGTCCGATATGACCGGATTTTCCCATCCCCATGACCACCACTTTTCCGGTGCAGTTGAACATTTTTTCACAGGCCAGCGTGAAATGCTGGTTGATATATTGATCAAGCTCCGCCAGGCCTTCACGTTCAATTTCCAGGACCTCTTTGCCTGCCTGCTGAAAGTCAAACCCCGGTTGCAACGCTAAATGCGACATAATCCGTTTCCAGTTATCCAACAAGAAGTGGCGATAGCCAATAGAGCATCGCCAGCCATACGATAAACCCGCCGGTCAGCAGTATACCTGCGCCCCGACCAATCTGACGCGGATGCCGCCAGCAAAGTAAAGCGAAAACCACGCTAACCAGCAACATCACGCTATAATCACGCCCAAACGCCAGCGGGTTGATCTCCCCCGGCGCGATCAGCGCAGGCAGTCCCAGCACGATGGCGAGATTAAAAATATTGGCGCCAATGAGATTACCAACGGCAATATCATTTTCGCCTTTTCGCACGCCGGCAATCGCCGTCGCCAGTTCTGGCAGACTGGTGCCGACGGCGATGACTGTCAGACCGAGCGTTAATTCACTCATGGCGAAATAGTTCGCCAGCACCGTAGCGTTATCGATTACCATGCGCGTCGCCATCGGCATGATGACCAGCGCAATGCCCAGCCATAAGAACGCGACGGGGAGCCCGCCTTCGCGCGGCAGCTCCGCCAGTTGTTCGCGGGTGAGGCTGTCATTCCCCTGGCGTTCGGCCAGACGCGCGATTTTAACAATGAATAACAGCCATAGCACAGCCAGAAGCAGGAGAAAGATACCATCACTGCGGCTTAACTGTCCGTCATGCAGTACGGAACCGGCTACCACGCTAACAAATAACATTAATGGCAATTCGCGACGTAGAACATCGGAATGCACGGTAAATGGACGAACCAGCGCCGCCAGCCCTAAGATCAGCAAAATATTGGTGATGTTAGAACCGAGCGCCGCGCCGACGGCCAAATCGAGCTGACCGTGTAGCGATGCGGCGGCCGACACAATAATTTCCGGCAGCGAGGTGCCGATACTCACGACCGTCATCCCGATGATCAGCGGGGGAATACCGAATGTACGGCATAAAATAGAGGCCGCAAACACCAGACGATCGGCGCCGTAGGCCACCAGAAGCAAACCAATTATGAGTAGCGCCATCGCTAAAAGCATCTAAAGTCCTTTCTTCAGGTATACTCGCCGGTCCCCTGGAAGGGATATCTGGAAGCCGTAACGAAGTCCTAATTTTGACTTTATGCGGCTAAAAAGTAAAACGAATGCCAGCTTTCGCTAACCCTGTCAGTTAATATTCTGTAATTATGTCGAACCCATGGTTAAATTCAGCGCCATGGTTACCTCAACAAGGCAATACGAAGGATGAATCAATGGGTCAGTCTGCGGCCAATTTAGTCGATATGCGCGACGTCAGCTTTTCCCGTGGCGAACGCTGCATTTTCGATAATATTTCCCTGACGGTGCCGCGCGGGAAGATCACGGCGATCATGGGGCCGTCGGGCATCGGTAAAACCACGCTGTTGCGCCTGATTGGCGGACAGATCCCGCCGGATAAGGGCGAGATCTTATTTGATGGCGAGAATGTGCCGGCCATGTCCCGTTCGCGGCTCTACACCGTCCGTAAACGTATGAGTATGCTGTTTCAGTCGGGAGCGCTGTTTACCGACATGAACGTGTTTGACAATGTGGCCTATCCGCTACGGGAGCACACCAATTTACCCGCGCCGCTGCTAAAAAGCGTCGTGATGATGAAACTGGAAGCTGTCGGGCTGCGCGGCGCGGCAAAACTGATGCCTTCCGAGCTCTCCGGTGGGATGGCGCGCCGCGCCGCGTTGGCGCGCGCCATCGCTCTGGAACCGGATCTCATCATGTTCGATGAGCCGTTTGTCGGCCAGGACCCGATTACCATGGGCGTTCTGGTGAAGCTGATTTCAGAATTGAACAGCGCGCTGGGCGTGACCTGCGTGGTGGTCTCGCATGATGTGCCAGAGGTGCTCAGTATTGCGGATCACGCCTGGATCATGGCGGACAAAAAAATCGTCGCTCACGGTAGCGCTCAGGCGTTGCAGGAGAATACGGACCCGCGCGTGCGTCAGTTCCTTGACGGTATTGCCGACGGGCCGGTTCCGTTCCGCTATCCGGCGGGCGACTATCACCTTGATTTACTCGAAACAGGGAGTTAAGCCACTCATGCTGTTAAATGCGCTGGCAGCACTCGGACACAGCGGGATCAAAACCGTCAGGACGTTCGGGCGCGCCGGGTTAATGTTATTCAATGCGATTATCGGTAAGCCGGAGTTTCGCAAACATGCGCCGCTGCTGGTGCGCCAGCTTTATAATGTGGGCGTCTTGTCGATGCTTATCATTATTGTCTCCGGCGTATTCATCGGTATGGTGCTGGGGCTGCAAGGCTATCTGGTTCTGACCACTTACAGCGCGGAGACCAGTCTTGGCATGTTAGTGGCGCTTTCGCTGCTGCGCGAGCTGGGGCCGGTGGTCGCGGCGTTGCTGTTTGCCGGGCGGGCCGGGTCGGCGTTGACGGCGGAAATCGGCCTGATGCGGGCGACGGAGCAGCTCTCCAGTATGGAGATGATGGCGGTCGATCCATTGCGCCGGGTGATTTCGCCGCGCTTTTGGGCGGGCGTGATTTCGTTGCCGCTACTGACCATTATCTTTGTGGCGGTCGGTATCTGGGGCGGCTCGCTGGTCGGCGTAAGCTGGAAAGGAATCGACGCCGGGTTCTTCTGGTCCGCGATGCAGAATGCCGTCGACTGGCGTATGGACCTGGTGAACTGTCTGATAAAGAGCGTGGTGTTCGCCATTACGGTAACATGGATTGCGTTATTCAACGGTTATGACGCAATACCGACTTCTGCCGGGATTAGCCGGGCAACGACGCGTACCGTGGTTCACGCATCGTTGGCCGTTCTGGGGCTGGATTTTGTGCTGACCGCACTGATGTTTGGGAATTGAGTTCATGCAAACGAAAAAAAATGAAATTTGGGTAGGCGTTTTTTTGCTGGTAGCGTTGCTGGCGGCGCTGTTTGTTTGCCTGAAGGCGGCAAATGTGACCTCTATGCGCACGGAGCCGACCTATAAGGTTTATGCGACCTTCGATAACATCGGCGGTCTGAAAGTGCGTTCCCCGGTACGCATCGGCGGGGTGGTTGTCGGGCGGGTTGAAGATATCTCGCTTGATCCGAAAACATACCTGCCGCGCGTAACGCTCGACATCGAAGAGCGTTATAACCATATTCCCGATACCAGCTCGTTGAGTATTCGTACTTCCGGGCTGCTGGGGGAGCAATATCTGGCATTAAACGTCGGTTTTGAAGATCCTGAGCTGGGAACGTCTATCCTCAAAGATGGGAGTACGATTCAGGACACCAAGTCTGCAATGGTGCTGGAAGATATGATTGGCCAGTTCCTTTATAACAGCAAAGGCGACGACAATAAGAATTCTGGCGATGCGCCAGCCGCAACGGAAGGTCATACTGAAGCCACAACGCCCGCGGGCGAAACGAAATAATCTCAGGAGAATTGAGGCATGTTTAAACGACTGATGATGGTGGCCCTGCTGGTCATTGCGCCATTAAGCGCAGCAACGGCAGCGGATCAGAGCAATCCTTATAAACTGATGAACGAGGCGGCGCAGAAAACTTTTGATCGCCTGAAAAACGAACAGCCGAAAATTCGTGCCAATCCGGATTACCTGCGAGACGTTGTTGATCAGGAACTTCTGCCGTACGTGCAGGTAAAATATGCCGGCGCGCTGGTGTTGGGCCGCTACTACAAAGAGGCGACCCCGGCGCAGCGTGAAGCCTATTTTGCCGCGTTTCGCGAATACCTGAAACAGGCATACGGTCAGGCGCTGGCGATGTACCACGGTCAGACTTACCAGATAGCGCCTGAGCAACCGCTGGGCGATGCGACCATTGTGCCTATCCGTGTAACGATTATCGATCCCAACGGTCGTCCGCCGGTACGCCTGGATTTCCAGTGGCGCAAAAACACCCAGACCGGCAACTGGCAGGCGTATGACATGATTGCGGAAGGCGTCAGCATGATCACCACCAAGCAAAATGAGTGGAGCGACCTGCTGCGTACTAAAGGCATCGACGGCCTGACCGCACAACTGAAATCTATCTCTCAACAGAAAATTACTTTGGACGAGAAACAGTAATGACGCCGCAACTCACCTGGACGCGTGAGGCGGACACTCTGGTGCTGGCGGGAGAGCTGGATCAGGACGTGTTGGCGCCGCTATGGGACGCGCGCGTAGAAGCGATGAATGGCGTTACCCGTATCGACCTGAGCCAGATCTCCAGGGTAGATACGGGGGGACTGGCGCTGCTGGCGCACCTTGTGAACCAGGCAAAAAAGCAGGGCAATGCCGTGTCGCTGTCTGGCGTTAACGACAAGGTTTACGCGCTGGCGCAATTATATAACTTGCCCGAAGACGTACTTCCCCGTATGTAATGAATGCCGGATGGTTTATCCGGCCTACACTTCGCATGATCCCCGTAGGCCGGATAAGTTGCGTTAGCAGCACCATCCGGCACTTTTACCGCGCTGATTTATCAGCGTAATCTTTTGCTTATTTAAGACGGCGCGACTTTGCTCTAAGATGTTGGGCTGTTTTCACTATTTGACGAATAAAGAACCCATGGAAAATCATGAAATTCAGAGTGTGCTGATGAATGCCCTCTCCCTCCAGGAAGTCCACGTCTCCGGCGATGGCAGTCACTTTCAGGTTATTGCCGTGGGCGAGATGTTTGACGGCATGAGCCGGGTCAAGAAACAGCAAACGGTCTATGGGCCGCTAATGGAGTACATTGCGGACAACCGTATCCATGCCGTATCGATCAAAGCATATACCCCGGCGGAATGGGCGCGCGATCGTAAACTTAACGGATTTTAAGCTACGGGTAACCTGCCGGTAGCGGAGATGAATGCTTAACTGAGAATACAATAATGGATAAATTTCGTGTACAGGGGCCAACGACGCTCCAGGGCGAAGTCACAATTTCCGGCGCCAAAAACGCCGCGCTGCCGATCCTGTTCGCCGCTCTGCTGGCAGAAGAACCGGTAGAGATCCAAAACGTTCCAAAACTGAAAGACGTGGATACGTCGATGAAGCTCCTGAGCCAATTAGGCGCGAAAGTGGAACGCAATGGATCGGTACACATTGACGCCAGCCAGGTGAACGTGTTCTGCGCGCCTTATGATCTGGTTAAGACCATGCGCGCCTCGATATGGGCGCTGGGGCCGCTGGTTGCCCGTTTTGGTCAGGGACAAGTCTCTCTGCCGGGGGGCTGTACTATCGGCGCGCGTCCGGTTGATTTGCATATTACCGGTCTGGAACAACTGGGTGCGACCATCAAGCTGGAAGAGGGCTACGTAAAGGCCTCCGTCGAAGGACGTCTTAAAGGGGCGCATATCGTGATGGATAAGGTCAGCGTCGGCGCGACCGTCACCATTATGTGCGCCGCCACGCTGGCGGAAGGGACGACCATCATTGAAAACGCCGCGCGCGAGCCGGAAATTGTCGACACCGCTAACTTCCTGGTTACGCTGGGGGCGAAGATCGCCGGGCAGGGCACCGATCGTATTACGATCGAGGGCGTAGAGCGTCTGGGCGGCGGCGTTTATCGTGTGCTGCCGGATCGTATCGAAACGGGGACTTTCCTGGTGGCGGCAGCGATCTCTCGCGGCAAAATCCTCTGCCGTAACGCGCAACCGGACACTCTGGACGCGGTACTGGCGAAACTGCGCGATGCTGGCGCGGATATCGAAGTGGGCGAGGACTGGATTAGTCTGGACATGCACGGCAAACGACCGAAGGCGGTCAATGTCCGTACCGCGCCGCATCCGGCATTTCCGACCGATATGCAGGCGCAGTTCACGTTGCTGAACCTGGTGGCAGAAGGGACGGGCTTTATCACTGAAACCGTCTTTGAAAACCGTTTTATGCACGTGCCTGAACTCAGCCGCATGGGCGCGCGTGCGGAAATTGAAAGCAATACCGTCATATGCCATGGCGTAGAAACGCTCTCTGGCGCCCAGGTCATGGCGACAGATCTGCGGGCATCTGCGAGCCTGGTGCTGGCGGGCTGTATTGCGGAAGGCACGACGATTGTGGATCGCATTTATCACATCGATCGCGGTTATGAGCGCATCGAAGACAAACTGCGCGCGCTAGGCGCGAATATTGAACGCGTGAAAGGCGAATAACCTCCTGTACGCTTAATAACCCCCGCGAACGCGATTGCGGGGGTTATTTTTCAGGCGCTTACTCTACATTCTGTTTGTCTTTATTACGCGCTCTCATAAGCCGCGTTCTGTCGATAAACTCATGCGTGCGCGGATCGTGATAACGCGATGGCCAAATAACCCAGGGTTCCGTTCCTAATGCTTTCGCGATAATCAACTCTCCTTTCGGCCACGGGCGCGTTAATGCATTGGCCAGCGTGGATGAACTCAATCCATTCCGGCGTGACTCAGCGGCCATTGAAGTCCCTTTTTTACGTAGTCCGGCAATGATATCGGCCGGATGCCAGTCAATAAGCTTGCTTTCCATACATCCATCACTCCTTAGGTTAATCACTTACGGTTTTAACAACCCGACGACGTTCGATACTATAACGCTTCGTGAAGGAATGTTCTAAAAAGTTCATGTAAGTGGCGGCAATATTCAGAATATGCCAGGGAAAGTCCTGAATGAGTATGTGAAAGACAGGCGATAGGGTATCTGGAGTTTATTAGAACTTAATGGGATATCCCGCGCAGTACGCGGGATAAGAGAACGGCATTAACGATCGCGCTGCACCGCGATGTGTGCGAGACCGATTAGCGCCTCACGCCATGGAGTATCCGGCAATATCTGCAACGCGGATATCGCTTTGTCGGCTTCTTCTTCCGCTCGCTGACGCGTCCATTCCAGCGAGCCGCAGGTGGTCATCGCTTCCAGAACCGGTTCCAGAAGATGACGGCCATTACCTTGTTCAATAGCGGTACGGATCATCGCTGACTGTTCTGGCGTACCGTGGCGCATGGCGTGAAGCAACGGTAAGGTGGGTTTGCCCTCATTGAGGTCATCACCCACATTTTTACCGAGATGCTCGCCGTCGGCGCTGTAATCCAGCAGATCGTCAATGAGCTGGAAAGCCGTACCAAGGTAGCGGCCATAGTCCTGCAACCCTTTCTCTTGCTCAGGCGTACAACCGGCAAGAATACCGGAGCACTGGGCGGCGGCTTCGAACAGACGGGCCGTTTTACTGTAAATCACCCGCATGTAATTTTCTTCGGTAATGTCCGGGTCATTCACGTTCATCAATTGCAGCACTTCGCCTTCTGCAATCACGTTGACCGCTTCCGACATCACTTCCAGCACTTTTAACGAGCCGAGGCTGGTCATCATCTGGAAGGCGCGGGTATAGATAAAGTCGCCGACCAACACGCTGGCGGCATTACCGAAAGCGGCATTTGCCGTCGCTTTGCCGCGACGCATATCAGATTCATCCACCACATCATCATGTAGCAGCGTCGCCGTGTGGATAAACTCGATCAGAGCGGCGATAGTCACGTGCGCGTTACCCTGATAACCCACCGCACGCGCGGCAAGAACGGCAATCATCGGACGAATGCGTTTTCCGCCGCCGCTAATAATGTAATATCCTAGCTGATTAATCAGTTGAACGTCGGAATTAAGCTGTTCAAGGATTGTCGCATTGACACCCGCCATATCTTGCGCGGTTAACTCGTTGATTTTTTCTAAATTCATCGCAAAAGCCGGGCTTATCGCCCCGATTATCCCATGTCTGAATGAGGTAACGTAGGGTTTATGGTTAGAAATATACCCTGATTGTACTGAAAAAACGCCGCAGATAAACGTTACCGTATGCGTTGTGTTTTTTTTCTTCATGTATTGATGGTAGCACTTGTCAAAGCCGTGCAATTTGCGTAATATTCGCGCCCTATTGTGAATATTTATAGCGCGCTCTGAATCATTGAAAGGTGTGCGCGGAAGCGGAGTTTTTTATGTACGCGGTTTTCCAAAGTGGTGGTAAACAACACCGAGTAAGCGAAGGTCAGACCGTTCGCCTGGAAAAGCTGGACATCGCAACTGGCGAAACTATCGAGTTCGCTGAAGTTCTGATGATCGCAAACGGTGAAGAAGTCAAAATCGGCGTTCCTTTCGTTGATGGCGGCGTAATCAAAGCTGAAGTTGTTGCCCACGGTCGTGGCGAGAAAGTTAAAATCGTTAAGTTTCGTCGCCGTAAACACTACCGTAAGCAGCAGGGCCATCGTCAGTGGTTCACTGATGTGAAAATTACCGGCATCAGCGCTTAAGATTAGGGGAGCAGATTAAATGGCACATAAAAAGGCTGGCGGCTCGACTCGTAACGGTCGCGATTCTGAAGCTAAACGTCTGGGCGTAAAACGCTTTGGCGGTGAAGCAGTTCTGGCAGGCAGCATCATCGTTCGTCAACGTGGTACTAAATTCCACGCTGGCACCAACGTTGGTTGCGGTCGTGACCACACTCTGTTTGCTAAAGCAGACGGTAAAGTGAAATTCGAAGTTAAAGGCCCGAAAAACCGTAAATACATCAGCATCGTTGCTGAGTAAGTTTTTTGTGGTCCGGTAACGGATGAAAGCCCCGCACCTGTTGCGGGGCTTTTTACATTCGATGGCCGACTAAAATATACCCGTGTGGCTGTGCGAATGCCGTTAACGGGTCTTTGCAGGGAACACGGCATGAAGCAGCAGGCAGGCATTGGCATTCTTTTAGCGCTCACTACCGCGATGTGCTGGGGAGCGTTGCCAATAGCAATGAAGCAAGTGCTGGAGGTGATGGAGCCTTCAACCATTGTCTTCTACCGCTTCTTAATGGCCAGTATTGGCCTCGGGGCGATACTGGCAGTAAAAAGAAAGCTGCCGCCGCTGCGTATTTTTCGTAAGCCGCGCTGGTTGGTGTTATTGGCGATAGCGACCTGCGGACTGTTCGGTAATTTCATTTTGTTCAGTTCTTCCCTGCAATATTTAAGCCCAACCGCGTCGCAGGTTATCGGCCAGCTCTCGCCGGTTGGCATGATGGTCGCCAGCGTCTTTATTCTGAAAGAAAAGATGCGCGGTACGCAGGTGATTGGCGCGCTGATGTTATTGAGCGGGCTGGTGATGTTTTTTAACACCAGTCTGATCGAGATTTTTACCCGACTGACCGACTACACCTGGGGCGTTATTTTTGGCGTAGGCGCGGCGATGGTGTGGGTGAGCTATGGCGTGGCGCAAAAAGTATTATTGCGACGTCTGGCCTCGCAGCAGATCCTGTTTTTACTGTACACTTTATGTACGATAGCGCTCTTGCCGCTGGCAAAACCGATGGTGATAGCGCAACTGAGCGATTGGCAGCTCGCCTGTTTGATTTTCTGCGGGCTAAATACGCTGGTAGGATATGGCGCCCTGGCGGAAGCGATGGCGCGTTGGCAGGCGGCGCAGGTGAGCGCGATAATCACGCTTACACCGCTATTTACCCTGCTGTTTTCAGATCTTTTATCTATGGCCTGGCCCGATTTCTTCGCCAGACCGATGTTAAACCTTTTAGGTTATCTCGGTGCGTTTGTCGTGGTTGCGGGCGCGATGTATTCCGCCATTGGTCATCGTATTTGGGGCGGTTTACGCAAGCATGAAACGGTGGTTTCGCAACCCCGCTCAGGCGAATGATTTACGGAGAATAAAATGAAGTTTGTTGATGAAGCATCGATTCTGGTCGTTGCAGGCGATGGCGGTAATGGCTGTGTGAGCTTCCGCCGCGAAAAATATATCCCGAAAGGCGGCCCGGACGGCGGTGATGGCGGCGACGGCGGCGACGTCTGGATGGAAGCCGATGAAAACCTGAATACGCTGATCGATTACCGCTTTGAAAAATCGTTCCGCGCTGAACGTGGTCAGAATGGCGCGAGCCGCGACTGTACCGGTAAACGCGGTAAAGACGTGACCATCAAAGTGCCGGTCGGTACGCGCGTTATCGACCAGGGAACCGGTGAAACGATGGGCGACATGACCAAACACGGTCAGCGTCTGTTGGTCGCGAAGGGCGGCTGGCATGGGCTAGGCAATACCCGTTTTAAATCCTCGGTTAACCGTACGCCGCGCCAGAAAACCAATGGTACGCCGGGCGATAAGCGCGACCTGCTGCTGGAACTGATGCTGCTGGCGGATGTCGGGATGCTGGGGATGCCAAACGCCGGTAAATCAACGTTCATTCGCGCGGTATCGGCAGCAAAACCGAAAGTCGCGGACTATCCGTTTACCACGCTGGTGCCGAGCCTGGGCGTGGTACGTATGGACAGCGAAAAGAGTTTTGTGGTGGCCGACATTCCGGGGTTGATCGAAGGCGCGGCGGAAGGCGCGGGCCTGGGGATTCGCTTCCTGAAGCACCTCGAACGTTGCCGCGTACTGCTGCACCTCATTGATATCGATCCGATCGACGGTTCCGATCCGGTGGAAAACGCCCGTATCATTATTGGCGAACTGGAAAAATACAGCCAGGATCTGGCGGCTAAACCGCGCTGGTTAGTGTTCAACAAGATCGATCTGATGGATAAAACCGAAGCGGAAGAGAAAGCGAAAGCGATCGCCGAAGCGTTGGGCTGGGAAGGGAAATACTATCTGATTTCCGCTGCCAGTCAGCTAGGGGTGAAAGATCTCTGCTGGGATGTGATGACCTTTATCATCGAGAATCCGATCGCGCAGGCTGAAGAAGCAAAACAGCCGGAAAAAGTCGAGTTCATGTGGGACGATTATCATCGCCAGCAGTTGGCTGAAGTGGAAGAAGACGCAGACGATGACTGGGATGACGACTGGGATGAAGACGACGAAGAAGGCGTCGAGTTCATCTACAAACGTTAATCTCGTAGCCGGATGGCGCTTACGCTTATCCGGCCTATAAAAGCCAACGGGCCGCATTTGCGGCCCGTTTTATTATGTTCGTTGTAGGCCGGATAAGACGCGTTAGCGCCGCCATCCGGCAATAATGCACTCAGTTATTCTGATAAATATCCTTGTACAATCGACTCTCGAAGCGTACCAGCGGAATACGTCGATTACGCTGATCGGCAGGTGGAACCGCGTAGCCGGACAAATACTGTACAAATGCCATCCGTTGCCCGCTTGCGGTGGTAATAAAGCCCGCCAGATTATACACGCCCTGCAGTGACCCGGTTTTCGCTGAAACCTTACCGTCTACGCCCGCCTGATGCAGCCCGGCGCGGTATTGTAATGAACCATCATAGCCCGCCAGCGGCAGCATAGAGATAAAGTTCAGCTCGTTATCGTGTTGGGCGATATATTGCAGCACCTGCATCATCGTGGCGGGAGCGATCAGATTATGGCGAGAAAGACCGGAACCGTCGGCAATAATGGTATTGCCGATATCAATTCCCGCCTGTTGGCGCAGGATCTGGCGAACGGCATCCGATCCCGCCCGCCAGGTGCCAGGCACGTTAAACCTGACATGACCAATCATCCGAAAAACAGTATCAGCAATCATGTTGTCTGACTTTTTCAGCATAATCTTAAGCAGATCGTGCAGTGGCGCCGACTGTTTACTGGCGACGATCGTTCCGGGCTCGTTAACCTGCGTCTGGCGCAGCAGCGTGCCGCGGTAAGTTATCCCGGCCTCTTTCAGTTCCTGCTTGAGGATCGCGCCCGCGTAGCTGGCGCCGTCCTGAATAGCAAAGGCCAGCGGCAGCGGGTCGGCGCGCTGTGGTAAACAGCCGGTAAGCGTATAACGGTTCAAATCGCCAGGCACAACATCCAGCTCGCAATACTGCGCGTCTGCCGAACCGCGCGGCAGAGTCCGTACCTGGCTGAACATCGTTACCGGATAATAAGAGGCCACGCGAATAAAGGCTAAATCGTTTGGTTTTTGCGCGCTATAAAGCGACACAGAAAAACAGTTGCGGTCAACAATGGCGGCGGCGGGAGGCGCGCTGAAACACTGCGTCAGGTCGTTCCACGGCCAGCCTGGCGCTTTATCGTGGCTGGCGAAAATCGACGTATCGATAAGCACATTACCGTCGATTTGCGTGACGCCGGACTTTTTCAGCGTCGCGACCATATTGCGAATATCCTGACGTCTTAGCGTTGGATCGCCACCGAAGCGCGCAATTAAGTCACCTTTCAGGATGCCGTTATCGACGTTGCCTTTAGTCTCCAGCGTGGTCGTAAAACGGAAATCCGGGCCGAGTTGAATCAGCGCCGCCAGCGCGGTAATCACCTTTTGGGTACTGGCGGGAAGCGCCATCTGCTGACTATGATAATCAATAGCCGGCGCGGGCGCGCCAATCTTTTGCACCATCAGCGCGAGGTTGGCGCCGGCCGGAAGCTGTTTGATGTATTCGTCAATATTCGCGGCCTGAACGCTGAACGCTATACTGGTGGTCAATCCGATGATAAATCTGGAAAATCGCATAATCTCGCGCTAACACCCTGGAAACAAGCCGTCATACTACGGCGCAACGCCCTAAAAAGTAAACGATGACCCATAGGGAACTCCAGGGTAAAATGGTTATCAAAGAGGAAATTGTAGCTGACCTGGGACTGCGCGCCCGGGTTGGTGTTTTTTTGCTTCTGACCCTGGTATGGCATATGCCGGGGCTGGCTTAGCAGCCGGGGTAGAGTTCATTGCCCCCTACAGGAATGTTCAAGAGGTATAACAAATGCAAGCTATTCCGATGACCTTACGCGGAGCCGAAAAACTGCGCGAAGAGCTGGATTTTCTGAAATCTGTGCGCCGTCCTGAAATCATCGCCGCTATCGCCGAAGCGCGCGAACATGGCGATTTAAAAGAAAACGCGGAGTATCATGCTGCACGCGAACAGCAGGGTTTCTGCGAAGGGCGCATTAAAGATATCGAAGCAAAACTGTCGAATGCGCAGGTGATTGATGTCACCAAAATGCCAAACAATGGCCGCGTGATTTTCGGCGCTACCGTCACGGTGCTGAACCTGGACACCGACGAAGAGCAGACCTACCGCATTGTTGGCGATGATGAGGCGGATTTTAAGCAAAATCTCATTTCGGTAAACTCGCCAATCGCTCGCGGTCTGATCGGCAAAGAGCAGGATGACGTCGTGGTGATCAAAACGCCTGGCGGCGATGTGGAATACGAAGTGCTTAAAGTGGAATACCTTTAAGCAGTACTCAATACGCAAATTGTTGGTGTATTGTAAAGAAAGGAAAAAGGCCGCATAGCGGCCTTTTATCAACGGAGAGAGCGTGGCATTTTGCTCTCCTGCTCGTGGAAAACCCCTCGTTTTACACAGATTTTGTGTTCGACTTTAGGATATCCTTAACGCGGCAGCGAGATTTTACGCTCTTTAGTTGGGCGATACAGCACCAGCGTTTTACCGATGACCTGTACGTTACAGGCGCCGGTTTCGCGCACGATAGCGTCCACGATCAAGGTTTTTGTTTCGCGATCTTCCGAGGCGATTTTCACCTTGATAAGTTCATGGTGCTCTAACGCTTGTTCAATCTCGGCCAGTACCCCTTCGGTCAAACCATTATTGCCAAGCATAACAACAGGCTTGAGCGGATGTGCCAGACCTTTTAGGTGCTGTTTTTGTTTAGTACTCAGATTCATCGTATATTTTTGCTTACGTTGGGATTGAAAACGGGTCATTCTACCGCCATCTCCCTTATATCGCCAAATAGGCGTGTAGAAATTTACGCCATTGGCTACGATGAACTGCCCCGACGGGAAAGTTAAATGACAGGTAAAAAGCGTTCTGCCAGCTCAAGCCGCTGGCTTCAGGAACACTTTAGCGATAAATATGTTCAACAGGCGCAGAAAAAGGGGCTACGCTCCCGTGCCTGGTTTAAACTTGATGAAATACAGCAAAGTGACAAACTTTTTAAGCCGGGAATGACGGTAGTCGATCTCGGCGCTGCGCCAGGAGGCTGGTCACAGTATGTGGTCACGCAGATTGGCGGCAAAGGCCGCATCATCGCTTGTGATCTTTTACCTATGGATCCTATCGTTGGTGTGGACTTTCTTCAGGGCGATTTTCGTGATGAACTTGTCATGAAAGCGTTACTGGAACGCGTGGGTGACAGTAAAGTACAAGTTGTCATGTCGGATATGGCACCAAACATGAGCGGAACACCGGCGGTGGATATCCCCCGCGCCATGTATCTGGTGGAGCTGGCGTTAGAGATGTGCCGCGATGTGCTGGCGCCAGGCGGAAGTTTTGTAGTGAAGGTGTTCCAGGGCGAAGGTTTCGATGAGTATCTAAGGGAAATTCGCTCCCTGTTTACGAAGGTTAAAGTTCGTAAGCCGGACTCTTCGCGTGCGCGTTCGCGTGAAGTGTACATTGTAGCGACCGGGCGAAAGTGATAACCGGCAGATTTCAGACGTAAGGTTTGAAAGAAACTGGATATAGAGTATCCTGACGCTGTTTTTAACACAGTTGTAATAAGAGGTTAATCCCTTGAGTGACATGGCGAAAAACCTAATACTCTGGCTGGTCATTGCCGTTGTGCTGATGTCAGTATTCCAGAGCTTTGGGCCCAGCGAGTCTAATGGCCGTAAGGTGGATTACTCTACCTTCCTGCAAGAGGTCAATCAGGACCAGGTTCGCGAAGCGCGTATCAACGGACGTGAGATCAACGTTACCAAGAAAGATAGTAACCGTTACACGACTTACATTCCGATTAATGATCCGAAGCTGCTTGATAACCTGCTGACTAAAAACGTCAAGGTTGTTGGCGAACCACCTGAAGAGCCAAGCCTGCTGGCTTCTATCTTCATTTCCTGGTTCCCGATGCTGTTGCTGATCGGCGTCTGGATCTTCTTCATGCGTCAGATGCAGGGCGGCGGTGGCAAAGGCGCCATGTCGTTCGGTAAGAGCAAGGCGCGTATGCTGACGGAAGATCAGATCAAAACCACGTTTGCTGACGTCGCGGGTTGTGACGAAGCGAAAGAAGAAGTGGCGGAACTGGTTGAATACCTGCGTGAACCGAGCCGTTTCCAGAAGCTGGGCGGTAAAATTCCGAAAGGCGTCCTGATGGTCGGCCCGCCGGGTACCGGTAAAACCCTGCTGGCAAAAGCCATTGCGGGTGAAGCGAAGGTGCCGTTCTTTACGATTTCCGGTTCTGACTTTGTGGAAATGTTCGTCGGTGTCGGCGCGTCTCGTGTGCGTGACATGTTCGAACAGGCCAAGAAAGCGGCGCCGTGCATTATCTTCATCGATGAAATCGACGCCGTAGGTCGCCAGCGTGGCGCTGGTCTGGGCGGCGGTCACGATGAACGTGAGCAGACGTTGAACCAGATGCTGGTTGAGATGGACGGCTTCGAAGGTAACGAAGGTATCATCGTTATCGCCGCAACTAACCGTCCGGACGTTCTGGACCCGGCGCTGCTGCGTCCAGGCCGTTTTGACCGTCAGGTGGTGGTAGGCCTGCCGGATGTGCGCGGTCGTGAGCAGATTTTGAAGGTGCATATGCGTCGCGTACCGTTAGCGACGGATATTGATGCGGCGATCATTGCGCGCGGTACGCCGGGCTTCTCCGGTGCTGACCTCGCGAACCTGGTCAACGAAGCGGCGCTGTTTGCCGCACGCGGCAACAAACGCGTTGTGTCGATGGTTGAGTTCGAGAAAGCGAAAGACAAAATCATGATGGGCGCCGAACGTCGCTCCATGGTGATGACGGAAGCGCAGAAAGAGTCGACCGCGTATCACGAAGCGGGCCACGCGATTATCGGTCGCCTGGTGCCGGAACACGATCCGGTGCACAAAGTGACGATTATCCCGCGCGGTCGTGCGCTGGGCGTGACCTTCTTCCTGCCTGAAGGCGACGCGATCAGCGCCAGCCGTCAGAAGCTGGAAAGCCAAATCAGCACGCTGTACGGTGGCCGTCTGGCGGAAGAGATTATCTACGGCGTTGAGCATGTTTCTACCGGCGCGTCGAACGACATTAAAGTCGCGACTAACCTGGCGCGTAACATGGTCACCCAGTGGGGCTTCTCGGAGAAACTCGGTCCGTTGCTGTACGCGGAAGAAGAGGGCGAAGTGTTCCTCGGCCGTAGCGTCGCAAAAGCGAAACATATGTCTGATGAAACTGCGCGTATCATCGACCAGGAAGTGAAAGCGCTGATTGAACGTAACTACAATCGCGCTCGTCAGATCCTGACTGACAATATGGATATTCTGCACGCGATGAAAGATGCGCTGATGAAATATGAAACCATCGATGCGCCGCAGATTGATGACCTGATGGCGCGTCGTGAAGTGCGTCCGCCTGCGGGCTGGGAAGATCCAAACGGCACCAATAACTCTGACAGCAATGGTACGCCTCAGGCGCCGCGTCCGGTTGATGAACCACGCACGCCGAACCCGGGCAACACGATGTCAGAGCAGCTGGGCGACAAATAAACGTTTGTTGTACAACATTATGTTTAGCGCTCACCGAAACCCTGGGGCTTGCCCCGGGGTTTTTCTTTTTTAACTCACCATAAATAAAACAGGGATTTTGATCATGAAACTCTTCGCTCAGGGCGCCACGCTCGATCTCACTCATCCGCATGTTATGGGTATCCTGAACGTAACGCCGGATTCGTTCTCAGACGGCGGTGCGCATAACACGCTGATTGAGGCGGTGAAACATGCGAATTTAATGGTGAATGCCGGGGCGACAATTATTGATGTGGGGGGGGAATCAACGCGACCAGGCGCGGCAGAAGTGAGCGTGGAAGAAGAGCTGGATCGCGTTATTCCGGTACTGGAAGCAATCGCGCAACGTTTTGAAGTGTGGATTTCTGTGGATACCTCTAAACCCGAGGTGATCCGTGAAGCGGCAAGGGCGGGCGCGCATATTATCAATGATGTCCGTTCGCTCTCCGAGCCCGGCGCGTTGGAAGCGGCAGCGGAAACCGGCTTGCCGGTCAGTCTTATGCACATGCAGGGCAACCCCAAAACCATGCAGGAGGCGCCGAAATATGACGATGTCTTTGCCGAGGTGAATCGCTACTTTATTGAGCAAATAGCACGTTGTGAGAAGGCCGGCATCGCAAAAGAGAAATTGTTGCTCGACCCCGGATTCGGTTTCGGTAAAAATCTCTTTCACAATTATACCTTACTGGCGCGACTGGGTGAGTTTCATCATTTTAACCTGCCGCTGCTGGTGGGCATGTCACGTAAAACGATGGTTGGTCAGTTACTTAACGTGGGACCATCAGACCGTCTGAACGGCAGCCTTGCGTGCGCGGTAATTGCCGCGATGCAGGGCGCGCAGATCATTCGCGTCCATGACGTCAAAGAAACCGTAGAGGCGATGCGGGTGGTAGAAGCCACTCTGTCTGCAAAGGGAAACAAACGCTATGAGTAATCGTAAATATTTCGGTACCGATGGGATTCGCGGACGTGTAGGCAATGCCCCCATTACACCTGATTTCGTGCTTAAACTGGGTTGGGCTGCCGGAAAAGTGCTGGCGCGTCATGGCTCACGTAAAATCATTATCGGTAAAGATACGCGTATTTCCGGCTATATGCTGGAGTCCGCGCTGGAGGCGGGCCTTGCCGCTGCGGGACTGTCGGCCTCGTTTACCGGACCTATGCCAACGCCAGCCGTCGCCTATCTGACGCGGACTTTCCGCGCGGAGGCGGGTATCGTTATCTCGGCTTCGCATAACCCGTTCTATGATAACGGCATTAAATTCTTCTCTATCGACGGTACGAAACTGCCTGACGATGTGGAAGAAGCCATCGAAGCCGAAATGGAAAAAGAGATCACCTGCGTAGACTCCGCCGAGCTGGGGAAAGCGAGCCGCATCGTCGACGCCGCCGGACGCTATATTGAGTTCTGTAAAGGCACCTTCCCGAACGAACTGAGCCTCAACGGTCTGAAAGTGGTTGTGGATTGCGCCAACGGCGCTACCTACCATATCGCACCGAATGTGCTGCGCGAGCTGGGCGCGACCGTTATCGCCATCGGCTGTGAGCCAAACGGCGTCAACATTAACGAAGAAGTGGGCGCGACCGACGTGCGCGCGTTGCAGGCGCGCGTGTTGGCGGAGAAGGCGGACCTCGGCATCGCGCTTGACGGCGACGGCGACCGGGTCATCATGGTTGACCATGAAGGCAATAAAGTCGATGGCGATCAGATCATGTATATCATCGCGCGCGAAGGGCTGCGCCAGGGGCAACTGCGCGGCGGCGCGGTGGGGACGCTGATGAGCAATATGGGGCTGGAGTTGGCGCTCAAGCAGCTTGGCATTCCGTTTGCCCGGGCGAAAGTGGGCGACCGCTACGTGCTGGAAAAATTGCAGGAAAAAGGCTGGCGCATCGGCGCGGAAAACTCTGGTCACGTTATTCTGTTGGATAAAACGACCACTGGCGACGGTATTGTAGCGGGGCTACAAGTTTTGGCGGCGATGGTGCGTAATCATATGAGTCTGCACGATCTGTGCAGCGGTATGAAAATGTTCCCGCAGATTCTGGTTAACGTGCGTTACACCGCCGGTAGCGGCGATCCGCTGGAAAATGAAGCGGTGAAAGCGGTAACGGCGGACGTAGAAGCCACGCTCGGCAATCGTGGGCGGGTACTGCTACGTAAATCCGGTACCGAACCGTTGATTCGCGTGATGGTGGAAGGCGAGGATGAAGCGCAGGTTACGGCATTCGCCCATCGTATCGCGGATGCGGTAAAAGCCGTTTAAGCGTTTAAGTGACTAAAAAGGCGGCGGTTGCCGCCTTACTGCCCGCAAAAAACAACGCTTTTGCTGTTTTTTTCCGCAGTTGATACAATGCGCTTAAATTGCCCTTGCGAAGGTCATTCGCTTTGGTTAGTATTCACACCCGCTTCAGTGGGAAACAGTAAAAATCCCGCTTTATTGGTAGAAGCATTGGTACGCGGCAACTCCGCAAGGAACAGGTTGATTATGTACGAAGCTCTTTTAGTTGTTTTCCTTATTGTGGCAATTGGCCTTGTAGGTCTGATCATGCTGCAGCAAGGTAAAGGCGCTGATATGGGAGCCTCCTTCGGAGCAGGCGCTTCCGCTACGCTATTTGGTTCAAGTGGTTCTGGTAACTTCATGACCCGAATGACGGCGGTATTGGCGACGCTGTTCTTCATCATCAGTCTGGTGTTGGGTAATATCAATAGCAACAAAACCAATAAAGGAAGCGAGTGGGAAAATCTGAGCGCGCCGGCGAAGACCGAGCAGACTCAACCTGCTGCACCGGCCCAGCCGACCAGCGATATCCCGCGCTAATAGCAGTATCCGTGCCGAGGTGGTGGAATTGGTAGACACGCTACCTTGAGGTGGTAGTGCCCAATAGGGCTTACGGGTTCAAGTCCCGTCCTCGGTACCAATATTCCAGAAAAGAGACGCTGAAAAGCGTCTTTTTTTTCGTCTGTTGAAACTGCTCTCAGAGAGGAGGTTGAAGCAAGTTTACACGCGTCCCTGGCATGGCCCCGTCAATACGTTGAGATAGCCCTCCATACATACTCATGTATGTCCTCTCTGGTGATCTCCCTGCGTCAGGTTCACTCCACCGATTACGAGATCATCTTCGTTCATTGAAGACGGTAGTTGTTCAGTTATAATCTGAAATGCTTGTATCTGTTATCCCCCTCCATATCTTTTTCTCAAGTAGTTTTATCTAATCTTCCTTTGCACTGAGCCGAATATCTAAGGAAGAGATTAATGAGTTTATTTTTCGATCGTGCTGGATTGATTGCCGAATTGCGCACATCCAATTTGAGCTCTGCTATTCAGGAGAAAGTCGTGCAACAGGCACGTGCTGCTATTGCATTTAAACGTTGTCTGCGGGATATGGAAACAGTAAAGGTGGGGGTATCGCGGTTGGGCGGTCTACCCGACTGGCCATTAGGACAAAACTGGCCTATACGAAAAAAATCGGTTAATGCCACATCTCGCGTGCTAAAGCTGAAAGCTGAAAAAACGCGAAATGCCATGTTTGTTCATGAAATGAAAATGAGTTATGAGCTGCTCAATGAAGGGCGTAAGCTGCTTGGGCAGCCAGCGGAAGATTTTGATGAGGAGAAGTATCGGTCAGTGCAGCAACGGTTATTAACCGAAACTGACATCCGCATAGAGAATCAGTTGGTTGATTTTCCGCTTGCTTTCGTTGCCCAACTAAATTTGAGTGACCTGGCGTTACTCCCGGGGTTTGATCCACTGCTTCCCAGGCGGGGGTTATTGAGCTTCTTTGTCGATGTTACCTGGGAAGATCGGCAGCCCTTTGTTTTCTGGCACGATGTTGAGGTAGATACATTAAGCACGCTAGCTGTGCCAGATGACTTGCTGGCTTTTTACAATAAGATTGAATTTCGTGAACCATGGCAATTGTGTACACAGGTTGAGTGCCTGGAACCTCTTTCCGTTATCAGTGTTCCGTCAGTCTGCGAGGGGCTAAGCGTTACGCAGCAGAAAGCGTATGAATCATGGTATGACGCGTTAAGTGATTACGAACAAGATAACCCGTATCGAGTTAATGCCTGCTATTCCGGCGATCTTCTGGGAGGGTGGACAATTCCTCTCCAACGTAGTGTGGAAGATGAACTGAATCAAAATGATACAAGGTGGCGACAGCTTTTTAGCTGGGATGAAGAAATTCATTCTACAACAGCATTACTGGCTGTCGCTGGGCCGGATTTTGGCGGGGGCATTGACTATATAATGATGACTGAAAAAGACATGGCTGCACAATGCTTTGACAGGGTGCGAAATGTTGTCCAGTTAGATTAACCGGCAAATCAGCCATTTGCATCAACCTGGGGTGATGTTCATAAAAAAGGCCGCTTTCGCGGCCTGTTGCATCAACGATGCGGGCTTATTTGCCTTTGTTTTCCAGATTCTCAACCTGCGGCAGACCGGTCGCGGAAGAGGCGGTTAACAGACCCGCTTTCGCGTAGCCGAACAGTTTCTCGCGGGTATCGGTAATGTCCAGATTACGCATGGTCAACTGGCCAATACGATCGTCCGGTGAGAATACGGACTCGCCTTTCTCCATGGTCAGACGCTCAGCCTTATAGGTCAGATTGTCGGACACGGTGTTCAGGATGGAGTAGTCGTTGCCGCGACGCAGTTCCAGCGTCACTTCACCGGTAATCTGGCTGGCGACCCAACGTTGCAGGCCGTCACGCAGCATCAGCGCCTGAGAGTCGAACCAGCGGCCCTGATACAGCAGTTTACCCAGTTGACGACCATGTGAATGATACTGTTCAATGGTGTCTTCGTTGTGAATACCGGTCAACAGACGCTCGTAAGCGATGTGCAGCAGTGCCATTCCGGGGGCTTCATAAATACCGCGGCTTTTTGCTTCAATGATGCGGTTTTCAATTTGGTCGCTCATACCCAAGCCGTGACGGCCGCCGATGCGGTTCGCTTCCAGCATCATCTCAACATCATCGCTGAAGGTTTTACCGTTCAGGGCAACAGGGTGACCCTGCTCGAAGCGGACGGTCACAACTTCTGCCGGGATCTTCACGCTCTCGTCCCAGAACTTCACGCCCATAATCGGGTTGACGATCTTGACGCTGGAGTTAAGAAACTCCAGATCTTTCGCTTCATGCGTGGCGCCGAGCATGTTGGAGTCGGTGGAGTAGGCTTTTTCGACTGACATCTTATAGTCGAAACCGCAGGCAATCATAAATTCAGACATCTCATGACGGCCGCCCAGCTCATCGATAAAGTCGGTATCCAGCCACGGTTTGTAAATCTGCAGCTCGGCGTTGGTCAGCAAGCCGTAACGATAGAAACGTTCAATATCGTTGCCTTTATAGGTGCTGCCGTCGCCCCAGATATTCACGCCGTCTTCTTTCATCGCGGCGACCAGCATCGTGCCGGTCACGGCACGGCCCAGCGGCGTGGTATTGAAATAGGTCAGTCCGCCAGTCGTATTATGGAAAGCGCCGCACTGAATCGCTGCGATCCCTTCTGCAACCAACTGCTTGCGGCAATCAATCAGGCGAGCATTCTCTGCGCCATACTCCATTGCGCGACGAGGAATGGCGTCATAGTCATCCTCATCCGGTTGTCCCAGATTCGCAGTATAGGCATATGGGACAGCTCCTTTTTGTCGCATCCACAGCAGTGCGGCGCTGGTGTCCAGACCGCCGGAAAAAGCGATACCAATACGTTGACCTGCTGGAAGATGCTTAAGAATCGTCGTCATAGAATAGAACCCTGCTTGATTGACTGATAATGAGATCGGTTTCTGCTTTAGTGCATTTTTATGCAAAATAAATGAGTTTTCATTTAATCATCTTTTAGCAGATACAGGAAGCGTTTAGTGAAGGTTTACTGAAATAACGTTGTGAAATGCGTGCATAAGCCGGAGAGATGGGATGAGTATAACGAAGAGTGATATTCATTCATCTGCATATTGGGAATAGGGTTGACATAACTCATGCCTGGTCACTATACTGTGCGCAGATTTTACGTCCCGTCCTCGGTACCAAATCCCAGCAGTATTTGCAAATTTTGCCCAAAACGAGTAGAATTTGCCACGTTTCAGGCGCGGGGTGGAGCAGCCTGGTAGCTCGTCGGGCTCATAACCCGAAGGTCGTCGGTTCAAATCCGGCCCCCGCAACCACTTTCCCTTAGAGTTCTTTTTCAAATATACTGTGAAGATTATGTCCTTCGTAGCTGGATTTGAAAAAAATTCTTTCGGAAGGTACACCAGACCGCCGTTGCGGTTATAGGGTTCAGTTATCTAAAGCCCCGATTTATCGGGGTTTTTTGTTATCTGACTACAGAATAACTGGGCTTTAGGCCCTTTTTTTATGTCTTGGGGGTGGGCTTGTCCACATTAGAGCAAAAATTAACAGAGATGATTACAGCGCCAGTTGAAGCCTTAGGCTACGAGCTGGTCGGCATCGAATTTATTCGCGGTCGCACATCCACACTGCGCATCTATATTGATAGTGAAGATGGCATCAATGTTGATGATTGTGCTGATGTGAGCCACCAGGTAAGCGCGGTGCTGGACGTTGAAGATCCTATCTCCGTGGCTTACAACCTTGAAGTCTCGTCACCGGGTCTCGACCGTCCTATGTTCACTGCCGATCATTATGCGCGTTTCCAGGGTGAAGAAGTCGCGCTGGTTCTTCGCATGGCGGTACAGAACCGTCGCAAGTGGCAGGGCATTATCAAAGCGGTGGACGGTGAAATGATTACCGTCACAGTCGAAGGCAAAGATGAAGTGTTCGCGCTGAGTAATATCCAGAAGGCGAACCTGGTTCCCCACTTTTAACAGTCTGGATGAGGTGAAAAGCCCGCGATGAACAAAGAAATTTTGGCTGTTGTTGAAGCCGTCTCCAACGAAAAAGCGCTGCCACGCGAAAAAATTTTTGAAGCGCTGGAAAGTGCGCTGGCGACAGCAACAAAGAAAAAATATGAGCAGGAGATCGATGTTCGTGTAGAAATCGATCGTAAAAGCGGTGATTTTGATACTTTCCGCCGTTGGTTGATCGTTGAAGAAGTGACCATGCCGACGAAGGAAATTACGCTGGAAGCGGCGCGTTTTGAAGACGAAAGCCTGAATGTCGGCGACTATGTTGAAGATCAGATTGAATCTGTCACCTTTGACCGTATCACCACGCAGACTGCGAAACAGGTTATCGTACAGAAGGTCCGTGAAGCTGAACGCGCGATGGTTGTCGATCAGTTCCGCGACCAGGAAGGCGAAATCGTCACTGGCGTGGTGAAGAAAGTGAACCGCGACAATATCTCTCTGGAAATTAAATCCGAAGGGATGGCCGGTAACGCTGAAGCGGTGATTCTGCGTGAAGATATGCTGCCGCGCGAAAACTTCCGCCCTGGCGACCGTATTCGCGGCGTGCTGTATGCTGTTCGCCCGGAAGCGCGTGGCGCGCAGCTGTTCGTCACCCGTTCCAAGCCGGAAATGCTGATCGAACTGTTCCGCATCGAAGTGCCGGAAATCGGCGAAGAAGTGATTGAAATTAAAGCGGCGGCTCGCGATCCGGGCTCTCGTGCGAAAATCGCAGTGAAAACCAACGATAAACGTATCGATCCGGTCGGCGCTTGCGTGGGGATGCGCGGCGCGCGCGTTCAGGCGGTCTCTACCGAACTGGGCGGTGAGCGTATCGATATCGTGCTGTGGGATGATAACCCGGCGCAGTTCGTCATTAATGCGATGGCGCCGGCAGACGTCGCGTCTATCGTGGTGGACGAAGATAAACATACCATGGATATCGCCGTTGAAGCCGGTAATCTGGCGCAGGCGATCGGACGTAATGGTCAGAACGTCCGCCTGGCTTCGCAATTGAGCGGCTGGGAACTCAACGTAATGACCGTTGATGACTTGCAGGCTAAACATCAGGCTGAAGCACATGCCGCTATCGAGATCTTTACTAAATATCTTGATATTGATGAAGAGTTCGCGACCGTTCTGGTAGAAGAAGGTTTCTCCACGCTCGAAGAACTGGCCTATGTGCCAATGAAAGAACTGCTGGAAATTGACGGCCTTGATGAGCCGACCGTTGAAGCACTGCGCGAGCGTGCTAAAAACGCACTGGCCACTCTGGCGCAGGACCAGGAAGCAAGCCTCGGTGATAACAAACCGGCTGACGATCTGCTGAATCTGGAAGGATTAGATCGCGATATGGCTTTCAAACTGGCGGCTCGTGGTGTTTGTACGCTGGAAGATCTCGCCGACCAGGGCATTGATGATCTGGCTGATATCGAAGGGTTGACCGACGAAAAAGCCGGTGAGCTGATTATGGCTGCCCGTAATATTTGCTGGTTCGGCGACGAAGCGTAATAAACTGTAGCAGGAAGGAACAGCATGACAGATGTAACCCTAAAAGCGCTGGCCGCAGAGAGACAGGTTTCCGTGGATCGCCTGGTACAGCAGTTTGCTGATGCAGGTATCCGGAAATCTGCTGACGACTCTGTGTCCGCACAAGAAAAACAGACTTTACTGGCGCACCTGAACCGCGAAGCGGTTTCTGGTCCCGATAAACTGACGCTGCAGCGTAAAACGCGCAGCACCCTGAATATTCCTGGTACCGGTGGAAAAAGTAAATCGGTACAAATCGAAGTCCGCAAGAAGCGCACCTTTGTGAAACGCGATCCGCAAGAGGCTGAACGCCTGGCCGCGGAAGAGCAGGCGCAGCGTGAAGCGGAAGAGCAAGCCCGTCGTGAGGCAGAAGAACAGGCCAAACGCGAGGCGCAACAAAAAGCTGAACGCGAGGCCGCAGAACAAGCTAAGCGTGAAGCCGCTGAAAAAGCGAAACGTGAAGCTGCGGAAAAAGACAAAGTGAGCAATCAACAGACTGACGATATGACCAAAACCGCCCAGGCCGAAAAAGCCCGCCGTGAGAATGAAGCTGCAGAGCTGAAGCGTAAAGCGGAAGAAGAAGCACGTCGCAAACTCGAAGAAGAAGCGCGTCGTGTAGCAGAAGAAGCTCGCCGCATGGCGGAAGAAAACAAATGGACCGCAACGCCTGAGCCAGTAGAAGACACCAGTGACTATCATGTCACCACTTCTCAGCACGCGCGCCAGGCCGAAGACGAAAACGATCGTGAAGTAGAAGGCGGTCGTGGTCGTGGCCGTAATGCAAAAGCGGCG
The DNA here is from genome assembly GCF_043356775.1 of Salmonella sp. SJTUF15581. Lineage (NCBI taxonomy): Bacteria > Pseudomonadati > Pseudomonadota > Gammaproteobacteria > Enterobacterales > Enterobacteriaceae > Salmonella > Salmonella sp. SJTUF15581. The sequence goes on along the minus strand of NZ_JBEUJY010000002.1, from coordinate 562,157 downwards.
CGTCCGGCGAAAAAAGGCAAACATGCCGAATCCAAAGCCGATCGCGAAGAAGCGCGTGCTGCGGTTCGCGGCGGTAAAGGCGGCAAGCGTAAAGGGTCTTCTTTACAGCAAGGCTTCCAGAAGCCCGCTCAGGCCGTTAACCGCGACGTGGTGATCGGTGAAACCATCACCGTTGGCGAACTGGCGAACAAGATGGCGGTGAAAGGCTCTCAGGTCATCAAAGCGATGATGAAGCTGGGCGCCATGGCCACCATCAACCAGGTCATCGACCAGGAAACCGCACAGCTGGTTGCCGAAGAGATGGGCCACAAAGTTATCCTGCGTCGTGAAAACGAACTGGAAGAAGCGGTAATGAGCGACCGTGATACCGGCGCTGCGGCTGAACCGCGCGCACCGGTTGTGACCATCATGGGCCACGTTGACCACGGTAAAACCTCTCTGCTGGACTACATTCGTTCCACGAAAGTAGCCTCTGGCGAAGCGGGCGGCATTACCCAGCACATCGGTGCTTACCACGTTGAAACTGACAACGGGATGATCACCTTCCTGGATACCCCGGGTCACGCCGCGTTTACTTCTATGCGTGCTCGCGGCGCCCAGGCAACGGATATCGTGGTTCTGGTGGTAGCGGCAGACGACGGCGTGATGCCGCAGACTATCGAAGCTATCCAGCACGCGAAAGCGGCAGGTGTGCCGGTCGTGGTTGCGGTGAACAAAATCGATAAGCCGGAAGCCGATCCGGATCGCGTTAAGAACGAACTGTCCCAGTACGGCATTCTGCCGGAAGAGTGGGGCGGTGAAAGCCAGTTCGTTCACGTGTCTGCGAAAGCGGGCACCGGTATTGACGAACTGCTTGATGCTATCCTGCTGCAGGCCGAAGTTCTGGAACTGAAAGCGGTACGCAAAGGTATGGCGAGCGGCGCGGTGATCGAATCCTTCCTGGATAAAGGTCGTGGTCCGGTGGCTACCGTTCTGGTACGCGAAGGTACGCTGCATAAGGGCGATATCGTGCTGTGTGGCTTCGAATACGGCCGCGTGCGTGCGATGCGTAACGAACTGGGTCAGGAAGTGCTGGAAGCGGGTCCGTCCATTCCGGTGGAAATCCTCGGCCTGTCCGGCGTTCCGGCTGCGGGTGACGAAGTGACCGTCGTTCGCGACGAGAAGAAAGCCCGTGAAGTTGCTCTGTATCGTCAGGGTAAATTCCGTGAAGTTAAACTGGCGCGTCAGCAGAAATCTAAACTCGAGAACATGTTCGCCAACATGACCGAAGGCGAAGTTCACGAAGTGAACATCGTGCTGAAGGCCGACGTACAGGGTTCTGTGGAAGCGATCTCCGACTCCTTGCTGAAACTGTCTACCGACGAAGTGAAAGTGAAGATCATCGGTTCTGGCGTAGGTGGTATCACCGAAACCGACGCGACCCTGGCTGCGGCGTCCAACGCCATTCTGGTGGGCTTCAACGTTCGTGCCGATGCCTCTGCGCGTAAAGTGATCGAATCTGAAAGCCTGGATCTGCGTTACTACTCCGTCATCTATAACCTGATCGACGAAGTGAAAGCGGCGATGAGCGGCATGCTGTCTCCGGAACTGAAACAGCAGATCATCGGTCTGGCTGAAGTGCGCGATGTGTTCAAATCGCCGAAATTCGGCGCGATCGCGGGCTGTATGGTTACCGAAGGTACGATTAAACGCCATAACCCAATCCGCGTTCTGCGCGACAACGTGGTTATCTATGAAGGCGAGCTGGAATCCCTGCGCCGCTTCAAAGATGACGTTAACGAAGTCCGTAACGGCATGGAATGTGGTATCGGCGTGAAGAACTACAACGACGTTCGCGTTGGCGATATGATCGAAGTATTCGAAATCATCGAGATCCAACGTACCATCGCTTAATCTTCGTCGTCTTTTGGGCCGCAACGGCGTTGGCTGCGCTCGCTCACCCCGGTCACATAGTTATCTATGCTCCCGGGGATTTACGAGCTTGCCGCCTTGTTGCAATCCAAAATCCTTAGAAGATGATTAGGCGTAGGCCGGGTAAGCGAAGCGCCACCCGGCAAGAAATTTAAAAAGGGGCTTATGGCCCCTTTTTTGTCTTTATTCTGGAGAATTTATTATGGCGAAAGAATTTGGTCGCCCTCAGCGCGTAGCGCAAGAGATGCAGAAAGAGATCGCGCTCATCCTGCAACGCGAAATCAAAGATCCACGTGTAGGTATGATGACCACCGTATCGGGTGTTGAAATGTCCCGCGATCTGGCATACGCCAAAGTATTCGTGACGTTCCTCAACGATCAGGACGAAGCGGCTGTGAAAAACGGCATTAAGGCCCTGCAGGAAGCGTCTGGTTTCATCCGCAGCTTGCTGGGTAAAGCGATGCGTCTGCGCATCGTACCGGAACTGACCTTCTTCTACGACAACTCGCTGGTGGAAGGAATGCGTATGTCCAACCTGGTGACTAACGTGGTGAAACATGACGAAGAACGTCGTGTGAACCCGGACGACAGCAAGGAGGACTGATGAGTCGTCCTCGTCGTCGTGGCCGCGACATTCACGGCGTTCTGCTGCTGGATAAGCCGCAGGGTATGTCCAGCAATGACGTGCTGCAGAAAGTTAAGCGCATCTACAATGCCAACCGCGCCGGGCATACCGGCGCGCTGGACCCGCTGGCGACCGGCATGTTGCCGATTTGCCTCGGCGAAGCGACAAAATTTTCGCAGTACCTGCTGGATTCTGACAAACGCTATCGTGTTATTGCCCGTCTGGGGCAGCGCACGGATACCTCTGACGCCGATGGTCAAATCGTGCAGGAGCGTCCGGTGACTTTCAGCGCTGAGCAGCTTGCGAGCGCGCTGGAGACCTTTCGTGGGGATATCGAACAGATTCCCTCGATGTATTCGGCGCTGAAGTATCAGGGCAAGAAGCTGTACGAATATGCCCGCCAGGGTATCGAAGTGCCGCGCGAAGCCCGCCCGATTACTGTCTATGAGCTGCTGTTTATTCGCCATGAAGGTAACGAGCTGGAGCTGGAAGTTCATTGCTCCAAAGGCACCTATATTCGTACCATTATTGATGATTTAGGTGAGAAACTGGGCTGTGGCGCGCACGTAACCTACCTGCGTCGTCTGACGGTCAGCAAGTATCCGGTGGATCGTATGGTGACGCTGGAGCATTTGCAGACGCTGGTAGCACAGGCGGAGCAGCAGGGCGTTCCGGCGGCGCAGATGCTCGATCCATTACTGATGCCAATGGACAGTCCAGCTTCGGACTATCCTGTTGTGAATATTCCGTTAACATCCTCAGTTTACTTCAAAAATGGCAACCCGGTACGTACCACGGGCGCGCCGCTGGAAGGGCTGGTTCGCGTAACGGAAGGTGAGAGCGGTAAATTTATCGGTATGGGCGAAATTGACGACGAAGGCCGTGTCGCGCCTCGTCGGCTGGTAGTAGAGTACCCGGCGTAATGTCGCTTCGTCTTGCGATAAGAGAGCGCTGCGAGTAGAATACTGCCGCTTAACGTCGCGTAAATTATTTAACAGTTTACGCGGCGTACACTGGGATCGCTGAATTAGAGATCGGCGTCCTCTCATTCTTAAATACTTTGGAGTTTTAAAATGTCTCTAAGTACTGAAGCTACAGCTAAAATCGTTTCTGAGTTCGGTCGTGACGCAAACGACACCGGTTCTACCGATGTTCAGGTTGCTCTGTTGACTGCACAGATTAACCACCTGCAGGGTCACTTTGCAGAGCATAAAAAAGATCACCACAGCCGTCGTGGTCTGCTGCGTATGGTTTCTCAGCGTCGTAAACTGCTCGACTACCTGAAACGTAAAGATGTTGCACGCTACACCGCGCTGATTGAGCGTCTGGGTCTGCGTCGCTAATTCTTTCGAGTTTCAGAAAGAGGGGGCCTTCATGGCCCCTTTTTTCCAGCAGATGGCAGCAATTCGCTGGAAACTAATGTATTGTTGCTATGAATGATCTTCCGTTGCAGAGGTTCGCGCGGCTAATGAGAGGCTTTACCCATATCAGGGTTAGGGTTGTCATTAGTCGCGAGGATGCGCAGAAGATCGGGTATTAACGACGGCGCGTATTATGCCGTCAAAAATTGGAAAGGATATTATTTTGCTTAATCCGATCGTTCGTAAATTCCAGTACGGTCAGCATACCGTTACGCTGGAAACTGGCATGATGGCGCGTCAGGCCACTGCCGCTGTTATGGTAAGCATGGATGACACCGCCGTATTCGTTACCGTTGTCGGCCAGAAAAAAGCCAAGCCAGGCCAGGACTTCTTCCCACTGACCGTTAACTATCAGGAGCGTACCTACGCTGCTGGTCGTATCCCGGGCAGCTTCTTCCGTCGTGAAGGCCGTCCAAGCGAAGGCGAAACCCTGATCGCGCGTCTGATTGACCGCCCGGTTCGTCCGCTGTTCCCGGAAGGCTTCGTTAACGAAGTGCAGGTTATCGCGACCGTCGTTTCCGTTAACCCGCAGGTTAACCCGGACATCGTTGCCATGATCGGCGCATCCGCTGCGCTGTCGCTGTCCGGCATTCCGTTCAACGGCCCAATCGGCGCGGCGCGCGTAGGTTACATCAATGACCAGTACGTGCTGAACCCGACCCAGGACGAGCTGAAAGAAAGCAAGCTGGACCTGGTGGTTGCCGGTACCGAAGCGGCTGTGCTGATGGTGGAATCCGAAGCTGAACTGCTGAGCGAAGACACTATGCTGGGCGCGGTGGTATTCGGTCACGAGCAGCAGCAGGTTGTTATCCAGGCGATCAACGATCTGGTGAAAGAAGCCGGTAAACCGCGTTGGGACTGGCAGCCGGAAGCCGTCAACGACGCGTTGAACGCGCGTGTTGCTGCGCTTGCTGAATCTCGTCTGAGCGACGCGTACCGCATCACCGATAAACAAGAGCGCTATGCTCAGGTTGACGTAATCAAATCCGAAACCATCGAGCAGCTTATTGCAGAAGATGAAACTCTGGATGCTAACGAGCTGGGCGAAATCCTGCACGCTATCGAGAAAAACGTGGTGCGTAGCCGCGTACTGGCAGGCGAGCCGCGTATTGATGGCCGTGAAAAAGACATGATCCGTGGTCTGGACGTGCGCACTGGCGTACTGCCGCGTACTCACGGTTCCGCTCTGTTTACCCGTGGTGAAACGCAGGCGCTGGTTACCGCAACTCTGGGTACTGCCCGTGACGCGCAGGTGCTTGATGAACTGATGGGCGAGCGTACTGACAGCTTCCTGTTCCACTACAACTTCCCTCCGTACTCCGTAGGCGAAACCGGCATGGTCGGTTCTCCGAAGCGTCGTGAAATTGGTCACGGTCGTCTGGCGAAGCGCGGCGTGCTGGCAGTGATGCCGGACATGGATAAATTCCCGTACACCGTTCGCGTGGTGTCTGAAATCACCGAATCCAACGGTTCTTCCTCTATGGCTTCCGTGTGCGGCGCTTCTCTGGCGCTGATGGACGCTGGCGTGCCAATTAAAGCCGCCGTAGCAGGTATCGCTATGGGTCTGGTGAAAGAAGGCGACAACTACGTTGTACTGTCTGACATTCTGGGCGACGAAGATCACCTGGGCGATATGGACTTCAAAGTGGCGGGTTCCCGCGACGGTATCTCTGCGCTGCAGATGGATATCAAAATTGAAGGTATCACCAAAGAGATCATGCAGGTTGCGCTGAACCAGGCGAAAGGTGCGCGTCTGCACATCCTGGGCGTGATGGAACAGGCGATCAACGCGCCGCGCGGCGATATCTCTGAATTTGCGCCGCGTATCCATACCATCAAGATCAGCACGGACAAGATCAAAGACGTGATCGGTAAAGGCGGTTCTGTGATCCGCGCGCTGACTGAAGAGACCGGCACCACCATCGAAATCGAAGATGACGGTACTGTGAAGATCGCGGCGACCGACGGTGAAAAAGCGAAATACGCTATCCGTCGTATCGAAGAGATTACCGCGGAGATCGAAGTCGGCCGTATCTACAATGGTAAAGTGACCCGTATCGTTGACTTTGGCGCGTTTGTTGCCATCGGTGGCGGTAAAGAAGGTCTGGTTCACATCTCTCAAATCGCGGATAAGCGTGTAGAGAAAGTGACCGACTATCTGCAGATGGGTCAGGAAGTCCCGGTTAAGGTTCTGGAAGTTGACCGCCAGGGCCGTGTACGTCTGAGCATTAAAGAAGCAACCGAGCAGTCTCAACCTGCGGCTGCGCCGGAAGCTCCGGCGAGCGAACAGGCCGAGTAAGGTAGCCTTTTGCCCTCCGCAGTGCGGAGGGCTTTAGACCTGGCTGGACGCCTTGTTGAGCCACCGGGGAACAGGACGTTCATTCAATCGTTGTCTTCGGGAGTGGGAAATGAAGCCTTTTTTGCGCTGGTGTTTCGTTGCGACAGCACTTACGCTTGCAGGATGCAGTAATTCCGCCTGGCGTAAAAGTGAAGTCCTCGCAGTACCATTGCAACCGACTTTACAGCAGGAAGTGATTCTGGCGCGTATGGAACAGATTCTTGCCAGTCGGGCTTTAACCGATGACGAACGCGCACAGCTTTTATATGAGCGCGGAGTGTTGTATGATAGTCTTGGTTTGAGGGCATTAGCGCGAAATGATTTTTCACAAGCGCTGGCAATCAGACCGGATATGCCTGAAGTATTCAATTACTTAGGCATTTATTTAACGCAGGCAGGCAATTTTGATGCTGCCTATGAAGCGTTTGATTCTGTACTAGAGCTTGATCCAACTTACAACTACGCGCACTTAAACCGCGGTATCGCATTGTATTACGGCGGCCGTGATAAGTTAGCGCAAGATGATCTGCTGGCGTTTTATCAAGACGATCCCAATGATCCTTACCGCAGCCTGTGGCTGTATCTTGTTGAGCAGAAGCTTAATGAGAAGCAGGCGAAAGAAGCGTTAAAAGCACGCTTTGAAAAATCGGATAAAGAGCAATGGGGATGGAACATTGTCGAGTTCTACCTGGGCGACATTAGCGAAGCAACGTTGATGGAAAGGCTCAAGGCGGACGCAACGGATAACACCTCGCTCGCTGAGCATCTCAGTGAAACCAACTTCTATTTAGGTAAGTATTACCTAAGTCTGGGGGATTTGGACAGCGCCACGGCTCTGTTCAAACTGGCGGTGGCCAACAACGTTCATAACTTTGTTGAGCACCGATACGCATTGTTGGAATTATCGCTCCTGGGCCAGGACCAAGATGACCTGGCAGAATCGGACCAGCAATAGCTGACGAACATATCAGCCCGTAATCTTTTTGATTGCCATCACCTTCGCGGGTGAGGGCGTTGTTGTTCGTTAATACACCTACTTTGAGCCGGTTCACACTTTTCAATGAAAATTGCAGATCAATTTCATGATGAGTTATGTAGACTGGCCGCCATTAATTTTGAGGCACACGTACTACATGGCTGAATTCGAAACCACTTTTGCAGATCTGGGGCTGAAGGCTCCTATCCTTGAAGCCCTTACCGATCTGGGTTACGAAAAACCATCTCCAATCCAGGCAGAGTGCATTCCGCATCTGCTGGGCGGTCGCGACGTGCTGGGCATGGCCCAGACCGGTAGCGGCAAAACCGCAGCGTTCTCTTTACCGCTGCTCAACAATCTTGATCCTGAGCTGAAGGCACCTCAGATTCTGGTGCTGGCGCCGACCCGCGAACTGGCGGTACAGGTTGCCGAAGCCATGACGGATTTCTCTAAACACATGCGCGGCGTAAACGTGGTTGCCCTGTACGGCGGTCAGCGTTATGACGTGCAGTTACGCGCCCTGCGTCAGGGGCCGCAGATCGTTGTCGGTACGCCGGGACGTCTGCTTGATCACTTAAAACGCGGCACCCTCGACCTCTCTAAACTGAGTGGTCTGGTGCTGGATGAAGCCGACGAAATGCTGCGTATGGGCTTCATCGAAGACGTTGAAACTATTATGGCGCAGATCCCGGAAGGTCATCAGACCGCTCTGTTCTCCGCCACCATGCCGGAAGCGATTCGTCGCATTACCCGCCGCTTTATGAAAGAGCCGCAGGAAGTGCGCATTCAGTCCAGCGTGACTACCCGTCCTGACATCAGCCAGAGCTACTGGACTGTCTGGGGTATGCGTAAAAACGAAGCGCTGGTGCGTTTCCTGGAAGCGGAAGACTTTGATGCGGCGATTATCTTCGTACGTACCAAAAACGCGACCCTGGAAGTAGCAGAAGCGCTGGAACGTAGCGGCTACAACAGCGCCGCGTTGAATGGCGATATGAACCAGGCGCTGCGTGAGCAGACTCTGGAACGCCTGAAAGATGGTCGTCTGGACATCCTGATCGCTACCGACGTTGCGGCACGTGGTCTGGACGTTGAACGTATCAGCCTGGTGGTGAACTACGATATTCCGATGGACTCCGAGTCCTACGTTCACCGTATCGGTCGTACCGGCCGTGCGGGTCGCGCCGGTCGCGCGCTGCTGTTCGTTGAGAACCGCGAGCGTCGTCTGCTGCGCAACATCGAACGCACCATGAAGCTGACCATTCCGGAAGTGGAACTGCCGAACGCAGAACTGCTGGGTAAACGCCGTCTGGAAAAATTCGCCGCGAAAGTTCAGCAGCAACTGGAAAGCAGCGATCTGGATCAGTACCGTGCGCTGCTGGCGAAAATCCAGCCGTCTGCTGAAGGTGAAGAGCTGGATCTCGAAACGCTGGCTGCCGCACTGCTGAAAATGGCGCAGGGCGAGCGTCCGCTGATTCTGCCGCCGGATGCGCCGATGCGTCCTAAGCGTGAATTCCGTGACCGTGACGACCGTGGTCCGCGCGATCGTAATGACCGTGGCCCGCGTGGCGACCGTGAAGATCGTCCGCGTCGTGAACGTCGTGACGTTGGCGATATGCAGTTATACCGCATTGAAGTGGGCCGTGATGACGGCGTTGAAGTTCGTCATATCGTGGGCGCTATCGCTAACGAAGGCGACATCAGCAGCCGTTACATTGGTAACATTAAGCTGTTCGCGTCTCACTCCACCATCGAGCTGCCGAAAGGTATGCCGGGCGAAGTGCTCCAGCACTTCACGCGTACCCGCATTCTGAACAAGCCGATGAATATGCAGCTGTTGGGTGATGCGGTTCCGCACGCGGGCGGCGAACGTCGCGGCGGTGGTCGTAGCTTCAGTGGTGAACGTCGTGAAGGCGGTCGTAATTTCAGCGGCGAACGTCGTGAAGGTGGTCGTGGTGATGGTCGTCGCTTCAGCGGCGAACGTCGTGAAAGCCGTGGTCCGCGTCGTGATGACTCTACCGGTCGCCGTCGTTTCGGCGGTGATGCGTAACTCTCGCTGAACTGCGCATTCACAGCGTAAAGTAAAATATACAGCCCCGATCGTCACAATCGGGGCTTTTTTTATTTCTTTTGTACTCGTGTACTGGTACAGTGCAACGTATTGAGAGATAGTCACATTATAAATGACTGGAGAGAGAGCTGAATGGCAACACTTACCACCACCCAAACGTCACCTTCGCTGCTTGGCGGCGTGGTGATTATCGGCGGCACCATCATTGGCGCGGGGATGTTCTCCCTGCCGGTGGTCATGTCCGGGGCGTGGTTCTTCTGGTCGATGGCGGCGCTGGTCTTTACCTGGTTTTGTATGCTGCACTCCGGGCTGATGATCCTCGAAGCCAACCTTAACTACCGCATTGGTTCGAGTTTCGACACCATCACCAAAGATCTGTTGGGGAAAGGCTGGAACATTGTCAACGGCATTTCTATTGCCTTTGTGCTCTACATCCTGACTTACGCCTATATCTCGGCGAGCGGCTCAATTCTGCATCATACCTTTGCTGAGATGTCGCTGAACGTTCCGGCGCGAGCGGCAGGTTTTGCCTTTGCGCTGCTGGTGGCGTTTGTTGTGTGGCTGAGTACGAAGGCGGTCAGCCGGATGACGGCGATTGTGCTGGGCGCGAAAGTGATTACTTTCTTCCTGACCTTCGGCAGCCTGTTAGGGCACGTTCAGCCTGCCACGTTGTTTAACGTGGCTGAAAGCCACGCGTCATATACGCCGTACCTGCTGATGACGCTGCCATTTTGTCTGGCCTCTTTTGGTTATCACGGTAACGTACCGAGCCTGATGAAATATTACGGCAAAGATCCGCGTACCATCGTCAAATGCCTGATTTATGGGACGTTACTGGCGCTGGCGCTCTATTCCGTCTGGCTGCTGGGGACGATGGGCAACATCCCGCGTCCGGAATTTATCGGCATTGCGCAGAAAGGCGGCAATATTGATGTGCTGGTACAGGCGTTGAGCGGCGTGCTGAACAGCCGCAGCCTGGATCTGCTGCTGGTGGTGTTCTCTAACTTTGCGGTCGCCAGTTCCTTCCTCGGCGTGACGCTGGGGCTGTTTGACTATCTGGCGGATCTGTTTGGTTTTGATGACTCGGCAATGGGGCGTTTTAAAACGGCGCTGCTGACTTTCCTGCCGCCGATGATTGGTGGCCTGCTGTACCCGAACGGTTTTCTGTACGCCATTGGTTATGCAGGTTTAGCTGCAACTATCTGGGCGGCCATTGTGCCTGCGCTGTTGGCGCGTAAATCTCGCAAGCGCTTTGGTAGCCCGAAATTCCGCGTCTGGGGCGGTAAACCGATGATTGTACTGATTCTGCTATTTGGCGTCGGGAACGCACTGGTGCATATTTTATCGAGCTTTAATTTGTTGCCGGTGTACCAGTAATTGAACGAGCCGGATGAGCTGTTTTCATCCGGCAATATTTCACAAGTCCGCGAAATGGTATCAAATAAAACCCTGTTTATTATAAAGTTCTTCGGCGAGTGCTTCCCCGTGTTCATCGAAAAAAGCATCGGCGATAGTTAAATTTTCTGCCTTAGGATTTGCCGTTATTCTGCTACCATTGGCGTCAAATTCGAGCGCGATGGCGATCTCCGAACCCCACCAGTAATAATAAATTAGCGCAAAATTATTTTTCCCTGGCGTAATAAATTTCTCGATTCCCCGCACACAGGCCATGAGTGGCATGAAGGTTTCATAGCTCTCTGAGAGAAATATGTGATCCATCGTGACTATCTGTGTTTCTTTATTAAAGTTGATATGTTCAGCATAAATATTCTTTTCACTTTCACCAGAATTACATGTGGCAAGATTGTTAAGCATTTTTGCAGGATCGCCGTACAACCTTTGCTCCTCAGTAAACCATGGCAACCAGTCGTCATAGTCTTTAATATTTGTTGCCGGTGAATGGAAAAATTTCTTGAGGTTACTCTCGGTAATATGTGCATGAAGAAAAAAGGAAGCAGGTTCACTCATGATGATTTTCTCTGGTAATAAGTCGATTTATTCATATCCCTGTTCGGCCATGATAAAACGATTACTATTTTATAAAAGTACAGAACTGGACCTTTCCTCTATTTCATATCATAGGAAAATATATACTTGAACTGGTTCAGAATAAGCGGAATACGAAAATGGGGCGTAAAGGACTACTCGCTATTGTATTATTGAGCCTGTTTATCGCTTTTATTTTAAAATTTTTCTGGCTCACTCCGTACGATGAAGACGTTTACCTGCCAGTGGAAAAACCTGTCGCATCGTCTTTAAAAATCATTCACCCCGGCGACCAGTTATTTATCCGCATTCTGAAAGCGGAAGATAAGCTGGAACTGTGGGCAAGCGCCAATAACAAGCCTTACAAACTCTACAAAACCTGGACTATATGCGCATGGTCTGGTGGCTTAGGGCCAAAACATAAACAGGGAGACGGTAAAAGCCCGGAAGGCTTTTATGCCACCAACAAAGGGTTGCTTAACCCAAACAGCCGCTATCATCTGGCATTTAATATTGGCTACCCGAATGCTTACGATCGGGCAAATGGCTACACCGGTGATTTCATTATGGTTCACGGGAACTGCGTTTCGGCCGGTTGCTATGCCATGACCGATGCCGGTATTGAAGAGATTTATCAACTGGTGACGCAGGCGCTAAACAGCGGGCAGAAGAGCGTGCCTGTCCATATCTTCCCATTTACGATGAATGACGAAAATATGCGCCAGGCGCAAGCATGGCCGGAATATAATTTCTGGCGTATGTTGAAGCCCGGCTATGATTACTTCGAAAAAAATCGCCGATTGCCAACCATCACCGTTGAAAATCGGCGTTATAAAATCAGCCCAACAACTCTTCCTTAACATCCATCGCTAAATCAAACGAATGCAGGCGTGCCTGGTGGTCGAAAATCTGCCCGTTTACCATAATTTCATCCGCCTGGGTCTCCCGCAGGATGGATTCCAGCCCGTGGCGGACTTTCGCTTTATCACCGACCAGCGACATACTCAGCGCCTGTTGCACGCCATACTGCTCGGATGGCGACCAGAAGGTCTCCATATTCTCAATCGGCGGCGGCAGTTGGCCGGTTTCCCCACGGCGTAGCTTCACAAAAGCCTGCTGCATAGAGGTAAACAGGAATTCGGCGTCGCGGTTGCTGTCGGCGGCGATAATATTGATACACACCATCGCGTACGGTTTTTCCAGCCGCGCTGAAGGTTTGAACTGGGTACGGTACAGATGCAGCGCCTGGAACAACATATCCGGCGCGAAATGCGAAGCAAAGGCGAACGGCAGGCCAAGCTGGGCCGCCAGTTGTGCGCTATACAGGCTGGAGCCCAACAGCCAGACCGGGATCTGCTCGCCGTAGCCGGGCACCGGGCGCACATGCGGATTAGGATCGCGAGCGTCGAACCAGTCCACCAGCTCTGCGACATCGCGTGGAAAGTTATCGATATCGCCGCTCATATGGCGACGCAGCGCGCGCATCGTCGGCTGATCGCTACCCGGCGCGCGTCCCAATCCTAAGTCGATACGTCCCGGGTAGAGCGTATTCAGCGTGCCGAACTGCTCGGCAATCACCAGCGGTGAATGGTTAGGTAGCATCACGCCGCCGGAGCCAAGATGTAATGTTGTGGTATTGGCCGCCAGATAACCAATCAATACCGAGGTCGCCGCGCTGGCGATACCGGTCATGTTGTGATGTTCCGCCAGCCAGTAGCGGTGATAGCCGCGCTTTTCAGCCAGCCGTGCGAGATCAAGCGAGTGCGTGAAGGCTTCTTTTGCCGAAGAACCTTCAGGGATCGGCGCCAGATCCAGCACCGAGAACGGAATAGTTTTGTCAGTCATAACGGCTCACTTTGTTACCGGTTAATCTTTTAATACTGCATTAAAGATTAGCGAATGTTGTTAACAAAGTGAGCTTTATGAGACTGACGGCAAAAACAATGCCCGATAGCGCTGCGCTTATCGGGCCTACGGGAGCGCTATTTGTAGGCCGGATAAGGTATTGATGCCGCCATCCGGCTAGGCCTGTAGCTCCAGCCCGGCCAGCCGCTTCCAGTAGCCGTTACAGTCGCTATGCGCGGCAAGCGGTAATGGTGCGCCGCCGTTTTCGTTAGCGCGAAAGGCATCAAGCATGGCAAATGTCTCCGTCCCCAACGGCGACAGGCGCACGATATCGACCAATCCCTGCATTGACGTCAGTTCGTTGCCAAGGTTATAGACATAGCCGCTCATGGTCTGAATACCGTTAAGCACAAACACCTGCTGATTCTCTTGCGAGAGCACGTCACGACCGTTTGGATACTTGATACAGCAGGTTTCGCACTCATCTTTCGGACGGTCTTCCGAACGGGCGGTAAAGCAGCGAGCGGAGTAGGCCAGCGGCAGATGGCCGTAGCTCAACACTTCCACTTCAAACTGATTGCGGATGCCCAGTTCATCGCACTGATTAAGCAAATTCACCAGCCAGTCGCGAGACAGCTCCACTGGCATACACCAGCGTACCATGCCTTCTTTCAGCAACCGGCGCAGCGTGACCGCGTTGTAGCAGTTCAGCGCATGGCCAGCGACAAACGGCAGTTTGCGCTCGGCGCACAGATTCACCACGCCAAGATCGCTGGCTTCCAGCAGAAAATCGCCGTTGTCCACATAGCGTTTCAGCTCGCTTAATTCAGATGACGCCTGTACCAGCGCCAGGGTGGAGAGCGCCACCTGCTTACCGCTGGCGGCGAGGGATTTCGCCATTTCCAGCCAGTCGCCGACTTTAGTCGCGCGACGCTTGCTGCACACCGCTTCGCCCAGATAAATGACGTCAGCGCTGCTTTTTGCGGCCTGCTGATAAAAATCTTCCAGCGTCTCTTTCGGCCAGTAATAAAGCACCGGTCCTAAGGAATATTTCATAGCTCCTCTCACTGCCATTTACGGTGATATGCGCCAAGCGTGGTTTGGGTGCCTTCGGACATCGCGCCGAGCGTCTCCATCCAGTCGCGCTGTGGAACGAAGTTTTGCGGGGCGGCTTTGCAGCGATCGATCGCCTGGCGCCACACTTTCGCCACCTGGCTGACATAGGCCGGGCTGCGCTGGCGACCTTCGATCTTCACCGAAGCGATGTTCGCCGCCATGAGCTCCGGCAGCAGTTCCAGCGTGTTCAGGCTGGTTGGCTCCTCCAGCGCGTGGTAGCGCTCGCCGTCCACTAAATAGCGGCCTTTACACAGCGTTGGGTAGCCCGCGTTTTCGCCATCCTGGTAACGGTCAATCAGGACATCATTCAGGCGCGATTCCAGCCCCTGCGGCGTTTGCTGCCAACGGACAAAGCGGGCGGGAGAGCAGGCGCCGACGGTATTGGGCGACTCCCCCGTCAGGTAGGAAGAAAGATAGCAGCGACCTTCCGCCATAATGCACAGGCTGCCAAACGCGAATACCTCCAGCGGCACCGGCGTGACGCGGGCCAGTTGTTTTACCTGGTGAATCGACAGTACACGCGGCAGTACTACGCGGTGGACATCAAAGTTGCGGTGATAAAAGCGAATCGCCTCTTCGTTGGTTGCCGAGGCCTGAACGGAAACATGGCGCTCAATATGTGGGTAACGCTCTGCGGCATATTCCAGCATAGCGAGGTCGGCAAGAATCAGTGCGTCGGCGCCAAGCTGCGCCGCCATATCCACGGCGCGCTGCCAGCGGGCATAGCCGTCCGGATGCGCAAAAGTATTAATGGCGATGTGTAATTTGCGGCGATGCTGGTGAACAAAACTCACCGCTTCCTGCAATTTTTTTTCGGTAAAGTTAAGGCCGGCAAAATGACGGGCATTGGTATCGTCTTTTAACCCGATATAAACGGCGTCAGCGCCGTTTTCGATGGCCGCCTTCAGCGCCGGGAGATTTCCGGCAGGGCAGAGCAGCTCCATAATTTATCCTGAGGGTTACGTCTGAGACGCAAAATTGTTAACGAACAGGGATTTTAGTTAACCTTGCTGCGACAATTTTTGATTTAAGGCAGTTAAAGGCGTATTGGTAACACCAATAATGGGGTAGAAAATCAGACCCAATTGTTGATTTACGCCGCCATGTGATTTATTGGATATGGCAAAATAACAGGACTATTGAAACAGGGAGTAAAGCTCGTGTTAGATAAACTGCGTTCACGCTTAGTCCATGCTGGCCCGTCTCTGATGAGTGTACCGGTTAAACTGACGCCCTTTGCGCTAAAGCGCCAGGTTCTGGAACAGGTTCTGAGCTGGCAGTTTCGTCAGGCGCTGGCCGATGGAGAGCTGGAATTCCTCGAAGGTCGTTGGTTAAGCATTCATGTTCGTGACATCGACTTAAAATGGTATACCACAGTTGAAAATGAAAAGCTGATCGTTAGCCAGCAGGCGGATGCCGACGTCAGTTTTAGCGCCGACGCCAGCGATCTGCTAATGATCGCCGCCCGTAAACAGGATCCGGATACGCTCTTTTTCCAGCGTCGACTGGTCATTGAAGGCGATACTGAGTTAGGGTTGTATGTGAAGAATCTGATGGACGCCATCGAACTGGAGCAGATGCCGAAAGCGTTACGCGTTATGCTGCTGCAACTGGCGGATTTTGTTGAGGCGGGTATGAAAAACTCGCCGGAAACCAAACAGACCTCGGTAGGTGAACCATGCTAATTCGAGTAGAAATTCCCATTGATGCGCCTGGTATTGATGCGCTGTTACGCCGTTCATTCGAAAGCGATGCGGAAGCGAAGCTGGTTCACGATTTGCGTGAAGATGGTTTTCTGACGCTCGGACTGGTGGCCACGGATGATGAAGGTCAGGTGGTGGGCTATGTCGCCTTTAGCCCGGTTGATGTGCAGGGCGAAGATTTACAGTGGGTCGGCATGGCGCCGCTGGCGGTCGATGAAAAGTATCGCGGGCAAGGGCTGGCGCGCCAGTTAGTGTATGAAGGGCTGGATTCGCTCAACGAGTTCGGCTACGCGGCGGTCGTGACGCTGGGCGATCCGGCGTTATATAGCCGCTTCGGTTTTGAACTGGCCGCACATTACGATCTTCACTGCCGTTGGCCCGGTACGGAAAGCGCTTTCCAGGTACACCGTTTGGCTGAGGATGCGCTGGAGGGCGTGACGGGGCTGGTGGAGTATCACGACCACTTCAATCGTTTTTAAGCACCGGCGTTTGCAGGCTGGACAGCAGCGCCTCAAACGCTTCGCGTTCCGTCACAAGGCGCTCCTTCTGGCGCTTTGTGAGCTGTTTGATGCGATACTCTATGCGCAGGGCCAGCGAGCGATCGCCGACCTGCGCCGCAAACGCCAGCGTTAACTCGCCTTTTCCCCGTAATGCTTTTGCGCCTTTTCCCGTTTGATGCTGCCTGTAACGACGCGCCACATCGGTGGTTATTCCGGTGTAAAGCGCATTGTCTGCGGTACGAATCAGATACAGATACCAGGGTGTCATTGTCGCCATCAGCATGATAATTTTCAGGTTCCCAGTATAAGCGAGAATAAAGATGGACACACTTACCGCTATTGGCCGTTGGCTGGCGAAACAACACGTGGTGACCTGGTGCGTACACCATGAGGGAGAGCTGTGGTGCGCCAATGCGTTTTATTTGTTCGATGCGCAAAACGTCGCACTGTATCTGTTAACGGATGATAAAACCCGCCATGCGCAAATGTCCGGCGCGTGCGCGCCAGTTGCGGGAACGGTCAATGGGCAGCCGAAAACGGTGGCGCGCATTCGCGGCGTGCAGTTTAAAGGGGAAATTCGCCGTCTGGAGGGGCAGGAGAGCGACGCCGCGCGTAAAGCTTACCTTCGTCGCTTCCCGGTCGCCAGGGTGCTGCCAGCGCCGGTATGGGAAATCCGGCTGGATGAAATTAAATTCACCGACAACACGCTGGGGTTTGGTAAAAAACTGCACTGGTTACGCGACTCACGCGCCCAGCAGGCGTAGCGCCTCGCGGTTAAATGCCGGCAGGTCGTCAGGCGTGCGGCTGGTCACCAGCTGATCTTTATCGACGACGACTTCCTGATCGTAAAATTCCGCGCCCGCATTCTTCACATCGATAATAATCGGTTTCACCGCCGTGAGTTTGCGGCCACGAATGACATCGGCGCTGATCAACAACTGCGGGCCGTGGCAAATGGCAAAAACCGGTTTACCGCTGTTAACGAAATCGCGGGTAAAATCCACGAAACGGCTGTCGCCGCGCAGGTAGTCCGGCGAATGGCCTCCCGGCAATAGCAAGGCGTCGAACTCGTCGGGACGAACGTCATCAATAGCCTTATCAATGGTGACGCTGGCCTCGCCTTTTTTTCCTTTCACCGTTTTACCCGCCTCTTTTTCGATGGTGATGACCTCATGGCCGGCCTGACGGAATTCTGCTGCCGGCGAGGTAAATTCTGAATCTTCAAATTCATCGGTAATCAAAACGGCAATTTTCTTACTCATGCGTTTCCTCCGCAGTGGTGGCGTCGGGTAAGGCAAATTTTCCACAATGATGGATACTTACCTCGTAGACTATTAAGCCTGGTCGATAGGGCCGAGAGTGCAAGGTGGACAAATCTGTAAAGGAGCGAGGATGAGTCAGGTACTGATTACCGGCGCGACCGGACTGGTCGGCGGACATCTGCTGAGAATGTTAATCAACACGCCGCAGGTGAGCGCTATCGCCGCGCCGACGCGTCGCCCGCTGACGGATATTGTCGGCGTTTATAACCCTCACGATCCGCAGCTTACCGACGCGTTAGCTCAGGTGACCGACCCGGTGGATATTGTTTTTTGCTGCCTGGGCACGACCCGGCGTGAAGCGGGAAGTAAAGCGGCGTTTATTCATGCGGATTATACGCTGGTGGTTGATACCGCGCTGACCGGGCGTCGACTGGGCGCGCAGCACATGGTGGTGGTCAGCGCAATGGGAGCAAACGCGCACTCTCCGTTTTTCTACAATCGGGTGAAAGGAGAAATGGAGGAGGCGTTAATCGCGCAAAATTGGCCTCGTTTGACGATTGTCCGGCCTTCTATGCTGCTCGGCGACAGAACAACGCGGCGGGTGAATGAAACGCTTTTCGCTCCGCTATTTCGGCTACTGCCCGGAAACTGGAAATCGATTGATGCGCGGGATGTGGCGCGGGCCATGCTGGCGGAAGCGCTGGCGCCAGCACAAGAAGGCGTGACGATTCTGACCTCATCGCAACTGCGGGAAAAAGCGGGGTAGCGAAGCCGGATGATTTACCGGATGGCGACGCGGTTTACACATTCTTATCGCCACCCGGCACACCGGTTACTTAATATACGTAAAGGCGGTGGTCACGCGTTTCACGCCGCTCACCCGGCTGGCGATGTCTGCTGCCGCTTTACCTTCACGTTCAGTCACCAGGCCCAGCAGGAACACTTCGCCATTCTCGGTGGTGACTTTCACATTTGACGATTTTACCTGATCGCTGGTCAGTAGCTGTGAGCGAACTTTCGTGGTGATCCAGGTATCGTTAGAGGCGGTCCCCAGGCCGATAGGCTGACCCTGGCGAATCTCGTTATAGACCTCGGTGGTGCCTTCAACGCCCATCGCTATCTGTTTAGCGCGTGCGGAGAGTTCGCTGTTTGGCGACTGCCCCACTAACAAAACTTTGCCCTGATAAGCCGTGACATTGATGCGCGTCTCTTTTTTGATTTGCTCATCTTTCGACAGCGCGCTGCTGACACGCAGTTCCAGCGTTCCGTCATCCACCTGGGTGCCCACGCTACGCGGGTCGGTTGCGGCTTTGGTGCCGACGGCTGCCGTACCCACTACCGCGGCGGCGACGCAACCTTGCAATAGCAACGCAGAAATAAGGACTGCGAGCGGCGAAAATGCCTTCATGTGTACTCCTTAATCATCCTGGTGAGGAAAAAGCGTGTTATCGATCAAATCGCACAGGCAGTTTACCGTCAGCATATGCATTTCCTGAATGCGCGCGCTGTGGTGTGAAGGGATACGAATTTCAACATCCTGCGGCCCTAATAGTCCGGCCAGCTCACCCCCGTCATACCCGGTTAGCGCCACAATGGTCATGTCACGTGTGACGGCTGCTTCAACGGCTTTTACGATATCGCGACTATTACCACGCGTAGAGATCGCCAATAAAACATCGCCTGCATGTCCCAGCGCCCGGACTTGTTTTGCATAAACTTCATCGTGCAGGCGATCGTTAGCGATCGCAGTTAAGACCACATTATCGGTATTTAGTGCAATGGCGGGTAAACTGGGTCGCTCCGTTTCAAAGCGGTTAATCATGCTGGCAGCAAAATGCTGTGCGTTGGCCGCGGACGTCCCGTTTCCACAACAGAGGATTTTGTTGCCGTTAAGCAGGGAATGAACCAGCGTCATGGCGGCGCGGGAAATGGCATCCGGAAGCGCTTCCGCCGCAGCAATTTGAGTTTGAATGCTTTCTGTAAAGCAAACTTTGATTCTTTCGAGCACGCTAATCCTTAAAATCTTCAATTATGAGTGGTCGTTAAACGCATCCCGAAACCACTCAATCTCATTTCCGGTGAAGGCTAACACATCGAACCGACAATCCACAGTATCAAAACTCCCATTCTGGCGGGCGAGCCACAAGCGGGCAGTATGTAATAATTTGTGTTGCTTGCTGCGGGTCACACTAGCCGCCGCGCCGCCATAAAGCCCGGAGCGCCGATAGCGGACCTCAACAAAAACCGTCGTTTTTCCGTCGCGCATGATCAGATCGATTTCGCCGCCGCGCTCGCGCACGTTGGCGGCGATAAACCGCAGTCCTTTGCTTTCCAGCCAGCGACGCGCGGCAGCTTCCCACGCGTCGCCAGCCTGTTTACGCGTTAGCTGGCGGGAACAATCTCCCCTTGCTGGTATTTGAGCCATGATAACTTCCTGTTAATCACACAATCCGGGCTGGCGGTTAATGCGCCGGTATTGCCATTGATCTCAAATCCCTGCACCTGACGCATCTGCGAAAAGTGGTTCGCCAGCGTCCAGGCATCCACGCCCATGGCGTACATCCGCGCCAGAGAATAGTCGTTATGTACAGCGCTCAGCGCCTGCTGCATCAACGGCATATTGCCGCCTGCCAGCATAGGAATTTCACTGTATTGTAAACCTTCCATCTCCAGACGGAAGTCGGGGCCGGAGGTGCCTTGCGCGCTGCGGGAGCTGGCATACAGCGTCGCGCCGCTCTGGGTGCCGTTACGCATGGCGATCATCGGTTTGATAAAGCCAATCTCTTCCGGCGTAGCCAGAATATAGACCGCGTCTACGCGTCCGCCGCCGGTGATTTGCGCGTCGGTCGGCGGCGCAGGGATGGTCAGACCGCCAATGGTGACGCCAGGCTGCGCAGGCACGCTGGCGGCGACCGGGCTGCCCGTCAACGCGATACCCGCGCCGCCGTTCACGCCCATTTTCAGCTCGGCTACGGAGCCGAATTTTTGCTGTAACACGATGCCGCCGCCCAGTTTTTGCCACTCCTGGGTGAAGGCGTTCGCCACGCGATCGCCAAGCGTGCTGCGTGGGATCAACAGCAGCGGCGACTGCTTGCCCTGGTTATAAATATGATGCGCCGCGTCACGGGCTTCATCTTCCGGAGAGAGCGCGAAATAGCAGATATTAGGGAAGCTACGTACCGTTTCCGGCTGGTTGAGCGCCAGCACGTTGAGCGGCGTGTTGCTTTTCATCAGCGCTTCCACATTGTTTTTCAACAGCGGCCCGACCACGATACTGGCGCCGTCTTGCTGAACCTGAGCAAGCACCTGATCCAACGGCTGGGAAGAGGTATCGTAGATTTTTAATTCAGCGGAGGGATCCGCCGGCGCGCTTGCTGTAGCAGGGGGAGTTTGTGGCGCGCTGACTGGCGTAGCGGACTGGGATGGAGCGTCATCAGTCAGATCGCTCACCGAGGCCTGCGACGGACTGGCGACGCCGTTGGTCATTTGTGGCTGCGTCTCCTCCACGCCAGGTTCTACCGGCGCGTCAGGCGCGGCGGCAGGCTGCATCTCTACCGCCTGGGTGCCGAGGTTTTTCGCGGCTTCGAAACCTTGCTGGATGGTACGGCCAAACACGGCAGCCTGACCGTTCAGCGGCAGCAGCAGAGCGATTTTGCTGGTGGAAGCTGGTTTAAAACGTTGTACATTGACGAGCTGCGTCGGCAGCATTTTCGCCCCCGGATTTTGCGGGTAGCGTTTTTGCCAGTCGGCGATCCCGGCTTTCAGCATGTCTGGATCGTTGCGGTTGTCAAACCAGACGCGTTGCAGATCCAGCCAGCCCTGAAGCACATTTTCATCAGCGTTGATAACTAACGTCCTGGCCTGATCCGGCGTCATGGCGGAGAGCGCCTGCCAGGTGGCGTCGATATTTTTTTGTTTATCTTTCGCCGCCAGTAGCGGTTCCTGGGCGATTAACGCCCGCAACAGGGTAAGCGACGGGCGTCCCTGGCTGGCAACGATCTGCGCCTGCCAGTAACGCGCTTGCTGATTTGGCGCAAAGTCGGCGGGTTTTAGTTTATCCAGCAAGGCCTGCGCGCCTGCGACATCTTTTTGCGCCAGTTTGATTTCTACCGCTAATAAAGACTGTTCGCGACGCTGGGTATCGTTCAGATTTTGCGGGAGTTGATTGAACAACTCGACGGCCTGCTGGCTTTTTCCTTCTTTCAGCAGTGCATGAATGGCGAGTAATTGCCAGTTGGTCTTGCTATCATCTGCGCTTTGCTGCATCTGATGCAGGTAAAAGGCGGAGTCAGCTTGCGCTGAACCCTGCATATAGGCTGCGCTTTGATCTGGCGCCTGGGTGCCGCACCCGGCGAAAAGTAGCGCAGCCAGGACGACAGGCAGCGCGCGTGCGGCGTTCAAACGAGAAAATGTTGAGGGTACCATACTGTATCCAGTGATATTTTTTTACGCAATGCTCAATATTAAATCGGCAATACGGACGACACAATGAAACAAAACGAATCGGCGGATAATTCTCAGGGCCAACTCTTTATTGTACCTACTCCTATCGGTAATCTGGCGGATATTACCCAGCGTGCGTTGGAGGTGTTACAGGCTGTAGATCTGATTGCCGCCGAGGATACTCGTCACACCGGTTTATTGCTGCAACATTTTGGGATTAATGCCCGATTGTTCGCGCTGCACGACCATAACGAACAACAAAAAGCGGAAACGCTGGTCGCGAAGCTAAAAGAAGGGCAGAACATTGCGCTGGTTTCCGACGCCGGTACGCCGCTGATTAACGATCCGGGCTACCACCTGGTACGTACCTGCCGTGAAGCGGGGATTCGCGTGGTGCCGCTACCGGGGCCGTGTGCGGCGATTACCGCCCTGAGCGCCGCTGGCCTGCCATCCGACCGTTTCTGCTATGAAGGCTTTTTACCGGCGAAATCCAAAGGCCGCCGTGATGCGCTAAAAGCCATTGAAACGGAACCGCGAACGCTGATTTTTTATGAGTCAACCCACCGCCTGTTAGATAGCCTGGAAGATATCGTCGCGGTATTGGGAGAATCCCGTTATGTGGTGCTGGCGCGTGAGCTGACCAAAACCTGGGAAACCATTCACGGCGCGCCGGTCGGCGAGCTGCTGGCGTGGGTCAAAGAAGATGAAAACCGTCGCAAAGGCGAAATGGTGCTGATTGTCGAAGGGCATAAAGCGCAAGAAGACGACCTGCCCGCCGACGCGCTGCGCACGCTGGCGCTGCTACAGGCAGAACTGCCGCTGAAAAAAGCGGCGGCGCTGGCAGCAGAAATTCACGGCGTGAAGAAAAATGCGCTGTATAAGTACGCGCTGGAGCAGCAGGAAGAGTAAAAGCGAGCGCCCGGGAACCGCCTTTTATCGCCATCGCGTTAATACTCAATCAGGTGATTGATGTGGGTAAAGTGATGGGGGCATTGGGCGGTGATAGCGGACCGGACCTTTCCTTCGGGCTTACTCTCGCGATCAGCAACGCATAACCGACTCCTTTTTAGACGATCATTAATTCCACGCCTGTTTTCGCTAATGCCGCTTTATCCTGTTTGCTGATGGTGTCATCGGTTATCACACAGTCGATCTTGTCCATCGGCAATACCTGGTTAAAGCCGCGACGGTTAAATTTGGTCGCGTCCAGTACCGCGATAACTTTGTGTGCAGCCGCCGCCATGACGCCGCTAATGGAATAACCTTCGTTAAACGTGGTAATACCGTTTGTCGCATCAATGCCATCCGCCCCGACAAACATGACATCGGCGCTGATGCCGTGTAGCGATCGTTCCGCAATCGTGCCGTGCATTGAGTGGGTTTTATGCCGTACCGTACCGCCGCAGACCACCAGCGTGAGATCTTTATTTTCTGATAGCGTAAAAGCGGCAGGCAAGCTGTTAGTGATCACCGTAATATTGCTTTTTCGCGCGAGCGCTTCCGCAATCAGTAATGTTGTGCTCCCGCTATCCAGAATGATGGTCATTCCTTCTTCAACCATTGCCGCAGCCGCCTGGGCAATCCGCTTTTTCGGATCGCTGGCGAGTTGATACCGATCTTCCAGAATGACTTCCTGATTGTCGCCTTCCGCCAGATGACTTCCCGGTTTTGCCGCGCCGCCATGAAAACGGGTGACAAGGCCTTTCTCTTCCAGCAGACGCAGGTCAGCACGGATAGTCACTTCAGAAATACCAAAGGTATTTGAAAGATCCATCACCAGCACGCTGCCTTGCGTATTAATCAGGTCGACAATTTTATTTCTTCGCTCAAATGAGTTCATATTGATTTGCCTGATAATTAACTGTAACTAGTTTAAACGAAGGATTGCGAAAGGTGAACGCTAAATTTCGAAAGGAAATGTGAGCCAGCGCAGGTTGCTGGCTCGTACCATCAGGAAAGTTGAAGTAAGATTTTGCCCTGCATGGGCGCGCCATTAAGCGCTTTGACTGCTTCTGCAAAGCTTTCCGCATCGCCGCGATGGGCAATGAGAGGGGCCAGTTGAAGACGTTTTTCAGCCAACAGGCGCGCTGCGGTTTCCCATTCCTCTCCTGGCCATGGCGCGGAGTAGTTCATCCAACTGCCGAGGAGCGTGAGCTCTTTACGCAAAATTAACCCGAATGTACGCGTTGTCAGGGTGAGATCGTGATGTAACGTCCCCACCAGCGCCAGTTGCGCGCGCGGCCCGGCGATATCGATAGCCAGCGAGACGGTCTGGGGAGTTCCTGCCGTTTCGAGAACCAGTTGATCAAACTGAATGTCGGACAACGCGGTCTGGATGTCGTCTGCGGTCATTTCCCGGCTATTACAGGTATGCGTTGCGCCGAGCGCTTTCGCCAGTTTCAGTTTCTGCGGATTGATATCAATCGCCGTTACGCTTCGCGCGCCCAGTTCCCGCGCGCACTGTAAGGCCAGCAGGCCAATTGTCCCGGCACCAACGATAATTACGTTTTTCCCCTCGCAGCCCTGCGCCAGATGAAAGGCGTGTAAGCCCACGGTAATCGGTTCGATAAACGCGCCATCTTCAATTGACATATCAGACGGCAAGCGGAAAAGATTGGCCCGTTTGACCACCACATATTCCGCATTACCGCCTTCGCTGCGCGATCCTACAAACTGATACTGTTTGCATAAAGAAAAGTAACCGCGTTCGCATTGCGGACAGTGAAAGCAGGGAAGAAGCGGGACACAAGCGACGGCATCGCCGGGCTGCATATCCGTTACGCCTGTGCCGTAGGATTCAACGTAGCCGCTGAATTCATGACCTAACGTAATAGGATAATAATGGGCGCCCTGCGCGAAAATACGCGGGATATCCGACCCGCAAAGCCCTGAGCTAACGACCTTGACCAACACATCGTCCTCGGCTTGCAGTTGTGGTAAGGGGCGTTCTTCAACGCGCACGTCTCCCTCAGCGTGAATAACCACTGATTTCATAACATTCTCCAGGAAGGTGAGGGGAGCGATTGCTCCCCTAAAATTAAGAGGCGATTTGACTTTGCTGTAGCGCCGTGGCTTTCTCAGCCGCGACAAACTGTCGGGCGCGACGCCAGGTCAGCAGTACGCCAGCCAGATAGATAATGGCAATGACGGCGAAGCCGACGATATTCTGCCAGGTAAAAAGTTGAATCAGCAGCCAGGTGATGGGGGAACCGCCCTGATCCAGCGAGGCGACTTGTCCGCCAGCTTTTAGCGCTCCGGCATTGGCAGCCAGTTGGGTATGCAGGCCAATCGTCTGGGTGGCTATCCACAGGGTGATACCCATAATAATGACACCTGAAATCAGCGTGCGGAACAGGTTGCCCTGGTGTACCGCAACCGCCATCGCAATAAAGAAACCGATGGTGGCGAGGTCGCCGAACGGCAGCACCTGGTTCCCCGGTACTAAGACGGCAATCAGGATGGTCAGCGGAATGAATATCAGGCTCGCGGAGACAACAGAGGTATGACCGAGCAGTAGCGCTGGATCAAGGCCTATCAGGAACTCCTGCCCGCCAAATTTGGCCTGTAGACGTTTACGCGCATGTTTGGCGATAGGCGTTAGGCCATCCATAATAGGTTTAATGACGCGTGGCATAAGCAGCATCACCGCTGCGGTTTTGACCGCCAGTTGCAGAACGGCTTTGGTGTCGTAGCCTGCCAGTACACCAATCACCAGCCCCATCACGAAGCCGACAGTCACCGGCTCGCCAAACGGTCCGAAGCGTTTCTGGACATCGTCTGCGCTAAAGTGAATACGATTGAGGCCCGGAATTTTTTCGATAATGGTATCAACGAGCACCGCCACGGGGCCCAGGTACGCGGATGAACCGTGTGGGATTGCAATCCCCTCCAGGCCAAAATAGTCGCGGGTATCTTTGGCAAACCAGTCCCCCAGTTTGTAGACAAAGGCGGCATGAACCACAACGCCCAGAATCCCCAGCCAGTATGAACCGGTCGCCAGATGCAGCATGGCGCCCGTGAAGGTCATGTGCCAGATATTCCAGATATCGACATTCACCACGCGGGTCATGCGGGTCACCAGCATCAGGACGTTAACCCCGATGGCGACAGGGATCGCGACCAGCGCGATTTGTGACGCCCAGGTCATGGGCGATGAACCTGGCCAGCCGACGTCAATAACGTGGAGATTGATTTGGAAATGTTCCGCCATGGCTTTCGCCGCGGGGCCGATAGAATCCAGCATCAGGCCGATGACCAGACCAATACCCACGAAGCCGATACCAATATGCAAACCCGATTTAAAACAATCCCCAAGCTTCATTCCCAGCAGTTTAGAGAACACGATGATCACCAGAGGCAACATCACCGTTGGGCCTAAGTCGAGGATATAACGCATTATTTCGCTAAACATACGTTACCCCATGAGAATGGACAGAATTTTTTGCTGTAATGCTTCAATACCCACGCCGGAAACAAAAGGCATACCGTGAACGACGGGAATATCGCCGAAGGCGCGATCGACCCTGGCAGTGGTACAGATAAGATCGGCGCCGTCCATATAGGTTTCGATTTCGGTGACCCGGCATTGCACTAAGTCGAGCTCAATATGGTTGGCATCACATAGCTCTTTAATTTCTTCCGCAGCCATCGTTGAGGTTGCAACCGCACCGCCACAGGCCACAATTACTTTACGTTTCATAGGGTATTCCTCATTATTATCAATTTATTATCAAACCTGGACGCACTGCTCAGGCTCAAGGATGGTTTCCTGAAAGCGTATCGCCAGTTCGGCATCCGGCGCGCTTAACAGGGCATCGAGGGTGCTTGGGTTCTGTAGCTCACTAAACAGGCGGCGCAGAAGTTTTAGCTGTGCCGCCGGGTTTTCAACGATTAAGGCGATGATTAACGAAACGGCAATCTCTTCGTCATCATCCGCCTGTTGAAACATGACCGGCTTATCTGGACGAATCAGATAGATAGCGGGTGATTTCGCATGAACCGCCTCGCAATGAGGGATAGCGACGGCGTGACGCTCCAGCGCAATGCCGGTAGGAAAAGACGCTTCACGTTCCACCAGCGCCTGCGGATAACTATCATGTACCACGCCTTTCGCCAGCATCTCTTTGCCAATGTGCGCCAGCGCCTGTTGGCTCGAGTCGAATGTGATTCCGGTTCGGACAAATAGTTGGCTCATAAATTCTCCATTATTCAGGCGACATCCGGCGTGCAACCGAAGCGATAAGCGCGCAGAACATCCTGAATTTTGTCAATAATCAGGTTATGCGGCGTGGGGGTGAGCACGCCCTCAGACAGGCGTTCAAACTGTACGGGCATAAACTGGCTAATTAATCCCAGCGGCAATGTGACGTTATTCAGATTGGCGATTAACTTCTCTACGCTTTGACGAATACGCGGGTGCGGCCAGTAATAGCGAATACGGTCAGACAAACTAAAGTGGATGTCGACCATCGCCTGGCTCCAGGTTGGACGGTAGTATTTTTTCCAGTAGCCTGGCTCGTTTAGCATAACTTCATCAATGACCTCCAGTACCCGACTACGTTGTTCCGGGGAGATCAGCTCGTTTTCCATTTGCGCAAGTGCGAAAATGGCTTCGCGCAGCGCGAAAGTGAGCGCCGGGCCGACCTTCAGAATGGCGTAATGATCGCGTACCAGCGCACGGTAGGCCTGGCGAGTTTGGTAATCGGTGGAGTGCGCTTCATAGACCATCGGCGTTTCTTTTATCCAGTCGGAAAGCGCTTTAGCGGCCTGCGGTTGATAGTGGATAATCTGTGTATGGTCGAATTCTACGCCCGGCTGTACGACAATCGCGATAACCCGGTTCAATGCCTCCTCCAGCCCCAGGGCGCGAAAAGCAGCCTGATGCGTTTGCAGCGTGCGAGCCGCATCCTGTTCGCGGGTAACATGTACGGCGTTAATGGCGCTGGCTTCTCCGCCCGGAACCGGAACTTCAGTGCCGATAACATAGGTTAAATGGCGTTTTTGTTCGTCGGTCGCCGTCGTTTCCGCTGCCTGGCAAAGCAGGGCGGCGCGTTTAGCGACAACCATTGGGTCCAGCGGCGTCGGGTCGTCAGCGCAGGACATAGAGGCATCAAGATGGATTTTGCTAAACCCGGCAGCGACGTAAGCCTTAATGAGTTCGACGGATTTTTCCATCGCCGTATCTGCAGGTTCGTTTTGCCAGCAGTTAGGTCCCAGGTGATCGCCGCCTAAAATAAGCCGTTCGCGTGGAAAACCCACTTCCTGGGCGATGCCATAGACAAAATCACGAAAGTCAGCCGGTTTCATGCCGGTATAACCGCCAAACTGATTAACCTGGTTAGAGGTCGCTTCGATCAGAACTTTGTTCCCGCTATTCAGATCAAAACGTAATGCGGATTCAATCACCAGCGGGTGTGCTGAACATACGGAACAGATCCCTATCTGTTCTCCTGCTTTGTGACGAGAAATTATTTCTTTCACTTCTGGCTCCGATATCTTTTGTTTATCTTCATAATATTTTTGGTTTGAAGGCAAAGGATAATAATGGCTTTCGTGATCCAGCTATGAAAACGCCCTTTGCCGTGCTAAATCCGGGGGCTTTAGAGCTTCCCTTCACAACCGCAGTCGGCAATCACTTTACGTACAACCTCTTTCATGGCCGCTTTCGCCGGGATCATGTAATGGCGGGGATCGCTGGCCTCTGCGTGTTGCGTTAAATAGTTTTTAAGCGCGCCGGAAAAGGCGATTTTAAGCTCGGTCGCGACGTTAACTTTGCAGATGCCCAGCGAAATAGCGCGGGTAATATCGCGGGTCGGCAGGCCAGAGGCGCCGTGAAGGACTAAGGGGACATCAACCCGCTGACGAATTTCCGTCAGTCGTTCAAAATCAAGTTTTGGTTCAGCGGTGTAGAGGCCATGAGCGGTGCCGATAGCAATGGCTAACGAGTCGATACCCGTTTTTTCTACAAATTCCCGGGCCTGTTCCGGATGGGTATAAAGCGCATCTTTGCCGTCAACGATAAGATCGTCTTCCTGCCCGCCGAGACGCCCAAGTTCAGCTTCAACGCTGACATCGTAGCGATGACAGTAATCAACCACGCTTTTCACCAGCGCAATATTGTCGGCAAAGGGGAAATGCGACCCGTCGATCATGACCGAGCGTACCCCGGCGGCGACTTTCATTTTGATGTCGGCCAGTTTTTCATGATGATCGAGATGTACCGCGAGAGGATGGTTCCAGCTTTTCGCCAGTTCTGCGGCGATGGCCACGATATTACCGACGCCTGCGTAGCTAAAGGTGCCTGGCGTACCGGCGACAATCAGCGGAGAGCGCAATTCTGCGGCGGTTTCCACCACCACTTGCAATGTCTCCAGATTGTGGATGTTAAACGCCGGCACAGCATAACCTTCCTGCTGCGCCTTCTTTAGCATTGTTCTGCCTGAAATGATAAACATCCTTCCTCCGAAATCTTTCGTTTGTTTTCTTTGAAAGAATTTATAGGCTTTCGGAATGTTTTTTTGTGATTTTGATCTGATAAATGAAAGTTTCGAAATAAAATGGAAGTTATCGAAAGTCAGGCATAAAAAAAGCATGTCGGGCAGACATACTTCAGGCTACAGACTAAGGGCGAAAAAATACCGGGTAGCGCTGGCGCTTACCCGGTCTACAGATTATGCGGTTATACCCTGGTCGGAGAAGGGTACTGACTGGATCAGGTCACTGGCGCCGGGTTAAATATCGCCAGTTGGTTATGTAGGCCCCACTGGTCCGAGAAAGTCTTTTTCCGGCCGCTGGCGACATCGAGAATAAAGTGAAACAGCTTCCAGCCCACATCTTCGATTGTCTCTTCACCCGTGGCGATGGTGCCTGCATTGATATCCATTAAGTCATACCAGCGGTTCGCCAGCTCGGTACGCGTCGCCATTTTAATGACCGGCACCGCCATCAGCCCGTACGGCGTGCCGCGTCCGGTGGTAAAGACCTGTACGGTAATGCCGGAAGCGACCTGCTGCGTGCCGCAGACGAAATCGCTGGCGGGCGTCGCGGCGTAAATCAGGCCGCGTTTGGTGGGGCGCTGGCCCGGTGACAATACTTCGACAATGGCGCTCTTACCCGATTTAGCGATAGAGCCCAACGCTTTTTCCACGACGTTCGCCAGTCCGCCTTTTTTGTTGCCAGGGGAGGGGTTAGCGCTGCGATCGGTTTTCCCCATATCAAGGTAGTTATCGTACCAGGCCATTTCATCCAGCAGGCGTTTACCCACGGCTTCGTTGATGGCGCGCGGCGTCAGAAGATGAATGGCATCGCGCACTTCGGTGACCTCCGAGAACATGACGGTCGCGCCGCAGCGTACCAACAGATCGGAAGCATAACCCACCGCCGGGTTTGCCGTGACGCCGGAAAACGCATCGCTGCCGCCGCATTGCATCCCGACGACCAGCTCGGAGGCCGGGCAGGTTTCGCGCTGGCGCTGGTTCAGTTTCGTCAGATGGCGTTCGGCGACCCGCAAAATATCGTCGACCATTGATTTAAAGCCGACATGCTGCTCGTCCTGTAAACGCACAATACTGGCGCTTTCAACGGCGATGGCGGGAACATCCTCGGTGCCTTCCAGCAGCCGTTCCGGCTGCAGTTTTTCGCAACCGAGGCCAATCACCATCACTTCGCCGCCAAAATTGGGGTTGAGCGCGATATTATGAATCGTGCGAATCGGCACGACCGCCGCCGGCGCGTTGATTGCCACGCCGCAGCCGTACAGATGGTTTAGCCCTACAACGCCATCGACATTCGGGTATTTGGGCAGGAGATCGCGCTCAATCACTTTCACCACATAATCGACCACGCCCGCCACACAGTGCACGCTGGTGGTAATGCCAAGCAGATTTTTGGTGCCGACGCTGCCATCGGCGTTACGATAGCCCTCAAACGTGTAGCCTTCCAGCGGCGGCAGCGGTTCCGGTACTTTGGTCGCCAGCGGTAGCGTATTCAGCGGCGGCGCTTTTGGCAGTTCAACCAGCGACTCGTCGATCCAGCTTCCGTGCGGGATGTCGCGTACCGCATAACCGATGACTTCGCCATAACGGATGATTTCGCCGTGAGCGGGGATATCCGTCAGAGCAACTTTATGGCCTTGCGGAATATGTTCAGTCAGTTCCAGGCCATCCGGAAAACGTGTTCCGGCTTTAAGACCGTGGTCATTAACAATAATTGCGACATTATCGGTTTCATGTACTTTTATATAAAACGCCGATGGCGATTCCTGGCGAATTTCGATATTGGCCATTGTTCAACATTCTCCAGCCTGGATGATAGAAATAGGATTATCTATTTTGGTTATGGTTAAATCGTTAAATCTCAATATAAGAAATAAAGTTCATGCATAATGAAATAAGAATGACAGGAGTATAAATATAAGAATGTGATCCAGATCACCGCAAATTATGAAATTTTTTATGCAGGCCGGGTAAAGCGTAAATGTGTGCATTAGCGCCCAGTATCATGGGCGTATGCTCAAAAATAAGCGTTAAATAATCCCTTTTTAATGAGCGTTTGCACAATGATTATCCGCCATAGGCTGTTTATACTGAATGGCGAATTCAGTGTATCTGACGAGTTATTTGAAAATACCATGATAATAATAAAAGACGATAAAGATATCAGAACGGTATATTGTGCTACAGGATGTGTACCACATTAGAAATAGAATGCGGAGACCCATTCTGATTTCAGATAAGCATTTTATTGTCGTTGCTATAAGTTATGGTGGCGGCATCACATGTAGAGAATTAAAGAAATAAGCGAAGGTATAAGCGATGAATAACGCTATTTTCCCGAATAAGTTTAAAGCGGCGCTAGCGGCGCAACAGGTGCAGATTGGCTGCTGGTCTGCACTGGCAAGCCCAATCACCACCGAAGTTCTCGGTCTGGCGGGATTTGACTGGCTGGTGCTGGATGGCGAACATGCGCCGAACGATGTGACCACCTTAATTCCGCAGTTAATGGCATTGAAAGGCAGCGCCAGCGCGCCTGTGGTACGTGTGCCAACCAATGAACCGGTCATTATCAAACGGATGCTGGATATTGGGTTTTATAACTTCCTGATCCCCTTTGTTGAAACGCAAGAGGAAGCGGCTCGCGCCGTCGCCTCGACGCGTTACCCGCCGGAAGGCATTCGCGGCGTCTCCGTTTCTCACCGCGCGAATATGTTCGGTACGGTGCCTGATTACTTTGCGCAGTCGAACAAAAACATCACCATTATTGTTCAAATCGAAAGCCAGTTGGGTGTCGACAATGTTGATGCCATCGCCGCAACGGAAGGCGTTGATGGCATTTTTGTCGGCCCCAGCGATCTGGCCGCCGCGCTGGGTCATCTCGGCAATGCTTCTCACCCTGACGTGCAGCAGACGATTCAACATATTTTCGCCCGCGCTAAAGCGCACGGTAAACCGTGCGGCATTCTGGCGCCGGTAGAGGCGGATGCCCGCCGTTATCTGGAATGGGGCGCGACCTTTGTCGCCGTTGGCAGCGATTTAGGCGCATTCCGCGCCAGCACGCAGAAGCTTGCCGACACCTTTAAAAAATAATCCTGGTATGGAAAGAGAGAACGCTATGACGATGAAAGTTGGCTTTATTGGCTTAGGCATCATGGGTAAGCCCATGAGCAAAAACTTACTGAAAGCAGGGTATTCGCTGGTGGTGTCCGATCGTAATCCTGAAGCGATTGCCGACGTCATTGCCGCAGGCGCGGAAACGGCCTCTACGGCGAAGGCGATCGCTGAACAGTGTGACGTCATCATCACGATGCTGCCTAACTCTCCGCATGTGAAAGAGGTTGCGCTGGGCGAGAACGGTATCATCGAAGGCGCGAAGCCGGGAACCGTATTGATTGATATGAGTTCTATCGCGCCGCTGGCAAGCCGTGAAATCAGCGATGCGCTGAAGGCGAAGGGCGTTGAGATGTTGGATGCGCCGGTCAGCGGCGGCGAGCCGAAGGCGATTGATGGCACGCTGTCGGTGATGGTGGGGGGCGATAAAGCCATTTTCGACAAGTACTACGACCTGATGAAAGCGATGGCGGGTTCCGTGGTGCATACCGGCGATATCGGCGCAGGCAACGTCACAAAACTGGCTAACCAGGTAATCGTGGCGTTGAATATCGCCGCCATGTCTGAAGCGCTGACGCTGGCGACTAAAGCGGGCGTCAACCCGGATCTGGTCTATCAGGCGATTCGCGGCGGTCTGGCTGGCAGCACGGTACTGGATGCGAAAGCGCCGATGGTCATGGACAGAAACTTTAAGCCAGGTTTCCGTATCGATCTGCACATTAAAGATCTGGCGAATGCGCTGGATACCTCCCACGGCGTTGGCGCGCAGCTCCCGCTGACCGCCGCCGTTATGGAAATGATGCAGGCGTTACGCGCGGATGGACACGGTAATGACGACCATAGCGCGCTGGCGTGCTACTACGAAAAACTGGCGAAAGTGGAAGTCACTCGCTAACGACGTTGTGCCCGGATGGCGTGTAGCGATCCGGGCCTGAATTTCAGGCTGGATAAGTGAAACGCCATCCGGCGTTGTGCAGTAACAGGCTACCACTATGAAAATCGTAATTGCCCCCGACTCCTACAAAGAAAGCCTTTCTGCCGCCGAGGTAGCGCAGGCGATAGAAAAAGGATTTCGGGAAATTTTCCCCGATGCGCAATATGTCTCTGTTCCGGTTGCCGATGGCGGCGAAGGAACGGTCGAAGCCATGATTGCCGCGACGCAGGGCGTTGAACGCACCGCATGGGTGACCGGGCCGTTGGGTGAAAAAGTGAAAGCCTGCTGGGGAATGTCCGGGGATGGTAAAACCGCGTTTATTGAAATGGCGGCGGCCAGCGGACTGGCGCTGGTTCCACCAGAAAAACGCAACCCTTTGATTACTACCTCGCGGGGAACGGGGGAGCTGATATTGCAGGCGCTGGAAAGCGGCGCAAGCAATATCATTATCGGCATTGGCGGCAGCGCGACAAATGACGGCGGCGCAGGGATGATGCAGGCGCTGGGCGCAAAACTGCGCGATGCAAACGGCGCGGATATCGGTTACGGTGGCGGAAGCCTTCATTGTCTAAGCGACATTGATATTTCAGAGCTCGATCCCCGTTTAAAACTCTGCGCTATTCGTGTCGCTTGCGATGTGTCTAATCCTCTGATCGGCGACAACGGCGCATCACGAATTTTTGGGCCGCAGAAAGGCGCGACCGAAGAGAACATTGTTGAGCTGGACAGAAATCTTGCTCACTATGCCGACATCATAAAAAAATCGCTGAATGTCGACGTAAAGGCGGCGCCCGGCGCAGGCGCGGCAGGCGGTATGGGGGCGGCGTTAATGGCTTTTCTCGGTGCGGAATTACGCAGCGGGATCGAAATTGTCACGGCGGCACTGAACCTGGAGGAGCATATCCACGACTGTACGCTGGTGGTGACGGGAGAAGGGCGGATTGATAGCCAAAGTATTCGCGGTAAAGTGCCGATTGGCGTCGCGAATGTGGCGAAAAAATATCATAAGCCAGTGATTGGCATTGCCGGCAGCCTGACGCACGATGTAGGGGTAGTGCATCACTATGGCATCGACGCTGTCTTTAGCGTACTCACGCGCATCGTGACGCTGGAGGAGGCTTTTCGGGGCGCTTTTGACAATATTTATCGGGCATCCAGAAATGTTGCTGCCGCTCTGGCGATAGGAATGCGCAGCGCAGGGTGACAAAGTCGCGCGAACCCTCTATACTGCGCGCCGAAGCTGACCAGACAGTCGCCGCTTCGTCGTCGACCTTTCGGGGAGACGGGCGGAGGGGAGGAAAGTCCGGGCTCCATAGGGCAGGGTGCCAGGTAACGCCTGGGGGGGAAACCCACGACCAGTGCAACAGAGAGCAAACCGCCGATGGCCCACGTAAGTGGGATCAGGTAAGGGTGAAAGGGTGCGGTAAGAGCGCACCGCGCGGCTGGTAACAGTCCGTGGCACGGTAAACTCCACCCGGAGCAAGGCCAAATAGGGGTTCATAAGGTACGGCCCGTACTGAACCCGGGTAGGCTGCTTGAGCCAGTGAGCGATTGCTGGCCTAGATGAATGACTGTCCACGACAGAACCCGGCTTATCGGTCAGTTTCACCTCTTCATGCAAAAACCCGTCAGTGTAAGCTGGCGGGTTTTTGCTTTTACAGGGCGGCAGGATGAATGACTGTCCACGACGCTATACCCAAAAGAAAGCGGCTTATCGGTCAGTGTCACTTCTTCATAAAACCCGTCAGTGTAAGCTGGCGGGTTTTTGCTTTTACAGGGCGGCAGGATGGATGACTGTCCACGACGCTATACCCAAAAGAAAGCGGCTTATCGGTCAGTTTCACTTCTTCATAAAACCCGTCAGTGTAAGCTGGCGGGTTTTTGCTTTTACAGGGCGGCAGGATGGATGACTGTCCACGACGCTATACCCGAAAGAAAGCGGCTTATCGGTCAGTTTCACTTCTTCATAAAACCCGCTTCGGCGGGTTTTTGCTTTTACAGGGCGACAGGATGAATGACTGTCCACGACACTATACCCAAAAGAAAGCGGCTTATCGGTCAGTTTCACCTCTTCATAAAATCCGCTTCGGCGGGTTTTTGCTTATCAGGCCGGTGAAGGGTATAGAGGTTGCAGAAGACGCCAGCGTCACTATCCGGCAATTAATTGACAGCCGTGGTGACATAATATTATTCGTTTTTGTGATGAGAAACACAAAACGCTATGGATTGCGCTCTTTTTAGTTGAAGTGAAAAGCAATCGATTTCTTTCACAAAATTACATCCTGAAAAACAGCAAGAAAACGGTGTAAATTATTTGTTGTAAATGAAAATTAAATGTATGAAATATTTTGGTTAAAATTTTATTAAATGTTTCTTTACAAACAAATAAGGTAAAAAAATGTGACGCGTAACGGTTTTTAAGCGCATTTACCTTCGGTTTATACTTAAATTTGAGAAATTACGTTTTAAATTTAACGCTGGAATTGTCGATAAAATGTCCCGTAATTGATTGAAATATCGCCTTCATGGGATGTCGAAAATAGGAGATAAAATAGGCTGGTTATCGCCATAATATATCGTTATCCCGACCCTATTTTTTGATTGAAATCAGACTAAGTTGCTGTTTTATTTTTGTAACTCATTGAAATAACAGATTTTATTTATTTAATAAAGACCATGTAAAAATTGCGGCAAGTTAATTTGTGAGTGGTCGCACATAACCTTTAAGATTTAATTTGCTACACTTCCTGCCGTTCACAATGTTATTTCAGAGCGGTAGATATGAATACTCTTGTTCTCCCTAAAACACAGCATTTGGTGGTCTTTCAGGAAGTCATTAGAAGTGGTTCTATCGGTTCTGCCGCAAAATCGTTAGGGTTAACCCAACCCGCCGTCAGTAAAATCATTAGCGATGTTGAGGCCTATTTTGGCGTTGAGCTAATTGTACGTAAAAATACCGGCGTTACGTTGACCGAAGCGGGACAGGTACTGCTTTCCTGGTCTGAATCTATCACCCGCGAAATGAAAAACATGATCAACGAGATGAACAGTATGACGTGCAATACCGTTGTCGACGTCTCGTTTGGCTTTCCTTCGCTGATTGGCTTTACCTTCATGTCCGATATGATTCATAAGTTCAAAGAGGTCTTTCCAAAAGCGCAGGTATCCATGTACGAAGCCCAGCTCTCTTCATTCCTGCCGGCCCTGCGCGACGGGCGGCTGGACTTTGCTATCGGTACGCTCAGTAATGAAATGCAGCTACAGGATCTGCATGTCGAGCCGCTGTTTGAATCAGAGTTTGTCCTGGTAGCCAGCAAGTCCCGAACATGCACCGGCACCATCACACTGGAATCGTTAAAAGACGAACAGTGGGTGTTGCCGCAAACGAATATGGGCTACTACAGCGAATTACTCACCACTCTACAACGAAATGGCATCAGCATCGAAAACATTGTTAAAACAGATTCCGTTGTCACAATATATAATCTTGTTCTCAATGCTGATTTCTTAACTGTTATTCCCTGCGATATGACCACGCCTTTTGGCTCTAATCAATTTATCACGATACCAATCAAAGACACATTACCCGTCGCACGTTATGCGGCGGTATGGTCTAAAAATTATCGTATCAAAAAAGCCGCTTCAGTATTAGTAGAATTGGCTAAGCAATATTCATCATATAATGGATGCAGACGCAGGCAGTTAATAGAAATTGAATGATATGGAATAAACATATTTAGCGAAATTGACGCCACCTGTTTCTTTTGAACAGTGGGCAACGGTAACTTATTTTTAATACCCAGGTTAAGAGGTTATAATGCACATTACATACGATCTCCCGGTTGCAATTGAAGATATCCTCGAAGCGAAAAAAAGACTGGCGGGGAAGATATATAAAACGGGAATGCCTCGCTCTAACTATTTTAGTGAACGTTGCAAAGGCGAAATATTTCTCAAGTTTGAAAATATGCAGCGTACGGGTTCATTTAAAATTCGTGGCGCTTTTAACAAACTTAGCTCGTTAACGGAGGCGGAAAAACGTAAAGGCGTCGTGGCCTGTTCCGCAGGTAATCATGCACAGGGCGTTTCTCTTTCTTGCGCAATGCTGGGTATTGACGGCAAAGTCGTGATGCCGAAGGGCGCGCCAAAGTCAAAAGTGGCGGCCACCTGTGATTATTCGGCGGAAGTGGTGCTCCACGGTGACAACTTCAATGACACCATTGCTAAGGTGAGTGAAATTGTCGAAACCGAAGGCCGCATTTTTATTCCGCCTTACGACGATCCAAAAGTCATTGCCGGGCAGGGCACTATTGGTCTGGAAATTATGGAAGATCTGTACGATGTCGATAATGTCATCGTGCCTATTGGCGGCGGTGGTTTAATTGCAGGTATTGCCATTGCGATTAAATCGATTAACCCAACCATTAAAGTTATCGGCGTACAGGCCGAAAATGTTCACGGTATGGCGGCGTCTTATTACGCCGGCGAAATAACCACGCACCGAACGACCGGCACCCTGGCGGATGGTTGTGATGTCTCCCGCCCGGGTAATTTAACCTATGAAATTGTTCGTGAATTAGTCGATGACATTGTTCTGGTTAGCGAAGATGAAATTCGTAACAGCATGATCGCTTTAATTCAGCGCAATAAGGTTATTACTGAAGGCGCTGGCGCACTGGCCTGCGCCGCACTATTAAGCGGGAAATTAGATAGTCATATTCAGAACAGAAAAACGGTCAGTATTATTTCTGGCGGCAATATCGATCTTTCTCGTGTATCACAAATTACGGGTTTAGTTGACGCTTAATCTTTTCGTGAGGATAGGATATGAGTACTACTGATAGCATTGTATCCAGCCAGGCAAAACAGTCGTCATGGCGTAAATCGGACACGACGTGGACGCTGGGTTTATTTGGTACCGCCATTGGCGCCGGGGTGCTGTTTTTCCCTATCCGCGCCGGGTTTGGCGGGCTTATCCCCATTCTGCTGATGCTGGTTTTAGCTTACCCCATTGCGTTCTATTGTCACCGGGCGCTGGCGCGTCTGTGTTTATCCGGATCTAATCCGTCCGGCAATATTACGGAAACGGTCGAAGAGCACTTTGGTAAAACGGGCGGGGTAGTTATCACGTTCCTTTACTTCTTTGCGATTTGTCCGCTGCTGTGGATTTATGGCGTCACCATCACTAACACGTTCATGACGTTTTGGGAAAACCAGTTGCAGATGCCAGCGTTGAATCGCGGTTTCGTGGCGCTGTTCTTGCTGCTGCTGATGGCCTTTGTGATCTGGTTTGGTAAAGATCTGATGGTTAAGGTGATGAGTTACCTGGTATGGCCGTTTATCGCCAGCCTGGTGCTAATCTCATTATCGCTGATTCCTTACTGGAACTCGGCGGTTATCGATCAGGTTGATCTCAGTAATATCGCGCTGACCGGGCACGATGGCATACTGGTTACGGTGTGGCTGGGCATCTCTATCATGGTGTTCTCCTTTAACTTTTCGCCCATCGTCTCTTCCTTCGTGGTGTCTAAGCGGGAAGAGTATGAGAAAGAGTTTGGCCGCGAATTTACCGAGCGTAAATGTTCACAGATCATCTCGCGCGCCAGTATGCTGATGGTCGCCGTGGTGATGTTCTTCGCCTTTAGCTGCCTGTTTACGCTCTCTCCACAGAACATGGCGGATGCGAAAGCGCAGAACATTCCGGTACTTTCCTACCTGGCCAACCATTTCGCCTCTTTGTCGGGGACAAAATCTACTTTTGCAACGGTGCTGGAGTATGGCGCGTCTATCATCGCGCTGGTTGCTATTTTCAAATCTTTCTTCGGTCACTACCTGGGGACGCTGGAAGGGCTGAACGGCCTGGTGCTGAAATTCGGTTATAAAGGCGATAAAACCAAAGTCTCTATGGGCAAGCTTAACACCATCAGCATGATCTTCATTATGGGGTCTACCTGGGTCGTAGCTTACGCAAACCCGAACATTCTGGACCTGATTGAAGCGATGGGCGCGCCGATTATCGCCTCGCTGTTATGCCTGCTGCCGATGTACGCCATTCGTAAAGCGCCGTCGCTGGCGAAGTACCGTGGTCGTCTGGATAACGTGTTCGTCACCCTGATTGGTCTGCTGACCATCCTGAATATTGTCTACAAATTGTTCTAATCCTCACGTTTAGCCTGCGTTCCGCCCCAGGGCGTGGACGCAGGCTGACATCGACGGAGGCACTACATGAATGAATTTCCGGTCGTTCTGGTCATTAATTGCGGATCATCTTCTATCAAATTCTCTGTACTGGATGTCGCTACCTGTGATGTTTTAATGGCGGGAATAGCAGATGGGATGAATACTGAAAACGCCTTTTTATCTATTAATGGCGATAAGCCGATAAACCTCGCGCACTCTAATTATGAGGACGCGTTAAAAGCCATTGCCTTTGAGCTGGAAAAACGTGATTTAACGGATAGCGTGGCATTAATTGGTCACCGTATCGCGCACGGTGGAGAGCTATTTACGCAGTCCGTCATTATTACCGATGAGATTATCGATAATATTCGTCGGGTATCACCTTTAGCGCCGCTGCATAATTACGCTAATTTAAGCGGCATTGACGCGGCGCGGCACCTTTTCCCGGCCGTGCGTCAGGTGGCGGTATTTGATACCAGTTTCCACCAGACGCTGGCGCCGGAAGCCTATTTGTACGGATTGCCGTGGGAATATTTTTCCAGCCTGGGTGTGCGTCGCTACGGCTTTCACGGTACGTCGCATCGCTATGTTTCGCGGCGCGCGTATGAACTGCTTGACCTCGATGAAAAAAACTCGGGTCTGATTGTCGCGCATCTGGGCAATGGGGCGTCTATCTGCGCGGTACGCAATGGTCAGAGCGTGGATACCTCAATGGGGATGACGCCGCTTGAGGGGCTGATGATGGGTACTCGCAGCGGCGACGTTGATTTCGGCGCGATGGCGTGGATAGCCAAAGAAACCGGGCAGACGTTGAGCGATCTGGAGCGAGTGGTGAATAAAGAGTCCGGTTTGCTCGGCATCTCCGGGTTGTCATCCGACCTTAGAGTCCTGGAAAAAGCCTGGCACGAAGGACATGAGCGCGCCCGGTTAGCGATAAAAACATTTGTCCACCGTATCGCCCGTCATATTGCCGGACACGCGGCATCGTTACATCGGCTGGATGGCATTATTTTTACCGGCGGTATTGGTGAAAATTCAGTATTAATTCGCCAGTTGGCCATTGAACATTTGGGCGTACTGGGGCTTACGTTAGACGTTGAAATGAATAAGCAGCCGAATTCTCACGGCGAGCGCATTATTTCCGCTAACCCTTCTCAGGTTATTTGCGCTGTTATTCCCACGAATGAAGAGAAAATGATTGCCCTTGATGCCATTCATTTAGGCAACGTGAAAGCACCAGTGGAATTTGCATAACTTAACGGCTGTTCTGTAGAGAGATTATTTTTCATGAAGGTAAATATCGATACCAGCGATATGCTGTATGCCGAAGCATGGCGTGATTTTAAAGGTACGGACTGGAAAGAAGAAATTAATGTCCGTGATTTTATTCAGCATAACTATACGCCCTATGAGGGGGATGAATCTTTTCTCGCCGACGCGACGCCAGCGACCACGGCGTTGTGGGAAAAGGTGATGGCGGGAATACGTATCGAGAACGCGACCCATGCGCCGGTGGATTTCGATACCAACATCGCGACGACGATTACCGCGCACGATGCGGGGTATATTGAAAAAGAGCTGGAAAAAATCGTCGGTTTACAAACGGATAAGCCGCTTAAACGCGCTTTGCATCCGTTTGGCGGCGTTAACATGATCAAAAGTTCATTCCACGCTTATGGCCGCGAAATGGACGCCGATTTTGAATATACCTTTACCGACCTGCGGAAAACCCATAATCAGGGCGTATTCGATGTTTACTCGCCGGATATGCTGCGCTGCCGTAAATCCGGCGTATTAACCGGTTTGCCGGATGGTTATGGTCGCGGGCGCATTATTGGCGATTATCGTCGTGTCGCGCTGTATGGCATCCGTTATCTGGTGCGCGAACGCGAGCTGCAATTCGCCGATCTGCAGTCGAATCTGGAGCAGGGACAGAATCTTGAGGCGACGATTCGCCTGCGTGAGGAGTTGGCGGAGCATCGTCGCGCGCTGCTGCAAATGCAGGAGATGGCGGCGAAATACGGCTACGATATCTCCCGCCCGGCGCGGAACGCGCAGGAAGCGGTACAGTGGCTCTACTTCGCTTATCTGGCGGCGGTAAAATCGCAAAATGGCGGTGCAATGTCGCTGGGAAGAACCGCCTCGTTCCTTGATATCTACATTGAGCGCGATTTCAACGCGGGTCTTCTGACAGAGCAGCAGGCGCAGGAGCTGATCGACCATTTCATCATGAAGATCCGCATGGTGCGCTTCCTGCGCACGCCGGAATTTGATTCGCTCTTTTCCGGCGATCCGATCTGGGCCACCGAAGTTATTGGCGGGATGGGGCTTGATGGCCGCACGCTGGTGACGAAGAACTCTTTCCGTTATCTGCATACCCTGCACACGATGGGGCCAGCGCCGGAGCCGAACCTGACCATACTGTGGTCAGAAGCGTTGCCGGTGGCATTCAAGAAATATGCTGCGCAGGTCTCCATCGTGACCTCATCTTTGCAGTATGAAAACGACGATTTAATGCGTACCGACTTTAACAGCGACGATTATGCTATCGCTTGTTGCGTCAGCCCGATGGTCATCGGTAAGCAGATGCAGTTCTTCGGCGCGCGCGCCAACCTTGCCAAAACGTTGCTGTACGCTATCAATGGCGGCGTTGATGAGAAACTGAAAATCCAGGTTGGGCCGAAAACCGCGCCGTTAACGGATGAGGTGCTGGATTACGACACGGTAATGGAGAGCCTCGACCATTTTATGGACTGGCTGGCGGTGCAGTACATTAGCGCGCTGAACATCATTCACTACATGCACGATAAGTACAGCTATGAAGCTTCGCTGATGGCGCTGCACGACCGTGATGTGTATCGGACGATGGCGTGCGGCATCGCCGGACTGTCGGTGGCGGCGGATTCCCTGTCCGCCATCAGGTACGCTCAGGTGAAACCGATTCGCGACGAAAATGGCCTTGCCATCGACTTCGCTATTGAAGGCGAGTATCCGCAGTACGGCAACAACGATGAGCGCGTGGACAGCATCGCCTGCGACCTGGTGAAACGCTTTATGCAAAAAATTAGCGTGTTGCCGACGTATCGCAATGCGGTGCCGACGCAGTCCATTTTGACCATCACCTCGAACGTCGTGTACGGGCAGAAGACTGGCAATACGCCGGATGGACGCCGCGCCGGAACGCCGTTCGCGCCGGGGGCGAACCCGATGCACGGTCGTGACCGCAAAGGAGCGGTAGCCTCGCTGACGTCGGTGGCGAAACTGCCGTTTACCTACGCCAAAGACGGTATTTCGTACACCTTCTCGATTGTGCCTGCGGCGCTCGGGAAAGAAGATGCGGTGCGGAAAACCAATCTTGTCGGCCTGCTGGACGGCTATTTCCATCATGAAGCACAGGTAGAAGGCGGGCAGCATCTGAACGTCAATGTCATGAACCGTGAAATGTTGCTGGATGCGATTGAACATCCGGAAAACTACCCGAACCTGACGATCCGCGTTTCCGGCTATGCCGTGCGCTTCAATGCGCTGACTCGTGAGCAGCAACAGGACGTTATTTCGCGCACCTTTACTCAGGCGATGTAACGTGAACGGGGCGATCGTGTGGATCGCCCCGCGACGGATCTTCACTGAACGGTAATCTTAGGGGGAGATATGATTAGCGCATTTGATATTTTTAAGATTGGCATTGGACCTTCAAGCTCCCATACCGTAGGGCCAATGAATGCAGGAAAATGTTTTATCGATCGGCTGATCGACAGCGGCGACCTGCCGCGAACGACGCGCATCACGGTTGATCTTTACGGATCGCTATCGCTGACGGGCAAAGGCCACGCGACCGATACCGCCGTCATTATGGGCCTGGCGGGCAATACGCCGCAGGATGTCAATATTGATAGCATTCCGGCGTTTATCCAGGAGGTTGCCCGCAGCAGCCGTTTATCGGTGGCGGGTGGCGCGCATGTGGTGGATTTTCCCGTCGCCGACAGTATTTTCTTTCACGCTGAAACCCTGGCGCGCCATGAAAACGGTATGCGTATTACCGCCTGGCACGGACAAACGCCGCTTTTACACAAAACGTATTACTCTATTGGCGGCGGCTTTATTGTCGAAGAGGAACGCTTTGGCCAGTCGCACGACGTAGAAAAATCGGTGCCGTATGATTTTCATTCCGCCAGCGAACTGTTGACGCTGTGTGAAAGACAGGGGTTCTCGGTTTCCGGCCTGATGATGCAAAATGAACTGGCGTTGCGGAGCAAAGAGCAGATTGACGCTGGCTTTGCCCGCATCTGGCAGGTGATGGCGACCGGAATTGAACGTGGCATGAATACTGAGGGCGTGCTGCCGGGGCCGCTGAACGTTCCACGCCGAGCGGTAG
Organism: Salmonella sp. SJTUF15581; assembly: GCF_043356775.1. Lineage (NCBI taxonomy): Bacteria > Pseudomonadati > Pseudomonadota > Gammaproteobacteria > Enterobacterales > Enterobacteriaceae > Salmonella > Salmonella sp. SJTUF15581. The sequence goes on along the minus strand of NZ_JBEUJY010000002.1, from coordinate 517,870 downwards.
CGTTACGGCGTCTGCTGGTCTCCAGCGATAATCTTTCCCGCGATCCGATGAACGTCATCGACTGGATTAACATGTTCGCCCTGGCCGTGAGCGAAGAGAACGCGGCGGGCGGGCGAGTGGTCACCGCGCCGACCAACGGCGCGTGCGGCATTATTCCTGCGGTGCTGGCCTATTACGACAAATTCCGTCGTCCGGTCAATGCCAACTCTATCGCCCGCTATCTGCTGTCGGCGGGGGCGATTGGCATGCTGTACAAGATGAACGCCTCGATATCCGGCGCGGAAGTGGGGTGTCAGGGCGAGGTTGGCGTCGCGTGTTCGATGGCGGCGGCGGGGCTGACAGAACTGCTGGGCGGCAGCCCGGCGCAGGTCTGTATTGCGGCGGAAATTGCGATGGAGCATAACCTTGGCCTCACCTGTGACCCGGTGGCGGGTCAGGTACAAATCCCTTGTATTGAACGTAATGCGATTAACGCCGTTAAAGCGGTAAATGCGGCGCGAATGGCGCTACGCCGTACCTCTGAGCCGCGGGTTTCGCTCGATAAAGTGATCGAAACCATGTACGAAACGGGTAAAGACATGAACGACAAATATCGCGAGACGTCGCGCGGCGGTCTGGCGATTAAAGTCGTTTGTGGATAGGCCCGACAGGCGCAGAGTAAGCAGGCTATGGGATAACGCAGAAGACAGAAGCTGAGAAAAGGGCGCACCAACGTGCGCCCTTTTTTGTTGTGATATGCGTCAAATAGAGAAAATAACAACATTAAACCAATAGTAAATAGAAAAAAATTCTTAACCCACAAGAAATGCAGGCGTTTTATTGGTAAGTTTTTCTCTTATCGTGCGCGTATGATTTTCTTATTACAAGAAAGTACCTGCACCTCACGTTCTGCATATCGCCTTGCTGCGGCACGAAAAATAAAAAAACCTCTACCTACACATTGAGCGAGAATTCTATGGAATCGGCTAGTAATACCAGCGTAATCCTCGACGCATCAGCCCCGGCGCGTCGGGCAGGGATGACAGAAAGCGAATGGCGTGAAGCCATCAAATTTGATAGTACCGACACCGGTTGGGTCATTATGAGTATCGGGATGGCGATCGGCGCAGGGATCGTTTTTCTTCCTGTCCAGGTTGGCCTGATGGGACTTTGGGTCTTTTTACTCTCTTCTATTATTGGCTATCCGGCCATGTACCTGTTCCAGCGGCTGTTTATTAATACGCTGGCGGAATCCCCGGAATGTAAAGACTACCCCAGCGTGATCAGCGGCTATCTGGGCAAAAACTGGGGTATTTTATTAGGCGCGCTGTACTTTGTGATGCTCGTCATCTGGATGTTCGTCTATTCTACGGCGATTACTAACGACAGCGCCTCTTATCTGCATACTTTCGGCGTAACGGAAGGATTACTTTCCGATAGTCCATTTTATGGTCTGGTGCTGATCTGCATCCTGGTAGCGATTTCCTCACGCGGTGAAAAATTACTGTTCAAAATCTCCACCGGCATGGTGCTGACCAAGCTACTGGTAGTGGCGGCGCTGGGCGTCTCTATGGTGGGTATGTGGCATCTGTATAACATTGGCGCGCTGCCGCCGATGGCCCTGCTGATTAAAAACGCCATTATTACCCTGCCATTTACGCTGACCTCGATTTTATTTATCCAGACGTTAAGCCCAATGGTGATCTCTTACCGTTCACGCGAAAAATCTATTGAGGTCGCACGTCATAAAGCGCTGCGCGCCATGAATATCGCGTTTGGCGTCCTGTTCGTTACCGTCTTTTTCTATGCGGTTTCCTTTACCCTGGCGATGGGGCATGACGAAGCGGTGAAAGCCTATGAGCAGAATATTTCCGCCCTGGCGATCGCCGCGCAATTTATTAGCGGCGATGGCGCAGGCTGGGTCAAAGTGGTTAGCGTAATTCTGAACATCTTTGCCGTCATGACCGCCTTCTTTGGCGTTTACTTAGGATTCCGCGAAGCGACGCAAGGCATTGTGATGAATATCCTGCGCCGCAAAATGCCCGCCGAGAAGATTAAGGAAAATCTGGTACAGCGCGGCATTATGATTTTCGCTATTTTGCTGGCCTGGAGCGCCATTGTGCTCAACGCGCCGGTACTGAGCTTCACCTCTATTTGTAGCCCTATCTTCGGTATGGTGGGCTGTTTAATTCCGGCATGGTTGGTCTACAAGGTTCCCGCATTGCACAAATATAAAGGCGCTTCGTTGTACCTGATTATTATTACCGGTCTGCTGCTATGCGTTTCTCCGTTCCTGGCATTCTCTTGATATACCTGAGATTAAGGTTGTTGTTATGTTTGAATCTAAAATAAATCCATTGTGGCAAAGTTTTATCCTGGCCGTACAGGAAGAAGTAAAACCGGCGCTGGGGTGTACTGAGCCAATTTCACTGGCGCTGGCGGCAGCGGCGGCGGCGGCTGAACTTGACGGCACAGTTGAACGCATTGACGCGTGGGTTTCGCCTAATCTGATGAAAAATGGTATGGGCGTTACCGTTCCAGGAACGGGAATGGTAGGGCTGCCGATCGCCGCGGCGCTTGGCGCGTTGGGCGGTGATGCGAAAGCCGGGTTGGAGGTGTTAAAAGACGCTTCCGCTAAAGCCGTTGCCGATGCAAAAGCGATGCTGGCCGCCGGACATGTCGCAGTGATGTTGCAGGAGCCATGTAACGATATCCTGTTTTCACGGGCGAAAGTGTATAGCGGCGATAGCTGGGCATGTGTCACGATCGTCGGCGATCATACAAACATTGTGCGGATAGAAACCGACAGGGGCGTGGTATTTACCCAAGCCGATAATGCGCAGGAAGAAGAAAAAACCTCGCCGCTGGGAGTGCTGTCTCATACCTCGCTGGAAGAGATCCTGGCGTTTGTGAATGCGGTGCCCTTTGACGCTATTCGCTTTATTCTCGATGCGGCCAGGCTAAACGGCGCGTTGTCGCAGGAGGGACTGCGTGGTTCCTGGGGGCTGCATATCGGTTCGACGCTGGCCAAACAGTGCGATCGCGGTCTGCTGGCGAAAGATCTCTCCACGGCGATTTTGATCCGTACCAGCGCGGCGTCAGACGCCAGAATGGGCGGCGCCACGTTGCCCGCGATGAGCAACTCCGGTTCCGGCAACCAGGGGATTACCGCCACGGTGCCAGTCATGGTGGTTGCTGAACATGTCGGCGCCGATGACGAACGCCTGGCGCGCGCGCTAATGTTATCGCATTTGAGCGCTATCTATATTCACCATCAGCTTCCGCGTTTGTCGGCTCTGTGCGCGGCAACCACGGCGGCGATGGGCGCGGCGGCGGGTATGGCGTGGCTGATAGATGGTCGTTATGACACTATCGCAATGGCTATCAGCAGTATGATCGGCGATGTCAGCGGGATGATTTGCGATGGCGCGTCGAATAGCTGCGCGATGAAAGTCTCTACCAGCGCGTCGGCGGCGTGGAAAGCCGTACTGATGGCGTTGGATGATACGGCGGTGACCGGAAACGAAGGGATTGTGGCGCACAATGTCGAACAATCTATTTCGAATTTGTGTTCGCTGGCGTGTCGCTCAATGCAGCAGACAGACAAGCAGATCATCGAGATTATGGCCAGTAAAGCGCATTAATAATAACGCCCCGGCATGTCGTCGGGGCAGCGTGTTGCCCGATGGCGCTGCGCTTATCGGGTCTACCTGTTATCAGCCGGATCGGGCGCTTGCGTCGCCATCCGGCATGATTTCAGGCTGCGGCCTCTTCTTCTGCCAGCCGGGCTTCGGCGTCCGCCACGATGGCTTCCAGTTCGGTTAGCATCTCTTCATAGCCCAGCGGCACAGTGGCGCTCATCGCCTCCTGTACGGTAGGTTTTACCACGGGCTGACGTTTCTTCGCCGATTTTTTGCTCATCTTGTGACTCCTTTTCTGGCTGACTACACCGGTAAATCTACCAGTAATGCGCGCAGCGGCGTATCGGCAACCAGCGTAATGTTAGGTTCATCACGAATAAATGCGCCATCTCCGCAGGTTAATGCCTCGCGTTCTTCGTTGTGCGTCATCGCGTGGAACGTACCGTGAATCGACTGCAAATAGGCGCGCGGCCCGTGAAGCTGGAAATTAAGCGATTCGCCTTTCTCCAGCGTAATATGATGTACCCAGACCTGTTGGCGCAGTTGTAAGCTGTTTTGCTCACCGTCGGGCGAGGCAAGAAGCTGTTGTTGCGCCGCCAGGAGTGGGATTTTTTGTACCAGCGTGTTTTCCCGTTCAGGACAGGCGTCAAGCCACAGTTGCATTCGGGTTAACGGCTTAACTTTGCTGATATTATGTTCGCTGTAGCTAATGCCCGGCTGCGCGGCGAGCAGTAACGCTTCGCCCGCTTTAGCCTGTACATGGTTGCCGTCGCTGTCGCGGTATTCCGCTTCGCCGTCCAGAATCAGGTTTAAAATATCCACCTTTGGATAAGTTCGAGGCTGAAAAGAGGCGCCCGGCGCCAGCACTTCCTGGTTCAGTACGCGCAACGACGCGTAGCCCAGCAGTGTAGGGTCGAAATAGTGTCCAAAGGAGAAGGTATAGCGGGCCTGTAGCCATCCGTAGTCTGCCTGTCCACATTGTTTGGCGGTTCGGGTCGTAATCATCGTTATTAACCTCTCTTTACTTCCTTTTATGTTAAGGGGCTGGACGCTGCATTGTTAGCCAGATATTCTGCCCGGTATGTTCAAATTTCCTGAATGAGAACGTTATGGCTAAAGAGAGAGCGCTGACGCTTGAAGCATTGCGTGTGATGGACGCCATTGACCGCCGGGGCAGTTTTGCCGCAGCGGCTGATGAGTTGGGGCGGGTGCCCTCCGCGCTGAGTTACACCATGCAGAAGCTGGAAGAAGAGTTGGACGTTGTACTGTTCGATCGCTCCGGCCATCGTACAAAATTCACCAACGTCGGACGTATGCTGCTGGAACGCGGGCGGGTATTGCTGGAAGCGGCAGACAAGTTAACGACGGATGCTGAAGCGTTGGCCCGCGGTTGGGAAACGCATCTGACGCTGGTCACTGAAGCTCTGGTACCGACGCCTGCTTTTTTTCCGCTGATCGACCGGCTGGCCGCTAAAGCCAATACGCAGCTTTCATTGATTACCGAAGTACTGGCTGGCGCATGGGAGCGGCTTGAGCAGGGACGGGCGGATATCGTTATCGCCCCGGATATGCATTTTCGATCGTCGTCGGAAATTAACTCCCGTAAGTTGTATACGTTAATGAATGTGTATGTCGCCGCGCCTGACCACCCTATTCATCAGGAGCCGGAGCCGCTTTCGGAAGTGACGCGGGTTAAATACCGCGGCGTAGCGGTAGCGGATACCGCGCGCGAGCGGCCGGTATTAACGGTGCAACTGCTGGATAAGCAGCCACGTCTGACGGTAAGCACGATTGAAGATAAACGTCAGGCGCTGCTGGCCGGGCTTGGCGTCGCGACCATGCCATATTCGATGGTGGAACAGGATATTGCCGAAGGGCGGCTACGCGTGGTCAGCCCGGAATCGACCAGCGAAATCGATATTATTATGGCCTGGCGGCGCGACAGTATGGGGGAGGCAAAAGCCTGGTGCCTGCGGGAAATACCTAAGCTATTCGCCGGAAAATAAATAGCGCGCGGCGCTTTAAAAGCGGCGCCGCGCCGCCATCAGGAAAAACGTTTCGGATCGGGGCCGAAGCGGTTGTCGCCCGGCGTACCATTCTGGCAGTTGAACGCGATGATGATAAGCCAGCCGATAATGGGGATAAGTAGCAACAGTAGCCACCATGCGGAGCGGTCAGTGTCATGCAGACGACGGAACTGCACGGCCCACCACGGTAAAAAGATCAGAACGCCGTAAATGGTGGTCAGAACGCCTTCACCCCCGGCGCGTTGCCAGCCAAGCATGGCGTCCAGCAGGCCCAACACAAAGGTAAAGATGATATTGACCAGAATAAACATCCAGTACTCTTTGCGTCGCGCGCGGCCGCCAAATCCCAGATAATTTTTTAAAACCTTTAAATACCAATCCATTTTCGCCTCAATAATGGTTCAATCACTTGTTTTTAAAGTAATCAAACTAAGAATAGCCGCGAATGAAATGTTGGTAAATATTTGTGGTATTTATTAATAAGGCGTCCCGGAGGACGCCTGAAATTAGCCAAAGCGTACGTCGCGCCCGTGAGGTTCGAGCAGATCCTGCCACGGTCCGATGGAAATGATACCCGTGGGGTTAATCGTTTTATGGCTACGGAAATAGTGGTGACGAATATGGTCAAGATTAACGGTTTCAGCAATGCCCGGTATTTGATAGATATCGCGCAGGAAACCGTACAGATTCAGGTAGTCGCTGATTCGGTATTTGTCGCATTTGAAATGAGTCACGTAAACCGGATCAAAGCGTACCAGGGTCGTCCATAAGCGGATATCCGCCTCGGTCAACTGGTCGCCCGTCAGATAGCGGTGCTGTCCGAGAATCTGCTCCAGGCGCGCCAGCGCAGTAAACACCTTTTCTACCGCTTCATCATACGCTTGCTGGCTGGTGGCGAAGCCTGCTTTATAAACGCCGTTATTAACGTTGTCATAAATCCAGCCGTTTAACTCGTCAATTTTGCTTTGCAGCGCGGGGGGATAGTAATCCCCGGCTTTAGCGCCCAGCCCATCGAAGGCGGAGTTAAACATACGAATGATTTCGGCGGACTCGTTGCTGACGATAGTATGATTTTTTTTATCCCATAAGACCGGTACGGTGACGCGGCCGCTGTAGTGTGGATCGGCGTGCAGATACAACTGGTAGAGAAATTCATGCTGATAGAGGGTATCACCGGTGGCCGCCGGAAAATTATCATCAAACGTCCAGCCGTTTTCCAGCATCAATGGATTCACGACGGAAACCGGAATAAACGGCTCCAGACCTTTCAGTTTACGGAAAATGAGCGTGCGATGCGCCCAAGGGCAGGCAAGGGAAACGTACAGATGGTAACGATCTTTTTCTGCGGCGAATCCGCCTTCGCCGGAAGGTCCGGGCGCGCCGTCAGCGGTAAGCCAGTTGCGGAAAGCCGACGCTGAACGCTGAAATTTCCCCCCGGAAGATTTGGTGTCATACCAGGTATCGTGCCAGACGCCATCGATCAGTTGTCCCATGTCTCTCTCCTTCAGATGACAAAAGCGAGGCGCTATTCCCTCACTTTTTTAATTGAGTATAGATTGCTTACCACTTTTTATTCAGCAGACGGTCAAGGCTGAACGCGCCAGGCCCGGTTAACGCCAGTAATAAGAATCCGCCGGCAATGGTCAGGTTTTTCATAAACATCAGCGAGTTTACACCTTCTGCAAAATTGCTATGGAAGATCAATGCCGTCAGCAACGTAAAACCAGCGGTGAAAAGCGCAGTGGTGCGGGTGAGGAACCCCAGCAGAATCGCCAGACCGCCGCCGAACTCAAGCAGTATGGTGAGCGGCAGCAGGAATCCTGGTACGCCCATCGCTTCCATATACTGTTGTGTGCCCGCATAGCCGCTAATTTTTCCCCATCCTGCAGTAATAAACAGAACTGGCATTAAAATACGCGCTATCAGTACACCAACATCTTCTAATTTTTTCATTTTATTCTCCAGGAGGCCGATTCGGCGGCTGCTGCTATTTTCATGAGCAATGGCGCGGTTTAGCGCATCATTGTTATCGCTGGAGAGAATCATAAACGTGGCGTACAGGAATTGTTAGCAAGGAAAATTGCCAAATTTTTTCAAAAAATTTGAGTGATTGCTAAAGAGACGATATGCATAAAAGTATCGCGCCACCCGGTGTAATCGGGCGATAACCTGATGGCGCGATGCTATAAAAGAAAAGATATTAACCGCGGAGCTGTTGTTGACGGAGGGTAGTTTTTACCAGGCGCCAGGCGCTCCAGATACCCAGGCCGCGTTTCGCCCAGCGTACCAACATATTAGGATGACGGATGGTCCAGATGGCCATTACGCTGCTACCGACCAGCGCCCAGGAGCGCAGGCTTAACACCGTATTCCAGCCGCGATCGTACGCGCCGGTGGTCTCCAGCCAGTCGCGACGGCTGGCGGACAGATCCAGCCGTTGCTGCTGGATCTGACTGAGAAGCAGCGCTTTACGTTTTTCGCGTTCGCCTTTGCTGCTCACGACTGATCGTCCTCCAGAATTTGCCGATCGTTAGCCAGTTCGTGCCGCGTATGGCGCAATAGCGTGGACTGACGCGCTTTGCGCAAAGTCCAGATGCCGCCGATTAGCGCAAGCACTAACAGCACAACTGTGGTAGCGATCATCGCGTTCAAACGGTACTGAGGATCGATAGCCCAGATGACCAGAACCATCAGGCTCATTAAGCCAAACGCCGCGAAGAGCATGGTAAGACCTACCATCAGCAAAAGCTGAAAGAGGTTCGCTTTCTCTTCTTCCAGTTCTACTACCGCCAGTCGCAGCCGGGTTTCCACCATCTCAACGATAATGGTGACAATCCGCTGCCCGATACCCAGTACGCTTTTGCCTGGTCCTTGTGCCTGTCGAGAGTCCGCCATAATTAACGACGCGTCAGCAGTACGCCCAACACCAGACCGACAGCGGCGCCAATGCCTACGCCTGTCCAGGGATTTTCGCGCACATAATCATCGGCACGGGCGGCGGCGACGCGAGTCTGTTTGGCAATCACATCACCCGTTTCACCCAGGCGGTAACGGCTCTCTTTCAGCGCGCGCTCGGCTTTGCTACGAATCTTACTCAACTCTTCTTTCGACTTTTCGCCCGAAGAGCTCAGCACTTCTTCAAGCGTATCGGTCAGGGATTTCAACTCAGCGCGCAGATGTTCCGTAGTGTTATCTTTCGACATAGTTTTCTCCAGGTGAGTGAGTATTTACATTCGGCGTTAATTTAGTAGTCTCTGGCCTCAAGTTTTTTTAGCTCATCCTGAGCCTCGGCCAGCTTACGTTCACGTTTGTCTATTTTATCCGCATCGCCTTTTGCTTTTGCCTCGGCTAAATCACGTTGGCGTTCGGCTACCTCTTCTTTTTGCTCAGCGACCTTTTTCTGATGCTCGGCGCGCAGCTTGCTGTCAGTACAATTGGCGCGTACTTCGCTGAGCGCCTTGTTCAGACCCTCAATACGGCGCTGATTGTTGTGCTTTTCAGCGTAGCTAATTTCCTTTTGTATATCCTGCTCTTTTTCCTGACAAAGCGAATTAGCGTAGCTACCGGCGCTAAGTGTAAAAAGCGTGATAGCCAAAGCGATGCGGTATTTCATTCCTGAACTTTCCCTTATGTTCGGACCCGTTGTCCGGGGCGGTGATCCCGATAATAACGCGGTGGGTTAAACACCGCTTTATTAATCATAGTCATTAAACAATGAAATCACCAAAGTGAGTGATATGATTCGGATTCCTGGAGGTTAGCCAAAGCGGTGTGAGCTTTCCCGTAAGCGGGACAGCCACTGTACCGTTTCGTTGTCATCGTCCTGCTGAGCGACGACATAACCGTGTGGTAACGTTTGATCCAGTACCGTTTTTGCTGCGGCGCTTTGCGCAGGGGAATCGAAGGTAATGAGCAACATGTCATTTTTAGGCGTAATGCTTTTAAAATGAATGCCGTTCGCATCCAGATGATGCAGAACTGAGAAGCCGTCTGGCATACTGGCGCCCTGGTTAACCGCGCGAATGGCTAGCGTCGACTCTTGCTGACGCAGCGTTGACCACGTCATCATGAGTATGGTCAGCATCAGTAGAAAAGCGCTGATCCAAATGAGTTGTCGGGCAGTTATGCGTGGTTTAAGCATAAGTTATCCCCGGCTCCCATACTTCTTTTTCCACAGCATGACCAGTGAACCCGCCAGGCCAAAAAAGAGCAGCACCACGGGCAGCAGCATCAGGCATGACATTAACTGATCTTCATACTTCATAAAGACGGGCGTTTTGCCCAGCAGATAGCCCAGCGACGTCAGGATAAGCACCCACAACAAGCCGCTCATCCAGTTGAAGAACTGAAAGCGCGCGTTATTCAGGCCGGATATGCCGGCAATGGTGGGCAGCAGTGTTCTGACAAACGCGATAAAACGGCCTATCAATAATGCCGACAGGCCGTGTTTATGGAAAAGGTGATGGGCGCGTTGATGATAATGTGCGGGGAGATGAGAGAGCCAGTTTTGCACGGTGCGGGTATTCCCCAGCCAGCGGCCCTGAATATAGCTCACCCAGCAACCCAGGCTGGCCGCGACGGTAAGCAGCAAAATGGTTTGTGGATAACCCATCGCGCCTTTGGCGATCAGCACGCCGACCAGGATCAACAGGCTGTCGCCAGGCAAAAAGGCGGCAGGGAGCAGCCCATTTTCCAGAAACAAAATCATAAATAACACAAAATATAACATGCCAATCATGGAAGGATTGGCCAGTGTTTCAAAGTCCTGAGCCCACAGGGCATTCAGCAATTGAGTCAGTAGTTCCATTCAGTATTCCTGGAGAATCGGTTAACGTCACGCCGGTGATCTGAGGTTTGCACTGCCGCAACAGAGTTGGAGTTTTTATCAGCGTTGCGGAAACGGCAAATTCGCGGCCTGAACTATTCCTTGTTAAGTTGTGAAGTAAGCAAGCACTAACACACAAAAATTCAAAATGCATCTAATTGTAACAAAGGTCAACGAAGTCCGTTATAGAAATTACGCGTCGTTGAGCTTTGATTTTGCTTATCGCAAGGGAGGGTGGCGAGAGGATTTACACAGGCTGACACTTTATACTTTACGCTGACCGAGCGCCGCGGCAGACGCCATCTACATATAACGTTACGCGAGGATGTCGCGCGTGAACATCAATTCGCTTTCCGTCACAGCCTATGGATTAGGAGATTCAGATTTATCGTCACGCCGGATGGCACGCGCCATCCGGCATCGATAATCACTTAGCTACGCAAGGCGTTATTCGCCAGACGTTCGTCCTCTGCCTGGCAGGCTGCCGCAGTGAACAGAACATCGGTAGATGAGTTCAGCGCCGTTTCACACGAATCCTGCAATACGCCGATAATAAAGCCGACTGCCACTACCTGCATCGCGATATCGTTCGGAATGCCAAACATGTTGCACGCCAGCGGGATCAGCAGCAATGAACCGCCTGCCACGCCGGAGGCGCCGCAAGCACACAGCGAGGCCACCACGCTCAGCAGCAGCGCTGTAGGCAGATCCACCGGGACGCCTAACGTATGGACTGCCGCCAACGTCAGAACCGTAATGGTAATTGCCGCGCCGGCCATATTGATAGTGGCACCCAGCGGAATGGAAACGGAGTAAGTATCCCTGTCCAGATTCAGTTTTTCGCACAGCGCCATATTTACTGGAATATTGGCGGCAGAGCTGCGGGTAAAGAAGGCATAAACACCGCTTTCACGCAGGCAGGCGAACACCAGCGGATAAGGGTTGCGACGAATTTTCCAGAATACCAACAGTGGGTTGACCACCAGCGCGACCAGCAGCATACAGCCAATCAAGACGACCAGCAGGTGCGCATAGCCCCACAGGGTGGAGAAGCCGGTGGTTGCAAGCGTTGATGAAACCAGACCAAAAATACCGACTGGCGCGAAACGGATCACCAGTTTCACCATAAAGGTCACGGCGTTAGACATATCGTTCACGAGGTTTTTGGTGGTTTCATTACCATGACGCAGGGCAAATCCCAGACCGACGGCCCACACCAGAATCCCGATATAGTTAGCGTTCAGCAGCGCGTCGATGGGGTTCGACACCATGCTCATCAGCAGACCGCGCAGGACTTCTACAATGCCGGACGGCGGCACGATATCCTGGGCGCTACTGGACAGATGCAGCGTTGAAGGGAAGGCGAAGCTGAACACAACGGCCGCCAGCGCGGCTGAAAAGGTGCCTAGCAGGTAAAGAAAGAGAATAGGGCGAATATTGGTTTTTTGGCCGTGCTGGTGGTTGGCGATCGAGGCCATTACCAGCATCAGCACCAGAACGGGGGCGACCGCTTTTAAGGCGCCGACGAACAGGGTGCCAAGCAAGCCAACCGCTTCTGCCGCAGGCTTAGAAATCCATGCCAGTAAAATCCCCAGTACCAGACCCACTAAAATTTGTTTAACCAGACTGCCTTGCGCTAAACGCTGCAGTAGCCCTGATGCTCGTTGCGTAGCCATTTCATGTTCCTTGTATTGTGTTGCTGGTCATCCCCTGCACGCTCTTACGGCGCATCTTTCAGGATGTAACAAAGTGTTTGCCTGGTTGAGTATAAGGAAAGTTGAAGGTTCGGGAAGCGAAATATCCTGGATTTTTTGCTGTGATCATGTTTTATAACTTTATATTAACAGTATTGTGACATGTTAAACAAAAACGCCCGGCAGGTGTGCGCTGCCGGGCGTTTTTGACGGGGCAGGTTTACCCCGATAAAAGATTATTGCGCTCGTAGTTTCTTATCGCGCTGATGGTTAACCCAGGCGTTAATCACCAGCGTAATGGTCAGAATGCCAAACACTACGCCCAGCGAAATCGCGATAGGAATATGGTAGAAGTCGACGATCAGCATCTTAATGCCGATAAAGACCAGAATGACCGCCAGACCATATTTCAGCATCGAGAAGCGTTCCGCCACGCCGGACAGCAGGAAGTACATCGCGCGCAGTCCTAAGATGGCAAACAGGTTAGAGGTCAGTACGATGAACGGGTCGGTGGTGACCGCAAAGATCGCCGGAATACTGTCAACGGCGAAGATCACATCGCTGAACTCAACCATAATCAGCACCAGCAGCAGCGGCGTGGCATACAGCAGGCCGTTTTTACGTACGAAAAAGTGCTCGTTCTCGATCGTATCGGTCATGCGCAGATGCCCGCGCAGCCAACGCACCATCGGTTTTTCGCCAATGCCGGATTCGTCTTCCTTCGCCAGCGCCATTTTTACGCCGGTAAACAGCAGGAAGGCACCGAACACATACAGCAGCCATTCGAACTGAGTGATAAGCCAGGTACCGGCGAAAATCATGATAGTACGCAACACGATCGCGCCAAGAACCCCATACACCAGCACCCGGCGTTGCAGAGCCGGAGGGACGGAGAAATAGCTAAACAGCATCAGCCAGACAAAGACGTTATCTACGGCCAGCGACTTCTCAATCAGATAGCCGGTAAGGAACGCCAATGCCTGCGGGTCAGCAACTTCGCGCCCTTGCGTTTCAGCCAGATACCACCAGAAAGCGGCGTTAAACAGTAGCGAGAGCGTTACCCACAGGATTGACCATCCTGCCGCTTGTTTCATCGACATCGCATGTGCGCCACGGCGTCCCTGCAACAACAGGTCGATGGATAGCATTATCACCACAACAACCGCGAATCCACCCCATAATAATGGCGTACCAACAGTATTCATTATTTCTCCCCATGCAAAAAAAAACGGCTAACGCCGAATGGCATTAGCCGCTGCTTTTATGCATAGACCTTGCCATTCGGCAAGGTCTCACTTACAACAATAAAGGAATACGCTGACGCATTCCTTTATGGCTGCCCGGTGACCGGATGTGGTTTTGCACACATCGTAATGACGATCGACCGGCAATGAAGTTACTCCCCTTTGCGCGTAACAAAGTATGACAGGCCACGCGTAGAGTCAATGGCCTGTAACATATGATTTACATAATTTTACGCAGTAAGGGGATGAGTCAGATCGTCCGCCGGGAAGATGACCCCGGTTTGACGGCGTATTTCTGTCAGCCATTTTGCCGTGGCGCGACTTAGCGACAACCCCGGATGTTCCACGGCATGGTTTTCAATAAGCTGGGCAAACGCCCCGGCTTCATACAGCATGGTATTAATATGCTGAGGCTGGGTCAGATCCTGCATCAGCGCGCCGCGCGGCGCAAAACACACTTTCTGGCATTCCGACAGCTTTTCAATGACCAGCGATCCCCTCTCGCCCTGAATTTCACTGGCCAGTACCGAGTCGCTGACTTTGGAATGCTGTAGCGTGACGCTAAAATCGCCGTAATCCATAACCACGACGCCGTGCGCATCTACTCCGCTTTCCAATAAATTCGCCGACGCCTGAACGCTGCGCGGCTCGCCCCATAGCGCGATCGCCGACGCCAGACAGTAATACCCGATATCCATAATCGAACCATTGGAGAAGGCCGGATTAAACGTATTCGGATTTTCACCGTTCAGATAGCGCTGATAACGTGAAGAGTACTGGCAGTAATTTAGGAATGCTTTATGCATTCTGCCGATTTTCGGCAACGATTCCCGCAGCAGCAGGAAATTGGGCAGGCAGGCGGTTTTAAAGGCTTCAAACAGTACCCGCTGATTATCGCGCGCGCAGGCGATAGCGGCATCAACCTCCGCCAGGTTAGAAGCCAGCGGCTTTTCGCACATGACATGTTTTTTATGCTGCAAAAAGCGCTGCGTCTGGGAGAAATGCAGGGAGTTCGGGCTGGCGATATAAACCGCCTCAATCGCGTCGCTTTGCGCCATCGCTTCCAGCGAGGTAAACAGATGCTCGACGGGATAATCATTTGCGAAAGACTGCGCCTGTTCAAGACTACGGGAGTAAACGGCGGCGAGCCTGAATTTGCCGGTTTCATGGGCGGCGTCGACAAACTGGCGCGTGATCCAGTTAGTCCCAATTACAGCGAAACGTATCATAAACGTCAGCGGACTCCAGAAAGGGATTTTTCGTCAATGTAGCACGCCTTTCCGCCCTTGCCAGTGCGCTGCGACGCACTCTGGCATTATTACTGGCGAGAAGGGCACCCGTGTGCGCTATCAGCCCCAATAGTGACGCCAGCGCCCAGATATTTAGGCTGACGGTGCAAAATTTTGGCATCCAGCACCGCGCTAACCCGCGCCAGCTTTTCCCGAAGTCGTGTGTAGGTTCCGTGCCTTTTATTCAGATCCGGCGCGTTAACGCCGATAGCGTCAATGCCATATTGTTGCGCCAGCCAGATCGCCCGTTGATTATGAAATGCTTGCGAGATAATCGTAATGCGGCTTTCGCCAAACACTTTCCGGGCGCGAACCACGGAGTCCAGCGTGGAGAATCCGGCATAATCACAAAAAATGGCCGCCTCCGGCACACCTTTCGCCATCAGCGCCTGCTGCATCGCCGAAGGTTCATCGTACTCTTTTTTGCCATTATCGCCGCTGACTAACAGCCACTTCACTTTACCGGCGTGATACAACGCGGCGGCAGTATTAATCCGCCGGGTAAAATACCGATTGCCGGGTTTGGCGCCTAACACCAGCCCGACGTTGCGGGCGGGAACGGTCTGAATGTCATTCCATGTCAGATGCTGTGAGGCGTTGACGATAAGCCAGTTGGAATAGAAAAGCGCGACGCCTGCTGCGACAAGCAGAAAACACGCCACTGTTAACGCCCGGCGTGTAAAACAGAGGCGGCGGATAAAACGGGCACATTGTGAGAGCATGGTCGTTGCGCGGTTCCGTTGGCGGTGGATAAAAAATACCCTCTACAGATCGTCATCCTTGACGTGGCGGCAGGCAATGAGCGAAATGTGAACGCGTCGATTTTATGCCCACGCCGTTAAAAAGATACGGGGGAAGGGGCATTTTCAGAATTTATTGTGCCGACAGCGCCTGATGCGTCAGCCACAGGCGCGTATCAAACTCCAGTTGATGGTACTGCGGCTCCATATGGCAACAGAGCTGATAAAACGCTTTGTTATGATCTTTCTCTTTCAGGTGTGCCAGTTCGTGAACCACAATCATCCGTAAGAATGGCTCCGGGGCGTTACGAAACACGGTGGCGACGCGGATCTCCGCCTTTGCCTTGAGCTTGCCGCCCTGAACGCGCGAGACAGCGGTATGCAGTCCCAGCGCATTTTTCAGCACATGGATCTTGCTGTCATACATCACTTTATTGATGGGCGGCGCATTGCGCAGAAACTGACTTTTCAGTTCCTGAGTATAGTGATATAGCGCTTTGTCAGTAGCGTAATCATGCGCGCCGGGATAACGTTTTTCCAGCACCGCCCCCAGGCGCTGCTCGGCGATTAAGGCGCGCACTTGGGCAAGGAGATGTTCCGGATACCCCTGAAGGTAAGTTAGTGAGGTCATCAAAGCTCCATGTTGCTGATAAAAAGTGTATACTCACGCACCCTTTTCAGGGATAACGCCGCAATTTTACCATTCAGGAGGCCTAATGAGCCACGTAGACGACGGTTTCCGTTCACTGACGCTGAAACGTTTTCCGCAAACGGATGATGTTAACCCGCTTCTGGCGTGGGAGGCGGCCGATGAGTATCTGCTGCAACAGTTGGATGAGACGGAAATTCGCGGCCCGGTGCTGATCCTGAATGATACGTTTGGCGCGCTAAGCTGTGCGCTGGCGGAGCATTCGCCATACAGTATTGGCGATTCATATTTAAGCGAACTGGGTACGCGAGAGAATTTACGCCATAACGGCATCGCGGAGTCCAGCGTAACGTTTCTCGACAGTACCGCTGACTACCCGCAGGCACCGGGCGTGGTATTGATTAAAGTACCGAAAACACTGGCGTTGCTGGAACAGCAGTTACGCGCTTTGCGTAAGGTCGTTACGGCGCAAACGCGTATTATCGCCGGCGCGAAAGCGCGTGATATTCATACCTCTACGCTGGAACTGTTTGAAAAAGTGCTGGGCCCAACCACGACGACGCTGGCGTGGAAGAAAGCGCGCCTGATTAACTGTACCTTCAGTCATCCGCAACTGGCCGACGCGCCGCAAACGCTAAGCTGGAAACTGGAAGATACAGGCTGGACGATTCACAACCACGCGAATGTGTTTTCTCGTACCGGATTGGATATCGGCGCGCGCTTCTTTATGCAGCATTTGCCGGAAAACCTCGACGGGGAGATTGTCGATCTCGGCTGCGGCAATGGGGTGATTGGCCTGAGCTTACTGGCGAAAAATCCGCAGGCGAACGTGGTATTTGTCGATGAATCGCCGATGGCGGTAGATTCCAGCCGTTTGAATGTAGAAACGAACCTGCCGGAAGCATTCGAACGCTGCGAATTTATGATCAACAACGCGCTCTCCGGCGTGGAGCCGTTCCGTTTTAACGCTGTGTTCTGCAACCCGCCGTTCCACCAGAAACATGCGCTGACGGACAATATCGCCTGGGAGATGTTCCATCACGCCCGCCGCTGCCTGAAAATCAACGGCGAACTGTATATTGTGGCGAACCGCCATCTGGACTATTTCCACAAGCTGAAGAAGATTTTCGGTAATTGCGCGACGATAGCAACCAACAATAAATTTGTTATTTTGAAAGCGGTGAAGCAGGGACGCCGTCGATAAGGCGCTCAAGCGTCATACCGGCCTATAAAACCGGTATGACGGCGTAAGCCCGATAAGCGCAGCGCCATCAGGCAAAGTCGTTAAATCTCCAGCGCCAGTCGGGTGCCCTGGGCAATCGCCCGTCGGGCATCCAGCTCCATCGCGACATCGCATCCGCCGATAAGATGTACCGTTTTACCTGCGGCGCGTAACGGGTCCGCCAGCTCGCGGCGAGGTTCCTGTCCGGCGCAGATCACCACATGATCCACTTCCAGCAACTGCGGTTCGCCGCCGATCAAGAGATGTAATCCGTCGTCGTCGATCTTCTGGTAACTGACCGCCGGGATCATCTTCACGCCGCGCGCCAGTAACGTCGCGCGATGGATCCAGCCGGTGGTTTTACCTAATCCTTCGCCCGGCTTGCTGGCTTTGCGTTGCAGCATGACGATTTGCCGTGGACTACGTGCCAGGCGTGGGCCTTCCGGGCGCAGACCGCCTGCCTGTTGCAGGCTGGTATCAATTCCCCATTCCGTACAAAATTCAGCAATATTTTGGCTGGTGGATTCGCCGTGCTGGCTCAGATACATGGCCGTGTCAAAACCGATCCCGCCGCAGCCGATGATCGCCACTCGTTTACCAACCGGCGCTTTATCGCGCAATACCTCCAGGTAGGTCAATGCCTTTGGATGATCGATACCGTCTATCGGCGGGCGGCGCGGTACTATTCCACAGGCGAGGATCGCTTCGTCAAACGGCTGAAGATCCTCTGCGTTCACCCGTTGGTTCAGTTTCAGCGTGACGCCAGTAACATCGATCATTCGACGGTAGTAGCGCAGCGTTTCGTAAAACTCCTCTTTACCCGGGATCTGCCTGGCGATAGTAAACTGACCGCCAATTTCACTCTGGGCGTCAAACAGCGTGACATGATGGCCGCGCGACGCGGCGTTAATCGCGAAAGCCAGCCCCGCCGGGCCTGCGCCGACAACGGCCAGGTTCTTTTTGCGTATGGCCGGCGTTATCGGCATGTGGGTTTCGTGACAGGCGCGTGGGTTCACCAGACAGGAGGTCACTTTGCCGATGAAGATCCGATCCAGACAGGCCTGATTACAGCCGATACAGGTGTTGATCTCATCTGCGCGTCCGGATTGCGCTTTAGTCAGGAATTCGGCATCGGCAAGGAAGGGACGCGCCATCGACACCATATCGGCATCGCCGCGCGTCAGGATCGTCTCGGCGACCTGCGGATCGTTAATGCGATTGGTCGCGATCAGCGGAACCGACACATGACCTTTGAGTTTCCGCGTCACCCAGCTAAAGGCGCCACGCGGTACTGGCGTGGCGATGGTCGGGATTCGCGCCTCATGCCAGCCAATGCCGGTATTAATTAGGCTTGCGCCTGCGGCTTCAATGGCTTGCGCCAGCTGTACCGTTTCGTCGAACGTGCCGCCATTTTCCACCAGATCGAGCATCGACAGGCGATAGATAATAATAAAGTCGTTCCCTACCCGCTGGCGTACCGCGCGTACTACCTCAACCGCGAAGCGCATACGGCTGGCATAGTCGCCGCCCCATTCGTCATCGCGATGGTTAGTTCGCCGCGTGAGAAATTCATTAATCAGATAGCCCTCTGATCCCATCACCTCTACGCCGTCGTAGCCTGCTTCCCGCGCCAGTTGCGCGCAATGCGCGAAGTCGTCGATTAACTGCAAGATTTCATCATGCGTCAGTTCATGCGGCATAAAGCGGTTGATTGGCGCCTGAATTGCCGACGGCGCGACCAGGTGCGGCTGATAGCTGTAACGTCCGGTGTGCAGAATTTGCAGCGCGATTTTACCGCCTTGCGCATGTACGGCATCGGTCACCACGCGGTGAGGCGTTAATTGGCTGGCATCGTTCAGCATCGCGCCGCCGGTCATCACGACCCCGGAAGGAACAGGCGCAATACCGCCGGTGACGATTAACGCTACGCCGTGTCGCGCGCGCTCGGCATAAAATGCCGCCAGGCGCTCGGCGCCATCAGGATGTTCTTCCAGACCCGTGTGCATCGATCCCATCAGCACGCGGTTTCTGAGAGTAGTAAAGCCCAGATCGAGCGGGGCGAACAGCGACGGGTAGCTCATAAGCGTATCCAGTATGTAAAATTATTGTTATGTGGTCGGATGAGTTACTACTGTAGCCGTCGCGAGGTAAAAGGGAAAAGGGGAATGTGGTGATTGTGATGGGATTCAAAAAAGAGGCCGCGACCCGGGGAAAACAGGCCGGATAAGCATAGCGCCATCCGGCATCGTTTTTAAACCTCTTCAACGCTCACCTGCATCGCCGCCAGCGCATTACGCGCTGATTTCAATACCTGTTCGCACAGTTCAATGGTTAGCGTGAGCGGTGGCTCGATACGAATTGTTTTCGCATTATTCAGCGTACCAGCGACCAGCACGCGTTGACGGAACATCTCACTGGCAAAACGGTAGCCCGTTTCGTTATCGACAAATTCAATGGCCATCAACATACCTTTGCCACGCGCATCGTGTACCAGATTGGGATATTCACGCGCAAGTTGTCGAAAACCATCCAGGAGCGTATCGCCTTTTTGTTCCGCCTGGGCCGGGAGATTTTGTTCCAGCAGGACGTTAATGGTCGCCAGCGCGGCAGCACAAGCCAGTGGATTACCGCCAAAAGTGGTGGTATGCAGGAAGGGGTTGTCGAACAGAACCGAAAACACCTCTTCAGTCGCGATGGTGGCGCCAATCGGCATCACGCCGCCGCCCAGGGCTTTCGCCAGACACAGAATATCAGGCTGCACATTTTCGTGCTCACAGGCAAACATCTTGCCGGTACGCCCCATGCCGGTTTGTACTTCATCCAGAATCATCAGCGCGCCGAAGTCGTCACAGAGCTTACGTACCTCTGTCAGGTATCCCTGCGGCGGCAGGATCACGCCGCCTTCACCCTGAATAGGCTCCAGAATCACGGCTGCTATCTCGTCGCCCGTTTTTTTGCCTTCGCTAAATGCCATGCTCATCGCGTCGATATTGCCAAACGGCACATGGCGGAAGCCCGGCAGTAAAGGCATAAAGGGTCTGCGGAAGGTGGATTTGGCCGTGGCGGAGAGCGCGCCCAATGATTTGCCGTGAAATGCGCCGCTGGTGGCGATAAAGGTAAACTTGCCGCGCGGCGACTGATACGCTTTTGCCAGTTTTAGCGCCGCTTCGACGGATTCGGTGCCGCTGTTACAGAAAAAGCTGTACTTGAGTTTCCCCGGTGTCAGCGCCGCCAGCGTTTTTGCCAGCATCGCCCGCAAGGGGTCAAGTAACTCCTGGCTGTGGAGAGGTTGTTTTGCGAGTTGATTCTGGACGGCGGATACCACAACAGGATTACGGTGCCCCACGTTAAAGATGCCAAACCCCCCAAGACAGTCGATAAACTCCTGCCCCTGGGTGTCGACAAGCGTATTCAAACTGCCCGCTTGCCACTCTACGGCTCCGTAATCCCCGCCGGCGGTAACAGATTTCCGGTATTCCAGAAATCCTGGATTTACATGCTCTTTAAAGTAGTCAATGACCTCTCGGTTTAGTGCTTTCATTTCCTCATGGTTTAGCGTTCGCTTCTCGATGAGATTCAGTGCGTGCGCGCTACAGGCCAAAGCCGATGCGCTGGAAGGTAACCTGTTCAAAATGAGCTCCAGAGGGCCGTGTATCACATGATACTGAATTAAGTATTGCAGGGATTAGCGGGGGTCTAAGCCCATAGTGAAAATCGGGATAAACACCAGGAATAATCACATTTACACAACATTTAATGTCATGCGTTAACAATTGGATGCATTTTGAGCAGATCTTGTTTTACGGTTTACGGTGTGTTGCGTTAGCGGCGGCGTGAGAAAAAGGTGAGCCAGGGCAGATTTTAAAGAAAAAGGTTGTCCATGCTAAACAATTTCATAATGAAAATAAGGCGCAGGATGAGGTGAAAATCGTACAAATATTAAGGATTAATCGCAAATTGCGATCCAGAGCAATTTTAACAACTAAAGATAAATAGATTAGCGCCGAAATAACATCTGAGCGAAAAATTAACATCCAGATAACCTGCACAGGACGCTATCATGTCTTCTCATCCCTACGTCAGCCAGCTAAATACCCCGCTGGATGATGATACCACTCTGATGTCTACGACCGACCTGGAAAGCTATATCACTCACGCCAATGACACTTTTGTCCAGGTGAGCGGCTATCAGTTAAACGAGTTACTGGCGCAGCCACATAATCTGGTGCGTCATCCGGATATGCCGAAAGCTGCCTTCGCAGATATGTGGTACACCCTAAAACAGGGCGAACCGTGGAGCGGCATTGTGAAAAACCGGCGTAAAAACGGCGACCATTACTGGGTGCGGGCCAACGCGGTACCGATGATACGTAAAGGGCGTGTGACGGGATATATGTCGATCCGTACCCGCGCCACGGATGATGAGATTGCCGCCGTCGAGCCTTTATATCAGGCGCTAAATGAAGGGCGGTGTAGTAAACGTATTCATAAAGGCCTGGTGGTTCGTCAGGGTTTGCTGGGCAAACTGCCCGCGATGCCTGTTCGCTGGCGAGTGCGTAGCATTATGGGGCTAATGGCCGTAATGCTGGCGTTGGCGCTGTTCGGTACGGATGCCTCATGGCAGGCGTTGTTGTTGGGCGCGTTGGCGATGCTGGCAGGTACGGCGCTATTTGAATGGCAAATTGTGCGTCCCATTGAAAATGTGGCGACGCAGGCGCTGAAAGTGGCGACCGGCGAACGCAACAGCGTACAACATCTTAATCGTAGCGATGAGTTGGGGCTGACGCTGAGGGCCGTGGGGCAGCTTGGCTTGATGTGCCGCTGGCTGATCAATGACGTATCAAGTCAGGTTTCCAGCGTCAGAAACGGCAGTGAAAGGCTGGCGAAGGGTAACAATGATCTGAACGAACACACCCGTCAGACCGTGGAGAATGTTCAGGAAACGGTAACGACCATGAACCAGATGGCGGAGTCCGTGAAGCTCAATTCCGAGACGGCTTCCGCTGCGGATAAGCTTTCCATGGCGGCCAGTAGCGCGGCGACTCAGGGAGGTGAGGCGATGGATACGGTGATTAAAACGATGGATGATATCGCTCACAGTACGCAACGTATCGGGACGATCACCACGCTAATTAACGATATCGCTTTTCAGACGAATATCCTGGCGCTGAATGCGGCGGTAGAAGCGGCGAGAGCGGGCGAGCAGGGGAAAGGGTTTGCCGTGGTTGCTGGCGAGGTACGCCATCTTGCCAGCCGCAGCGCTAACGCGGCGAACGATATTCGTAAATTAATTGACGCCAGCGCAACAAAGGTGCAGTCAGGCTCCGAGCAGGTTCACGCCGCAGGCCGTACCATGGATGACATTGTAGCCCAGGTGCAAAATGTCACCCTGCTTATCGCACGGATCAGCCAGTCGACTCAGGAACAGACAGATGGGCTTTCCAGCCTGACTCGCGCCGTGGACGAGTTGAACCGCATAACCCAGAAGAATGCGGCGCTGGTGGAAGAGAGCGCACAAGTCTCCGCGATGGTAAAACACCGTGCCAGCCGGCTGGAGGATGCGGTCACGGTACTGCATTAAGTTTATTTGTAGGTAGCAACGGTAATGACATCCGCCCGGTAGCAACAAGCTTACCGGGCGGATGTGCTCTGATAGAAGGCGGTGCCTGCCATCATAGAGAGTACCAGTGGCCTGTGATGTTAAAAATAATGTGATATTTATTCCTTCTCCCTTGTCTACCTATTAATAGGTATAAACTCAGTTAATAAATAAGAAATGGTTAACCTTTTAGCGTATTTCTTTCATTATTAGTGCCAATTTATGTCACTTTTGGTTCATCTTTCTGTGAACAATAAATATTACTTACTAATAATGTTCCGAAATAAAAAGCGATCAATATCATAAAGTTAGTAACATTATTGCCGATAAATCTTCCTGTATGAGGATATGCAATCCCAGGGAGAAAATATGTTTTTGCATAACATTAAAATACGTTCAAAATTATTTATGGCCTTTGGCTTATTCATTGTTCTCATGGTGGTGAGTTCCGCTCTGTCTTTGTTTAGCCTTGATCGGGCTAATACGGGTATGCAGGACATTATTACCAATGATTATCCCACCACGGTAAAAGCCAATCTGTTAATCGATAATTTTAATGATTTCATCATCGCGCAGCAGCTCATGTTACTGGATGAAGAGGGGCGCTGGAGCCAGAGCTCGCAGAAAGAACTCAGTGAGATAAGCCAGCGCATTTCGGCGCTACTGGATGAGCTTTCCAGGGAAAATAGTCACGATGCGGATTCACAGAAAATCATTAATGAGATCCGTGAAGCGCGCCAGCAATACCTGGAGTCCAGATTCCGTATTTTGAAAGATATTCAAAGCAATAATCGTCAGGCGGCCATTCAGGAGATGATGACCAGAACGGTGCAGGTGCAAAAAGTCTATAAGGACAAAGTCCAGGAACTTATCGCTGTTCAGGACGCGCAGATGCATGAAGCGAGCGTGCAGGTCAAAGAGGATTTTAAAAATAATCGGACGCTGTTAATCACTTTGGCGCTGATAAGCATCGCCGCCGGAGGCGTAATGGGATGGTATATTGTGCGTTCTATTACCCGGCCGCTTGATGACGCAGTACGCTTTGCCGAGGCGATTGCCGATGGCGATCTGACTCGTCATATCACCACCGACTATAAAGATGAAACAGGCGTACTACTGCAAGCATTAATGGCGATGAAAACGCGTCTGCTGGATATCGTACAGGAAGTGCAAAACGGTTCGGAGAGTATCTCCACGGCGGCGGCGCAAATTGTCGCCGGTAACCAGGATTTGGCGGCGCGTACGGAAGAGCAGGCCAGCTCGGTTGAAGAAACGGCGGCGTCGATGGAACAGATTACCGCCACGGTTAAAAACACAGCCGATCATACCAGTGAAGCGACCAAACTCTCTGCCGGCGCCGCCAGCGTGGTGAAAAACAATGGGGAGATGATGAATCAAGTGACGCAGAAAATGCGCGTCATTAACGATACGGCAAATCGTATGTCGGATATCATCAATATCATTGATTCTATTGCCTTTCAGACCAATATTCTGGCGCTGAACGCGGCGGTTGAAGCGGCGCGCGCGGGCGAACATGGGCGTGGTTTTGCCGTTGTCGCCGGAGAGGTTCGCCAGTTGGCGCAAAAGAGCGCCTCGTCAGCCAGTGAAATCCGTAATTTGATTGAAGATTCAACCAGTCAGACTCAGGAAGGGATGCACCTGGTGGAGAAAGCCAGCGCCCTGATTAATGGCATGGTGGATAACGTCGAAGAGATGGATGTGATATTACGTGAGATTGGGCAGGCCAGCCGCGAGCAAACTGACGGTATTTCGCAGATTAACAGCGCGATTGGCCTGATTGACGCCGCCACGCAACAAAACTCCTGCCTTGTGGAAGAGTCTGTTGCCGCCGCGGCGTCGCTGAACGAACAGGCGTTACATTTAAAAGAGCTGGTTAACGTGTTCCGCGTCCGCGAAGAGGACACGCAGCCCGCTTAATCCAGTTCGGCGATTTCCAGCGCCGCGCGATCAATCACGCCGATAATGCGTTTGATTTGCGCGTCGTTGATATCGCTGTGGTTTATCCGCAGATCCAGCACGGCCTTGAAGTTATCCAGCGCCCGCTTCATCTGCGGATTTTTACGTAACTCCATGCCCACACAACGGGCTTTTAGCCGCGCCTGAATATGCGTCAGGTGTTCGCGATTTTCATCAAGCCATTGCGCGCCGTTTGCGGTAATCGCGATTTTTTTCCGCCCGCCTTCTTCGTCGCTAATCGTGATAAATTGCTGATCCTGTAAAAAATCCAGCGTAGGGTAGATCACACCAGCGCTTGGCGTATAGCCGCCCCCCGTCAGGTTTTCTATCGCTTTAATCAGTTCATAGCCGTGGCTGGCGTCCCGGGTCAGGATATCAAGAATGACCAGCCGAAGTTCCCCGTGGCCAAAAAATCGCTGGCGTCGACCACCGCCCTGTCCATGACGACCACAGCCGTGTCCGTGACGGTGTTCGCCGCCGCAACTGGCGTTCTCATGCTGATGCGCGCTATGGCAGCCTTCATGCTGATGTTCTCGATCTTTACAGCAGCCGTCGTGCTTATGATCCCGGTTTTTGCAACACCCTTCATGTTGATTTTGCATCATTGCCTCCTGCTTATTTAGATATATCTAATTTATATCTAAATGATGCTTTTTAGCAAGGGTAAAAGCGATTGTTTCTATAAGCCATTAATTTATAAGTTTTTATTTTAAGGTTATAGTTAGCGACGTGTTGCCAGAACACTATCAAAAAACAGTTGCATTTTTACTGATTAACAATCATTATCATTTAAAACTTTAATTTAGATATATCGTATTACTTCACGAAGGCAAAAAATGACGACATCATCCGCACGCTATCCACAGCGTGTTCGTAATGAACTGCGTTTTCGCGAGCTGACCGTTCTGCGGGTAGAACGTATTAGCGCAGGATTTCAGCGGATCGTACTTGGCGGCGAGGCGCTGGACGGTTTCACCTCCCTGGGCTTTGACGATCACACGAAAGTTTTTTTCCCTGAGCCAGGCTGTCACTTTACGCCCCCGACAGTCACTGAGGAAGGCATTATCTGTGGGGAGGGCGTTCGTCCGGTCTCCAGGGATTACACGCCGCTGTATGACGAGGCGCGTCGCGAGCTGGCGCTGGATTTCTTTATCCACGATGGCGTCGTAGCCAGCCGTTGGGCAATGGAAGCCCGTGAAGGCGATACACTGACGATTGGCGGGCCGCGCGGTTCGCTGGTGGTGCCGGAAGATTATGCTTGTCAGGTTTATGTCTGCGATGAGTCCGGTATGCCTGCGCTACGTCGTCGTCTGGAATCGCTTAGCCGTCTGCCTGCGCGCCCTGCGGTAACCGCGCTGGTGAGCATTCAGGATGCGGCATACTGCGATTATCTCGCCCATTTGACGGACATTACTGTGGAATATGTTGTTGGCGGCGATGAACAGGCAATGCAAACGCGCCTGTCGCAGCTGACAATACCAGAATCAGACTATTTCATCTGGATTACTGGCGAAGGCAAAACGGTAAAACGTTTAAGTCAGTGCTTTGAAAAGGGGTTTGATCCACACCTGGTACGTGCGGCAGCCTATTGGCATCGTAAATAGCGGTATGGGGCGAGCCCTGTCAGAAACAAAAAGGCCACTCTTTAGAGTGGCTTAATTATATGATTTTAAAGCTAAAATTTGGTGGCCCCTGCTGGACTTGAACCAGCGACCAAGCGATTATGAGTCGCCTGCTCTAACCACTGAGCTAAGGGGCCGTGGCGGTGGATTATAATGTAACTTTACGCTGTAATCCAGCCGTAACCGTGCGGGTGCTGTTTTTATAAACAATGTGTTTTCAACCCGTTATACTTAAAGAACGTTGTATTGCTCAGGAGTAATAATGGTTAAGGACATACTGGCGCCAGGGCTACGGGTGGTTTTTTGCGGCATCAATCCGGGACTCTCCTCGGCGAATACCGGCTTTCCGTTTGCGCATCCCGCGAATCGTTTTTGGAAAGTTATTCATTTGGCCGGTTTCACCGATCGACAGTTGAAACCGGAAGAGGCGGAAAAATTACTGGATTTTCGCTGCGGGGTAACGAAACTCGTCGACCGACCGACGGTACAAGCGACTGAGGTGAAGTTGCATGAATTACGTAGCGGCGGACGCAACCTGATTGAAAAGATAGAGGACTATCAGCCCGCGGCGCTGGCGGTGCTTGGTAAACAGGCTTTTGAACAGGGATTCAGCCAGCGCGGTATCGCCTGGGGTAAACAAAAGATCGCCATTGGCGCGACGATGGTGTGGGTGTTGCCGAATCCCAGCGGCTTAAACCGAATTAAAACGGAAAAACTGGTCGAGGCCTATCGCGAACTGGATCAAGCGCTCATTATGCGTGGGCTATAGCAATGGGGAATGAGGGCGCGAATACTCGCGCTGTGTAGAAATTCTGCAGGCCAAATAGGGCGCTTGCGCATGGCCTGATAAAAAAACGCCGCCTTGCGGCGGCGTTTATACCTGTGCGGCGAATTAATCGTCGAGGAAGCTGCGCAGCACTTCAGAACGGCTCGGGTGGCGCAGTTTACGCAGCGCCTTCGCTTCGATCTGACGGATACGTTCGCGGGTAACATCGAACTGTTTACCCACTTCTTCCAGCGTGTGGTCGGTGTTCATATCGATACCGAAACGCATACGCAGCACTTTCGCTTCACGAGCGGTCAGGCCAGCCAAAACGTCGTGAGTGGCGGCACGCAGGCTCTCGGTCGTGGCAGAGTCCAGCGGCAGCTCGAGGGTGGTATCCTCGATGAAATCACCCAGATGCGAATCTTCATCGTCGCCGATCGGCGTTTCCATGGAGATTGGCTCTTTGGCAATCTTCAGCACCTTACGAATTTTATCTTCCGGCATCAGCATCCGTTCAGCCAGCTCTTCCGGCGTTGGCTCGCGGCCCATCTCTTGCAGCATCTGGCGAGAAATACGGTTGAGCTTGTTGATGGTCTCAATCATATGCACCGGAATACGGATGGTGCGCGCCTGATCCGCGATAGAACGGGTGATCGCCTGACGGATCCACCAGGTTGCGTAGGTGGAGAACTTGTAACCGCGACGGTATTCGAACTTATCTACCGCTTTCATCAGGCCGATGTTGCCTTCCTGAATCAGGTCAAGGAACTGCAAGCCACGGTTGGTGTATTTCTTGGCGATAGAAATAACCAGACGCAAGTTCGCTTCAACCATCTCTTTCTTCGCACGGCGGGCTTTCGCTTCCCCGATGGACATGCGACGGTTGATGTCTTTCACCTGTTCGATGGTCAGACCGGTCTCTTCTTCAATCTGCCGCAGTTTTTGCAGACAGCGTTGCACTTCTTCCGCGACATCGTGCAGTTTTTCCGACCACGGTTTGTTCATCGCGATAGCGGCGTTGAACCAGGTTTCGCTGGTTTCGTTACCGGTAAACAGCGTGATAAAGTTCTTCTTCGGCATTTTGCACTGCTCGACGCAGAGCTTCATGATCAGACGTTCCTGAGTACGCACGCGATCCATCATCACGCGCATACTGTTGACCAGATAGTCGAATTGCTTCGGTACCAGACGGAACTGTTTGAACACTTCAGACAGCTTCAGAATCTCTTCCTGCGCGGCAGCATGGCTGCGGCCTTTCGCTTTGATGGTGTCGCGCGTAACGACGTATTGCGCGCGCAGTTCAGCGAATTTTTCGCGTGCCAGTTCAGGGTCAATGCTGTTGTCGTCATCGGCTGCGTCATCGTCGCCGTCTTCTTCATCTTCGTCTTCGTCATCATCCAGGTCTTCCTGGGAGAGTTCAGAACCGACGTGAGTTGCGGTCGGCGCCATCTCTTCTTCCGCGTTCGGATCGACAAAGCCGGTGATAAGATCGGACAAACGAGCCTCTTCAGCCTCAACGCGATCGTACTGTTCCAGCAGATAGGTAATGGCTTCCGGGTATTCGGCAACGGAGCATTGAACCTGGTTGATCCCGTCTTCGATACGTTTAGCGATGTCGATTTCGCCTTCCCGGGTCAACAGTTCAACAGTGCCCATTTCACGCATATACATGCGTACCGGGTCAGTCGTACGACCGATTTCAGACTCAACACTGGACAGAACTTGTGCAGCAGCTTCTTCCGCATCTTCATCGGTGCTGGTGGTATTTTCAGCCAGCAGCAGATCATCGGCATCAGGCGCTTCTTCCATTACCTGAATACCCATGTCGTTGATCATTTGGATGATATCTTCAATTTGATCTGAATCGACGATATCTTCCGGCAGATGGTCATTGACCTCAGCATAGGTCAGATAGCCTTGCTCCTTACCACGGGTGACAAGAAGTTTCAGCTGTGACTGCGGGTTTTGCTCCATAAGACGGTATCCACACTTATTCGTTTGATTGGTGTCGACGGTATAGCTGTCGACATTTAAAGCGAGGGCATACTTATATTTTGGCCGCTGCCTCTCACTGCGGCTGTCGGGGGCTTCCCGATCGATATGCGGCATTTAAGCCGTTAAATTCATTTTCTGGCCAGCTCCTGGTTTAACGTCCAGAGCTCTCGGCGTTCTTCGCTGCTTAAACCGTGAGTGCGATCGCGAGCGATCAGCTCTTCTTGTCGCAGTTGCAGCAGCGAATCAAACATATGGTTGAGTGAGTCGGTAAAGGTTTTTTCGGCAATCGCCTTATCTGCTATATCGTCCCACATCGATAATTTTTCAAGGGTCGCAGCATCATTTGTGCCACGGTAGAGTTCCAGAAGTTGTCCGGTAGTAAGACCTGGCTGAGCCAAACAAGTTTTGACCAATTCTTTAAATAAGCCAAGTCCAGGCAGCTTATTCTGATCCAGCGCGTCTAAGGGCGGCACTAACGGCGCGAGATCCGGATTTTGCACCAGTAATCCTATCAGTATACGCATGGTCGTGCGTTTTAGCTGCGGAGCCGGGCGGGAAACGCCGCTTTCCGCCTGTTTTGGCACTAAACGATCAAGCTGACTATCATCGAAAATGCCTAACTTCAGCCCCAACGTCTGGCGCAGCTGAATACGGTGCGCGTCGCCAGGCACCTGATTAATGAGCGGCAGCGCCAGCGCGGCTAACTGCGTGCTGCCATCCGGCGAGCTTAAATCCACCTGCGGCAGGAGGCTATTAAACAGAAACGTAGAGAGCGGCTGCGCCTGCTCCATCCGCGCTTCAAAAGCCGCCTTGCCTTCTTTACGCACCAGCGTATCCGGGTCTTCGCCGTCAGGTAAAAACATAAAGCGTACCTGCCGACCGTCGGTCATATAAGGCATTGCTGTTTCCAGCGCTCTCCAGGCGGCATCACGGCCAGCCCGGTCGCCGTCGTAACAGCAAATCACGTTGTTCGTCGCCCGGAATAACATATGCATATGGTCTGCCGTGGTTGAGGTACCCAGCGAAGCAACCGCATAGTTAATGTCGTATTGCGCTAGTGCGACGACATCCATATAACCTTCGACCACAAGCAAGCGTTGCGGTTCAGCACTATATTGCTGAGCCTCATAAAGACCATATAGCTGGCGGCCTTTATGGAAAATGTCCGTTTCCGGAGAGTTAAGGTATTTCGGCGTGTCGTTCCCCAGAACTCGACCGCCAAAACCAATCACCCTGCCGCGTTTGTCCCGAATAGGGAACATGACCCGATTACGGAAACGATCGTAAGTGCTGCCCTGCTCGTTATTGACCAGCATTCCGGCATCCAGCAACAATGCCTTGTTATCGCTGTTATTACCGAAGCGCTTTAACGCGTTATCCCAACCTGGCGGCGCGAAGCCAATGGCGAAACGCTGAATAATTTCAGCGCTCAGACCGCGCTTTTGCAGATAGTCACGCGCAGGTTTTGCCGCAGGATGGGTAAGCGACTGCTGATAAAAGTCATTCAGACCATTCATCAACTGATAGAGGTTTTGCCGTTGATGGCGCTCTATCTGGCTAAGCCCGGTGCCTGCTTCATAGGGAATTTCCAGGTTATGCATGGCCGCTAATTCTTCGACGGTTTCGACAAATTCGAGCTTGTCGTAATTCATCAAAAAGTCGATCGCATTGCCATGCGCGCCGCATCCAAAGCAGTGATAAAACTGTTTTTCACCGTTTACGGTGAAAGAAGGGGTTTTCTCATTATGGAATGGACAACACGCGTGATAGTTCTTGCCCTGTTTCTTGAGTTTTATGCGCACGTCGATCAGATCGACGATATCGGTTCTCGCCAGCAGGTCATTAATGAATACGCGTGGGATTCGTCCAGCCATATGCCCCTTTTATACACGTCATTCTTCAGGCTGCCGTAGTGTTGGCTACGTTCGCTCACCCCTGTCGCTGACTTGCGTAAGCGCCGGGGACTTGCTCTCTTGCCGCCTGGACGCAGCATGAATGATTTTGTGTATATGCTAATGCATAAACGAAAACAAGCCGCGCATTCCTTTCGGAAGCACGGCCTTACAACTACAACTCGATCTGAATTGAGAGCAGCCCGCTCTCAAAAGATTAGTACAGACGAGTACGGCGTGCGTTTTCGCGAGCCAGTTTCTTCGCGTGACGTTTCACTGCAGAAGCTTTAGCGCGCTTACGTTCGGTCGTCGGTTTTTCATAGAACTCACGACGACGAACTTCCGCCAGAACACCTGCTTTTTCGCAGGAACGCTTGAAGCGACGCAGAGCTACGTCGAACGGCTCGTTTTCACGTACTTTAATTACCGGCATGTGCCTCTCACCTTTGATTAATTCGGTTTGCCGCTGGCATCAACGCCAGCTTATTTCAAAATGGTGCGGAATTTTACTGCAATTGCTGCTGCTTTGTAAAGCACCGCGGCCTTTTTTGAAAGGGACTTTTATAAGGGGAGGGAGTATACACGAAGTCGGGACTGAGGGTATACATCCACCCGCATTCGACCTACACTGCGCGGTATTAGAGCGAGGTAAAACAAGTCATGCGTGTACTGGGTATTGAAACATCCTGCGATGAAACCGGCATCGCTATTTACGACGACAAAAAAGGTCTGTTAGCCAACCAATTGTATAGTCAGGTGAAATTACATGCTGACTACGGCGGCGTAGTGCCTGAACTGGCTTCCCGCGATCATGTGCGTAAAACCGTGCCGCTGATTCAGGCTGCATTAAAAGAAGCCGGTCTGACGGCGAGCGATATCGACGCGGTGGCCTATACCGCAGGCCCGGGCCTGGTCGGCGCGCTGCTGGTCGGCGCAACCGTCGGGCGTTCGCTGGCATTTGCCTGGAATGTGCCGGCCATTCCTGTACACCATATGGAAGGGCATCTGCTGGCGCCGATGCTGGAAGATAATCCCCCGGATTTCCCGTTTGTGGCGCTGCTGGTCTCCGGCGGACATACGCAGCTCATTAGCGTGACCGGAATTGGTCAGTACGAACTGCTGGGCGAGTCGATTGACGATGCCGCCGGCGAAGCGTTTGATAAAACTGCCAAATTGTTGGGGCTGGATTATCCTGGTGGCCCGATGCTGTCGAAAATGGCGTCGCAGGGGACGGCGGGACGTTTTGTCTTTCCGCGCCCGATGACCGATCGTCCGGGGCTGGATTTTAGTTTTTCCGGTCTGAAAACCTTTGCCGCTAACACCATTCGTAGTAATGGCGGCGACGAACAAACTCGCGCTGATATCGCGCGCGCTTTTGAAGATGCGGTCGTGGATACGCTGATGATCAAGTGCAAGCGCGCGCTGGAAAGCACCGGTTTTAAGCGTCTGGTCATGGCGGGCGGCGTCAGCGCTAACCGCACGCTGCGCGCGAAGCTTGCCGAAATGATGCAAAAACGCCGCGGCGAAGTGTTCTATGCGCGCCCGGAGTTTTGTACTGACAACGGGGCGATGATCGCCTATGCCGGAATGGTGCGGTTTAAGGCGGGCGTTACGGCGGATCTTGGCGTAACGGTACGTCCGCGCTGGCCGCTGGCCGAGCTGCCGGCGGCGTAAAAGCGGAAAAAGGGGGGCGACATCATGCCGCCCCAACGGGTTTACAGCAAAACGACGGGCATCCACAACAGCCCGGTGACGATCAGCAGCACCAGGAAGATCAGGCCGAAAATCGCGCCTAACCACGCCAATGGTGGAAGGGTGACGCGCGGCGGATTCGATATGTACGCCCATCACCAAGCTATTGCCGGTCAACCCTTGTGAGCCGATCCCCAGACGGTTGAGGCCCTCTTCCAGACGCAGTTCCAGCTCAATCTTTCTGGCGTTTCTTTTTCAGCTTCGTCCAGATTTTCGTCTCCTGGCGACGCCACAGACGCTGGATGTTGTCATGATGGCGCAGCAAAATGAGACATGACAGCATCGATACCGGGAAGGTGAACTGCGGTTTAAACCACCAGACGTAAAACGGCGCAATCAAGGCGCTGACAATCGCCCCTAACGATGAATAACCGCTTAACAGGACCGTCAGCAGCCAGGTGCCAGCCATGACGCCGGTTAAATCCCAGCCGATGGGCGCAATGGCGCCAAACGCGGTTGCTACGCCTTTCCCGCCTTTAAAGCCAAAAAAGACCGGCCAGATATGCCCCAGACAGGCGGCGATAGCGATAAGCCCCAGCCAGAAAGGGGTAACGCCTAACGCATACGCGCCCCAGACGGGCAACATGCCTTTAAGGATGTCAAAAATAAGTACCGCGACAGCCGCTCCCTTGCCACCGATTCGTAATACGTTCGTCGCGCCCGGGTTGCCGGAGCCGCTTTCTCGCGGATCGGGCAGCCCGGCGATGCGGCAAACCAGAATGGCACTGGAAATTGAGCCGCAGAGGTACGCGAAGAGGATCATTCCAGGCGCGATTGCACTCATAAGCTGTTCCGTATTGAAAGTGTCGTTTTATTTACTATTTCTGTGGATAATACGCACATTTCGCCGGAAGTGGTATCCGGGTTAGCCAAAAAGCAGGCAGGTCGTGATGGATATTGTATTTATAGAGCAACTTTCGGTAATCACCACTATCGGTGTTTACGACTGGGAACAGACTATCGAGCAAAAACTGGTGTTCGATATCGAAATGGCGTGGGATAACCGTAAGTCGGCGAAAAGCGATGATGTCGCAGATTGTCTAAGTTATGCGGATATCGCCGACACGGTGATAAATCATGTCGAAGGCGGGCGTTTTGCTCTGGTCGAGCGCGTGGCGGAAGAGGTGGCGGATCTGCTGCTTAGCCGATTCAATTCTCCGTGGGTTCGCATCAAACTGAGCAAGCCTGGCGCCGTCGCGCGCGCGGCGAACGTAGGGGTAATTATTGAGCGTGGCAATAATCTGAAATAAAAATAAATAATTTTATATTTTTTAAACCAAACGGTTATATATGGGGTCTTAACGCGAGATCCATTTTTGCAGTGTTTTTCATTTTAGGGGTTTATTGATGAGCGATATGCACTCGCTGCTGATAGCGGCAATTTTGGGTGTGGTCGAAGGATTGACGGAGTTTTTGCCGGTATCCAGCACGGGCCATATGATTATTGTGGGTCATCTGCTGGGGTTTGAAGGCGATACGGCCAAGACATTCGAAGTGGTGATTCAACTTGGATCTATTCTGGCGGTCGTGGTGATGTTCTGGCGGCGGTTGTTTGGCCTCATCGGTATTCACTTTGGCCGCCCGCTACAGCGTGAAGGTGAAAGTAAAGGTCGATTAACGTTGATTCACATCCTGCTGGGCATGATTCCGGCGGTGGTGCTGGGGTTAGTCTTTCATGACACGATCAAGTCGCTATTTAACCCGATTAACGTGATGTACGCGCTGGTGGTAGGCGGTCTGTTGCTGATTGCCGCCGAGTGCCTGAAGCCGAAAGAACCGCGCGCGCCGGGGCTGGATGATATGACGTATCGTCAGGCTTTTATGATTGGCTGTTTCCAGTGTCTGGCGCTGTGGCCGGGCTTCTCGCGTTCCGGAGCGACCATTTCCGGTGGGATGCTGATGGGCGTCAGCCGTTACGCCGCCTCTGAGTTCTCGTTCTTACTGGCTGTGCCGATGATGATGGGCGCAACGGTTCTGGATCTCTACAAAAGTTGGTCATTCCTGACCGCAGCGGATATTCCAATGTTCGCGGTGGGCTTTGTGACGGCGTTTGTGGTGGCACTGATCGCCATCAAGACCTTCCTGCAACTGATTAAGCGTATCTCATTTATTCCGTTTGCGATTTACCGCTTTGTGGTGGCGGCTGCCGTTTACGTTGTCTTCTTCTGATGATTGACCGTGCCGGATGGCGGCGTACCGCCTTGTCCGGCCTAACTGTTTTGCCGGTCTGATAAGCGCAGCGCCATCAGGCAATTTATCGTGCCGGATGGCGTTTAGCTGGCGGGGTTCGGGCAGCGCTTCTCTTTCCAGTTGGCGACCGCTGCAATTCGTCGCTTCGTCAGCTCCTCGCGAATCTCAATGCCCTTAAATCCGGCCTCCACCACCTCTTTCGTCGGTACCGCCTGCGCCACCTGCCAGGCTTCGCGCAGCCAGCGCCCCTGCGGGTAATCCGACGCTTCAAATCCGGTACGTCCACGGACATCGGCTTCGCTGGTCAGCGCAATCTGCTCGACGCGCTGCGGTTTACGCCATGCATCAATGGCGTCAAACAGCTTAACGATCGTTTTCGGCTGGAGTATCGGAAAGGTGTGGATCAGATCGTGGTATTCGGCGACCAGTTTAGCTAAATCACGCAGGTCATTGGGGACGCGCAAACGCTGGCATAACTGTTCGACCAGTTTCACGCCCGCCGGGCCGTGGCCATGATGGCGCGGCCAGAGGTTTTTCGGCGTTAAGCCTTTGCCCAGATCATGACAAAGCGTGGCGAAACGGACATCAAGCTGCGGACTGAGCATAGCGGCCATCGACAACGTCATCAGCGTATGAACTCCGGTATCAATTTCCGGATGCCACTTTGCCGGCGCGGGCACGCCAAACAGGGCGTCGATTTCCGGAAACAGGACGCGCAGGGCGCCGCAGTCGCGCAATACCTGGAAGTAAACCTGCGGATTGCGGGTGGTAAGCGCATTTTCCGTCTCTTTCCATACCCGTTCCGGCGTCAGATGTTCCAGCTCGCCTGCCGCGGTCATTTCGCGCATTAGCGCCAGTGTTTCATCGGCGATACGGAAACTAAGATGGGCGTAACGGGCAGCAAAACGCGCCACGCGCAATACGCGCAAGGGATCTTCGCCAAACGCGGGAGAGACATGGCGCAGTAGACGCGCCTCCAGATCCCGGCGCCCGTGGTAAGGGTCGATAATCTGGCCATCATCGTCGCGCGCCAGAGCATTAATGGTCAGATCGCGACGCTGGAGGTCGGCTTCCAGGGTAACGTCCGGCGCGGCATAGCAGGTGAAACCCGTGTAGCC
The DNA here is from genome assembly GCF_043356775.1 of Salmonella sp. SJTUF15581. Lineage (NCBI taxonomy): Bacteria > Pseudomonadati > Pseudomonadota > Gammaproteobacteria > Enterobacterales > Enterobacteriaceae > Salmonella > Salmonella sp. SJTUF15581. The sequence continues at coordinate 481,649 of NZ_JBEUJY010000002.1, read as the reverse complement.
GGAACCGGATTTACGCTCGGTACGCGCCAGCGCGTATTCTTCGTGAGTTTGCGGATGGAGAAACACAGGAAAATCACGGCCTACCTGCTGGTAGCCCGCATCAAGCATCTCCTGCGGCGTGGCGCCGACAACGACCCAATCTTTATCTTTAACCGGTAGCCCTAACAACGCATCCCGAACCGCACCACCGACCAGATAAATCTTCACGCCACTTTCCTTTTAAAAACGATCATCCTCTAATGATAAGACAGTGCCGCAGAGAAGGCGATTTAGTTCATCCAGCGGTCTTTGCGTTTACGGCTTGGGATCATATGCGGCAGCACCAGCCCTAACAGCAAGCCAATACCCAATACGCCGCCGCCATACATAAACCACTGCATAATAATGGTGCGCTGTTTGTCATCCAGCTGCAGATTCGCGGCGCTCACTTTTTTCTGCGCGACAATCAGCTCGTTTTTCAGCTTCTGGTTCTCTTCTTTTAGCCCGTTGATGACGCTGTCGCTTTGCGCCACTTTCTGCTGCATATCGGCGGTGCGCTGATTCCACGTGGTATCAATATTGTTGAGTTTATCGGTCAACGTTTTGACCTGATTTTCCAGATCCGGCACGCGGGTACGCAGGCTTGGCGTAGTATTCAGTTCTTTTAACGGTATCCAGGCAGTACGACCAGAACTGTCTTTAATTTGACCATAGTTGGCATCGCTCTGTAAGAGCGTGACTTCCTCGCCGGCGTTGACGGTACCCACAAGGCGATAATTATCTCCCGGACCGCTGCGGACCCAGGTATTCAGTTCATCAGAAACGTAACGCGTCTCTTCAGCATGAGAGACGGCGGTGGCGCTAAGCGCAAGTAAAGTTAGTCCAATCAGGCGTAATTTTGGCATCAGGCTGTCGTTATTGTCAGAGAAAGTGGAACGATAGTAACGGCATCAGTGTCGCTACGCAAAGTAGTCGACATCAATCGGAATCATCTGTGTCGCCTTTGCCGCTACGTCAAACTTTTACGCCCGTCAAATTGCTCGTTGCATGGCAATTTGGCGCAAAATACTATCTACTGACAAAAATAATGCGGGTAAGTTCGCCAAGAATCTTCCCAGATGTGACATAACCCATAAGTACAAGGCCATGGCTCAGGAAATCGAATTAAAGTTTATCGTCAATCACGACGCCGTAGATGCGCTGCGAAATCATCTTCATACGCTCGGCGGCGAGCATCATGCGCCCAGCCAGTTGCTGAATATCTACTTCGAAACGCCTGATAACTGGCTACGCCGCCATGATATGGGGCTGCGTATTCGTGGTGAAAATGGGCGCTATGAAATGACCATGAAAATTGCCGGCCGGGTAACGGGCGGGCTGCACCAGCGACCCGAATACAATGTCGCGCTAAGCGAACCCGTGCTGGATCTGACGCAACTTCCGGCGGAGGTCTGGCCGGATGGCAACCTGCCCGCCGGCCTGGCATCAAGCGTACAGCCGCTGTTCAGTACCGATTTTTACCGGGAAAAATGGTGTCTGGACGTTGACGGCAGCAGGATTGAAATTGCGCTCGATCTCGGCGACGTAAAAGCGGGCGAGTTTGCCGAACCGATTTGTGAGCTGGAGCTTGAGTTGCTTCGCGGCGATACGCGCGCCGTGTTAAAACTGGCGAAGCAACTGCTGTCGCTAACCGGTTTGCGTCAGGGCAGTCTGAGTAAGGCGGCGCGAGGTTATCACCTGGCGCAGGGGAATGCGCCGCGAGAGAATACACCAACGGCAATTCTGCGGACCGCCGCGAAAGCCACGGTAGAGCAAGGGCTGGAGGCCTCGCTGGATCTGGCGTTGTCACAGTGGCAGTACCATGAAGAGCTCTGGCTGCGCGGCGACGAGTCGGCGAAAGAACACGTGCTGGATGCTATGGGATTCGTGCGCCATGCCTTAATGCTTTTTGGGGGCATTGTTCCGCGTAAAGCGAGCGCTCACTTACGTGATCTACTTACCCAGGCGGAAGCGACGATGACATCCGCGGTGTCCGCCGTCACAGCCGTTTATAGTACGCAAACGGCGATGGCGAAACTGGCATTGACGGAATGGCTGGTGACGAAAGCCTGGCAGCCATTTCTGGACGCGAAGGCGCAGGCCAAAATGGCCGATTCTTTTAAGCGTTTCGCCGACATTCATCTTTCTCGTCATGCTGCTGAATTAAAAAAAGTTTTTGGACAACCGCTGGGTGATAAGTATCGCGACCAGTTGCCGCGTTTGACTCGCGATATCGACAGCGTTTTACTGCTGGCCGGGTATTATGATGCGATGGTCGCGCAGGCATGGCTGGAGAACTGGCAGGGATTGCGTCACGCCATTATTACCGGGCAACGTATTGAAATTGAACATTTCCGTAATGAGGCCATTAACCAGCAGCCGTTCTGGTTGCACAGCGGAAAACGATAATCAGAACCGTAGAAAGCGCCTGATGACGCTGCGCTTATCAGGCTTACGGTATGCGGACTTGTAGGCCGGGTCAGGCGAAATGCCGCCATCCGGCATTATTTAAAGGATATCCCCTAAATGACGCCGCTCTCTTCACCCTTATCGCAGTACTGGCAGACCGTTGTTGAGCGCCTACCAGAAGGATTTACTGAGACATCGCTTAGCGTGCAGGCGAAGTCAGTACTTACATTTAGCGATTTTGCGCTGGATAGCGTGATAGCGCATCCGGAGTGGCTTGCCGAACTGGAATCCGCATCGCCGCAGGCTGATGAATGGCGACATTATGCTGGCTGGTTACAGGAGGCGTTGGCAGGTGTCTGTGACGACGCCTCGCTGATGCGTGAACTGAGGCTTTTTCGTCGTCGCATCATGGTACGCATCGCCTGGGCGCAGACGCTGTCGCTGGTGGACGATGAGACTATTTTACAACAGTTGAGCCATCTGGCGGAGACGCTCATTGTGGGGGCGCGCGACTGGCTGTATGCCGCCTGTTGCCGCGAATGGGGAACCCCCTGTAACCCGCAGGGCGTTCCGCAGCCGCTGTTGATTTTAGGCATGGGCAAGCTGGGCGGCGGCGAACTGAATTTTTCGTCTGATATCGATCTGATTTTCGCCTGGCCGGAACATGGCGAGACCCGGGGCGGGCGTCGTGAACTCGATAACGCCCAGTTTTTTACGCGTCTCGGGCAGCGGCTGATCAAAGCGCTGGATCAGCCCACAATGGATGGTTTTGTCTATCGGGTGGACATGCGCCTGCGACCGTTTGGCGACAGCGGCCCGCTGGTACTGAGTTTTGCCGCGCTGGAGGATTACTATCAGGAGCAAGGACGCGACTGGGAACGCTACGCCATGGTGAAAGCGCGGCTAATGGGCGATAACGACGACGCCTGGTCTCGTGAATTACGCGCCATGCTGCGGCCTTTCGTTTTCCGCCGATATATCGATTTCAGCGTCATCCAGTCGCTACGTAATATGAAAGGGATGATCGCCCGCGAAGTGCGACGCCGCGGTTTGAAGGACAACATTAAACTTGGCGCGGGCGGTATTCGGGAAATTGAGTTTATCGTGCAGGTATTCCAGCTCATCCGCGGCGGACGCGAGCCGTCGCTACAGTCGCGTTCGTTACTGCCAACGCTGGATGCTATCGCTGCGCTGCATTTGCTGCCTGAGAATGACGTGGCGCAACTGCGCGTGGCCTATCTTTTTCTACGTCGTCTGGAGAATCTGCTGCAAAGCATCAATGACGAACAGACGCAAACGTTGCCTGCCGACGATCTGAATCGGGCGCGGCTGGCCTGGGGAATGAAGGCGGAGAACTGGCCGCAGCTTGTTGGCAAACTGACGGATCATATGGCTAATGTACGCCGCGTATTCAACGAATTAATTGGCGATGATGAAGCCGATACCCCGCAAGAAGAAGAGCGTTCAGAGCCGTGGCGTGAAGTATGGCAGGATGCGCTACAGGAGGATGATTCGACGCCAGTGCTGGCGCATTTAGCCGATGAGGATCGGCGACAAGTTCTGACCCTCATCGCTGACTTCCGTAAGGAACTGGATAAACGCCCTATCGGCCCGCGCGGGCGGCAAGTGCTGGACCAACTGATGCCGCACCTGCTTGCTGATGTCTGCTCTCGCGAAGACGCCGCTGTTACGCTATCGCGGATAACGCCGTTGCTGGCGGGGATTGTCACTCGCACCACCTATCTGGAGCTGCTGAGCGAATTTCCCGGCGCGCTGAAACACCTGATTATGCTCTGCGCCGCTTCGCCAATGATAGCGAGCCAACTGGCGCGTTATCCGTTGTTGCTTGATGAACTGCTCGACCCCGGCACGCTTTATCAGCCGACGGCTACCGACGCTTACCGCGACGAATTACGCCAATATTTACTGCGCGTGCCGGAAGAAGACGAAGAACAACAACTGGAGGCATTACGCCAGTTTAAACAGGCACAGCTTTTGCGGATTGCGGCGGCGGATATTGCCGGTACGCTGCCGGTGATGAAAGTGAGCGATCACCTCACATGGCTGGCGGAGGCGATGATTGATGCTGTGGTGCAGCAGGCGTGGACGCAAATGGTTGCGCGTTATGGTCAGCCAGCGCATCTGGACGAGCGCCAGGGGCGGGGGTTTGCGGTTGTCGGTTATGGCAAGTTGGGCGGATGGGAGCTGGGCTACAGTTCCGATTTGGATCTCATCTTCCTGCATGACTGTCCGATGGACGTCATGACCAACGGCGAACGCGAAATCGACGGGCGGCAGTTTTATCTGCGCCTGGCGCAGCGCATTATGCATCTGTTCAGTACGCGCACCTCCTCCGGCATTTTGTATGAGGTGGATGCGCGTCTACGCCCCTCTGGCGCGGCGGGAATGCTGGTGACTTCAGCGGACGCGTTTGCCGATTATCAGCAGCATGAAGCCTGGACTTGGGAACATCAGGCGTTGGTACGCGCTCGCGTGGTATATGGCGACCCGCAGCTTACCTCACAGTTTGATGCGGTACGCCGCACTATCATGACGACGGCGCGCGACGGCAAGACATTGCAGACTGAAGTGCGTGAAATGCGCGAGAAAATGCGGGCGCATCTCGGCAATAAGCATCGCGATCGTTTTGATATTAAAGCTGATGAAGGCGGTATTACGGATATTGAGTTTATCGCGCAATATCTGGTACTGCGCTACGCTCATGAAAAACCTAAATTAACGCGCTGGTCTGATAACGTGCGCATCCTGGAGCTTCTGGCGCAAAACGGCATTATGGATGAACACGAGGCGCAGGCGCTGACGGTAGCCTACACCACACTGCGTGATGAACTGCACCACCTGGCGTTGCAGGAGCTTCCCGGTCATGTGGCACAGACGTGTTTTAGCAAAGAGCGCGCACTGGTGCAGGCAAGCTGGCGGAAGTGGCTGGTAGCCGTTTGAATTATGCTATTATCGCGCGCAAATTTTGAATCTCTCAGGAGACAGGAATGAAAGTAAATCTGCCAGCGTTTGAACGTGCAGGCGTCATGGTTGTGGGTGATGTAATGCTGGATCGCTATTGGTATGGCCCCACTTGCCGTATTTCACCGGAAGCGCCGGTGCCCGTGGTTAAGGTAAATACCGTTGAGGAACGCCCGGGCGGCGCGGCGAACGTGGCGATGAACATTGCGTCTCTGGGAGCGAACGCCCGTCTGGTCGGCCTGACGGGTATTGATGACGCCGCGCGCGCGCTGAGCAAAACGTTGGCAGAGGTCAATGTGAAGTGCGACTTCGTTTCTGTGCCGACGCATCCGACGATTACCAAACTGCGCGTGCTATCACGTAATCAGCAGCTCATTCGTCTTGATTTTGAAGAAGGCTTTGAGGGCGTGGACCCGCAACCGTTGCATGAGCGTATCAACCAGGCGCTGGGATCGATCGGCGCGCTGGTATTGTCCGATTATGCCAAAGGCGCTCTGACCAGCGTGCAGACTATGATTTCCCTGGCGCGCCAGGCGGGCGTGCCGGTGCTCATCGATCCGAAAGGAACGGATTTTGAACGTTACCGCGGCGCCACGCTGCTGACGCCAAACCTTTCTGAATTCGAGGCGGTTGCGGGGAAATGTAAAAGCGAAGACGAACTGGTTGAACGCGGCATGAAGCTTATTACCGATTACGACCTTTCCGCGCTGTTGGTCACGCGTTCCGAACAGGGAATGACGCTGCTGCAACCGAATAAAGCGCCGCTACATATGCCGACGCAGGCGCAGGAAGTTTATGATGTTACCGGTGCGGGCGATACGGTGATCGGCGTGCTGGCGGCGACGCTGGCGGCGGGAAATACCCTGGAGGAGGCGTGTTATTTCGCCAATGCGGCGGCGGGCGTAGTGGTAGGTAAACTCGGGACGTCGACGGTTTCCCCTATTGAGCTGGAAAACGCAGTGCGCGGACGCGCGGATACCGGCTTCGGCGTTATGACCGAAGAGGAGTTGAGACAGGCCGTCGCCAGCGCGCGTAAGCGTGGCGAGAAAGTGGTCATGACCAACGGCGTTTTCGATATTCTGCACGCGGGCCACGTCTCTTATCTGGCGAACGCGCGCAAATTGGGCGACCGCCTGATTGTTGCGGTCAATAGTGACGCCTCGACTAAACGTCTGAAAGGCGAAAGCCGTCCGGTTAATCCGCTCGAACAGCGTATGATCGTGCTGGGCGCGCTGGAGTCAGTCGACTGGGTTGTCTCTTTTGAAGAGGATACGCCGCAACGACTGATTGCCGGTATTCTGCCGGATCTGCTGGTAAAAGGCGGCGACTATAAGCCGGAAGAGATCGCGGGCAGCGAAGAGGTCTGGGCCAACGGCGGCGAAGTCATGGTGCTGAACTTCGAAGATGGTTGTTCCACGACCAATATCATCAAAAAGATCCAGACCGAGAGCGAGAAGTAAAACCGCGACATCAGGCGTTACAGACGCGGCGGGCGCTGATTTTGAAGGCGCGTCGGACATTTTGTTTCGACGCGTATCTCGCGGTTGACGCTGCTTTTTTTTCGACCTAAAGTAAAGGAATAAGGGTGAGAGGGGATCTCTCCCCCCTCTGATTGGCTGTTAGTAAGCTGCGAAACTTATCAGTAACAGAACAATCAGTATGATGACCTGTTGCATCATAACCCTTTCCTTATTAAAGCCCCTTCCTCGGGAGGGGCTTTCCCGTTTCAGCCCCTTGCTGACATCGCGATTGTTGGTGAGTGGCCTGTCTGGCGCAAGGGCTTTCTCCCGCCGATTTTGCGTTACTGGATCGCCCACGCAAAATGGCCTGCTGGTCATAACGCTTTGTACAGACAAGGTGGAAAAAAGATAAAAAAATCCCCGGCCTTATGGCCAGGGACAGGAGATATAGCGGGGGGTTATTGCTCTTTTACCGTTGCTTCGCGATTAATCTCATCCGTTGCCGATGAAACCAACGGTGTGGTCAGCGCCTTTAGCGAGCCGCCAGCGATGCCAATCTCGTTTAACAGCGAATCGATCAGCGGCGCCTGGGTACGATAGGTGAGCGCGGCAGATAACGCTTGTTCCGCCAGGTTTCCCCCGTTAGCGCCGCCAGCGGCGACGTCGCCCGCCGTCGCGCCGCGATTGAGGCCATCGACCTGAATAATCTTAATGCCGTCGATGGATTTCATCGGTTCAACAGACTTCTCAATAACAGCAGGCAACGATTGTAAGAGCGCTAGTTTAAATTTGAGGCTGGTTTGTTCGTCAGAAAGCACGTTGATAGCGTCATTCAGCGCCCGTTGCGCTTCGGCTTCCGCCAGACCTTTTTTACGCGTTGCTTCCGCCAGTTCGATGATGGCGGCGGCTTGCAATTCTGCCGCTTCTTTCTCTGCTTTTGCCCGAACGGTCAGTTCGACCGCTTTGGTTTCCGCATCCTGCGCCGCGGCGATCAGAGCGACCTGCTTGGCGCGATCCGCTTCGGCGGTCTGGCGGGTGGTTTCTACGTTTTGCTGGGCGCGAACCGCATCGGCCAGCGCGTCGTTGGCGCGCGCTTCTGCTTGTGATTGCTGCTCGGATTTGGCGGCAATGGCGATAGATTTCGTCTGGTTGGCGATTTCTGTCACCTGTTGCTGTTCGATCTCTTTAATACGTACTTCACGCTCGGCCTCAACTTTCCTGGACCGTACTGCTTGCTCACGTTCGATCTCCGTCTCCTGGATCTGCCGCTCAGCAAGAATGCGCGTCTGTTCTGCTTCACGATGGCGCTCGGCCTCAAAAGCGGCAATTTTGGCGTTTTGTTCGGCGGTGCGGGTTTTAACCTGTTGCTCCTGCTCCAGAGTCATAAAGGCTTCTTGTTGCTCGATTTCCAGCTTGCGCTCAAGCGCGTCGCGGTTCTTTTCGCGCACCGCCACTTCCACATCCTGTTCCACTTCATTACGTTCACGACGGCGGCGTTCGGTTTCCTGCGTCAGTTTCGTCAGACCTTCGGCATCAAAGGCATTGTTTGGATTGAAATGCTCTTTGGACGTTTGGTTAAAGTTGGTTAATGAGACACTTTCCAGCTCCAGGCCGTTTTTCGACAAATCTTCCGCAACGGTGTTTTGTACGCCCTGAACGAAGTTTTCACGCGTATCCTGTAGCTCATGCATCGTCATCTGGGCCGCGGTAGCGCGTAAGGCGTCAACGAATTTATCCTCAACCAGCATACGCAGATCTTCCGGCGACAGCGTTCGCTGGCCAAGCGTTTGTGCGGCGGTGGCAATACCTTCAACAGAGGGTTTTACACGCACGAAGAAAGCAACGACCACGTCAACGCGCATACGATCTTTGGTGATCAGGCTGTCGACGGTAGCACGGCTGACTTCAAGTTTTAGGGTATTCATATTGATCGGAATAATTTCGTGAAAGATTGGCATCACAATAGCGCCGCCGCTCATCACCACTTTTTGCCCGCCAAGCCCGGTACGGACAAACGCCTGTTCCGCAGATGCGCGGCGATAAAGGCGAGCAAAAATGATCCCGATAATTAGTAAGACGATAACCGCAACGATGGCGGTAAACATCCATGATGGCAATATGCCAAAAACATCATCCATTATGTAAGTTCCTCTCAATTAAACATAGAAGGTACACTCAGCCAAATAACGCGTTGCGGAAAGTCGGCAGACAATCAGCACCTTGTCTCCTTTTTTAAATTCTTTTCCCTTTTCGGGTTCCAGCAGTAAATAGTGAATCTGGCCGAACTTATCGGTAAATTTTCCTTCGCAAGGTGTACCGGCGACGGCGGCGTGGCCGGTAATAATCGCCATGCCGCCGATAAATTCCTCTTCCCTGAGGGCGGAGCTTTCATCTCTGGGTAGCCAGGGCGCGAGGATTTTTCCGCTGTAATGCACGGCAAAGACCGACAGGACAATGCTTAACGGGACCAGCAGCAGATTGCTGAGCGGCGCCTGCCAGAGCATGATCCCGCCATGCTGGATGAGGATACCGAAGAGGCCGAAATAGCCGGCCAATAGACAGAGGACGACCAGGGCGGGAACGCGTCCAATATTCAGATAATGAAGCGCCTGGCCCGCAGGGCCGGATGACAGGGCGTCATAATGATCGAGATGGGCGTCGAGCGCGCCTGAAAGAAAGTGGCCAAAAATCAGAGAAATCATCTCCAGCACGCCGATAAAGAAAACGAACGCAATGGCAAACAGATAGGGGCTGTTATACTCCGCAAATAAGGTCATATTTTCTATCCTTGTCGCCGCCTTCAGAAGGGGGTTCGCGTGATAATTTTCATGCTTGTTATTTCACTGCGTTACAATATCATGTGACCCATATCTCCTTAAGTCCGAAAAGCGATTTATCCGTCGTTATCTTTGGTGAATATTGTGATTTTGCGCATTAAATTTGCGCACGTTATGTATAAAACCGCCGTACATATAGGGAAATACTGAAATCAGAAAAAGCATATAGCCTTAACAGAATTCAATAACTGGAGGGTATGCTGATGAACAACAATAACGTCTATTCACTAAATAATTTTGATTTTCTGGCGCGCAGTTTTGCCAGAATGCAGGCGGAGGGGCGTCCTGTTGATATCCAGGCGGTAACCGGCAATATGGACGAGGAGCATCGCGACTGGTTTTGCAAGCGTTACGCGCTTTACTGCCAGCAGGCGACTCAGGCGAAAAGGTTAGAATTAGAACACTAATGCAGGCTCCCTTATACAGGCGCAGGACATTATTCAGATCTTATATGAGCGGGCCGTCAGGCCCGTTCACGTTTTTACTCTTGTGGATCGACTGGCGGGATGGCGGGCGCAGGTTTTACTTCTTCAGGCTTGTCGCGAGCTTCCAGTTCGCTGAGGCGTTGCTCCAGCAGCGCCAGTTTTTCCCGGGTGCGCAGCAAGACCTGAGTCTGGACATCAAACTCTTCGCGGCTCACCAGATCGAGACGCGTCAGTTGAGATTGCAGCGTTTGACGGATTTTTTTCTCGATATCTTCCCCGAACTCGCGAATACCTTTCGGCATTGACTCATGAACCTGGCGTGCGATTTGCTCAATTTTTTTCGGGTCAATCATTGTGGTTTCCCTGAACTGGTAAGTGTTAGCTCTTATTGTAGTGCGATATGTGGACGCCATAAACCAGAATTGTGTGACGTCATACGGAGTAAAGGCGTTGATGAAGGTAATCAATAGCGTTATAGTTAACCCGCTTATTCTCAGGGCGGGGCGAAATTCCCCACCGGCGGTAAATCAGCGATGTTTAACGCATTTCTCATCACGGCGCGCCGTGACGGAACGCGGAGAGCAGGTTGAAAGCCCGCGAGCGCTTTTTGCCATAGCGAAAAGGTCAGCAGATCCGGTGTAATTCCGGGGCCGACGGTTAAAGTCCGGATGGGAGAGGGTAACGATCCAGTCGGGCATGGACCCGCTCACGTTATTTTTTTGCCGCTTGTCGGCACTCCTAAGACTGCCCTGATTCTGGTAACCATAATGTTAATGAGGTTTTTTTACCATGAATCAGACGCTACTTTCCTCTTTTGGTACGCCTTTTGAACGTGTTGAACTTGCACTGGATGCGCTGCGTGAAGGACGCGGTGTGATGGTGCTTGATGATGAAGATCGTGAAAACGAAGGCGATATGATTTTCCCCGCAGAGACGATGACCGTAGAACAGATGGCGTTAACCATTCGTCACGGTAGCGGTATTGTTTGCCTGTGTATTACTGAAGACCGTCGTAAGCAGCTCGACTTACCAATGATGGTGGAAAACAACACCAGCGCCTACGGTACCGGTTTTACCGTGACCATTGAAGCCGCAGAAGGCGTGACCACCGGCGTTTCCGCCGCTGACCGTGTCACTACGGTGCGTGCGGCAATTAAGGATGGCGCAAAACCGTCCGATCTTAACCGTCCGGGGCACGTTTTCCCACTGCGCGCTCAGGCGGGCGGCGTGCTGACGCGCGGCGGTCATACGGAGGCGACCATCGATCTGATGACGCTGGCCGGTTTTAAACCTGCAGGTGTACTGTGCGAGTTGACTAACGACGATGGGACGATGGCGCGCGCGCCGGAGTGTATCGCGTTTGCAGGCCAGCATAATATGGCGGTAGTCACGATTGAAGATCTGGTGGCTTACCGCCAGGCGCATGAGCGCAAAGCCAGCTGATCGAACGGATCATGGTTGAAAAAAGCCGATGAGATGTCATCGGCTTTTTTGTATTCCTTCGGTGCCATATTGTTCAGTTTCAAAGAACGACGAATAAGCTGAATGGTAAAATTATTGTGAGAAAAGCAGAGGCCTGAATGCAGACCTCTGCTTTGGTTTATCTATTCAGGTTATTTGCCTCTGGCCAGTTTCAATGCCCAGGCGCCGCTCATCACCAGCAGCAGAATCAGGCACAACCCAAAGGCCAACATACATGCCTGCGCCATGTTCATAAAGTGCCAGGGCGGAAGCAGATACCAGCCTTCGGACTGCTGGTAGAGATCGACAAACCACTGCTGTACGCTACTGAGCGTTACGCCATCAGGGACGATAGGCGCGTCATAACCGCAGTCTCCGGTAGGTTTAAACCACTCCGGTGCCCATTCCGCCAACGGTAAGTTGAAAGGAAAGGTCGGGTCAGTCGAACATCCTTGCACGCCAAAAAGTGAATCGGGGTCCGCATTATGTACCGCATGATGGATACCATTAAGCTTAATAGAAAACTTAATGCCCATAATGCTGCCATAAAACGCCGCGATGCAGCCAATCAGCTTCAGCACGATATTTTTGGGATTTATCGCCGCAATCACCCCGCCAATTACCATCACAAACATCGCGTAACGAATGTAAACACACTGTTCGCACGGCGCCATGTAGAGATAGATTTGGAAGAACGAGTGCGCCAGGATAATTAACCCTCCCATCGCGATGGCCATTAACAGCCACAGAAAGCGCTGTTCCTGCCATCTCACCAGCGTATCTACTGGTCTTGCGCGCAGGTCTCGCCATAATCCCTTAATAAAATCCATAATCGTTTCCCTGCTTATTTTTTAGTGGCCAGTTCCCGAACGAGTTCAGCCATAGAATCGATGGATTTGATGTTTTTGGTATAGATAAGGTACTTGCCGTTGACGACGTAAGCCGGAACACCCTGAATTTTGGCAACGTCATAGGCGGCTTTCCATTTTTCCAGCGTCTCCTGAACGGCAGGATCTTTCAGCGCCGCTTCAAAATCAGCCTGGCTCATGCCTGCGGCGTCCAGCCCGGTTTTAATAAATGCCGCCGGATCTTTCCCATCTGACCAGCGCTCTTTCTTATCATGGTAAGCCGCGTACCAGGCGAACTTCGCTTTTTTGAATTGTGATTTAGCATCAAATAACGAAATCCCGGCAGCTTTATCTTTGGCGATCAGGACTGCAAATACTTCGCTGGCCTGTTTGCCATATTCGCCTTTTGTTTCCAGGTGGAACGGAGTGAACGTAACGAGATCGGCTACTTTATCAGAAACCGGACCTGTTACGGCTTTGTCATATTTGTAGCAGAAAGGGCAGGCGTAGCTAAATACCTTAATCAGCGTTTTATCCGCATTAGGAATCGGTTTCTCCAGAACCATATAATCTGTGCCCTCGGTAAAAGCCGATGCCGCAAAAGGAGTGACCAATGCCGCGGTTAATACTACGCTTTTAAATAAAGAGGTAATCCATTTAGATGACATATTAATTCCTTCCCGTGATTTATTTAAACATTTGCGTTGGATGAACCAGTAACGCACGATAGTGAGTCTGGTTGGGCTTATCCGACAGCACATCAATTTCAACTTTCACTTCTTTCGTTTTATAGTCAATCTCATTCAGTTTGCCGACTGTTGGTTTACCAACGTCGAACAGGTTAATAGAACCGCCAAAGCCGAACATGGTGTCGCGGTCTTTTTGATATTCAACAACCGAGGTAATAGGACTATAGAAATCATATCCACGTTCTTTACCGTATTCCCAAACTTGTTGTACGGTGCCTTTCTTCTCATCGATCTTATATTCGACAAAACGGGAATATTTCATGGTCGGTAGAGCCGGTTGCTCTAGGCCGCGACCATCGCCGTTATCAAAGACCGTTAACGTGCCTTTGCTGGAAAGCCATGCCGTATGTTGGGTATAGGTGAAATCGAAATCGGTGTCCTTACACTTGCCGTTTTCGTCACAGGTCAACGGCTTACCATGATCGTCTACCGGTTTCAGCAATTTACTGGCTAGCTGCTTATTCCAGCCTTTAGACGGTGCCAGTATCCATTTCACCTGCTTATCGCGACCAATTTTTACAATACCCTGATGGCGGGAAGAAAGGATGATGGAGTCGTCTTTCGCGTCATAAGCGATAGAGTTGACGTGCGCCCAGTTACGACCGGCACCAACGCCAAGCGCATCGCCATACGGCGTATCCGGTTCAAGTTTCGCCTGCTGTCCGGCATGGGCCAGATCGACGTTCACGCATACTGCGCCCGCATCCAGCGCGCCGAGCAGCGCATCACGCATAGGGTCGAGGATTTTGGTTAAATCCCAAACGTCTACTACGCGGCCAGACTTATCGACCTCAATGATTTGGTCACGAATAGTATGAACATGTATGCCGTCTTCTTTGCGGTAATCGCGTTTGCCGACGCGCAGCAGTACGGTGCCGTTCACGGTTTCGATGGATTCATGAGACGCATCCAGGAACCCGCGCGGCAGTTTATGATCGGCAAGAATTTGCCCCATCATGTCAAACTCGTACCAGTGTTGGCCCTGCACCGCGGTAAAGGTGCCGCGAGGCGTTTCACGAATACCCATCAGATAGCCGCGTTTGTTGATATTCATATCGTGGCCGTCGTAGAAGGTATCTTGATCCAGCCACCAGCGATATTCACCCTGGGTGTCGACCACAAACGTATAAGGGGCGATATCGAAAGGCAAAGCCCCGCCCGCCGGACCGGCATCAAGAATGCCCGCATTTTTATCTTTTTCGCCGTGCCAGTGAAATTCAGCGCCCTGCGGCGTAAAGGTATGGGTATTTACCAGATAAAGGCGATCTTCAAATCCTGGCGCGACTTTAATAACTTTCGTTTGCTGGAGATCTGAAATAGAACGGTTATCCATATAATGGTTGACGATGGCGGACGTCTGCACCACATAGTCATCCTTCATGGCTTTGCCGTTTTCTTTATATTCTACCGTGACGTTGTTGGCAAATTTCTGATAAAGGCCAAAAATAGGAATACCGTCATAGGTTTCTAAAGACTCTTTCCCAACGGTATAAGTAACGGGAACGCCCTTTTCCCCTTTGCCATGTACAGTAACTTTAACGTCTGAAATAATATGGCTATCTAATTCCACCAGTGCGGTGAGAGGGGCATTACCGTAAGGATCGACAACGACTGCGCCTAATTTCCCTGCGGGCTGCGCCGGTTGAAAACCTGCGGCAAACGTACTGGCTGCGGTGAGTCCGCATGTCAGTGCGACGGCACCGGCAAGTATTGTTTTCCGGTATTGGTCAAACATGGATATATCTCCTTATATACAACTTATAAATATAATATTTCTGAATATACTATGTTTTTATGAATGATAAATGAGGTAAATGATTGGTCTTTAAATATAAGTCATAATGCTATTACTTATTTTAAAGTATATTCTGTATCAATATTTTTTAATTGCCTGAGTGAGTCGATAGTAGGAGTGTGATATTTTAAGAACAATATAAATTAGTACGAAGTGTGATCTTATCGACATTGTTTTCTGCTTAATACCTCTTTCATTATTGTGTTTCACCACTGATTTATATGATCAAAATCATTTATTTGTTCCACAAATATGCCAGTATATGAATACGTCAAAATAAGGGTATGTAAAATTTTAACGTTAAATGTTTAGTGATGTTAAATTTTAAGGGTAAAAAGGATGTTTATTGCCTGGTATTGGATAATATTAATCGTTCTGGTGGTAGTAGGGTATATTTGCCATATGAAGCGTTATTGCAGAGCGTTTCGGCAGGACAGAGATGCATTACTTGAAGCGCGAACGAAACGTTTTCGCCAGACGAGCGAAGGCGACAGCGTGATGAATGAGCAGAAATAGCGCATATCCTTGACGGGAAGCCGGATGTTGCCTGGCTAAAGGCCTGCATCCGGCGCGACGTTTCTCTTAACCGATACCTATAGTCTGCAAAATGACGAGACTGAGCCCCATGATGGACATACCGCAAAGCACGCCATAGCTGGGGTTATTGTTAGGATCGATCTCTTTTGCCAGCGGCATCAGTTCATCGACGGAGAGCGCCACCATAATACCGGCGACTGCCGCCATGATAGCCGCCATAACGATTGGCGAAACCAGACTGCCCAAAATCAGCCACGCCAGCA
Organism: Salmonella sp. SJTUF15581; assembly: GCF_043356775.1. NCBI lineage: Bacteria > Pseudomonadati > Pseudomonadota > Gammaproteobacteria > Enterobacterales > Enterobacteriaceae > Salmonella > Salmonella sp. SJTUF15581. The sequence goes on along the minus strand of NZ_JBEUJY010000002.1, from coordinate 465,865 downwards.
CGCCGCCAAGAATTTCCGCCATGCCGGAGATACCGGCCCAAAAAATCGCGGTACGTTTTGAGCCCGTCGCGGCATAAACCGGACCGGCAACCGCCAGACCTTCAGGAATATTGTGCAACGCCACCGCCAGTGCGATGCCGAAACCCAGTTCAAGATTGCTGCTGGCAGTGACAAAGGTGGCGATCCCTTCCGGAAAGTTGTGCAGGCTAATGCCGAGCGTCAATAAAATCGCAGTGCGTTTTATCGAGCCGGGAAGCGGCTGCTGCCTTTTTTGCACCAGATCCTGCGGATGAGCGTGAGGAAGCAGGCGATCCAGCCCGAAGTAGCCCAACAGGCCGATAATAAACATCCCGTAGCCCAGTACAGGCGACATCCCCTCGGTATCAAGCGCGGCGGGCAGCATCTCCATCAGCGAGATAAGCAGCATGATCCCTGCGGCGAAACCCAGCGAAAAAGCCAGCACGCGGTTAGACGGTTTTTGGCCGAGAACGCCAAGAAATGCGCCAATAAAGGTGGCGGCGCCCGCCAGTAAGGTCAGAATAAGTGGTACTGACATCCATTACTCCTTATCAATTTGCCGTCCGAACCTGACCTTCAAAATAACTGATGATCTTCATCATAGTTATCTGAGTTCTTCCTCTGTGAAGAAAGCGTATGGTGATGTTAACAAAATGTCTTTCCTGTAAGGATAACATCATGTCTTTAACGTGTATGCCAGCATTGTTTTTGGGGCATGGCAGCCCGATGAACGTGCTGGACGATAATGATTATACCCGCGCCTGGCGGCGATTGGGGGAAGCCCTGCCGCGACCACAGGCGATAGTGGTGGTGTCGGCGCATTGGTATACCCGCGGGACGGGCGTCACAGCGATGGAAAGGCCGCAAACTCTCCATGATTTTGGCGGTTTTCCGCAGGCGCTGTATGACACGCATTATCCGGCCCCTGGATCGCCTGCGCTGGCGCAGCGTCTGGTTGAACTGTTGGCTCCCGTTCCCGTCGCGCTCGATAAAGAAGCGTGGGGATTTGATCACGGCTCCTGGGGCGTATTGATCAAGATGTACCCGAATGCGGATATCCCGATGGTGCAGCTTAGTGTTGATAGTACCAAACCGGCGGCATGGCATTTTGAGATGGGGCGTAAACTGGCGACGCTGCGTGACGAAGGCGTGATGCTGGTGGCTAGCGGGAATGTGGTTCATAACCTGCGGACTGTGCGTTGGCACGGTGACAATATACCGTATCCCTGGGCGGCGTCATTTAATGACTTTGTGAAAGCTAACCTGACGTGGCAGGGGCCGGTAGAACAGCACCCGCTGGTGAATTATCTGCAACATGAAGGGGGCGCCTTATCGAACCCGACGCCGGAGCACTTTTTGCCTTTGCTGTATGTACTTGGCGCCTGGGACGGCAAGGAACCTATCACCATCCCGGTCGACGGTATTGAGATGGGCAGTATAAGTATGTTGTCGGTGCAGGTGGGGTAGGCCGGATAAGGCGCTGAATGATTGCCCGATGGCGCTACGCGCATCGGGCTTACAGGAAAATTTATCCTTCGACAAAAATATGCGGATAGAAGCGGGAGAGATCCTGGGTGATCAGCGCCCGATCTTCACGGATACCAATTCCGGCGGGCTGATCGTTAATCAGCCAGCTACCAATCAGGGTGTAACTGTCGCCGAATTTTGGCAGCGGATAGAACTGTTGCACGATCATACCCTCTTCGCCATACGGGCCTTCCACGGATTCGATCGTTTTACCGTTCTCAATAATCGATACGTTCGCCCCTTCGCGGGAGAAGATCGGTTTCACGACATATTTATCCATTTGTGGATGTTCGTCTTCGGCGAAATACGCAGGCAACAGATTCGGATGGTCCGGGAACATCTCCCACAACAGCGGCAACAACGCTTTATTGGAGATAATGCTTTTCCAGGCCGGTTCCAGCCAGCGCACGCCGGCATCTTCCAGCTTGGTGGAAAACATCTCGCGCAGCATAAATTCCCACGGATAGAGCTTGAACAGGTTCGCAATGACCTGATCCTGCAGATCCGTAAATTGGCCTTTTTCCCCCAGACCAATATCGTCGATATAGAGAAATTCGGTGGCGATTTCCGCTTCGGCCGCGCAGTCCTGTAAATACTGAATGGTGCCGCGATCCTCAACCGTATCGCGACAGCAGGTGAGATGCAGCAACTGAAAACCGTACTGCTCGCGAAGTTCAGCAAAGCGTTCAATCAGCTTTTCCTGCAGGCTATTAAACTGATCGCTGCCTTCCGGCAGATTGCCCGCGTTGATCTGATCTTCCAGCCAAATCCACTGAAAAAACGCCGCTTCATACAGCGATGTTGGCGTGTCGGCATTATTTTCGAGCAGCTTAGGCTCGCCGATGCCGTCCCAGGCCAAATCGAGGCGGGAATAGAGCGACGGTTGTTGCGTTTGCCAGGACTGGCGAACAAAACCCCAGGTATGTTTTGGAATACGAAACTTCGTCATCAGCTCATCGCTGGCGATGACGCGTTCTACTACCTTGAGGCACATCTGGTGCAGCTCGGCGGTAACGTCTTCCAGTTTTTCCACCTGGGCGAGCGTTAACTTGTAATAAGCGTCTTCACACCAGTACGGTTCACCATACATAGTGTGAAAATTAAACCCGTATTCAGTCGCTTTATCGCGCCAGTCCGGGCGCTCGGTAATACTGACTCTTTCCATGCGTATCAGCCGCCCATCGAACGTGTTGAAGTACCGGCAGCGCTACGCTGCATGGTGCTCTGTTTGGCGACGGATTCGCCAAAACCGCCGCGGGTAACGGTTGTTGTGGTGGCCGGTTTCGGCGCCATCGCGGTTTTCGGTACGGTCATTGTCCGGCCCGGTTGCGCCGCGCCGTAGTTTTTACCTGCCGCATCGGTATATTTGCCGTATGCAGGGCTGGCCGGGTTTTTCGAGCTAAACAGCGGCTGTTGCGCAAAGCCTGCGCCGCCGCCCATCAGACGCCCCATCATGTAACCTGCCATAAGCGGCATCCAGAAACTGCCGCTGGATTGTTGGGCCTGCGCCTGATTTTCCGGCGCCATGCCAGCCTGTGCGGGCGCTTGCTGGCACTGACCTTCGCCAAACTCAGCGACGCAATCTTCGCGTGTAGCGTACTTAGGCGCAGTACGTTCGGCCTCTTTCAGCGCATTGTTATACGCGGTTGTACACTCCGCGCTTTTGCCCGGATTCGCCGCTGAACAGTCATCAGCGTTTTGATACAGCGATACGGTTTCATCGCTTTTTTCACAGCCAGCCAGCATAAAAACAGCCGTAACCGCCAGGGCGACCGGCGTTAAATGCCGCGCGCTCCAGCTTTTGCGAAATGATGCGTGATGGATGGATTTTGTCCGTTTCATATTTGTCTTCCAGGACCCAGTGGTAAATACAACATGCGTTCAGAATAGAGGATGACTGGTCGAAATTGAAGCGAGAAAAGGCGAGAATGCGGCGGAATAGCAGGATCTTTACGTTGTCTTACGTTCAGGTGCGGCTTTATGACAGGTAGCGCCGCGCTTACCAGACCTACAAGGGCACAGGTCTGATAAGCGCAGCGCCAGCGAATAACTTATCAATGCCGGAATGGATTGCCGTTATTGCTGTTGGCGCGAGCGGCGGTCGGCTGTACTGCCGGCGCGGCGCTATGGGCATTATAACCGTCTGCGGCAGCATCCTGCTCTGGCGTTTCCGGCGCTACGCTTTCCGGCGACGTCGGGATAGGTTTACCCAACGTACTGTTAAGCGCGAGCAGATCCTGCTCGTTCAGCGTACCGAGCGCATATTTGATATTTAACTGATTAATCAAATAGGTATAACGCGCGTTGGCCAGTTGCTGCTTGGCATCATACAGAGTGGTGGTGGCATCCAGTACGTCAACAATGGTACGTGTACCGACCGAGTAACCGGCTTCCATTGCATCCAAAGAACTTTGCGCGGAAACGACTGCCTGTTTATACGCGTTGATGCTACTGATGGAGGCGTTAATATTGTTAAAGGAAGAACGTACGGTCTGCACCACGCTACGGTGCGCGCTTTCCAGCTGTTCGCTTGCGCCGACGAAGTTATACTGCGCCTGTTTTACCTGCGAGTTAACCATCCCGCCTTGATACAGCGGCAGGGAGAAGTTCAGGCCGATTTTATTCTGCCCCATGTTGCTATCGTCGTACTGGGCGGAGTTGGTTTTAGAACCGCTATAAGAGGTATCAGAAATGCCGGTTGAGGCCGTTAAATTCAGCGTCGGCAGATGGCCATCCTGCGCCTGACGGATTTGCTCGCGCGCCAGATCCTGACTTAAACGCGCCTGCAACAGCGACAGGTTACGGTTTTCCGCTTCCTTCAGCAGCGCATTAACAGCTTTGGGTTTGTCGGTTTTAAAATGCTCGACGTTAAGCGACGCCAGCTCCGGGTAATAATTGCCGGTTACCTGGCGCAGCTCTTCTACCGCGTTATCCAGGTTGTTGCGGGCGGTCACTTCATTCGCCAGTACGGTATCATATTGTGCACGGGCGTTTTGCACGTCGGTAATGGCGACCAGACCCACGTTAAAACGTTGCGTCGTTTGATCTAACTGACGGTAGATAGCCTCTTTTTGCGCCTGGGTATAGGAAAGCACATCAATAGCGTTCAATACCTTAAAATACGCGTTCGCGGTATTGAGGATCAGCGTCTGCTGATCGGTCTGATAGGTGACATCCTGAATGCCTGCTGCTTTTTCTTGCAGGGTGAGCCCACGCCATTTCGACATATCAAATAGCGTCTGCGTTAATTGCAGGGAAGCGCTGGTTTCATTGGAGTTGATACCGTTCGCATCGCGATAACCGTTGCTGTAGGTGTAGTCGGCACCCAAACCCAGTTGCGGCAGTAAAGGACTACGCGCTTCGTTAATTTTTTCGAATGCAGCATCGCGATCGGCAGCGGATTTACGCAATTCCGGGTTGCTCAGGCGTGCTTGCTGATAAACTTGCATCAGGTTCTCTGCCTGGCTTAGTGTGCTGAACCCCGACAGGCTCAGGCCGATAAGGATGGGGAGCAATTTCTTCATTTGCATTCCTTGTTGTGAAGCAGTATTTAGCGCTGATCAATTTGTAAAAATAATTGCTGATTCTAGCAGAATCCGCCACTGCAAAAAGTTGGCGTTACGTGCCATACGAGCCTTAATTGGCACCAATTTACCACAAGGGTGATAAAACAGCAGTCAACCACCCTTGAAATTCATCATTTAATCATTATTGCTAGCAGGGCAGCACAATGCGTAAATCAGACAACTTGCCAGTTACTTTCACCAAAAGCGATGTAGAAATTATTGCACGGGAAACGCGCTATCGCGGTTTTTTTTCATTGGATGTGTATCGATTCCGCCATCGTTTATTCAACGGAGAAATGAGTGGCGAGGTAAAGCGCGAAATTTTTGAGCGCGGGCACGCCGCCGTCTTGCTACCCTTTGACCCTGAACGCGACGAGGTGGTGCTGGTCGAACAGATTCGTATTGCCGCGTACGACACAAGCGTTACGCCGTGGCTGCTGGAGATGGTCGCCGGCATGATAGAAGAAGGCGAAACCATTGAGGCGGTCGCCCGGCGGGAGGCGATGGAAGAAGCGGGGCTGACCGTAGGCCGCACCCGACCGGTCATCAGTTACCTGGCGAGTCCAGGAGGAACCAGCGAGCGCTCATCTATTCTGGTGGGTGAAGTGGACGCCACGACCGCGGCAGGTATTCATGGTCTGGCGGATGAAAACGAAGATATTCGGGTTCATGTGGTAAGCCGGGAACAGGCATACCAGTGGGTAGAAGAGGGGAAAATCGACAACGCAGCCGCAGTCATCGCTTTGCAATGGCTTCAGTTGCATCATCAAGAGTTAAAAAACGAGTGGAAAAAATGAAGCGTTATACACCTGACTTCCCAGAAATGATGCGTTTGTGCGAAACCAATTTTTCGCAATTGCGCCGCCTGCTGCCGCGCAATGACGCCCCCGGTGAAACGGTGAGCTATCAGGTGGGCAACGTACAATATCGGTTAACGATTGTGGAATCGACCCGATACACTACGCTTGTAACGATCGAGCAAACGGCGCCAGCCATCACCTACTGGAGCCTGCCGTCGCTGACGGTGCGCCTCTACCATGATGCGATGGTGGCTGAAGTGTGTTCAAGCCAGCAGATCTTTCGCTTCAAAGCGCGGTATGATTATCCAAATAAAAAGTTGCATCAACGCGACGAAAAGCATCAAATTAATCAGTTTCTGGCCGACTGGCTACGATTCTGTTTAGCACATGGAGCGATGGCGATTCCGGTTTATTAGCGTCGTGAAACCTAAGGACACCATTTGGAAAGCCTGTTAACCCTACCTCTGGCTGGTGAGGCCCGAGTCAGGATTTTACAAATTACAGATACTCACCTGTTTGCCGAAAAGCATGAAACGCTGTTAGGCGTCAATACCTGGGAAAGTTACCAGGCCGTGCTGGAGGCTATTCGGGCGCAACAGTATGAATATGATCTGATCGTGGCCACCGGCGATCTGGCGCAGGATCAATCCGCTGCGGCTTATCAGCATTTTGCTGAGGGTATCGCAAGCTTTCGCGCGCCTTGCGTTTGGCTACCGGGCAATCATGATTTTCAGCCGGCAATGTACAGCGCGCTGCAAGAGGCGGGGATTTCCCCGGCTAAACGCGTGTTAATCGGTGAACAATGGCAGATTTTGTTGCTGGATAGCCAGGTGTTTGGCGTTCCGCATGGCGAACTGAGCGAGTTCCAACTGGAATGGCTTGAGCGTAAGCTCGCCGATGCGCCAGAGAGACAGACATTGCTCCTGTTGCACCACCATCCGTTGCCGGCAGGGTGCAGTTGGTTGGATCAGCACAGCTTGCGTAATGCCGGTGAGCTGGATAGCGTGCTGGCGAATTTCCCGCGTGTAAAATATCTGTTATGCGGACATATTCACCAGGAGCTGGATCTTGACTGGAACGGTCGCCGTCTGCTGGCGTCGCCGTCAACCTGCGTACAGTTCAAACCGCACTGCGCGAACTTTACGCTGGATACTATCGCGCCGGGCTGGCGTACGCTGGAGCTCCGGGAGAACGGCGTCCTGGAGACGGAAGTGCATCGCCTGCAGGATACCCGGTTCCGACCCGATACCGCTTCGGAAGGATACTGATGTCTACGCTTCTCTATTTGCACGGATTCAACAGTTCCCCTCGCTCGGCAAAAGCGTGCCAGCTAAAAAACTGGCTGGCGGAGCGTCATCCGCATGTTGAGATGATCGTCCCTCAACTACCGCCGTATCCTGCCGATGCGGCGGAGTTGCTGGAATCTCTCGTGCTTGAGCATGGCGGTGCGCCATTAGGGCTGGTAGGATCGTCGCTGGGTGGTTATTACGCCACCTGGCTGTCGCAATGTTTTATGCTGCCGGCTGTGGTGGTGAATCCCGCCGTGCGGCCCTTTGAATTACTGACCGACTATCTCGGTCAGAACGAGAACCCCTACACCGGGCAGCAATATGTGCTAGAGTCTCGCCATATTTATGATCTTAAAGTCATGCAGATTGACCCGCTGGAAGCGCCGGACCTGATCTGGCTACTGCAACAGACGGGCGATGAAGTGCTGGATTACCGCCAGGCGGTGGCATATTACGCCTCCTGCCGTCAGACAGTGACCGAGGGGGGTAATCACGCATTCACGGGCTTCGAAGATTATTTCAACCAGATTGTCGATTTTCTTGGACTGCACAGTTGCTGACAATCAATTCGAATTGCTAATTAAACCATGACGCAAACTTATAACGCTGATGCCATTGAGGTACTCACTGGGCTTGAGCCGGTACGCCGCCGCCCGGGGATGTACACCGATACGACCCGCCCCAACCATTTGGGTCAGGAAGTGATTGATAATAGTGTGGATGAAGCACTCGCAGGTCACGCCAAACGCGTGGATGTCATTTTACATGCCGATCAATCGCTGGAAGTGATTGACGACGGACGCGGGATGCCGGTGGATATCCATCCGGAAGAGGGGGTTCCGGCGGTAGAACTGATCCTCTGTCGGCTTCATGCCGGCGGTAAATTCTCCAATAAGAACTATCAGTTCTCTGGTGGTCTGCATGGGGTGGGGATTTCGGTAGTGAATGCCCTGTCAAAGCGCGTGGAAGTGACCGTGCGCCGCGACGGTCAGGTCTATAACATCGCGTTTGAAAACGGCGAAAAAGTGCAGGATTTGCAGGTTGTCGGCACCTGCGGTAAACGTAATACTGGCACCAGCGTCCATTTCTGGCCGGACGAAAGTTTCTTCGACAGCCCGCGTTTTTCTGTCTCTCGCTTAATGCACGTTCTGAAAGCAAAAGCGGTGCTGTGTCCCGGCGTGGAAATCACTTTTAAAGATGAAGTGAATAACAGCGAGCAGCGCTGGTGCTACCAGGATGGTCTGAACGACTATCTGGGCGAAGCGGTAAACGGCCTGCCGACGCTGCCGGAAAAGCCGTTTATCGGTAATTTTAACGGTGAAACGGAAGCTGTTGACTGGGCGCTATTGTGGCTGCCGGAAGGCGGCGAATTACTGACGGAAAGCTACGTCAACCTGATCCCGACCATGCAGGGGGGGACGCACGTCAACGGTCTGCGCCAGGGCCTGCTCGACGCGATGCGCGAATTTTGCGAATACCGCAATATTCTGCCGCGCGGCGTCAAACTGTCGGCGGAAGATATCTGGGATCGCTGCGCTTATGTGCTCTCCGTGAAAATGCAGGACCCGCAATTTGCCGGGCAGACCAAAGAGCGTCTGTCGTCGCGTCAATGTGCGGCATTTGTTTCCGGCGTGGTGAAAGATGCCTTCAGCCTGTGGCTGAACCAGAACGTGCAGGCGGCGGAACAACTGGCAGAGATGGCGATTGCCAGCGCGCAGCGGCGACTGCGCGCCGCAAAAAAAGTGGTACGCAAAAAGCTCACCAGCGGTCCGGCGTTGCCGGGGAAACTGGCGGACTGTACCGCGCAGGATCTTAATCGGACCGAGCTGTTCCTTGTGGAAGGGGATTCGGCAGGCGGTTCCGCCAAGCAGGCGCGCGATCGCGAATATCAGGCGATCATGCCGCTCAAAGGTAAGATCCTTAACACCTGGGAAGTCTCTTCCGATGAAGTGCTGGCCTCGCAAGAGGTGCATGATATTTCCGTGGCGATCGGTATCGATCCGGACAGCGACGATCTGAGTCAGCTGCGCTACGGCAAGATCTGTATCCTGGCGGATGCGGACTCCGATGGTTTGCATATCGCTACGCTGCTTTGCGCGCTGTTTGTCAGACATTTCCGCGCGCTGGTGAAGAATGGTCATGTCTACGTCGCGCTACCGCCGCTGTACCGTATCGATTTGGGTAAAGAGGTCTATTACGCGCTGACGGAAGAAGAGAAGGCGGGCGTACTGGAACAACTGAAGCGTAAGAAAGGCAAGCCGAACGTACAGCGTTTCAAAGGCCTGGGAGAAATGAACCCGATGCAGTTACGCGAAACCACGCTTGATCCGAATACTCGCCGCCTGGTGCAGCTCACCATTAGCGATGAAGACGATCAGCGTACTAACGCGATGATGGATATGCTGCTGGCGAAGAAACGTTCTGAAGATCGACGCAACTGGCTACAGGAAAAAGGCGATCTCGCGGATCTCGACGTGTAACGGTTGTTGCACGCTTTATCCGGTCTGCATGCCGCAGGCCGGATAAGCGAATCCGACATGACGCCGCAGCCTGATGGCGACACTTGCGCATCGCATCAGGGCGACGTCAGACGAGGGTAATAACTTAAACGCCGGATTCCAGAATACGAATATTCATTTCCAGCACATCGTCTTTTACCGCGTCGCTATAGGCTTTCATATGCGGGGTTTGCAGATGCGCCTCAAGGTGCGCAACGCTTTCCCACTGTTCAATCATCACGATCGAGTCAGGCGCCAGAGTCTGAAAACTCACGCCCGCGGCATGATCCACCATCGGCGCGTAACCGTGGCACCCCTCTTCTTTAAGAACGGTTGGAATAATTTTCGCAAACTGGTCGAGGACGGCCTGACGGTGATGTTGGCCCGGACGCGTGCGAATTTCGGCAATGACGGTAAGCATGGTTAACTCCTTCTAATTCCAGGATGACCAGTTAAGCAAAAATTTCGCTCAGATGCTTGCGATATTCTGCGGTATAGCGCGGAACATCCGGCATTTTAATCACGTCGTTGGCAATAAACGTTGGCAGCGCGTCCATGCCCAGGAACTGGTTGGCTTTATGGAATGGCAGATAGACGCCATCTACGCCTACGCCGTGGAAAAACTGATCTTTTTCGGTAAATGCTTCCATCGGCGCGTTCCACGTCAGTGACAGCATATATTTTTTCCCCTGCACCAGACCGCCGGAACCATACTTTTTAGCGGCATCGGAACGCGTGCGGCCATCGCTGGCATAGAGCGTGCCGTGACCTTCGGTAAAGACATCATCCATATATTTTTTTACTGTCCATGGCGCGCCCATCCACCAGCCTGGCATCTGCCAAATCACCACGTCAGCCCAGACGAAATTCTGCACCTCTTCTTTAATGTCATAGTCGCTGTCGGCGCGGACGATCTTAACCTGATGACCCAGATCGCGCAGAAGCCCATCGGCAACTTCGGTCAGGGTGTCATTCAACTGGCCGTTGGAGTGCGCGAATTTTTTCGCCCCGTTGATAATCAGGATGTTACTCATTTTGTGTCCTCAAGAAATGCGTTTGCTGCTGATTCTACGCTGACGGGCGGTGCGGTGAAATTAGCAAAATGTGCAAAGTCTTTTGCGTTTTTGGCAAAAGTCTCTGTTACCAACTTACTACGGCCTCAAATCCACCTTCCGCGGCGTTGCCAAACGACACCGTCATGCCGTGCAGCGTAGCGATGCGACGGACGATTGATAATCCCAGACCGCTGCCGGTCACACTTTGGCCAGGCGGGCGGTAAAAACGCTCGCCGATATGCGTCAGAATCTCTGGCGCTACACCAGGGCCATTATCTCTGACGGTGAAGCTGCGGGCATGTAAGGTAACGTCGACGACGCTGCCTTGCGGACTGTAGCGAATCGCATTATCCAGCAGGTTACGCACTAACAGGCTTAAGAGTAGCGGCTGGCCGGTACGTATGACGTCATGGGCGTTAAGCTGTAAACGCACGTCGATATTCGCCTGCTGCGCCGGATGATAAATATCCATTACCGCGGACTGCAGCAGCTCTTCCAGCGAAATCTCCGCTACATCCTGCAAATTATTGAGCGAGTCGAGACGCGATAACGTCAGTAGCTGATCGACCAGCCGCGTGGCGCGATCGATCCCCGCATGGAGCTGGGTCAGCGCTTTATCACGCGATAGCGGATCGTCGCCCGAGAGCTGCGCCACCTCGGTTTGTACTTTCAGCGCGGCCAGCGGGCTGCGCAATTCATGGGCGGCGTCGGAGGTAAATCGCCGTTCGCGCACCATCATGGAGTGGATGCGGCTAAAAAGCTGATTAAGCGCTTCGACCAGTGGGCGAACCTCGCTCGGTACGCCTTTGGCGTCGAGCGGCGTTTCCGATTCCGGCGACCGGAAGCGTAGCGCCTGCGCCAGTTTTTTCAATGGTCTGAGCTCGCGGTGAAGCAGGAGTAATAAAATTAGCAGCATGAAGGGAAGGGCGATCAGCCACGGCGTTAATTGCGCCGCCACGATCGCCAGCGCCATATCTTCGCGGTAATCCCACTCCTGACCGACGACGATACGATACTTGCCGTCCGCCGAGTTCAACCACAAAAAACGCCAGAGGTCGTTGTCATCCTTCAGATAGCCATTGTCGAAACCTTCCCGGCGATAGCGATACGGAATATCCTGGCCGTTGTCGCCATCATGCAGCAACATTTTGCCGTCAGCGGAAAAGATGGCGAACGCCAGCGCATCGTCATCGATATGCCCATGTTTTAATTTCTTTGGCGTATGCGCCATGCGCTGCGGGGCGTTGATCTCGTTAAGATCGAGGGTGCTAAGCCGTCTGGCGAACAACATCAACTGTGTGTCAAACAGCTCGTCGACATTATCCGTCGTCTTTCTCCAGGCCACAAAACTGGAAATTGCCCAGGTGATGGAGACCAGAATCAGGAAAATAAGCGTCAGCCTGACGCGCAGGCTGAGACGTTGCGTCAATTTCATGCGTCACCCAGGGTGTAGCCGATGCCGTGTACGGTGCGAATAAATTCGCTGCCGAGCTTGCGGCGTAAATGATGAACATGGACTTCCACTGCATTGCTGGACACGTCGTCATCCCAGTTATACAGCTTCTCTTCAATAAGCTTGCGCGGCAGCACGCGACCTTTGTTGCGCAGTAAGAGTTCCAGCAACGCGAACTCTTTTGGTTTTAAGGCCAGCGGTTCGCCGGCAAGCGTCGCGACGAGATTGCCTGGATTGAGCGTCACCTGGCCGTGGCGCAATTCGCTACTGGCCTGACCGCTGGCGCGGCGTACCAGCGCCTCCAGACGGGCGGCGACCTCAATGAGCGCGAAAGGTTTACATAAATAGTCATCGGCGCCCAGACGTAGTCCCTCGACGCGCTCTGCTAACGCGTCGCGCGCCGTCAGGATCAGTACCGGTTCCTGTTTACCCTTTTCGCGCCATTCGCGCAAAATATCCCGTCCGTCCATGCCTGGCAGCGTCAAATCTAAAATAACCGCATCATAAGGCGCGCTGTAAAGCGCCTCTTTGCCCGGACGTTCCTCGGTAAACCAGTCGACGCTGAAACCCATTTTACTCAGGCCCGCTTTTATGCCATCGCCAATAAGTGTGTCATCTTCTACCAGTAAAATTCGCATCTGTTCTTCCTTGCGGTAACTCGCGTTGCCGTCAGTTAACCTTGTCGCCGCAGGCGATGTACAGAAAAAAAGATTCTTTTTTTGCCTTAAGAAGTTGTTAAGGATTACCTTATTAAATGGATCTGAAACGACATGAAAGGGAAAAGTAATCATGAAAAAATTAGCTGCAATCGTTGCCGTTATGGCACTGTGTTCTACCCCGGTTCTGGCGGCTCAGCAGGGCGGTTTCTCCGGCCCGTCGGCGACGCAAACGCAAGGCGGCGGATTTGTCGGCCCGAACGGCAGCAGCACGACGGTAGAGAGCGCTAAATCGCTGCGTGACGATGCGTGGGTAACGCTGCGCGGGAATATCGTCGAGCGCATTTCCGACGACCTGTATGTGTTTAAAGATGCGACCGGTACTATCAATGTGGATATTGACCACAAGCGCTGGAACGGCCTGACCGTAACCCCGCAGGATACCGTTGAAATTCAGGGTGAAGTGGATAAAGACTGGAACTCTGTCGAAATCGACGTAAAACAGATTCGTAAAGTGAATCCGTAATCCCACATTGCGCAAGATCGGTCAGGATTCACAGCCGCCCGGTGGGCAGAATAGGCCACAAGGAGGCAGTGATGAATGACCTGATCAGCGCGGCTTATTCCGAACGTCTGCGGCGCGTTTGCGACCACATTGAGCGTCATCTGGATGAGCCTCTGTCGATTGAGGCGTTAAGCCGGATGGCGCACAGCTCGCCGTTTCATTTTCATCGGCAGTTTACCGCCTGGAGCGGGCTTCCGCTCTATCGCTATATCCAGTGGCTGCGTTTGCGCCGTGCGTCATGGCGGCTGGCGTTTAACCCGCAGGATAAAGTTATCGATATCGCGCTGGATGCCGGGTTCCAGAATCCGGAGTCGTTCACACGTGCTTTCAAAACCGCGTTTGGTCAAAGCCCGCGCCGGTTTCGGCAATCGCCGGACTGGCTGGCCTGGCACCAACGCGTTCCTAAACTTGCGTTACAGGAGCAGCATGTCATGGACGTAAAAATCGTTGAATTTCCACCTACCCGCGTCGCGATGCTGACGCATCTGGGGCATCCGGATAAGGTCAACGCCAGCGCGGCGAAATTTATTGCATGGCGGCGCGAAACGGGCCAGTCGCCGATTGCCAGCAGTCAAACTTTTGGTATTGCCTGGCACGACCCGCAGACGACGCCGCCGGATCAATTCCGCTTTGATATCTGCGGCAGCGTCCACCAGCCGATAGCCGAAAATGACGTTGGCGTGGTGAATAGCGAGATTCCTGGCGGGCGCTGCGCGGTGGTACGCCATCAGGGATCGCTCGACAGCCTCCCGGAGAGCGTGTGGTATTTATTCCGCGAATGGCTACCGGCCAGCGGCGAGACGCTGCGCGATTTTCCGGTCTTCTTCCAGTACCTGAATTTCGTCAATGAGGTGGCGGAACATGAGCTGCTGACGGATATCTATCTGCCGCTTCGTTAACTTCCTCGCAACCTGTCTCACGGTTTGTGACTCAGACCGTGAGATAGGGTATTATCTGCGGCAATATTGCCGTCCGAACGGTCAGCATGCAGATTGAGGATCCCCTGTTAATGAGCGATATGGCAGAGCGCCTTGCGCTACATGAATTTACGGAAAACGCCTACTTAAACTACTCCATGTACGTGATCATGGATCGTGCGTTGCCGTTTATTGGCGACGGCCTGAAGCCGGTACAGCGCCGCATCGTCTATGCGATGTCAGAGCTGGGGCTGAACGCCAGCGCTAAATTTAAAAAATCCGCCCGTACCGTCGGTGACGTACTGGGTAAGTATCATCCGCACGGCGACAGCGCCTGCTATGAAGCCATGGTGCTGATGGCGCAGCCGTTCTCTTACCGTTACCCGCTGGTCGATGGCCAGGGGAACTGGGGCGCGCCGGATGATCCGAAGTCATTCGCGGCAATGCGTTATACCGAATCTCGCCTGTCCAAATATGCCGAGCTGCTGTTAAGCGAACTCGGCCAGGGGACGGCGGACTGGGTGCCAAACTTCGACGGCACGATGCAGGAACCGAAAATGTTACCGGCGCGTCTGCCGAACATCCTGCTGAACGGCACCACCGGTATTGCGGTGGGGATGGCAACAGATATCCCGCCGCACAACCTGCGCGAAGTGGCGAAAGCGGCGATTACGCTGATTGAGCAGCCGAAAACGACGCTGGATCAGTTGCTGGATATCGTCCAGGGGCCGGATTACCCGACCGAAGCGGAGATCATTACCCCACGTGCGGAAATTCGTAAAATTTACGAAAACGGGCGGGGCTCCGTGCGTATGCGCGCGGTATGGACCAAAGAAGACGGCGCCGTGGTGATCACCGCGCTGCCGCATCAGGTCTCTGGCGCGAAAGTGCTGGAGCAGATTGCTGCGCAGATGCGTAATAAAAAACTGCCGATGGTGGACGATCTGCGCGATGAATCGGATCACGAAAACCCGACGCGTTTAGTGATTGTGCCACGCTCCAACCGTGTGGATATGGAACAGGTGATGAACCATCTGTTCGCCACCACCGATCTGGAAAAAAGCTACCGTATTAACCTGAACATGATCGGTCTGGATGGTCGTCCGGCGGTGAAAAACCTGCTGGAGATCCTCACCGAGTGGCTGGCGTTCCGCCGCGACACGGTACGCCGTCGTCTGAA
The DNA here is from genome assembly GCF_043356775.1 of Salmonella sp. SJTUF15581. NCBI lineage: Bacteria > Pseudomonadati > Pseudomonadota > Gammaproteobacteria > Enterobacterales > Enterobacteriaceae > Salmonella > Salmonella sp. SJTUF15581. The sequence continues at coordinate 450,341 of NZ_JBEUJY010000002.1, read as the reverse complement.
CTATCGTCTGGAGAAAGTGCTTAAGCGCCTGCATATCCTCGAAGGTTTGCTGGTGGCGTTTCTCAACATCGACGAAGTGATTGAGATTATCCGTAACGAGGATGAGCCGAAACCCGCGCTGATGTCGCGTTTCGGCATCAGCGAAACCCAGGCGGAAGCGATTCTCGAACTGAAACTGCGCCATCTCGCCAAACTGGAAGAGATGAAAATTCGCGGCGAGCAGGACGAGCTGGAAAAAGAGAGGGACCAGTTGCAGGGCATTCTCGCGTCCGAACGCAAAATGAATACCTTGCTGAAAAAAGAACTACAGGCAGATTCCGATGCCTATGGCGACGATCGCCGTTCTCCGCTGCGTGAGCGCGAAGAAGCTAAAGCGATGAGCGAACACGACATGCTGCCGTCCGAACCGGTGACTATCGTGCTGTCGCAGATGGGCTGGGTGCGCAGCGCCAAAGGTCATGATATTGATGCGCCGGGGCTTAACTATAAAGCGGGCGACAGCTTTAAAGCCGCGGTGAAAGGTAAGAGCAATCAACCGGTGGTGTTTATTGATACCACCGGGCGCAGCTATGCTATTGATCCCATTACGCTTCCGTCGGCGCGTGGGCAGGGCGAGCCGCTGACCGGCAAACTCACGCTGCCGCCGGGGGCGACCGTGGAGCATATGCTGATGGAAGGCGATGACCAGAAACTGCTGATGGCGTCGGATGCGGGCTACGGCTTCGTTTGTACGTTTAACGATCTGGTTGCCCGTAACCGTGCCGGTAAGGCGTTGATTACACTGCCGGAAAATGCGCACGTCATGCCGCCGCTGGTGATTGAAGACGAGCACGATATGCTGCTGGCGATTACCCAGGCCGGACGGATGTTGATGTTCCCGGTAGACTCTCTGCCGCAGCTGTCGAAAGGCAAAGGGAATAAGATCATTAATATCCCCTCTGCGGAAGCGGCGAAAGGCGATGATGGACTGGCGCACCTGTACGTGCTGCCGCCACAAAGCACTCTGACTATCCATGTCGGGAAGCGCAAAATCAAACTGCGCCCTGAAGAGTTACAAAAGGTGGTCGGCGAACGCGGACGCCGTGGCACATTAATGCGCGGCCTGCAGCGTATCGATCGCATTGAGATTGATTCGCCGCATCGCGTAAGTCATGGCGACAGCGAAGAGTAAGAGAGGGGCACCCGTAGGCCGGACAAGGCATCTAAGCCGCCATCCGGCGCTCTGCCGTTGCCGGATGACGACGCAGTAGCGTCTTATCCGGCCTACGGTTTCAGATCGGATTAACATTAAAATTTCCCGTAAAACCGTTGTTTATTCGTGCATTGCGATTAACAATACGTTTTTCCAGAGAGCCACACTTACCAAAATCCTAACCTGAATTTCAGGTGACGTAGAATGCCGGGCTCTTAGGCCTTCAGAGGTTGTTATGCTATATATTTTTCGTCTTATTGTTACCGTTATTTACTCCATTCTGGTCTGTGTTTTCGGTTCTATTTACTGCCTTTTCAGCCCACGTAACCCAAAACACGTGGCGACGTTTGGACATATGTTCGGCCGTCTGGCCCCGCTGTTTGGCCTGAAAGTGGAGTGCCGCAAACCCGCCGACGCGGAAAACTATGGCAATGCTATCTATATTGCTAACCACCAGAATAATTATGATATGGTCACGGCGGCGAATATTGTGCAGCCGCCAACGGTGACGGTGGGGAAAAAAAGCCTGCTTTGGATCCCGTTTTTTGGGCAACTGTACTGGCTGACCGGTAATCTGTTGATTGACCGTAATAACCGCGCCAAAGCGCATAGCACCATTGCGGCAGTGGTTAACCATTTTAAAAAGCGCCGTATTTCTATCTGGATGTTCCCTGAAGGTACGCGTAGCCGGGGACGCGGTCTGCTGCCGTTTAAAACCGGCGCGTTTCATGCGGCTATCGCGGCTGGTGTGCCGATCATTCCTGTCTGCGTTTCCAACACCTCTAACAAAGTCAATCTAAACCGCCTGAACAACGGACTGGTTATTGTGGAAATGCTGCCGCCAGTCGACGTCAGCGAATATGGTAAAGATCAGGTTCGCGAGCTGGCGGCCCACTGCCGTGCGTTAATGGAGCAAAAAATCGCGGAACTTGATAAAGAGGTTGCGGAACGTGAAGCGACCGGTAAGGTTTAAGCAGTCTTACTCTGTTATTGTAGAAATCATTTTTTCAGGCACAACTCTTTAGCCTGTTTTACATGGAGCTTATATGTCATTCAGTCGGCGTCAGTTTCTTCAGGCATCGGGAATCGCACTATGTGCAGGCGCGATTCCCCTCAGGGCGAATGCTGCCGGTCAGCAACAGCCGTTGCCTGTTCCGCCGTTGCTGGAGTCCCGTCGCGGGCAGCCGTTGTTTATGACGCTACAGCGAGCGCACTGGTCCTTTACGCAAGGCACGCGCGCGCCGGTCTGGGGAGTAAACGGTCGTTATCTGGGGCCGACAATCCGCGTCTGGAAAGGCGATGACGTTAAACTCATCTATAGCAACCGCCTGGCGGAAAATGTCTCCATGACGGTTGCTGGTTTACTGGTGCCGGGGCCGCTGATGGGTGGCCCGGCGCGTATGATGTCGCCGAACGCGGACTGGGCGCCGGTGTTGCCGATTCGTCAGAGCGCCGCGACGCTGTGGTATCACGCTAACACGCCTAACCGCACCGCGCAGCAGGTGTATAACGGCCTGGCAGGAATGTGGCTGGTCGAAGACGACATCAGTAAAACGCTGCCCATTCCGAACCATTACGGCGTGGATGATTTTCCCGTCATTATCCAGGATAAACGGCTGGATAACTTTGGGACGCCGGAGTATAGCGAACCGGGAAGCGGTGGTTTTGTCGGCGATACGCTGCTGGTGAACGGCGCGCAAAGCCCCTATGTCGAAGTGTCCCGCGGCTGGGTGCGGTTACGGTTGTTGAACGCCTCGAACTCGCGGCGCTATCAGCTTCAGATGAGCGATGGCCGGGCGCTGCATGTGATTTCAGGCGATCAGGGCTTTCTACCTGCGCCGGTTTCCGTCAAACAGTTGTCACTGGCGCCCGGCGAGCGACGTGAAATCCTGGTTGATATGACCAACGGCGACGAAGTCTCGATCACCTGCGGGGAAGCGGCCAGCATAGTCGATCGGATTCGCGGTTTCTTTGAGCCTTCCAGTATTCTGGTTTCGACCCTGGTGCTGACGTTACGGCCAACCGGATTGCTGCCGCTGGTGACCGATAATCTGCCGATGCGTCTGTTGCCGACGGAGATCATGAGCGGCGCGCCTGTCCGCAGTCGGGACATCAGTCTTGGCGACGATCCGGGGATTAACGGCCAACTGTGGGATGTGAATCGCATTGATATTACCGCCCAACAAGGCACCTGGGAGCGCTGGACGGTACGCGCCGATATGCCGCAGTCGTTCCATATTGAGGGCGTCTCTTTCCTGATTCGTAACGTCAACGGCGCTATGCCGTTCCCGGAAGATAGAGGCTGGAAAGATACCGTCTGGGTGGATGGGCAAGTCGAACTGCTGGTCTATTACGGTCAGCCGTCCTGGCCGCACTTCCCGTTCTATTTCAACAGCCAGACGCTGGAAATGGCTGACCGCGGCTCGATTGGGCAAATGCTGGTGAATCCGGCGTCGTAAAGGCGTCCGAGTACGGGTCTGAATAGCGCAGACCCGTCAGGGTTTTCAGGAAGGGGCAAACAGCGTGGGAAGCAGCAGACTCAACTGCGGGAAGTAGCAAATCATCGCCATGACCACAAAGAGTGCCAGAAACATCGGTAATAGCGGTTTGACGACTTTATCAATACTGATTTTGCCGATACTGCAACCGACGAACAAAATAGTGCCTACCGGGGGCGTACACAGTCCGATGGTTAAATTGAAAACCATAATAATGCCAAAATGGACAGGGTCGATTCCCAGATGTTGAGCAATGGGAAGGAAAATAGGCGTAAAGATTAGAATAGCCGGGGTAATATCCATAAACGTCCCGACGAATAACAAAATGAGATTGATAATCAGCAAGATGACCCATTTATTTTCGGACACGCTGGTAATCATTTCATTAATCAGTTCAGGAACATCAGCATTGGTCATCGCCCATGACATTCCCATTGAGCAGCCGACCAGTAAGAGAACAATAGAGCTGGTTACTACCGAATCCAGCAGAATATCGCGCAACTTACTCACATTAATTTCTCGATAAATGGCCGCCAGCGCCAGGCTATAGATTACCGCGATCGCAGAGGCCTCTGTTGGCGTAAATACGCCGCCGATAATGCCGCCGATAATAATAAATATCAGCAACAGGCTGGGCAACGAATCGCGGAATACCGACAGAAACTGCCGCAGGTTGATGCGTTCGGCAACCGGGTAATGGTGGCGATGGGCATACAGCGCCGCTACCGTCATTAAAGCCAGCGCGGTTAAGATGCCGGGCAGGTAGCCCGCCAAAAACAGGGCGGCGACAGAGGTGCCGCCGCTAGCCAGCGAATAGACAATTAGCACGTTGCTGGGCGGGATCATCAAGCCAATCGGCGCCGAAGCGACGTTGATCGCCGTAGAGAACGCCGGAGAGTAGCCCTCTTTTTCCTGTAATGGCGACATGATGCCGCCCACCGCGGCCGCAGAAGCGACAGCCGAGCCGGATATCGCGCCAAACAGGGTGTTCGCCAGAATATTGCAGTGCGCCAGCGAACCGGGAAGGCGGCCAACTAACGCCTGAGCCAGATTCACCAGGCGCCGGGCGATTCCCCCGGTATTCATGATATTGCCGGCTAACACAAAAAAGGGGATCGCCAGCAGCGTAAAGCCATCGAGACCGACGGTCATTTTTTGCGAAATAACCGAGATTGCCGCATCCGGGGGAAGGGCTATCAGGATTGAGAATAAGGATGACAGCCCGATAGCGAATGTAATAGGAACGCCGACCGCCAGCATAATGGCAAAGCTGCCAAATAAAACAATTATTGGGTAAATATATTCAAAGTCCATATATCCCTCGTTAGCGAAGATGGCGCTGATGATAATTATCAATAACGTTCACAATGGTGTAGTACACCAGGATGACGCCGCTAATCGGCATGACCCAATAGACTTTATCCATAGGCCATTTTAATACCGGGGACATTTGGCTGACGTGCGCCGCTTTTTCAACAATAATATCACCGCCGTACACCATAAAAATCAGCGCGAACACGGTAATAATCACCTGAATGATACTGTCGAGCACGAGGGCGGGCGTTCGGGAGAGTTTTTGCGCTAACAAATCGATAGCTAAATGTTTTTTTAATCCGGCGGTATAGACGCCGCCTAACAGAATCATCCACATAAAAAGAATCTGGGTGAATTCGTCGAGCGTGCTGCTTGGCGCGTTGAATATAAAGCGCGCCGCCACCTGCCAGGATACGCAGGCAACCATGACCGCCAGAATAATACAGCAGCACCCGGCCAGTATTTTGTTCAGTGCATTGGTGAGTATTCGCATATTACATCCTGTAAAGGGCAGGAGACCCCTGCCCGGCAGATTTACATATTCTCGATGTATTCCAGATCCTTCGCTGACTGAGCATCTTTCGCGCGGAACTCATCAAACAAGGGCTTAACACGCTGTTTGAACGCGGATTTATCAATATCAACAACGGTCGCGTTCATGGCCTTCATGCTCTCATAAGCCTCTTTTTCCGCGGCGGGCCAGATGACGTCTTTCATTTGCTGCATGGATTCATCTGCGGCTTTATATAACGCTTTCCGCTCTTTATCGCTCAATTTGTTAAGTACTTTGGTACTGATGACCAGGACATCCGGCACCATCGTGTGCTCGTCGCGGGAATAGAATTTCGCCACCTCCGCATGACGCATATCGGCATAAACCACGGGGTTGTTTTCGCCGCCATCGACCACGCCTTGCTGGAGCGCGGTATAGAGTTCGCCTTGCGCCATCGGCGTCGGCACGCCGCCGAGCGCTTTCACCATCGCGATAGCGCTGGGGCTTTGCTGCACTCTGATTTTCATACCGGCTAAATCGTCGGGTTGAGTGATGGGCTTACCAGCGTAAAAACTGCGGGCGCCGCCGTCGTACCAGGTTAAGCCGACGAAGCCTTTGCTTTCGGAGGACGCGAGAATGCGTTTCCCTAAGTCGCTTTTCAGTACGTTGTAGTAGTGATCGCGGTCACGGAATAAAAACGGCAGGCTAAACACGCTATATTCCGGCGCAAAAGACTCCAGCGATGCCGCATTGACTTTCACCATTTGCAGAGCGCCGGAGTTCATCAATTCCAGCGATTCACGTTCGTTGCCCAGCGTGGCGTTGGGGTAAATACGAATATTTAATTCGCCGTCCGAATAGGCTTTCGCTTTATCGGCCAGATAGCTCATCGCTTTGTGAACGGCGTGGCTTTTATCCTGATTGTGGCTCAGTTTCAGCGTGGTTTTGGCGAGCGCTGGAAATGCCAGTAGCAAACAGCCGGCCAGTAATACCGCTGAAGTTGTGAATGAACGTGTGTTTTTCATATCTGCTTCCTTATAGGTTGGGATTCCTGTGGTTATCGTTGATTAATTAATAACCCGCTGATACGTAAGGTATTGCGTAGGGGAAAGGCGTGGTGATGGTGTTCTTTATCCCCTGAATTCTGTCAGCCAATTTAATTTAATCAATAGACCAAAGAAAGAGATCTGGTTCACAGAAGAAAGTCATGGTAAAAACAGTGTCGTGAGCAATTCAGCGAAGTTTTTTTATATATTGCTGATAATGTGATGTTTTTTTACTTTTTGTTGTTATGGCGATACTGCGTTTTTAGACGTGGGTATAATTAATTGCATACCAATTTGAAGATATTCATAAGACCAATTTCAAACACCTCAGGCCAGGCCGTTGAAAGTTGTTTCTATTTCGCGCCAGCCCTGCATATAAGGCGATAATCTCCTTCATTTTCGCTATAGATACGGCTTATAATCCCCGACCTTTGATTATTTTTTTGCCAATCGTTTTGGAAGCAATATGAGCGCTATCTCCCTGATCCAACCGGATCGCGACCTTTTCTCCTGGCCGCAGTACTGGGCCGCCTGCTTTGGGCCGGCGCCGTTTTTGCCGATGTCACGTGACGAGATGGATCAACTTGGCTGGGATAGCTGCGACATTATTCTGGTAACCGGCGACGCCTACGTCGACCATCCGAGCTTCGGCATGGCGATTTGCGGTCGTATGCTGGAAGCGCAGGGCTTCCGCGTGGGGATCATCGCCCAGCCGGACTGGAACAGCAAAGACGACTTTATGCGTCTGGGAAAACCGAACCTGTTCTTCGGCGTCACCGCCGGCAACATGGACTCGATGATCAACCGTTACACCGCTGACCGTAAGCTGCGCCACGATGACGCCTACACCCCAGATAACGTCGCGGGCAAACGCCCGGACCGCGCCACGCTGGTCTATACCCAGCGTTGCAAAGAAGCGTGGAAAGATGTCCCGGTGATCCTTGGCGGCATTGAGGCCAGTCTGCGCCGTACCGCGCATTACGACTACTGGTCTGATACTGTGCGTCGTTCAGTGTTAGTTGATTCCAAAGCCGACATGCTGATGTTTGGCAATGGCGAGCGTCCGCTGGTGGAAGTGGCGCATCGTCTGGCAATGGGCGAAACCATCGATCAGATTCGTGATGTGCGTAACACTGCGATTATGGTTAAAGAAGCGCTGCCAGGCTGGAGCGGCGTCGACTCCACTCGTCTGGACACGCCGGGTAAAATCGATCCAATTCCCCATCCCTATGGCGAGGATCTGCCGTGCGCGGATAACAAGCCGGTCGCGCCGAAAAAGCAGGAAGCTAAAGCGATTACCGTGCAGCCGCCGCGTCCGAAGCCGTGGGAAAAAACCTATATCCTGCTGCCATCCTTTGAAAAGGTGAAAGGCGACAAGGTGCTGTACGCCCATGCGTCGCGTATTCTGCATCACGAAACTAACCCTGGCTGCGCGCGGGCGCTGATGCAAAAACACGGCGACCGCTATGTCTGGATCAATCCGCCCGCCATACCGCTCTCCACTGAAGAGATGGATAGCGTGTTTGCGCTGCCGTATCAGCGTGTGCCGCACCCGGCTTACGGCAATGCCCGTATTCCAGCCTATGAGATGATCCGCTTTTCGATCAATATCATGCGTGGCTGCTTTGGCGGCTGCTCTTTCTGCTCGATCACTGAACATGAAGGGCGCATCATTCAGAGCCGCTCGGAAGACTCTATTATCAACGAGATCGAAGCGATCCGCGACACGGTGCCGGGGTTTACCGGCGTGATCTCCGATCTGGGCGGTCCTACCGCGAACATGTATATGCTGCGCTGTAAGTCGCCGCGTGCGGAGCAGACCTGTCGTCGCCTGTCATGCGTCTATCCGGATATCTGTCCGCATATGGATACTGACCATACGCCGACGATCAATCTTTATCGCCGCGCCCGTGAGCTGAAAGGCATTAAGAAAATCTTAATTGCCTCCGGCGTGCGCTACGACATCGCTGTAGAAGATCCTCGCTACATTAAAGAGCTGGCAAGCCATCATGTGGGCGGCTATCTGAAGATTGCGCCGGAGCATACTGAAGAAGGTCCGCTGTCGAAAATGATGAAGCCGGGTATGGGCAGCTACGATCGCTTTAAAGAGTTATTTGACCTTTACTCTAAACAGGCCGGAAAAGAGCAGTATCTGATCCCGTATTTTATCTCCGCGCATCCGGGCACGCGGGACGAGGATATGGTGAATCTGGCGCTGTGGCTCAAGCGCCACCGCTTCCGTTTGGATCAGGTGCAGAACTTCTACCCGTCGCCGTTGGCGAATTCGACCACCATGTATTACACCGGCAAAAACCCGCTGGGTAAAATTGGTTATAAGAGTGAAGATGTGGTGGTGCCGAAGGGAGACAGGCAACGTCGCCTGCATAAGGCGCTGCTGCGTTATCACGATCCGGCGAACTGGCCGCTGATTCGCCAGGCGCTGGAAGCGATGGGGAAAAAGCATTTGATTGGCGGTCGCCGTGAGTGTCTGGTGCCTGCGCCGACCATTGAAGAGATGCGCGAAGCGCGTCGCCAGAACCGCAACACGCGCCCGGCGTTGACCAAGCATACGCCGGTGGAACATCAGCGGCAGGGGCTTGCTGCGAATAAGAAGCGCGGGAAAGGCGCAGGGCGTTAATTACCTTTGAATCTGTTGCTTCTGGAAGCTAATGTTTTTGGAAGTAACAGACATCTAAATATATTGTGTCGGTCTTTAGTAATTGCTAAATTACGGGGAGCTTTATATTTTATTTAAATATTATTGATTGTATAAATTAATTATATATTACCTTAATGATTAAGGCATGATGCTTTTATACAGCCCCAGAGGAGGGGATATCATGGGTATGATTATTATACCTTGTCTTTTTGTCGTTGCTCTAATGGCTATTTTGATAATCATACTGGCCGTTAAAGCATGTAATTCTGAAAAAAGTGAAAACAGACTATCGTTTTGTGCAGGAATCATTTTAGCTGGCATCATTGCTGCGGTTCCTGGATGGTGGCTATATGAGCTTTTTAGCTACGGGCCGTAATATTCAGGTAACCCGACGTTAAGAACCTATCCTGTCAGGTGTTATTGTCGCAGGCAGTGTGAACACAGACAGCGCTTCGATCCCGTTGACTATAGGTTGGATGAGGCGTAGCCGAAATCCGACATTAACGGGCAGACGTCGCCCACTTCGTGAAGCGTCATTAGCCGGTTTACACGGCAGATTGGACAAAGTGAACGATACATATTTTTATTCCTTTTCTATGCGGATGGTTACCGTGCGCATTTGCGCCAGCAGGCTGCCGCTTTGTTCGCGAATCACATCAGCAATCATCCGTGCCCCCTCAATAGCCTGTAGCACAATCTCCTGCCTGAACAACGTAGCTGTCTTGTTTTCGCCAGGCGTGAGTTGAATCTGCACGCGCGCGGTTGCATCGACGTGGCTGGCGTCTTTTGGCATGATATCGACATCCTCCAGCGCCAGATTTTCGAAATCCTGACAGTTGCAGAGCAGCCGACTGCTTAACCAGGGCGTGATGTGGCTTTTAGTGACATTTGCATTACTGCGTAAATCGACGATAAATCCGGTAAAGAGAAAATCTTATTGCTATTTAAAATCAGGGTGTTGTTCATTCCTTTGCTCCCTGGTTTTTAATCTGGATTACGTTTTCTGGTAGCGTGATTGTCTCGTAGTGAGAGATGTCGGTTATCTCGCCTGCGCTGAGCCCCATATGACCATGCCCGTCTTTGTTAAAAGTGCCTTCAATCAGCACCTCGTATCCTCCGTCCTTCTGGAGGTCGAGAGGAATATTAGTGACGAAATTTCCCAACCAAAATCCATTTTCTCTCTGCGTTGCGTCTTTATTGGCATAAATCGCCGCATGTTCAAAACCGAGAATAACGTATCCGCGTAAACGTATTTTTTTCTGATGATAATGATCCGGATGCTGAAGAAGATCGGTGAATGAAATATCTGTAACCGCACTCGCCCTTGTGGGCTGCACTTTCTCATAACGGGTAATATTTGTTATTCCACCAGGATAATGACTTAAATGTCCGGATACACGCATATCAAAGATGCCTTCAACCACCATCGACGCCTCTGTGTGGTTACGGCTTACGGTATAGGGCACGAGAAAATTTTCCAGCCATAATCCATCTTGCTGTGGATCGCCATAAATAGCGTGGCGCTCAAAGCCAGTGAGGACCAGACCACGAATGCGAACTTTTCTGCTATGGTATTCGTCTGGATGAGCAAGTAATTCTGCAATAGTAACATCTGCAATTTTTTGATTATTGATTGCCAGTTGCGGGGCGATTAATAATTTTAATTGTGTGTCATTGTGAAGCTGTCGCCCCAGTGACGGCAGCGGATCATCGATATTATCAACATCGGCAATCAGCCAGCGATCGTGCGGTTTATGCAACTGAAGCGTTAGCCAGCGCGAGTGATTTTTTTCTTTCAGGGTAATGTCCGCCTCAGCGAATTTATCACTGGCAAAGGAGTTTGCCTGACGTATTTCAACGGAGATATCGTTTGGGTTATGGCAAAAACACAGTGCATTAGCCGGCGTGTCAAAAAGTGGTTTGCTGGCGACGGATGCGGTACGGTGGTTCTCTAACATTTCACCGCGCAGCCAGATGTCATAATTCATCCGATCCTGTGGGGAGCCGTAAATACGCGTAATCGCCTGCGCAAGCGTTTCACTGCACTGCGCGCCATGGCTAAAAGCGCAAAGTATTAACAAGAAAAAACACCGCCGCCCGGTTTTCATCCGCCTTTCCTTATCTGCAATACCTGTTCCTGGCATTGCCAGACGATGTTGCCGTCAACCATCGTCAGCAGTACCTGGCTATTGCCGATATCCTCATGCGGCACCGAGAAAATGTCCCTGTCCAGTACCTGAAAATCGGCTACTTTTCCCACTTCGATAGAGCCGCGAACCTGTTCCTGAAACTCCTGATACGCCGCATTGATAGCGTACATTCGCACGCCGTCCGCCACGCTTATCGCCAGCTCTGGGCGGATAATCTTGCCGCTGGACGCCGATTTGCGCGTGACCGCCGCCTGCACCATTTGCCGCCAGTTGACGAGATCCATAATACCGTCGGAGCCGCCCGCCACCGTGACGCCAAGGTCGATGATATCTTTCAGCCCCTTCCCGATTTCGCCTTTGATTCCGCAGACCTGCGCCCGGCGCTCGTAGTCGTATGCCGATCCGCTGGGGGAGGGTTGTTCGGACAAGATAATGCCGTATTTCGCCGCCTTGACGAAATCTTCGCGATCCCCCATTGAACCATGCAGCACATAGTGGCGGCGCTGCGGGCCAGGGCAGGTTTGAATGGCGTTAATGAAGCCGTCGATGGTGACCTTTACCGCTTTATCGCCGACCGCGTGAACGGCTAACTGGTAGCCGCGCTGATGCGCCAGCAGGGCCATTTTATGAAATTCCTGAATTTGTTCTTCTTCGCTGGCCGTTGGGCCGCAAAATACCGAACGGCCAGCCCAACCCGGCCTGTCGGCGTAATCCTGATTCATCCACGCCGTGTGCGACATCGGCACGCCGTCGCAGAATATCTTCACGCTGTGGCAGTCCAGCCAGTTTTTATCGGGGAATTCCGGTAGCCCGCTGGCGTCCAGCGTGTGTTTTAAAATCTCATAAGACTGAACGCCTTTATCGGCGGCATAAAAGGCGAGAGAGACGCGCGCCGTGAGCTTTTTTTCTTCCAGTAGCTGGCGGTAAGCGGCAATGCCGGATACGCCAGCGGCGCCCGTCTCGCCCGGCCCCATAGCGCCTTCCGTATAGCTGGCATAGCCTTCACGGTTCATAAAGCGCTGGGCCGCGATAATGTTTTCTTTTAGTTCTTCCACCGTCGGGCGCGGCATGGCTTGTGTAATCAATTGCAGCGCCGGGATATCCAGGAAGTTGCCGTCCGGTTCGCCGTCTGGCGTTTTACCAATGTACCCGCCGATGGGATCTTGCGTCTCGCGGGTGATGCCGACGATCTCCAGCGCGTTGCTGTTGACGAGGCAGGAGTGACCATCCCAGAGGGCCAGAAAGGCAGGGTGGTTGGGCGTCGCGCTGTCGATGTCATGACGCGTCAGCGGGCGGCGGCTGTCGATGATGGCGGGGTTGAAGCCGCAGGCGTGGATCCACTGGCCGGGAGGCGTTGTTGCCGCTCGCTCGCGCAGCAGCGCTAAAAGCGCCTCCAGCGTGCGTGCCGTGCTGCAATTAACGCATTTCCAGCTCGCCGCCAACCAGCTAATGTGCACATGGGCATCGTGGGCGGCGGGCAGAATCAGCTTGCCTTGCAGATCAATAATCTGCGTGTCGGGGCCGATATGTGTTTTTATCTCTTCATCTTCGCCGACGTTGATGATCCAGCCGTTTTTCACCGCGATGGCGCGGGTGAAACGAAAATGACGATCGACTGTCGCCACTTTGCCGTTAATCAATACGGTATCTGCAACGGTCATCGTTTTCTCCTGTGTTTGTTGGCGGGAAATCTCCGTACCAGCGTAATAAACGGCGCTTCGTTTATCTGGATGGATCTGAACCCGGCGATATCCTGTTATTGTGCGATAGCCAGCAACGCAACAGCTTAATAATCTGAATACAGGCGCAGGCAATCGAAGAAATCCTTCGCATCAAGACGCGTGTTCGCACGACTGGCCTCGGCTTTGGCCGCATAAACCTCCGGGCGCAGGGCGTTGATATCCCGCTGGAGTCTGTCTATTTTGGCATTCAGAGTCTGAATATCAGAGGACAAATGATTAACTCTTTCTTCATTCACGCAACCGCTTAACAGACTGGTCGCCAGAATAATGGTTCCCACAGTAAAAATTTTTTCATTTATTGTTCCTTAATTTTCTCTTATTTGGGTGAAATAGTAGATAAGCGTCGGCGGGTGGTCTGTTGCATTGCTTTTAGCAGGCTTCCGCCATCCGGGCGGATAAAGTCTTCAATCTCCCATTGGCCCTGCGTGCGGTGAAGCAATAAATCCTGCACTTTCGTTGACGAATCGGTCAGCGTAAAACGGACATGGATACGTGCGCGATCGTTATTTTCTGCAATCACCTGAATGCTATTCAACCTGGCAAATTGCGATTCTTTGCCAAAAAATATCGGATTATCATAGAAATATAACTTATCGGTTTCCATTTCCGTATCCTGATCGTTATCAGGTTCGATGGTTATAGGGGCGTCGGCAAGAAAGGCGTTACGATACGCAGATGATGTCGTCCAGCGCCACGGCCAGGCAAAATGGCTAAGGCGGCCAAATGCAGGAATATCATTATTTTTATATGCTGTCTGAGAATAATCATTCACCGCCTGGCGATACTGTGCGGAAACAACCCATGTCCACGGCCAGCTATAATCATCCAGACGGTTGAAAAGTTCACGGACAAAATGTTGTGGGCGCTCTCTTTGCAGCGATCGCAGCGACGCAAGGGTTTTCTGATTTTCGCTATTAATTGCCTGCCAGAGACTGCCTTGCGGGCTGATAATATCGTCAATAAGCCAGCGGTCGCCTTCGGCGATCAGTTTCAGCGTTTGTGTGATGGCTTCCGGAGAGTCTTTGAAAGGGCGAAACTGTACGGTGGCGTCAGCATGAGAGACATCCGTCTGGTGAATGGTTATATTTTCCAACACCAGGTGGTCATATTCCTGGCAGTCACAAAGCGGATCGGAGTCCAGCCAGCCAATATCGCCCGGTAAGGTCAACCGATCGTTCAGGAGAATGACGTTTTTCATCCGCGTGGAAATAAGCGATTTTTCCGTTGTATCACCAAAATAGAGGGAATCAGATTCTATTTCATAGCTATGGTAAATCTGCCTGACCGTCTGCTCTGGCGATAACGGCGGCGTTCGCGCCAGCGCGGGAATCGTCAAAAAAAAACTGAGCAAGAGGAGGATATGTTTCATTGGGCGTTTCCTTATTCCCGGTTTAATCCATCCGATCTGAGTCTGTAAGCAGTATTATTTTTTACTCTTTTGTTTAGCCATTTCGGCCTCGAGTTCTTTAATATCCTGCTGCCTTTTACGTTCATTTTCCGCCCGCGGTGCTACGCGCTCGTAGCGTGTGATATCGGTAATGCCGCCGGGCCACGCGCCGAAATGGCCGTTCATGTCCATATCGAACGTTCCCGCGATCATCACATAATCGCCGTTAAGCTGACGCGCTTTGGCGAGGGTAATGACCGGGTTAGGAAAGCCGATATCCAGCCACAGGCTGTTGCCGTCAACGTTATTCAACCAGGCGTCTTTATCAAGGAATAGCGCGTTACCTTCAAATTCGATATTTCCGACGCCGATGACCACTATTTTTTGCAGATGGTATTTTTCTGGATTGGCCAGCAAGGCCGCCATAGATATCGGCCAGGAGAATGAATCTCTCCCCTGTTCAGCTCTTGTCGCCGTACTTTTTATCCTCGTATCTTCACGGATTTCACTGCGCAGACTTTTGGAGAGTTCGCTTCCGTCGTCGGTATCTTCCACTAACCAGAGTTCGCTGTCGCGATCGCGAACCAGCGTTAGCCCTAACAAGCGATGAGCGCCGACGTTCTCTTTATTAAGCGTCAGTTGTACCAGAGCATGAATACGTCCGGCATTCAGCGGCGTGGTATCAATCAATTCGGCGGAGACAAACATCTCGTCCTGACAGCGGCAAAGAAGATTATTGCTCAGCCAGGGCGTTATACCTCCCGTTGTCACATTGGCATTCGTCCGTAAATCGATGATAAATCCACCTGACAATATTTTGTCGCTATTTTCCACCAGCGGCTGATACAGTCGGGTAATCGCCTGCTCCGGGGATTCTCCGGCAAACACCGCAGTACTAAATAGCAGAAGAAGCAGAGGCAACGACCCTGTTGACCACGCTTTCATGATGACATCCTTGATGAAGAGGCGGAGTTGTAAATATTAACAAGTGCGGGCTAACGGGGGGAGTTGATGATTTCCGAAAAGCCCGACAAATGTCGGGCCGGAAGAGACGGTTAACCGCTCGATTATCTCCGCGACTGAGTTTAGTAAAGACCCAGCACTTTCCACCATGCGAGGCCGACTGTCAAAAAGACCGCCTGATTAAAGAGGCTGATAATAAATCCCGTTCGCCACCAGACGCCCGTCGGTACATAGCCGGCGCCAAAAAGAATGGGGCCGCGTGCGTGGGTATACTGCGTAAGAGAGCAGTACAGGCTGCTGGTAAACGCCAGCATAAGCGCCATCGGCGCTGCCGGTATATTCAGATGCAGACCGACACCCAGAAATACCGCATACAGCGCGGCGATTTGCGCGTTGCCGCTGGCGAAAAAATAGTGGGTATAAAAATAGGCTGCGTTAAGCAGCAGCAGAATGATTATCCAACTAGTTCCATGCATCGTACTGCCGATGCTGTCGCCAATCAGGTTGCCAAACCAGCTGGTGAATCCTAGTTTCTTCAACTGGTTAGCCATCATCAGCAGCGCGGCAAACCAAATCAACGTATCCCAGGCGCCTTTTTCGCTTTTAACGTCTTCCCAGGTGAGCACGCCGCTCAGTAATAAAATCGAGAGACCGACAAAAGAGGCCGTCGTGGCATCCACGCCGAGCGAGCTGCCAAAAATCCATAGCACCAGCAACACGCCGACGGTCGCCAGCATGAGCCACTCGCCGCGTGTCATACTGCCCATTTGCGCCAGCTCTTTGCGCGCCAAATCCGGCGCATCCGGCGTATGTTTAATTTCCGGACGGGTCAGCCAGTAGACCAGCAGCGGGACGATAAGAAAAGAGACCAGGCAAGGCAGGAGTGCGGCGATAAACCAGCTTCCCCAGCTCAACGTAACGCCGGCGTTCGCCGCCAGTTTTACCGCCAGCAGATTACCCGTATAACCGGTCATAAACAGTGCGGCGGTGACGTCGTTAACATTGCCAATACAGGTGATCAGAAAGGTGCCGATTTTGCTGCGAGACTCATCTTCCGGATGTGAATCAAAGCTGCGCGCCAGCGAGTCGGCGATCGGGTAAATCACGCCGCCGCAGCGCGCGGTGTTACTGGGCATCGCGGGGGAGAGGATCAGATCGGCAAACGCCAGACCATAAGCCAGACCCAGCGTTCGTTTACCTAACAGACGGATCATTTGTAGGGCGATACGCCGACCCAGCCCGGTTTTGATAAACCCACGGGCAATCATAAAGGCGACGACGATAAGCCAGATCAGCGAACTGTTCAGCTCGCTCAAGGCCGTGGTAATCGCGCCGCTGGCCGTTTTGTCGCCGGCAGCATAGGCGAGCGCAAAGACGGTGATACCAATAATACCGACCGCGCCAATAGGCAGCACTTTCGCCACGATAGAGGCGATCGTCGCGACAAAAATAATCGCGGAATGCCAGGCCGGCGCGCTTAACCCGGAAGGGGGCGTTAGCTGCCACAGTCCGGCGGCGATAACCAGAATAAGAATGAATGGGAGCCATTTGACGCCCTGAGATTTTTTTTCCGCCACAATCACACATCCATAAATATTTTATATGCATTAAGTAAATTCATAATAAATATGAATAATTATTCATAAAATCAGAATAATTCTGCGCTTGTGTGTGGGGGAAATATACTGTTAAATGCGCGTAATTGTTTCTTAATGTTTCGGAATGCAAAAAAGCCCGACGACATCGTCGGGCATGGCGTGCGATAAATCCGGCTTAACCGCCGAACTGATCCGGATCGGGGCCGAGGCGTTTTCCTTGATCCAGTTTTGCGATCTCGCCTAATTCATCTTTATCGAGACGGAAATCCCAGACAGCAAAGTTTTCCGCGATACGGGAAGGGGTGACGGATTTCGGAATGACGACCAGCCCGCAGTCCAGATGCCAGCGAATAACAATCTGGGCGGGCGTTTTGCCGTATTTATCCGCCAGTTCGCGAATCACTTTCTGATCGAATACGCCTTCGCCGCCCTGCGCCAGCGGGCTCCAGGACTCGGTCTGGATTTTATGCGTCGCATTCCACGCATGTAGCTGGCGCTGTTGCATCAAGGGGTGAAGCTCGATCTGGTTGATCACAGGGGTAACGCCGGTTTCATCGATCAGACGCTGGAGGTGATGGATCTGAAAGTTACAGACCCCGATACTCTTTACCAGCCCCTCTTTTTGCAGCGCGATCATGCCTTTCCAGGCGTCGACATAGTGATCGATAGCCGGTACGGGCCAGTGCATCAGATAGAGATCGAGATAATCAAGCTGCAGTTTTTTCAGACTCTCCTGCAGGGCTTCGCGGGGACGTTTTTGATCGTCATTCCACAACTTGGTGGTGATAAACAGCTCTTCCCGCGCTACGCTCGCTGCTTTTAGCGCTTTGCCGACGCCTTCTTCATTCTGATATGCTGTGGCGGTATCAATCGATCGATAGCCCACCTCCAGCGCTTTATGAATCGCCGCGATCACCTCTTCATTGCTTGCTTTCCAGACTCCCAGCCCAAGTTGTGGCATTACGTTGCCATCCTGTAGCCTGATAATGGTTGGATTAGCCATGATGTGTTCCTCTTTTAATTGGCTCGCCGGAGTCGGGTCCGGCGAGACTAAGTGACTTAAGTCTGGACGAAATGGCCAAAAACGAAAGTCAGAGGCGAAAAAACCTTAGCGCGCCGCTTCATAAATCCGACGGCTGACATCCAGCGTAATATCCTGATTTTCACCTAAATTTGTGCATCCATGCGCCTCAAGTTTAGCCAGTAGCGCCGGAATAGTGCTGCCATCCAGACCGTAATCGGACAGACGGGTAGGCACGCCCATCTGTTCAAAGAAACGGCGGGTGGCGGCAATGGCGGCATCAATACGCTCGTCGTCGGAACCGTCGGTGATATTCCATACACGTTCAGCATATTGCAGGAGTTTTGCGCGTTTAACGTCTCGTTTTTCGTTCCATAGCGCAGGCAGAATGATAGCCAGCGTTTGGGCATGATCGAGACCGTGCATCGCGGTAAGCTCGTGGCCCAGCATATGCGTCGCCCAGTCCTGCGGAACACCAGCGCCAATCAGGCCATTTAACGCCTGAGTAGCGGCCCACATCACGTTAGCGCGGACGTCATAGTTTTCAGGCTCTTGCAGCGCTTTGGGACCTTCTTCGATCAGTGTGAGTAAAATGCCTTCGGCGAAACGATCCTGAATTTTGCCGTTAACCGGGTAAGTGACGTACTGCTCAACGGTATGGACGAAAGCATCCACGACGCCGTTCGCAACCTGGCGCGGCGGCAATGTATAGGTGTAGACCGGGTCCAGTACGGCAAACACCGGTTGCACGAACGAGGAGTGGAAGGCTTGTTTGTCGCCAGTGGTTTTACGGGAAATGACTGCGCCGGCGTTCGATTCTGAGCCGGTTGCCGGTAGGGTTAGCACAGACCCCATCGGGATTGCGCTACGAATCTCAGTACCGCCGGTTTCCAGAATGTGCCACGGATCGACGCCGTCCGTATACTGCGCCGCTGCGGCGATAAATTTGGTGCCGTCCAGTACGGAACCGCCGCCAACGGCCAGCAGGAAGGTAATATTTTCGTCGCGCACAAGCTGCACGGCCTTCATCAGCGTTTCATAGGACGGGTTCGGTTCAATACCGCCAAACTCCCGAACATCCAGTCCTTTTAACGCTTCCTGAACTTGCGCCAGTACGCCGGTCTTTTTCACGCTACCGCCGCCATAGGTAATCAGCACGCGGGCGTCCTGCGGGATCTGATCGCGAAGATCGACGATAGCGCCTTTACCAAACAGAATGCGGGTAGGGGTATGTAATTTGAAATTGTTCATTGCTCATTCCCTTATGTGGGTAAAAAGAGGGCAGGCGGCTGTCTGCCTGATGGTCATCATTGTGGTCTTGTGAGGGATGTCTCTCAATGCACATTTCTGCCAATGTTTTGCCTATTTCTCCAGAATGCTGGAGAAAATCGCTAAAAATGCGCACAATCCAGCGGAGTGGATTTGATGAAAAAATGGCGCGTTATGAATCGTGAAGCAATTTGCTTACAGTTGGCGGATAAAATTAATCATTTAAAAAATAATGATAAAATAATCAGCGAGCGGCTGGCGGGCATTCGTCTGTTGTATGGTGTTGAACCGGGGCCGCGCACGCCGGTCATGTATCAGCCTGGCATCATATTTCTCTTTTCCGGCCATAAAATTGGCTATATTAACAAGCGCAAGTTTCGTTATGACGCTAATGAATATCTCTTACTGACCGTGCCGCTCCCTTTTGAATGCGAGACCTGGGCGACGCCGGAGGTACCGCTGGCCGGTATTCGGCTCGATATTGATGTGCTGCAACTGCAAGAGTTGCTCATGGACATTGGCGAAGATGAGCGTTTCCAGTTGCCGATGGCGGCCAGTGGGATTAACTCCGCCACGCTGTCGGACGAGATTTTATGTGCGGTGGAAAGATTGCTGGATGTGATGGAGCGTCCGCTGGATGCGCGGATTCTGGGAAAACAGATTATTCGCGAAATTCTTTATCATGTGCTGATGGGGCCGCGCGGCGGGGCGCTGCTTGCGCTGGTTAGTCGCCAGACGCACTTTAGCCTGATCAGTCGCGTACTTAAACAGATCGAAATGAAATACACCGAGAACCTGAATGTTGAGCAACTGGCGGCAGAAGCGAACATGAGCGTGTCGGCGTTTCACCATAATTTTAAGGCGGTCACCAGCACCTCGCCGTTGCAGTATTTAAAAAGCTACCGACTGCATAAAGCGCGGATGATGATGATTCACGACGGTATGAAGGCCAGCGCCGCGGCGATGCGGGTCGGCTATGAGAGCGCATCGCAGTTTAGCCGGGAGTTTAAACGTTATTTTGGCGTTACGCCGGGCGAAGATGCGGCAAGAATGCGGACAATGCAAGGGAGCTAAGTGGGGCATCCCGCCACGGGTCAACGAAGCGTAACCGGGCCATCCTGGCCGATTATGGATACGTCAGGCGTTACAGTATTTCTTTTTAATCACCACGACCAGCGTACCTAACAGCCCGGCGACCAGTAGCGCGACGGGAAGGATCATTAAAAATGTCATTACCTGGTCTTCATGGCGCTTAACAAACGGGATCATACTGAGCGCGTAGCCGAAGCTGGTCACGACAGTCACCCACAGCAGGCCGCTTAACCAGTTAAAAAACTGAAACCGGCGGTTGGACAGGCCGGAAATACCCGCCATTGTTGGCAGCAGAGTGCGGACAAACGCCAGAAAGCGCCCGGCAAGCAACGCTAACAAACCGTGACGGTCAAACATGCAGGTGGCGCGCTGATGATATTTTGCCGGAAGCTGCGCCAGCCAGCCTTTGACGGTACGCGTATTACCGAGCCAGCGTCCCTGGATATAACTTAGCCAGCAGCCGAGACTGGCCGCGGTGGTGAGAATGCCAATTGTCGGCAAAAAATGCATCACATCCTGGGCGATCAACGCGCCTGCCAGTAGCAGCAGACTATCGCCAGGTAAGAATGATGCTGGCAGCAGACCGTTTTCTAAAAATAGCGTGGCGAACATGACAAAGTAGACGACGCTAACAACGTGTGGATTCGCCAGCGCGGCAAAATCATGTTGCCAGAGCGCAGCGATAATATCTTGAATGACAGCCATGAACTTTCCTGTGGAACAGCATTTATGCTTTTATTCGCCTATTGTACTCCTGAATCGTCCGGGATGCCTTGATCCCGGACGCAACAAACGCAGACTTTTCCACGGAAATTGTCTGCATATATGTCCATCCCCGGCAACTTTACACAATTCTGGCGAAGCCGGCGGCTAAATCAGCGATCAAATCATCAACACTCTCTAAACCAATATGCACCCGAACCAGCGTACCGGTAAAATCTACGCCGCCTGCGGGACGAATCGCGGCGATCTGTTCCGGCTGATTAGCAATAATCAGCGATTCGTAGCCTCCCCAGGAGTAGGCCATACTGAACAGCGAAAAGTTATCCAGATAGGCTGATAATTCTGCCTCGGTCAGCTTTTTATTGAGCACAAAGGAGAACAGACCGCTGCTGCCTGTAAAGTCTCGTTTCCAGAACGCATGACCTTTGCTACCCGGCAGGGCCGGATGATTAACGCGCGCGACCTGAGGATGGTTCGCCAGCCATGCGGCGATTTTGAGGCTGCTTTCTTGATGCTGGCGCAGCCGGACACCGAGTGTGCGCAGACCGCGGCTGGTCATATAAGCCGTGTCGGCGTCGAGCATTTGCCCCATCAGATAGGCGTTTTCCCGCAATTGTTCCCAGCAGCGCGCATTTGCAACGGCAGTCCCGACCATCGCATCAGAATGACCAATCAGATATTTAGTGCCCGCCTGGATAGAGATATCAATATCGAATTCCAGAGCTTTGAACAGAACGCCAGCCGCCCAGGTATTATCAATCATGATGACGGCTTCTGGCGCGACGCGTCTGACCGCACTGACAATGGTCGGAATATCATGTACTTCCATGGTAATAGAACCGGGGGATTCCAGAAAAACGATTTTCGTGTTCGGCTGAATATGTTGCGTGATATCAGCGCCGATGAGCGGGTCGAACCAGCTTGTCGTCACGCCCAGTTTGCCGAGAATTTTGCTGCAGAAATCCTGGCTGGGTTCATAGGCTGTGTTGGTCATCAGGATGTGGTCGCCCTGCTCAACGAATGCCAGAATGGTGTTGGCGACCGCCGCCGCGCCGCACGGGAAGAGCGCGCATCCGGCGCCGCCTTCCAGTTCACACATGGCTTCCTGGAGCGAAAAGTGAGTCAGCGTTCCCCGGCGTCCGTAAAATAATTCGCCGTTGGCGCGATTGCGGGTAGCGTGTTTTTTGGCCTCGACGGTGTCAAACACCAGTGAAGAAGCGCGTTGAATCACACTATTCACTGAGCCAAGCGTGTATTTTTTGCTGCGTCCTGCGTTTACCAGTTTGGTATCCAACTGTTTATCCGTCATGTTGCGTTTCCTGATTTTAACCGTCTGGATGTCTAAACTAGCATGAATATAACCATCTGCACCCTGGCGACGTGTGATACAGATGAAAATTTTGCCAAAATAAAAACAGGTGGCTTTTTTAATGCGTAAGCGCAAAGAAAAAGCAGTAAAGGTGCGGCAGTATGTAAATAGTAATGAGAACGACTATCAATTCGACGCCGTTTTGATATTATTATGCTCAGATTTTGTGATTTGCGTCCTGGAGATACAGAGTGGGTAATAATTTGATGCAGACGGATCTCTCCGTCTGGGGTATGTATCAGCACGCCGATATTGTCGTGAAGTGCGTGATGATTGGTCTGATTCTGGCGTCAGTCGTCACTTGGGCTATCTTCTTCAGTAAAAGCGTTGAATTTTTCACTCAAAAGCGCCGCTTAAAGCGCGAACAATTGCAATTAGCCGATGCGCGCTCCTTAGATCAGGCTTCCGACATTGCGGCAGGTTTCAGCGCGAAAAGCCTCAGCGCACAGCTCATCAATGAAGCGCAGAATGAACTGGAACTCTCTCAGGGCAGCGAAGATAACGAAGGGATTAAAGAACGTACCGGCTTCCGTCTGGAACGTCGCGTCGCGGCAGTTGGCCGCTACATGGGGCGAGGCAACGGTTATCTGGCGACGATCGGCGCCATTTCCCCCTTCGTCGGGTTGTTTGGCACCGTATGGGGCATTATGAATAGCTTCATCGGTATTGCGCAAACGCAGACCACCAACCTGGCGGTGGTTGCTCCTGGTATTGCGGAAGCGCTGCTGGCGACGGCGATTGGGCTGGTAGCCGCGATCCCGGCGGTCGTCATTTACAACATCTTCGCACGTCAGATAGGCAGTTACAAAGCAACGCTGGGCGACGTGGCGGCGCAGGTATTGCTGCTGCAAAGCCGCGATCTCGATCTGAATGCGAGCGCCA
Organism: Salmonella sp. SJTUF15581; assembly: GCF_043356775.1. Taxonomy (NCBI): domain Bacteria; kingdom Pseudomonadati; phylum Pseudomonadota; class Gammaproteobacteria; order Enterobacterales; family Enterobacteriaceae; genus Salmonella; species Salmonella sp. SJTUF15581. The sequence goes on along the minus strand of NZ_JBEUJY010000002.1, from coordinate 426,943 downwards.
GTGCGCAGCCGGTACGCGCCGCGCAGAAATTACGGGTAGGGTAATGCGTCATGGCAATGCGTCTTAACGAGAACCTGGATGACAACGGCGAAATGCATGAAATCAACGTGACGCCGTTTATCGATGTCATGTTGGTTCTGCTGATTATCTTTATGGTGGCTGCGCCGCTGGCGACGGTGGACGTCAAGGTGAATCTGCCCGCTTCTACCAGTACGCCACAGCCGCGTCCGGAAAAACCGGTTTATCTGTCGGTGAAAGCGGATAACACCATGTTTATCGGTAACGATCCGGTGACGGATGATACGATGATTGCCGAGCTAACGGCCCTGACGGAAGGGAAAAAGGATACTACGATTTTCTTCCGCGCGGATAAAACCGTAGAGTATGAAACCCTGATGAAAGTGATGGATATGCTGCATCAGGCGGGCTATCTCAAGATTGGTCTGGTCGGCGAAGAGACCGCGAAAGCGAAATAAGTATTCTGCTGATGCTGTAGGCCGGGTAAGGCGAAGTCGCCACCCGGCTTTTTTATTGCCTAAGATGGCGCCTTGCGTAACAGAAGTGCGCCATCTTAATCGACTTCATGCGTTAGCCTAAATGCTCCCCGCCGCACACGCCGTGCACTTCTGCGGTAACGTAACTGGATTCCTGGCTTGCCAGATAGACATACACCGGCGCCAGCTCTGCCGGTTGGCCGGCCCGCTTCATTGGCGTCTGCTGACCAAACTGCGGAATTTTATCTTGGGTTTGGCCGCCGGAAATTTGCAGCGCTGTCCAGATAGGGCCAGGCGCGACAATATTCACACGAATTCCTTTTTCCGCCACCTGTTTCGCCAGGCCACGGCTGTAATTGAGGATTGCCGCCTTGGTTGCCGCATAATCCAGCAGGTGCGGACTGGGCTGATACGCCTGGATAGACGACGTCGTGATAATACTGGCGCCTTTTGGCAGCAGCGGAATCGCTTCCTGGGTTATCCAGAACAGGGCAAAAACGTTAACGGCGAAGGTTTGCTGAAATTGCTCGCTGGTCAGATCTTTTATCTCCGGGATTGCCGTTTGTTTACCGGCTACCAGCGCCAGAATGTCCAGACCGCCCAGCGCTTCACGCGCCTTATGGACCAGCGAACGGGCGAAAGATTCGTCGCTAAGATCGCCTGGCAATAACACCGCTTTACGGCCGCACTCCTCAATCAGCGCTTTAACCTGCTGAGCGTCCTCTTCTTCCGCTGGCAGGTAGTTGATCGCGACATCTGCGCCTTCACGCGCGTAAGCGATAGCGGCAGCGCGCCCAATTCCGGAGTCGCCCCCTGTCACCAGCGCCTTACGATCTTTAAGGCGACCACTGCCGACATAACTTTTTTCACCACAGTCAGGAACAGGCGTCATTTTCGCCTGGACGCCGGGCGCCGGCTGTTTTTGCTTAGGATACTCGCCGGTGTAATACTGCGTGGTAGGGTCGTATAGATGAGACATTGAGCTTCTCCCTTCAGGTTGAACACCCTTTAAGCGTAGACACTTTTACTACCGTAAGAGGGAGAATCAGAACGATCCTTATGCTTCGCCCGTATTCACAACAGAGTTAACTAGCCATGAAGGTTATTTTTCTTGCCGTGCGACGGTGGCGACGTTGCGCGTCCGGTAGTCGCCATCGGAAAGCTTACGCATCAGACGTAAGGTTGCCGTCTCGCGAGCCAGCAGATGCTGCCAGTCACTTTCAAGACGAGACATAATTTTGTCTCGTAATTCAGGATGCTGCTCGATAATGGCATTGATGGTCGCGCCATAAATCTCCTCTTTGACCTGTAACGCATACATCTCCCGTCGGTTTTGCCACTTCAGGCGCACTAACGCCGCCGGTATGGATACCACCTCCTGCGTTACCTTTTCCAGGGTGGCATTTTTACTGGCGATTAGCGCTGCAAGATTTTGCTTTAAGATAAATTCATCACTTTTATGGTTGTCTAAAGCCAAATAAACGTTATTGTCTTCAACTTCTTTCATCTTTATCTTCCAGTGAATAAAATAGCGGCATATTGGTTTCGCGAGTGATTAAATTAAGCCAAATGGCATTGCCTTTTTCATTTATCATTGCGGTTTTATCCGCCAGTATTTTACTTAGCGTTTGGGCATCAATATCGCCTTCTGCCTGTAGTGCGTTTATCAGGCGGGCAAACGTTTCAATTTTAGCCACACAATACAGACGTTCTTTAATATGACGGTCGCGTTCTTCAAATAATACGTTTCTGTGTTGCCCGGCAGCGTTAGCGCTAATTAAAATATCGGGCTCGAAATCGCTGAGTTTTGTCTTTCCCTGAGGCAAATTTTTACTGTTTTCTGTGGCTTCAGGGGGCGGCGATGACAGGCGAAAATGAGAGGAAACCAGATGCTCAGGAAGCATGACTAAATATCCTTTACGATCAGTGGCATACTATTTTTAATAGTGTAGGTTTCGTTGACAATAACATGGCGTAATTTTAAAATCAAAAAAAATGGAGCCTGCTATGAACAGTATTTTTTATTCTGTTATTATATTGCTATTACTGACCGGCGCGATACTCTTCCTGATGTGGGAGGTTAATAAAAAACGTCCTGGTGGAAAAATCGTAAATTTAAATCAAACTGAACCCATGACAAAGGAAGAGGGCGAAGATCATTTCTCAGTATTAATGAATTCGATAACGCCGGTATGGTACTGGCGCGTTAACCATGAATATATCGATTTCCTTCATGCAACGATAAAACGAATGACAATGACTGAGTTGAATGAAACGCCTGGATTATTTGACGCACAGCGTCGTTGCAGCGACCTTAACTCTGCCGTTTATAAGTATTACGACAATATTAAGAAGCGTTGTCTGAACGGAGAAAAGGTGCCGTATTCGGATTTGGACGTCCTTAATTTACGCCAGTGTTTTCGCGAGTTCAGTCTTGAAGCCTACCCGGCATTGGTCGCGCTGGTATGGCCGGAATATCAGCGCCCGCAGGTTAACCCGGATGAGATTTAGAGCCTATCCCATTAGGGCTATTTTACTTGCCATTTTGGACCTGGGCAGTGCTCAAAATCCTCACGTACTACGTGTACGCTCCGGTTTTTGCGCGCTGTCCGTGTCCAAACTGGCTGCGCCAATAACGCCTGGTGGGATAGGCTCTTAACTGGCATGTTGATCTGATGTTGCATGGTTGAGATATACTGTTGCTGGTTTTAGTTACCTGACAGGTCCCTATGGAACGCTTTCTTGAAAATGTAATGTATGCGTCTCGCTGGCTGCTCGCGCCGGTGTATTTTGGCCTCTCTTTGGCGCTGATCGCTTTAGCGCTAAAATTTTTCCAGGAAATTCTACACGTTCTGCCGAATGTTTTTGCCCTGGCGGAGGCCGATCTGATCCTGGTGTTGTTATCGCTGGTTGATATGACGCTGGTCGGCGGGTTGCTGGTAATGGTCATGTTCTCCGGGTATGAGAATTTTGTCTCTCAGTTGGATATCTCTGCGGGCAAGGAGAAGCTGAACTGGCTGGGGAAAATGGATGCGACTTCGCTAAAAAATAAGGTGGCGGCATCAATAGTCGCTATTTCTTCCATTCACCTGTTACGCGTGTTTATGGACGCGAAAAACGTCCCGGATAACAAATTAATGTGGTATGTCATCATCCATCTGACCTTTGTCCTGTCGGCGTTCGTGATGGGCTATCTGGACAGATTGACGCGGCATAACCATTGAGCCGCCGTCCACGGCGGGGCAGTCGGGCAAAGGACGCTGAGCCCGGCTGTAAAACAGCGCTTCTTTAACGGCGGATAACCGTCTCCCTGCAGCCTTACGCAATATTTTTACTACATCTATTCATTTACTCAGTAATAACACTGAAAGATTTTCTCTGCGTTCACAGATATATAACATCTGCGGGTACGTAAACGGCGATAACTGTAAAAAAATGGAGAATGCATTATATATTCTCCGCGCCTTGCCGATAACGAGAGTGCGTCATCGTCTGATGACTAATCTCTTATATTCAGCAAGGAAATTCATATGCGTTTGCTGCAAAACTTTACTATTCGTATGGTCATGCTGACGATACTGGGACTTTTTTGTCTACTCTGGTCGGGGGTGGGGTTATACAGCGTCCATGCTTTATCCGAAGTTTCGGAAGGAAATGATATTGACCGGCATCTTGTGCGGCAAATGACGGTGCTAAGCCAGGGTAACGATCAATATTTCCGCTTTGTTACCCGCCTTAGCCGCGCGATGGATGTAAAAATCGGCGGCGGCACGCCCGATTTTGCGCCCGCCCGGCAGTCGCTCGAGAATATGCGTCAGAAGCTGGAGGAGATGAAAGCGCTATCGCCAGGGCCGATGAACCCTGATATCTCAAGGGAGGTCTTGTCCAACTGGCAGGCCTTGCTGGAGAAAGGCGTCGTTCCTCAAATGCAACTGGCGCAGCAAGGATCGCTGACCGCCTGGAGCGAACATGCCAGTACGGTCACGCCCGCACTCAGTCGCGCGTTCGGCGCCAGCGCGGAACGGTTTAGTCATGAAGCTGGCGCCATGCTGGATAACACACGTGTGATGGTCGATGGTAAAACCTATACCATCCGCATCCTGCTTATCACGGCGGTGATTCTGGGCATTGCTATCCTGATTTTTACCGATCGCTATCTGGTTGCAATGATGGTGAAACCGCTGGAGCGCATCCGTCAGCAATTTCAGCGCATCGCGCAAGGCGATCTTAGCCAGCCGATTGAAGCGTTGGGGCGTAACTGCGTAGGCCGGTTGGTGCCGCTACTGCGCGCGATGCAGGACAGTTTACGCGAAGCCGTGAGTACGATCCGCGCCGGAAGCGACAATATCTGGCGCGGCGCGACGGAAATTTCTACCGGTAATAACGATCTCTCTTCCCGAACGGAAGAACAGGCCGCCGCGCTGGAAGAAACTGCCGCCAGCATGGAACAGCTTACCGCAACGGTGAAAATGAACGCCGAACACGCTCGCCAGGCGAGTCAGCTTGCGGATGCCGCCTCGCTAACGGCAGGAAAAGGCGGTGAACTGGTTTCCGATGTGGTAGAAACAATGAACGGTATTTCCGCTAGTTCGCAGCAGATCGCCGAAATTACTACCGTGATTAATAGTATTGCTTTCCAGACCAATATTCTGGCCTTGAACGCAGCGGTAGAAGCGGCCAGAGCGGGCGAGCAGGGACGCGGCTTCGCGGTGGTCGCCGGTGAGGTACGTAACCTGGCCAGCCGCAGCGCGGGGGCGGCGAAAGAAATTGAAGCTTTAATTGGCGAATCGGTACGTCGCGTAGCGCAGGGCGCGCAGTTGGTCCAGGAGACCGGCGCGACGATGGAAGCCATCCTGCGCGGCGTCACGGAAGTGACGACGATTATGAAACAGATCGCATCCGCCTCCGAAGATCAGAGTAAAGGTATCTCTCAGGTTGGCGTGGCGATCACGCAAATGGATAGCGTTACGCAACAAAACGCCGCGCTGGTTGAGCAGGTTTCCGCGGCGGCGGCGGCGCTGGAACGGCAGACGGAGGATTTGCAACGCTCCGTACAGCAGTTCCGGCTTTCCGCTAGTGAGCCGCAACAACGCGTAACGGCGAAAGCGGCGCCTGGCGTTCAGAGAATGGCGTCGGCTCCCGCACAGTCTACTGATGAATGGGTTTCCTTCTGATGTGAAGCAAAAAAGCGCGTAATGCGCTGGCCTTCATTTAACCAGTCGCTATATAATTTATTATATAGCGACTAAGGAGGTCAGATGAATAATCATTTTGGGAAAGGGTTAATGGCCGGGTTGCACGCGCCTTATGCATATAGCGCGCATCATGCGGTGAATTTCTGTTCAGAGTATAAACGTGGCTTTGTTTTGGGTTTTACACACCGTATGTTCGAAAAGACCGGCGATCGTCAACTTAGCGCGTGGGAGGCCGGAATTCTGACGCGTCGCTATGGTCTGGATAAAGAAATGGTGATGGATTTCTTTAAAGAGAATCATTCCGGGATGGCGGTTCGCTTCTTTATGGCCGGTTATCGACTCGAAGGTTGATCCAACAGGGGTATTATCTTGCTTTAATTAATTACACTATCGCCTCTTCCCTTCGTTTTACTGTTCCGTCGAAGTATTATGGCGCACATAACCATAAAAAAAGTGTGGTAAATGGCGTACCGATCGCAATAACTTCTTCGCGAACAGTGCAAAATAAAAGCCAGGTCTTCGTAACGGAATAACTATAAAATGACTGGAGATAATACTCTCATCACTTCTCACGGCATTAACCGTCGTGATTTCATGAAGCTTTGTGCAGCACTGGCCGCTACTATGGGGCTCAGTAGCAAAGCCGCCGCAGAAATGGCAGAATCGGTATCCAATCCACAGCGTCCGCCCGTTATCTGGATTGGCGCTCAGGAGTGTACCGGTTGTACCGAATCACTGCTTCGTGCTACACACCCAACCGTTGAAAACCTCGTTCTGGAGACTATCTCTCTGGAATACCACGAGGTACTTTCCGCCGCATTCGGTCACCAGGTCGAAGAAAACAAACATAACGCTCTGGAGAAGTATAAAGGGCAATATGTTCTGGTGGTGGATGGTTCTATCCCACTAAAAGATAACGGTATCTACTGCATGGTTGCCGGCGAGCCGATCGTGGATCACATCCGCAAAGCCGCTGACGGCGCAGCCGCGATTATCGCTATCGGTTCCTGCTCGGCATGGGGCGGCGTTGCTGCGGCTGGCGTAAACCCAACCGGCGCTGTCAGTCTGCAGGAAGTCTTACCGGGCAAAACGGTTATCAATATTCCAGGTTGTCCGCCAAACCCGCATAACTTCCTGGCGACCGTCGCGCATATCATCACTTACGGCACGCCGCCGAAGCTGGATGCGAAAAATCGTCCAACCTTTGCCTATGGCCGTCTGATTCATGAGCATTGCGAACGTCGTCCACACTTCGACGCAGGCCGTTTTGCCAAAGAATTTGGCGACGAAGGCCACCGTCAGGGCTGGTGTCTCTACCATCTTGGCTGTAAAGGGCCGGAAACCTGGGGCAACTGTTCTACGTTACAGTTCTGTGACGTTGGCGGCGTCTGGCCAGTGGCGATCGGCCATCCTTGCTATGGCTGTAACGAAGAAGGTATCGGCTTCCATAAGGGCATTCACCAGCTTGCTCATGTCGAAAACCAAACTCCGCGTTCAGAGAAACCTGACGTCAATATGAAAGAAGGCGGCAATATCTCTGCGGGCGCTGTCGGTCTGCTTGGCGGCGTAGTCGGTCTGGTTGCCGGCGTCAGCGTGATGGCGGTACGTGAACTGGGGCGTCAGCAAAAGAAAGATAACGCTGACTCACGGGGAGAATAACCGTGAACAGACGTGACTTTATTAAAGCAGCCTCCGGTGGAGCATTGCTGTTGGGCGCCGCGCCGTCTGTCAGCCATGCGGCTGCAGAAAACCGTCCGCCGATTCCAGGTTCGCTGGGTATGCTGTATGACTCCACTCTGTGCGTGGGCTGTCAGGCCTGCGTCACAAAGTGTCAGGATATCAACTTCCCGGCGCGTAACCCGGAAGGGGAGCAGACTTGGTCGAACAACGACAAGCTGTCGCCGTATACCAATAACATTATTCAGGTATGGCGTAGCGGCACGGGCGTGAACAAAGATCAGGAAGAGAACGGCTATGCCTACATCAAGAAACAGTGTATGCACTGCGTCGATCCTAACTGCGTTTCCGTTTGTCCGGTGTCGGCGCTGAAAAAAGATCCGAAAACCGGCATCGTCCACTATGACAAAGATGTCTGCACCGGCTGCCGTTACTGCATGGTCGCCTGTCCGTACAACGTACCTAAGTACGACTACAACAACCCGTTTGGCGCGCTTCACAAGTGTGAGCTGTGTAACCAGAAAGGCGTTGAGCGTCTGGATAAAGGCGGTTTGCCTGGGTGTGTGGAAGTTTGTCCGGCAGGGGCCGTCATTTTCGGTACTCGTGAAGAGCTGATGGCGGAAGCGAAAAAACGTCTGGCCCTCAAACCAGGCAGTGAATATCACTATCCGCGCCAGACGTTGAAAACGGACGACACCTATCTGCATACGGTGCCTAAATACTACCCACACCTCTACGGTGAAAAAGAGGGCGGTGGTACTCAGGTGCTGGTGCTGACAGGCGTTCCTTATGAAGATCTGGATCTGCCGAAGCTGGATGACCTTTCAACCGGAGCGCGCTCCGAGCATGTTCAACACACGCTTTATAAAGGCATGATACTACCCCTGGCTGCGCTGGCGGGCTTAACCGTGCTGGTTCGTCGTAATAGCAAAAACGACCATCACGATGGAGGAGACGATCATGAGTCATGATCCAAAACCGCTGGGCGGAAAAATCATCAGTAAACCGGTCATTATTTTTGGACCGTTAATCGTCCTGTGTATGCTCCTTATCGTGAAGCGTCTGGTCTTCGGGTTGGGCTCCGTTTCCGACCTGAACGGCGGTTTCCCGTGGGGCGTCTGGATTGCCTTTGACCTGTTGATCGGCACTGGCTTTGCCTGTGGCGGTTGGGCGTTGGCATGGGCGGTATATGTCTTTAACCGTGGGCAATACCATCCGTTGGTGCGCCCGGCGTTGCTGGCAAGCTTGTTTGGTTACTCGCTGGGCGGCCTGTCGATCACTATCGACGTCGGTCGTTACTGGAACCTGCCGTACTTCTACATTCCAGGTCACTTCAACGTGAACTCGGTACTGTTTGAGACGGCGGTCTGTATGACCATCTACATCGGCGTGATGGCGCTGGAGTTTGCGCCTGCCCTGTTTGAACGTCTGGGCTGGAAAGTGTCGCTCAAGCGTCTGAATAAGGTGATGTTCTTTATTATCGCGCTGGGCGCGCTGCTGCCGACGATGCACCAGTCCTCAATGGGGTCATTGATGATCTCGGCGGGCTATAAAGTGCATCCGCTATGGCAAAGCTATGAAATGCTGCCGCTGTTCTCGGTTCTGACCGCGTTTATCATGGGCTTCTCCATTGTCATATTTGAGGGGTCGCTGGTTCAGGCTGGCCTGAAAGGAAACGGTCCGGATGAGAAAAATTTGTTTGTTAAGCTGACGAATACCATCAGCGTGCTGCTGGCGATTTTCGTCGTCCTGCGCTTTGGCGAACTGATTTATCGCGACAAGCTGTCCTATGCGTTTGCCGGCGATTTTTACTCCGCTATGTTCTGGATTGAAGTCGTCCTGATGGTCTTCCCGTTAGTGGTGCTGCGTGTGGCGAAACTGCGTAATGACTCTCGTATGCTGTACCTGTCGGCGCTGAGCGCGCTGTTGGGCTGCGCGACGTGGCGTCTGACCTATTCGCTGGTGGCATTCAACCCGGGTGGCGGCTACCACTACTTCCCAACCTGGGAAGAATTGTTGATTTCTATTGGTTTTGTGGCTATTGAGATTTGTGCATACATCGTACTCATTCGTCTACTGCCGATACTTCCTCCTTTAAAACAAAACGATCATAATCGTCATGAGGCGAGCAAAGCATGAGCCAGAGAATTACTATTGATCCGGTAACCCGTATTGAGGGTCATTTACGCATTGACTGCGAAATTGAGAACGGCGTCGTATCCAAAGCATGGGCGTCCGGCACCATGTGGCGCGGTATGGAAGAGATCGTGAAGAACCGCGATCCGCGCGATGCGTGGATGATTGTGCAGCGTATTTGCGGCGTTTGTACGACAACTCACGCGATCTCCTCCGTTCGTGCGGCGGAAAGCGCGCTGAATATTGATGTTCCCGTCAACGCGCAGTATATCCGTAATATTATTCTGGCGGCGCATACCACCCATGACCACATTGTCCATTTCTACCAGCTCTCTGCTCTGGACTGGGTGGACATTACCTCTGCGCTGAAAGCCGATCCGGAAAAAGCTTCTGCGATGCTGGATGGCGTGTCGAGCTGGCACCTGAACAGCGCGCAAGAGTTCACGAAAGTTCAGAACAAGATCAAGGATCTTGTCGCCAGCGGTCAGTTAGGTATTTTCGCCAATGGCTACTGGGGGCACCCGGCAATGCAGTTACCGCCGGAGGTCAACCTGATTGCGGTCGCCCACTATCTGCAGGCGCTGGAATGTCAGCGTGACGCTAACCGCGTGGTGGCGTTGCTGGGCGGTAAATCGCCGCATATCCAGAACCTGGCGGTCGGTGGGGTGGCGAACCCGATCAATCTCGACAGCATCGGTACGTTGAACCTCGAACGTCTGATGTACATCAAATCGTTTATCGATAAGCTGAGCGATTTTGTCGAGCAGGTGTATAAAGTGGATACCGCAGTCATCGCTGCCTACTATCCGGAATGGCTGGAGCGCGGCAAAGGCGCGGTGAACTACCTGAGCGCGCCGGAATTCCCGACCGACGGTAAAAACGGCAGTTTCCTGTTCCCGGGCGGTTACATTACCAATGCCGATCTGTCGACATACCGTCCGATCACCTCTCACTCCGACGAGTTCCTGATTAAAGGTATTCAGGAGAGCGCGAAGCACGCCTGGTACAAAGATGAAGCGCCGCAGGCGCCGTGGGAAGGCACTACGATCCCGGCTTACGACGGTTGGTCGGATGACGGTAAATACTCATGGGTCAAGTCGCCGACATTCTACGGCAAAACCGTCGAAGTCGGGCCGCTGGCGAACATGCTGTGTAAACTGGCTGCAGGTCGTGAATCCACCCAGACTAAGCTCAATGAAATCATTGCGCTTTATCAGAAGCTGACCGGCAAAACGCTGGAAATGGCGCAACTTCACTCTACGCTGGGTCGTATCATCGGGCGTACCGTTCACTGTTGTGAACTGCAAAACATATTGCAGGATCAATACAACGCGCTGATTGTAAATATCGGCAAAGGCGATTACACCACGTTTGTGAAGCCGAACATTCCGGCGACGGGCGAGTTCAAAGGCGTGGGCTTCCTGGAGGCGCCGCGCGGTATGCTGTCTCACTGGATGGTGATTAAAGACGGTATTATCAGTAACTATCAGGCAGTGGTGCCATCGACCTGGAACTCAGGTCCGCGTAACTTCAACGATGACGTGGGGCCGTACGAACAGTCGCTGGTCGGTACGCCGATCGCCGATCCGGCGAAGCCGCTGGAAGTGGTACGTACCATCCACTCCTTCGACCCTTGCATGGCGTGCGCGGTGCACGTAGTGGACGCCGATGGCAATGAAGTGGTCTCGGTGAAGGTTTTGTAATGCGGATATTAGTCTTAGGGGTCGGCAATATTTTGCTGACCGATGAAGCCATCGGGGTGCGTATTGTTGAAGCGTTAGAGCAACGATACACCCTGCCGGATTTCGTTGAGATTCTGGATGGCGGTACGGCGGGAATGGAACTTCTTGGCGATATGGCGAATCGTGATCATTTGATCATTGCCGACGCCATCGTGTCGAAAAAGAACGCGCCGGGAACCATTATGGTACTGCGCGACGATGAAGTTCCGGCGCTGTTCACCAACAAAATCTCCCCCCATCAGCTTGGACTGGCCGACGTATTGTCGGCCCTCCGCTTTACCGGCGAGTTTCCGAAGAAGTTGACCCTGGTCGGCGTTATTCCACAGTCGCTGGAACCGCACATCGGCTTAACGCCAACCGTAGAAGCGATGATTGAACCTGCGCTTGAGCAGGTTCTTGCTGCGCTGCGTGAATCCGGTGTCGAAGCAATTCCTAAGGAGACGGCGCATGTCTGAAACGTTTTCCGGATTCGACACGGCGCCCGTCGCTCGGGTTCAGGCGGCGTTTGAAGAGATAGCCCATCGTTCGATGCACGATCTTTCGTTTCTGCATCCGACTATGCCAGTGCATGTCTCTGATTTTACGTTGTTTGAAGGACAATGGACGGGCACGGTAATTACGCCGTGGATGTTAAGCGCATTAATCTTCCCTGGCCCGGACCAGATCTGGCCCGGGCGTACCGTCGGTGAAAAACTCGGTCTGCAACTGCCTTATGGCACGATGACCTTTACCGTTGGCGAACTGGAAGGCGTTTCGCAATATCTTGCCTGCTCGTTGATGTCGCCGCTTTCCCGTAGCCTGTCGCCGGAAGAGGGCGTCCGGCTGGCGGATGACTGCGCGCGGATGCTGTTATCCCTGCCGGTAAGCAATCCTGATGCGCCGCAGACAAGCCGGCGTGCGTTGCTGTTTGGCCGTCGGAGCTGTGAGAATGCATGAGCTGTCTCTTTGCCAAAGCGCCGTTGAAATTATTCAGCAGCAGGCAGAACAGCACGGCGTGGCGCGCGTCACCGGCGTATGGCTGGAGATAGGCGCGCTTTCGTGCGTTGAAGAGCGCGCGGTTCGTTTCAGTTTTGATATCGCCTGCCAGGGGACTTTAGCGCAAGGGTGCGAATTGCACATCGACTACAGACCGGCCCAGGCCTGGTGCTGGGATTGCAGTCAGGTGGTGGAAATTCTCAGGCATGACGCGCAATGTCCGCATTGTCATGGCGATCGCCTGCGGGTGGATACCGGCGATTCGTTGAAAGTAAAAAGTATTGAGGTCGAATAACCCGCATTTTATTTCAGGTGGTTAATTATGTGTATTGGCGTCCCCGGTCAGGTGCTGGCCGTCGGAGATGATATTCACCAGCTTGCGCAGGTGGAAGTGTGTGGCATCAAACGTGATGTCAATATTGCTCTGATTTGTGAAGGTAAGCCAGCCGATCTGATAGGGCAATGGGTATTGGTACACGTTGGTTTTGCGATGAGCATCATTGACGAAGACGAAGCGAAAGCCACGTTAGATGCGCTGCGCCGCATGGAGTACGACATCACCAGCGCGTGATCCCTTAATCACCTCTATTATATCGCTCTATAATCGTTGTATAATTATTTATATATCGATTGTGGGGCGAAACCTATGAATAAATTTTTGCGCCAGCTCTCTCTGCTGGCGTTGCTTTTTTGCTGGCCGTTAATGTCACAAGCGGCGCGTACTTTTACCGATCAAATTGGCCGCCAGGTCACGGTTCCCGACACCGTCGACAGAGTGGTGGTGCTCCAGCATCAAACGCTCAATCTCCTTGTACAGATGAATGCCACTGACAAAATCGTTGGGGTCATGGCGAACTGGAAACAGCAATTAGGCGACGGCTATGCGCGTCTGGCGCCGGAACTGGCGCAAAAAGCCTCGCTGGGCGATCTAACGCACGTTGATCCTGAAAAACTGGTGGCGCTGCACCCGCAGGTGGTGTTTGTCACGAATTACGCTCCGCAGGAGATGATCGACAAGATCAGCCGTCTTGGCATTCCGGTGGTGGCGATTTCGCTGCGCCATGATATTGCTGGCGAGCAGGCTAAAATGAACCCGACCCTGGCCGATGAAGAGCAGGCTTATAATCGCGGGCTGCGTGAAGGAATAACGCTGATTGGCGATATCGTCAATAAACCGCAGGAGGCGAAAGCGCTGATTGAGGCGATGGATAAAGGTCGCAAGATGGTCAGCGACCGTTTGCAGTCGGTTCCTGAAAATGAGCGGGTTCGCGCCTATATGGCGAATCCGGAGTTGACCACCTACGGTTCCGGTAAATATACCGGTCTGATGATGGCCCATGCGGGGGCGCTGAATGTAGCGGCATCCTCGGTGAAAGGCTTTAAGCAGGTGACAATGGAGCAGGTGATCGCCTGGGATCCACAGGTGATCTTTGTCCAGAATCGCTATCCAAAGGTCGTCAATGAGATCCTGCACAATCCCCAGTGGCAGGTCATTGACGCGGTGAAGCATCATCGGGTTTACCTGATGCCGGATTATGCCAAAGCCTGGGGATATCCGATGCCGGAGGCGGTGGGAATCGGCGAACTGTGGATGGCGAAAAAACTCTATCCGCAAAAATTCCACGATATTGACATGCAAAAGGCCGCTAACGACTGGTATCAACGTTTTTACCGTACTGACTATCAGGGCGTACAGTGATGCGAATACTGGCTGCGGGGAGCTTGCGCGTCGTCTGGCCGCAGCTAATGACGGCGTTTCAGGCGGATGCGGTATGTGATTTCGGTCCGGCGGGGCTGTTACGTGAACGTATCGAAGCGGGCGAAGCATGCGACTTTTTTGCTTCGGCGAACCTGGCGCATCCGCAGGCGCTGCTGGAAAGCGGGCGGGCGCTGCGGGTCGCGCCTTTTACGGCGAACCGTTTGTGTCTGAGCGTGCGGGCGCAGGCGATGCGTGAAGGCGAGGACTGGCTGTCGCTATTAACCCGGCGGGATCTGCGGATCGGCACCTCAACAGCAGGTTGCGATCCTTCCGGCGATTATACGCAGCAGCTTTTTTCGCGGATGGGCAAGGAGGGCGAAGCGGTCCGAAAACGCGCGGTAGCGCTGGTTGGCGGCAGGCAGACTTTGCCGTTACCGGCGGGCCGGCTGGCGGCGGAATGGCTCATCAATCATGATTACACCGATATCTTTATCGGCTATGCCAGCTATGCTCCCAGGCTACGGCTGGTTAATTCGCTGCGAGTGGTTGATATCCCGGAACCTTATAATCCCGTGGCTGAATATGGCTTTGCCTGCCTGAGCGAGCAGGGAAAAACGCTTGCCGACTTTTTACTATCAGCACGGGCGAGGTTGATTCTCATGCAACATGGGTTTAGTGAAGCGTCGAATATGACACACTCGCAGAACGGATAAGCGAAGCGTCAGCAGGGAATACCATGCCGGATGACGACATTACTACCTCATCCGGCATCATGGTTTAACTTTGACGTTTATCTTCGGTATGGTTTTCGAAGTCGCTGGCGTCATGGCGTTCGTGAAGCTGTTCGTTCAATGGGCCGTTGGTCCGGTTGACAATGCGCCCCCGCTTTACCGCCGGACGTTCGGCTACCTGTTTCGCCCAGCGTTGTACGTTTTGATAACTTCCGGCATCCAGAAACTCCGCTGCATCATAGACATTCCCCAGCACCACGTTGCCGAACCACGGCCAGATGGCCATATCGGCAATAGTGTACTCTTCTCCCGCGACATACGGGTGGTGAGCTAACTGCTTATCCAGCACGTCCAGCAGACGCTTGGCTTCCATGGTGAAGCGATTAATGGCGTACTCAATTTTTACCGGCGCATAATGATAGAAATGACCGAAACCGCCGCCGAGGAACGGCGCCGCGCCCTGTAGCCAGAACAACCAGTTAAGGGTTTCTGTGCGCTTAGCCAGATCCTGCGGCAGGAAATGGCCAAACTTATCCGCCAGATAAACAAGAATTGCGCCCGACTCAAAAACCCGAATCGGCGGGTTGTGTGAGTTATCGCGCAGCGCCGGAATTTTTGAGTTCGGATTGATGCCAACAAAGCCGCTGGAGAACTGATCGCCCTCGCCGATGCGAATCAACCAGGCGTCATATTCGGCGCCGGTCACGCCCAGCGCCAGGAGCTCTTCCAGCATAATGGTCACTTTCTGGCCGTTAGGCGTCCCCAGCGAATAAAGCTGTAACGGATGTTTGCCGACGGGCAGCGTTTTGTCGTGCGTCGGGCCGGAAACCGGGCGATTAATGTTAGCGAACGCGCCGCCGCCGGATTTATCCCACGTCCAGACTTTTGCGGGTTGATAAGTATTATCTGCCATATTGACCTGCCTTCACAGTGGTGGTGTTGAAGCAGTGTAGCAGCTTGCTAACCGGACATTTAACCGATTGGGACATTCCGGCGAGTGAAATTTTAACCTTCTGGCCTCAGTGTGCCTTATTGAGGTGTATGATTATGTCGACCTCTGTCCGGTTAGTGTCACAGAGCAGACAATCAGAGCGAAATCACGCCAGGCTGCTCAGGCGGTCTTGTTTTGAGGTAAGTGCATGAGCAAAGGAACCACCAGTCAGGATGCCCCCTTCGGGACATTATTGGGTTACGCCCCCGGCGGCGTAGCGATCTACTCTTCAGATTACAATTCCCTCGATCCGTGGGACGACGACGACGCAGCTTTTCGTAGCTACATCGACGATGAATACATGGGGCATAAATGGCAGTGCGTGGAATTTGCCCGCCGTTTTCTCTTTCTGAATTATGGCGTTGTTTTTACTGACGTCGGCATGGCCTGGGAAATCTTCTCGCTACGTTTTCTGCGCGAGGTCGTGAATGACAATATTTTGCCTTTGCAGGCCTTCCCGAACGGTTCGCCGCGCGCGCCGGAGGCCGGGGCGCTGCTCATCTGGCAAAAGGGCGGCGAGTTTAACGAAACCGGGCACGTCGCGATTATCACCCAACTCCTGGATAACAAAATTCGTATTGCTGAGCAAAACGTTATCCACACGCCATTGCCGCCAGGGCAGCAGTGGACTCGCGAACTGGAAATGGTCGTAGAAAACGGGTGTTACACCCTGCGCGACACCTTTGATGACACGACGATTTTAGGCTGGATGATCCAGACCGACGACACGCAATACAGTTTGTCACAGCCTGACATCGCGAATCAGTCGCTGGCGATTCGCGGCGCAAGACTGCCAGAGAAAGGTCAGTTTGACGGTCAGTGGCTGGATGAGCGCGATCCGTTACAAAAAGCCTATGTACAGGCGAACGGACACGTTATCAATCAGGACCCGTACCAGTATTTTACCATCACCGAGAGCGCTGAACAGGAGCTTATCAAAGCGACCAATGAGTTGCATTTGATGTACCTGCACGCCACGGACAAAGTTTTAAAAGACGATAATCTGCTGGCGCTATTCGATATCCCCAAAATTCTTTGGCCGCGTCTGCGCCTCTCCTGGCAGCGCCGTCGTCACCATATGATCACCGGTCGTATGGATTTCTGCATGGATGAACGCGGGCTGAAAGTCTATGAATACAATGCCGATTCCGCATCATGCCATACCGAAGCGGGATTAATTCTCGAAAAATGGGCTGAGCAGGGCTATACCGGTAAAGGGCATAACCCGGCGGAGGGCTTAATTAACGAGCTGGCAGGCGCCTGGAAACACAGTAAAGCGCGTCCTTTCGTCCATATCATGCAGGATGATGATATCGAGGAGGACTATCACGCGCAGTTTATGCAGCAGGCGCTGCATCAGGCCGGTTTCGCGAGCAAAATTCTCCGCGGGCTGGGCGAGTTGCGCTGGGATGACGCCGGGCAGTTGATCGATGGCGACGGACGGCTGGTGAATTGTGTCTGGAAAACCTGGGCGTGGGAAACGGCGATGGAGCAGATACGCGAAGTCAGTGAGACGGAGTATGCCGCAGTGCCTATTCGTACCGGGCACCCGGAAAATGAAGTCCGGCTGATTGATGTATTACTGCGCCCGGAAGTGTTGGTGTTTGAACCGCTGTGGACGGTGATCCCGGGTAACAAAGCGATCCTGCCCATCCTGTGGTCGCTCTTCCCGCATCATCGCTATTTGCTCGACACGGATTTTACCGTTAACGATGAGCTGGTGCAGACCGGCTATGCGGTAAAACCGATTGCCGGACGTTGCGGTAGTAATATTGATTTGGTGAGCCATCAGGAAGAGCTCCTGGATAAAACCAGCGGCAAGTTCGCCACGCAGAAAAATATCTATCAGCAGTTGTGGTGCCTGCCGAAGGTCGCCGGGAAGTATATTCAGGTCTGTACGTTTACCGTGGGCGGTAACTACGGCGGTACGTGCCTGCGCGGCGATGATTCATTAGTCATTAAAAAAGAGAGCGATATTGAACCGTTAATCGTCATCAAAGCGTAACGGGGTCATTCTCGTCGGGATATCGGCGTGTGTGCCGATATCCCGCCTGTTGTGTTTACCAGCGAACGGCTATCAGCCTGCCATTTACTGGTAACATATGAGAAATAATATCACAAATTATTCTTAACTTTTCTGACGCAGGCGGTGACGCTCGCCGCGTTGGCGCATCCGTTTCCTGATTTTCGACTAATCGATACTTTTTGCGGCTGGTTACGCTGCGCCCATTCCTTTGGATTTAGGTCATGCCTGTTTGGCTGGTAAACGGACAGCATAATATATTGATGAGTCCAAATGATATTATTGGTCATATAAAAAGTTTACGTTAGGTTATTTTTCTATTGCAAAAGTTTGCGTTTAAACCCTGTCTGCAATCTTCGTGGCGAGATATAGCTACACCTAAGTAAATGCAGTTAATTATTATTCAGCTATTGTTGTCAGCCTTGTAAATAATATTTCCGTATAAAGCGAAGCGACTTCCATCATGACTATTAATGGTATTGTTGAATAGTTTACCTTGTAATTATTTAAGTTTGGTGGACGTTTTGTCTTATTCTGGTGAGCGTATGGTTATGGCAGATGACAGCCGATTTTTCATTATGTTAGCATGAGTTGATAATACTTTATCCAGGCATAGATCAGGATGTCCACATATAATAAGGAGAATGGTATATGTTTAAAAAAGTATTAGGCTTGCGCCACTGGAATAATAATGTTGTAAAAATACCGCCGCCAGCAGCAGAATCTGGCGCTAATGCGTCTGACGTGGTGGTGGATACTCCTGAGCCTTATGAGCGGATACTGTGTCAAAAAATTCTGATGGGGATCTCGACGATCGATATCATTCGTAATGCCATCATTAAGTCCTGTGAGCAGCTCAACATTGAAAAAGAACGCATTAATGAACTTAACGAACAGAATGATAAAGCCAGAAGTTCATTAAAATCGCTCGTGGAATTTATCACCGAAATTGGCACGACTTCATCGGATATTGGCTGTCGTATGGGCGACTTAAATACCTCCTTAACGCAAATTAATGCGTGTATTAAAGAGATACAGAAGATCGCTAACCAGACCAATTTGATTGCGATTAACTCCGCGATCGAGGCCGCGCGCGTAGGGGATGCCGGGCGTGGTTTTAGCGTTATTTCGAAAGAGGTGAAAAACCTGTCCGAAGATGTTAAACACAGTTCGAAAAGCGTCAGTACGTTAACCTCTGTAATCAAAGATAATACGGCCAGAGTGAGTGAGGTACTGGATAACCAACAGCCGGTTATTGATAATATTACGACTAACATAAATCAAATTGTGGAGTCTATTGGCATCGTCATCGATAAATCGCTGAGCATGAAATCGGTCATGCAGTACATCTCTACGGTGCAGTTTTTGAATATTGTCAAAGTTGACCATGTTATCTGGAAAATGGAAGTCTACAAATTACTCTTAAATAAAGACATAAACAGTAAAATAACGATGCACGATCAGTGTCGGCTGGGGAAATGGTACTACGGTTTTGAAGGGCAGCAGTTTAGCAATTACTACAGTTTCCGTAGTCTGGAAGCGCCGCATAAAGAGGTGCATACCGCTGGTCACTCTGCGCTGAACTATTTTGCCGCAGGCGATATGAATGCGATGTCGCAAGAACTCGACAGAATGGAGCGATCCAGTAATGAGGTGGTTAACCAGCTGGAAATGCTGGCTGTCGATTTATTAAAAGAAACCACACTGTGAAGTCATAAGTTATTACCGTATAACCAACTGGAGCCATCATCAACAGGACTGATGTATCACACTTTCTGCACTGGAGTTATTCCGGACAGAGAAAAAAAGCATGACGCAGAAGATGGCTGTGTTTGTTTACCCGAATCACTTACCTTAGTAAGTGATTCGGGATTAATCAGCAACATCTTTGCTTTTTATCGGCGGCCAGACTTTGGCTGGAAAAGTGCGTTACTGCTAAATTTCTCACTCTCTTACCGCCTTCCTGCCCCTCGAAATACCTGAGACCTGTGCTCACAGATTAATAGCGATTATTTAATCGTGAAATAACGCTGGGCATTATTGAAGCAGATATCCTGAACCATACGGCTTAGCATCGCTTCATCATCAGGAATCTCTCCGTCCTGCGCCCACTGTCCCAGCAGGTTACAGAGAATACGACGGAAATATTCATGTCGCGTATAAGAAAGGAAACTGCGGGAGTCGGTCAGCATCCCGACAAACTGACTTAACAGTCCCATTTGCGACAGTTGCTCCAGTTGGCGCAGCATCCCGTCTTTCTGATCGTTAAACCACCAGCCGGAACCAAACTGCACTTTTCCGGCAATTCCCGGCCCCTGGAAGTTACCGATCATGGTCGCCAGGACTTCGTTATCACGTGGGTTCAGGCAATAGAGGATAGTCTTGGGCAGTTCATTGGTCACATCCATACTGTCGAGCAAACGGGAGAGCGCCCAGCTAATGTTATTATCGCCAATGGAGTCAAAGCCGGTATCCGGCCCCAGCAGGCGGAACATACGGGTATTATTGTTACGGATCGCGCCAATATGTAGCTGCATCACCCAGCCGCGCGCGGCGTACTGACGGCCCAGCCAGACCAGCACCGCCGTGGTAAACTGGGCGATCTCAAGTTCGCTCAACGTTTCGCCAGCCAGACGTTTGCCCAGAATGGCGTCAAGCTGTGCGTCGTCGGGTACTGGCGCAAATCGCAGCGTTTCAATGCCATGATCCGACGCGCGGCAGCCGCAGGCGGCGAAATGGTCGAGGCGGCGAGTGAGCGCCTGACGTAAATCGTCGAAACGGGTAATGCTGACATCTGCCGCCGCTTCCAGTTTCCCCAGGTAATCGACAAAGCCGTCCAGTTCGATTTTGAAAACTTTGTCGGGGCGCCAGCTTGGCGCGACTTCAATATCAATGCTGTCGTCGGCGGCTATCTGGCGGTGATATTCCAGAGAATCTATCGGGTCGTCGGTGGTTCCGACCATCCGCACATTCATCTGCTGCATAATACCGCGCGCGGAAAAGGCCGGCGTCGCCAGTTTCTCATTACACTGCGTCCAGATACTTTCCGCGGTATCCGGTCCGAACAGCGTACCTGTAATGCCAAATGGACGGCGTAGTTCAAGGTGCGTCCAGTGATACAGCGGATTGCCCAGCGTTTTTGGTACGGTATTGGCCCAGGCCATATATTTTTCATAATCGCTGGTCTCTTTGCCGGTGATCAGCGACTCATCCACGCCTGCGCTTCGTAGCGCTCGCCATTTATAGTGGTCGCCTTCCAGCCAGATCTGACCGAGGTTATCGAAACGGCGATCGTCGGCGATTTCCTGCGGACTTAAATGGCAGTGGAAGTCATAAATCGGCATGGGCGCGGCGTATTTATGGTACAGCGTGCGGGCAATGTCGTTTTTAAGTAGAAAATCTTCAGTCATAAACGTAGCCATGATTTATCTCCTTACTTAGCCAGCGCTTCTACCGTGGCTTTCGCGCCATTCTGCAATAGCTGTTGGTAAGCGTCGGTAACGGCTTGCACAAATTCGTGGTTCTTCGGCAGGTCGTTGCCAAAGATAGACTCGATGGCCAGTAGCCCGCGAACGCGTTCTTCCGGCGTCTGATATTGCTGATGAATCGCCTGATACTGCGCGAGCAGCGGATCGACGACATCAATGGTTTTACCTTGCTCATCGACACCGCCGACGTAACGCATCCATCCGGCGACGCCCAGCGTCAGGCGGCGATAGTCATCGCCCTGTTGCAAGTGCAGACGTACCGGGTCCAACAGACGCTGCGGCAGTTTCTGACTGCCATCCATCGCGATCTGCCAGGTGCGGTGTTTCAACGAGGGGTTAGTGAAACGCGCGATCAACAAATTCGCATACCCTTCCAGATCGGTGCCTTCCGGCATTGACAACGTCGGCGCTTGTTCATCAAGCATCAGCGCCAGCGCCGCGCGCCGGTAAGCCGGGTTGGTCATGGTATCGGCGATAGTGTCATACCCGCCGAGATAACCCAGATAGGCGAGGAAAGAGTGGCTGCCGTTAAGCATACGCAACTTCATCATCTCAAACGGTACGACATCTGCAACGAATTGCGCGCCGACGGTGTCCCAGTCCGGGCGACCATTCACAAAGTTATCTTCGATGACCCACTGGCGGAAGGGTTCGCAGGCGATAGCGCAAGGATCATAAACGCCTAACTGGTCGGCAACCAGTTGTAGCGTCTCTTCGGTCGCCGCCGGAACAATGCGGTCAACCATGGTGCAGGGGAAGGTCACATTGTCGGCAATCCATGCGGCGAGGGCGGCATCGCGAGCTTTTGCCAGGCCGAGGACGGCAGCCTTCGCGACGTGACCATTCTCGCGTACGTTATCGCATGACAGCACGGTAAAAGCTTTCAGTCCTTGCTCCCGGCGCATGTTTAGCGCTTCGACAATATAGCCAATGGCGGATTTAGGCTGCTGTGGATGGGCAAGATCGTTTTGGATAAGCGGATTATTGACATCAAGCTCGCCGCTGGCGGGGTCGGTGCAGTAGCCTTTTTCGGTCACGGTTAAGGAGACGATGGCGGTTTCCGGGCGCGCCATTGCCGCCAGAATCCCTGCATGGCCGTCGAATTCAGGGTGCAGCGCTTCTTTCATTGAACCGATAATTTTCAGTTCGGTGCTTTCTGCGCCGCGTTCTGCAACGGTGTACAGCAGATTTTGCGCTTTCAGGTTCGCGATCAGCCGCGCGTCGTTACCCGGCATCAGGTTCACTTCACAAATGCCCCAGTCGCTGTCGCTCTTTTCCAGTAGATGATGAGTAAAGAGCGCCTGGTGCGCGCGGTGAAACGCCCCGCAGCCCAGATGCACAATACGGGATACCAGACGTGATTTGTCCCAGTTTGGGCGGGCGACGGAAACCTGGGCGGTGGCGATATTCTGTTCCATTGCAAACTCCTGTCATTCGACGTCTTCGCCCGCGATCTCCGGGGCGAGGCATGTTGCTATTGCATTGAGTAGGGGAAATCGCATGACGCGTCGCGCCATGCGAAAGAAGGTTATTTGCTAAAGAAAGCGCGCTGGATAGCCAGTTCGACGCCGCGGACTTCCGCAAGCCCTTTCAGACGGCCAATGGCGGAATAACCCGGATTCGTTTTCTTCTTCAGATCGTCCAGCATCTGATGACCGTGGTCCGGGCGCATTGGGATCAGATCGTCGCTACCTTCGGCTTTACGACGGTGCTCTTCTTCCACAATCGCTTTAACGACTTCATACATATCCACATCGCCGTGCAAATGGGCGGCCTCGTGGAAGGTCTTCGGATTCTCTTCGCGCAGCGTAGAGCGCAGATGCGTAAAGTAGATGCGCGGACCAAATTGCTTGATCATATCAACCAGATCGTTGTCAGCGCGCACGCCGTAAGATCCGGTACACATGGTGAAGCCGTTCGCCATGCTATTAACGGTTTCCACCATCCATTGCATGTCTTCAATGGTAGAGATAATGCGCGGCAGGCCGAGAATAGGGCGCGGCGGATCGTCAGGGTGAACGGCCATACGCACGCCAACCTCGTCGGCAACCGGAATAATGGCTTTCAGGAAATAGGCAAAATGTTCACGCAGTTTTGCTTTATCGATATCTTTATACGTCGCCAGGTGTTGACGGAACTGATCCAGCGTATAGCCTTCTTCCGCGCCAGGTAAACCGGCAATAATGTTGCGGGTCAGACGTGCTTTGTCTTCCTCGCTCATGGTGGCGAAACGCCGCTCTGCCTGAGCAATCTCTTCTGCCGTATAGTCGGCTTCTGCTCCCGGACGCTTCAGGATGTGCAGTTCGAACGCGGCGAATTCAATCTGGTCAAAACGCAACGCTTTGGAACCATCCGGTAATACGTATTCCAGATCCGTACGTGTCCAGTCCAGTACCGGCATAAAGTTATAGCAAACCGTATAGATACCGCATTGCGCCAGGTTACGCAGCGTTTGCTGGTAGTTTTTGATCCATAAATCGTACTGACCGGTGTGGGTTTTGATATCTTCGTGGATAGGTACGCTCTCTACCACAGACCACTCCAGACCCGCCTCTTCAACGATAGCTTTACGTTTCTGGATCTCGTCTACCGACCAAATTTCTCCATTCGGGATATGGTGTAACGCCGTTACCACGCCGGTTGCGCCAGCCTGGCGTACATCTGACAGCGTTACCGGGTCGTTAGGTCCGTACCAGCGCCAGGTTTGTTTCATATCTCGTTTCCTCTTCTTGCGATAACGTCTTCGTGGTTGACCCATTGCCAGCCAACATCGAAACGTGCTTTGTAAACCCGTTCTGACCCCTAAATTCAACCAAAATTTTCCTCATGTCAACCTTATTGTCTAAATTGGCTAACCAAATCACAAATATCATCATTCACGGTCTGCCAATTTTATTTATTTGATCTGCGTCAATTTTTGCTGGGTGAAAAGCATTCACCATTCAACTTGAAATGAGTTGATGTATTTATTTCAAGAATATTAAGGGCGGGAGTTGCCGCCAGATTTTGACCGGTCCGGATGAGAAAATATTGATTGGTCAACCAATTTTTGTGATTTCAGTTTTCCCGCTACAGGTCAGACGGCGCGGAGCTAATGTTTTTTAACGAGGCTTTATCATGAAGATGACAAAATTAAGATGGTGGATTATCGGCCTGGTCTGCGTAGGGACCATCGTAAACTACCTGTCCCGTAGCTCGCTTAGCGTTGCGGCGCCAGCGATGATGAAAGAACTCCATTTTGATGAGCAACAATATTCCTGGGTGGTGAGCGCCTTCCAGCTTTGTTACACCATTGCGCAGCCGATCACCGGCTATTTGATGGATGTCATCGGACTGAAAATCGGCTTCTTTATCTTTGCCTTGTTGTGGTCGCTGATCAACATGGCGCACGCGCTGGCCGGCGGCTGGATAAGTCTGGCATTTCTGCGTGGTCTGATGGGGCTAACCGAAGCGTCAGCGATTCCGGCCGGGATTAAAGCCAGCGCCGAATGGTTCCCGACGAAAGAACGCGGTATTGCGGGGGGCCTGTTTAATATCGGTACTTCGATTGGTGCGATGCTGGCGCCGCCGCTGGTGGTCTGGGCGATGCTGACCTTTGCTGATAGCGGCATCGGTACTGAAATGGCGTTTGTGATTACCGGTGGGATCGGCGTGCTGTTCGCCATCACCTGGTTCCTGATTTATAACTCGCCAAATAAACACCCGTGGATCACCCACAAAGAGCTGCGTTATATCGAAGACGGCCAGGAAAGCTATCTCCAGGACGATAATAAAAAACCGGCCGTTAAAGAGATCGTTAAAAAGCGTAACTTCTGGGCGTTGGCGATTACCCGTTTTCTGGCTGACCCGGCATGGGGAACGCTGAGTTTCTGGATGCCGCTGTATCTGATTAACGTGATGCATCTGCCGTTAAAAGAGATCGCCATGTTTGCCTGGCTGCCATTCCTGGCGGCGGACTTTGGCTGCGTTGCAGGCGGTTTCCTGGCGAAGTTCTTCATGGAAAAGATGCACATGACCACGATCAATGCGCGTCGTTGTAGCTTTACCATCGGCGCTGTTTTGATGATTTCGATCGGTTTTGTCAGCATTACGACTAACCCGTATGTCGCCATTGCATTGATGAGTATTGGCGGTT
This sequence comes from Salmonella sp. SJTUF15581, assembly GCF_043356775.1. Classification (NCBI taxonomy): domain Bacteria; kingdom Pseudomonadati; phylum Pseudomonadota; class Gammaproteobacteria; order Enterobacterales; family Enterobacteriaceae; genus Salmonella; species Salmonella sp. SJTUF15581. Next base: position 401,657 of record NZ_JBEUJY010000002.1, on the reverse strand, counting down.
TTGCGCACCAGACGCTGTCTACCGTCGTGATTACCATGAGCGCTGACCTGTTCAAGAAAAATGAGGTCGCGACGGTTGCCGGTCTGGCAGGATCTGCGGCATGGATGGGACAGTTAAGCTTCAACCTGTTTATGGGGGCATTGGTCGCTATTATCGGTTACGGCCCGTTCTTCATTGCACTCAGTCTGTTCGATATTATCGGCGCCATCATCCTGTGGGTACTGATTAAAGATCCAGAAAAGCACCACCCGCCAATGACGGAACAGCCGCTGGCGTCTCACCGCTAAAGCTGTCTCGGTTTCACTGGCCTGATAAGCGAAGCGCTACCGGGTTCTAACGGCCACCTTCGGGTGGCCGTCTTCATTACCCTTATCGGTAAAAATACGCGTTGGTTTTATACCAGCGCGTTATCATTTAGTTTGCCTGATTATGTTCAGATGCTGAAAATAATATTGTGGTAAGGGTTATTGTTTTTCGCCTGGATTTTTATCGACTCTCTGTCTCGCTGCGATCATCGATAAAGTCCCCTTTATGTAAATAAAGGTTCAATGCTTCTACTCTTTTCTCCATATATTTTGCGCAGCTTCACAAAAAATAACCTGATGTCGTAATGTCCGCGCCCTAATATTCTCCATGCGCTATACGTTAATTTAAGTTTAAATTTCATGCCGGGGATATCACGATGTCACGTAATTTTACTGTTTCAGCTTGTCAGTATATTGTTACTGAAATAAACACTTTTGAAGATTTCATAACAAAGGTAAGGGTGCTTCTTAATAAAAGTCAGGGGGCTGATGTCGTTATCTTCCCGGAGCTATTTACCATTGAGCTATTTACACTATTGAAAAAATGGCAAGAAAGACCCATTTCACACCTAACTTTAATTGATCAGTTTACGGATGCCTATAAGCAGCTTTTTCAACAGGAAGCGAAAGAAAGAGGACAGTTCATTATTGCTGGCTCTCATCTGGAGCAGACTGGAGCAGATCGCTATGAGAATGTTGCGCATATATGGGGACCCGATGGCGAACATTATGCTCACAGTAAGACGCATATCTTCCCGGCTGAACGGGGTTGGTATACTCAGGAAGGCGATAAAATGGCTGTTTTTCAACTGCCATTTGCAAAGGTGGGTTTTAATATTTGTTATGAAGCAGAAATACCGGAGTGTGCCGCGACGCTGGCGGAACAGGGTGCGGAGTTAATTTTAACGCCTTCCGCTACGTTTACTGAACAGGGATTTTGGCGAGTCAGGCATTGTTGCCACGCACGTTGTATTGAAAATCAAATTTATCTTGTTCACTGTTGCCTGGGCGGAAACCCGGGCGGGCCACTGCCTGGCTGCTGGGCCCGAAGTTCAATTTTAAGCCCCTGTGATGTCGTGTGGAAAAATCCACAAGGTATTATCGCAGAGGCGCACGTCAATCAAGAGGATGTCATTTCAGGAGAAATTAACCTCGATGTTCTATATGAAAATAGACTTGGGGGGGCAGCAACAACGTTCAAGGACAGACGCAGAAAAGCAGGCATATATAATATCTGGCCATCACACATTAAATAACAGAATGTGTCCCTTCTATGTATTAGCTGGAGGTCGTTATGGGATATTTAAAATTACCTGAGGGTAAAAGGATTGCGGTCAATCTTGGTGTCGATGTAGATGCTCAGTCTTTATGGCTGGGCGGATTTAATCGACCATCGCCATCCTTTATGTCACGAGGAGAGTTTGGTGCACAAGTTGGCGTACCAAGGCTTCTGAAATTGTTCAAAGAAAATAATATCAAAACCACCTTTTTTATTCCCGGACACACTGTAGACACCTTCCCGGAAATCAGTAAAGCAATTTTTGATGCCGGGCATGAAATCGCTCACCATGGCTACTATCATGAAAATCCGACGCTGGTGAATCGTGATACAGAACGCCGACTTATGGATCTGGCGTTCGCCTGTTATAAAAGACATTTCGGCATACGCCCTGTGGGATACCGTTCTCCCTATTGGGATTATAGCGAGAATACGCTGGATCTTCTGGAGGAAGCCGGTTTTCTCTATGACAGTAGCCTGATGGCGAGAGATCTTGTGCCTTACCATCCTCAACGTTGGCAGGTGAATTGGGAGACGGGAAATATCGCAGGCCCGGCCAGCGCGATTCTGGAAATTCCTGTTAGCTGGTATCTGGATGATTTTCCCGCACTGGCGTATACCGGTAACCAGGAGGGGATGAGCGATACTGACGGTGTTCTGCGACGCTGGAAGGATATTTTTACCTATGCTTATCACCATCAGGAAAACGGTTTATATGCGATGGCTCTTCATCCGCAGATAATCGGTCATGGGCATCATATGATGATGTTGTCACGTTTGATTGAACATATTAAAGGGCATGATGGCGTATGGTTTGCAACCTGTGAAGAGATAGCCAGTGTCTGGGTGGATGACGAAGAGGATCGACAAAAAATGCTCCGTCCTGATGTTCGTGGCGTAGCGCCGGTTCCGGATGATTATGGCTGGCCAGGCAAATGATATCACCTCATGACAATGTTAATATCAGTCGGGTAACGGATTACCCGGGCAGAAGTTACCTGTTTGCCCGCTCGTTAATGCATATTGTCCATCAGAAAGGGAGACTATCCCTGGACGTATAAAATCTTTTTTATTTCGGTCAAAACGTTAATCAACGAGAATAGTTTGTTTTTTGATTTAAATCATTTTTTAGTGTTCACAGGAAAATAAGCAAATAACATTTATAATGTGAGCATTAAGAAAAATAAAATTTCCATAGTGATTAATTTTTATGTAACGCTTTGATTTTTAATGTTTTTGTATGTGTTAATTGATGTAAATCAATTTGTATTTTTTTATTAAATAAGTAAAAATTAAGTTGATATTTGCTTTTTGATGTGTTTTTTATATATAGCTGATTATTATTCTGAAATGTCAATTTTTGAATAACGACGCTGTGATACCGGCACCAGGGATACTTTGCGATAAAAGGGATTGAATATGGCAGAGAGCGTTCAGTATAACCTCAATTGTATTTGGCCACAGCGGGCCAAAACCTTCTATTGCATTGCAACCAGCGGAATAACGTTCATCAGACGTGGGTAAACGTTGGCAAAATCCCTGCAAACCTGGCGCTTTTCACGCTGTGTTTTTTGGTCGTTGCGCTTTTAATAAGAGTCACAAGCGTTGGCCGCCGATATTCGTCTGGCTGCTGAACTGCCACTTGATCAACAAGGAGATAAATCATGGATGCGATTTTTTTAAAGCTCGACAATATCAAAGGCGAAAGCCAGGTTGAAGGCTTTGAAGATCAGATAGAGATCATGTCTTATAGCCACAATGTGGCAATGCAGGTAAATAACGATGTTAGCCTCACCGAGCGGACCTCCGGGCGCGCGCATGTTGGTGAAATGTCGCTCACCAAATTTGTCGACCTCGCCACGCCTGTGCTCAATGAGTACTGCTGTAGCGGGAGGCTAATTAGAACCGCGGTGCTGACGTTGTGCCACAATGACGGCGGCAAAATGCGGTCGCTTATCGTTTATACCCTGACAAACGTGCTGATATCACAACTCAGTGTTAGCGGCGGCGCCGGCGGTAAGCCGGTGGAAACGATGTCGCTGAACTTCACGAAAATCAAATGGCAAATCACTGCCGAGAAATCAGACGGCGCTCAACAGGAGTCCAGAGCGTCAGTATGGGATCTGGCGATGGACCAGATAGGGAAATGATGATGACGCCAACCATTCCGGTCGCGCTATTCGACAGGCTCTTGGTTGAGGGGATAAGCCCACATGAATTGGTACGCCGCAAATTAATATGTTTATTCAACTCTTGCGCCGTGCCAGGTGGCGAGACATTACCGCCGCTGCTCACTCGGGGTATGCCGGAATGGCACGAGGTGAATGTGGGTGACAAACGGGTTCTCAACTGGTTTTGCCGTGAGCTTCGCGCTGCTATTTTACGTTATGAACCGAGCATCAACATGCTGAAAGTCAGTGTAAAAGATGCCTATCATCAGACGCTGGCGTTGTCTTTGGAAGCGATGTTACAGGATGAGTCTGAACCGTTAAGACTGGAGATAGCCTACTCTAACGGTAGATGGCGCTAGTAATGCAGGAAGGAACGCCGGGCCGGGCGTTTAACATTACCCACAAGCAATAAAACGCAGCGAGCGAACCTGATAATCAGGCAGATAGTCCACCTTTCGGTATGGTTGATCTGCCTGCATCATTTTCAGGATGGTTAATAACGGACCATGACCGATTTAAGTTCGGTATAGTCATCAATAAACGCGCTGCCAAATTCACGACCAATGCCCGATCCTTTCATCCCTCCAAAGGGTACCGCGGGATCGAGGAAGGTATGCATATTGACCCATACCATGCCAGCATCAATATCTTCAGCGTAGCGTAATGCCTTAGATATATTTTCCGACCACACACTTGCAGCAAGGCCGAATGGCGAATCGTTGATATGCGAAAGCGCCTCTTTTTCATTCTGATAACCGATAAAGCTACAGACAGGGCCAAAGGTCTCCTCGTGCATCAGCGTACTGTTTTTACTACGCACTTTTACCGCTGTCGGCTGTAAAAAGTACCCTTCGCCGGGTAAAGTTTCACCGCCGTAAACAATGGTATCCCCTTCTTCCCGTGCGCGTTGAATCAGATGCAGCACTTTTTCAAGCTGAACCTGATTCGCCAGCGGGCCCATCACCGTTTTTTCATTTAAAGGGGAGCCGGGCACGATCTCCGATAACCGTTGCCTGAGGAGCGTCATGACCGTATCCAGTTTTTCCTGGGGCAGATAAAAACGCTCTGCGGCAGCACAAATCTGTCCTTGATTCAGATAACCGGCTTCAAGAATACCGTTGACCATGGCTTGTGCCGTGAGATCATTGAGAAACAGCGCCGCATTTTTCCCTCCCAGTTCGAGGGTAACGCGTTTTCCTGACGATGTTGCCGAACGCCGGACTTTCTCACCTGTCGCAACTGACCCGGTGAAACTCACTTTGGCGCAATCTGGATGCGCGATCAGCTGTTGCGCTATCTCACCGCCAGCACCGTTTACCACGTTAATTACGCCATCAGGGAAACCTGCCTCTTTAGCCAGCTCAGCGACTCGCAGCAGTGTCAGCGGGGTATATTCACTTGGTTTAATGACGATGGTGCAGCCACATACCAGCGCTGCGGCCAGTTTCCAGATAGCAATCATAATTGAGAAATTCCACGGCACAATACCGACGACCACACCAATGGGTTGGCGTTGGGTAAACGCTGTGTATTTCTCTTCTCCCATTGATGGCAGGGAGACATTCAGCGTTTCACCGGTTATTTTTCCTGCCCAACCGGCAAAGTAACGCAGGAAGGCCACTGACTGATCGAGTTCAAGACCGCGCGACAGCATAATCGTTTTACCTGAACAGACGCTTTCCAGTTGAGCTAACTCTTCACGATGAGCGGCAAGAGTATCAGCCAGTTTCAGCAGTAATGCGCCGCGTTGTAACGTTGGCATTTTACGCCAGACATCAAACGCCCGTCTGGCGCTCTGCATGGCCTGTTCTGCCTGCGCAGGGGTTGCCGACACAACGTCGGCGATGATTTTGCCGGTGGCTGGGTTAGTGACCGAGAAGTTCGTGCCGTTTCCGGCCTGACGTTCACCTGCAATAAATTGTCCGTGTCGTTGGCGTAAAAAAGTCGTTACTTCGGCAAGTAATGTCACATTGCTCATCAGAAGTGCCTGTAGGTCAGGAATGTACGTTTTTCCATCCCAACATACTTTTTCGGAGCTGAATATCGTTCCAAAGAACGTCATTCTTCCGGACGATATTTTGTAAAACGTTACCGTGCTGTGATAGCGCTCTTAGTCAAGCGTGATGACAAGGTAACGCGATGAATACAAAAATCGATGCGTTGAATTACTACGGCGCGACGAAAAAATACCCGTTGCATTTTCCTGCTCTGCAAGACGATATTGATGCCGATGTGGTGATCATTGGCGGTGGCTTTTCAGGCATCAATACCGCGCTGGAACTGGCGGAGCAGGGGATCACTAATGTTGTCGTTCTGGAAGCCCGCCATCTTGGGTATGGCGGCACCGGGCGAAACGGCGGTCAGGTGATGGCCGGTATAGGTCACGACATCGAAGCCGTTAAAAAATATGTAGGCGCAGCGGGAATGGAGACGCTATTTAAAATCTCGAACCTCGGCGCGGGTATTATTCGGGAGCGAATTCGTAAATACCATATTGATGCTGATTTTGTTCCCGGATATGGTTATCTGGCCTACAACCAGCGGCAGTTAAAAACGCTGCAACAATGGGAAAAAGAATTCAAAGCCGCCACGCCGGAAGATGATATTGAACTCTATACCGGTAAAGACGTGCAGCAGGTTATTGGTTCCGACGTCTACTGCGGTGTTCTCAAGCATATGGGGGGAGGGCATGTCCACTCGCTGAATTTATTGCTGGGCTCCGCTCAGGCTGCAAATTCGCTGGGGGTGAAGATATTCGAATATTCACCAGTGGTTGAGGTCAGTTACGGTAAGACAGTGCGGGTACGTACTGCGATGGGCAGCGTAAAAGCGGCCAAATTGCTGTGGGCCTGTGATAGTTTTCTCAATAATCTGGAACCAGAAATTTATAAGAAAACGCTGGTTACTTATTCTTATCAGGTCTCTACAGAACCTCTCTCCAGCGAGCTTGTTGAGCGGATCAGTCCCTTGCGCGGGGCTTTTAGTGATATCCGCCCGGTGATAAATTACTACCGTCTCACAAAAGAAAACCGTCTGCTTTTTGGCAGCGCCACAAGGTTTCTTGAATATACCCCGCACGATTTTGCTGCCTGGAACCGCACTCTGTTGACGGAGGTCTTCCCTTATTTGAAAGACGTTAAAATCGATTTTGCCTGGGGCGGACCGATGGCCTGTAGCGCGAATCTGTTTCCGCAGATTGGCACGCTTCGTGAACACAATAATGTTTTTTATGTTCAGGGTTATTCCGGATTTGGCGTCACGCCTTCCCATATTGTATGCAAAATCCTGGCCGAAGGAATAAATGGCGGTTCCGAGCGGTATCGTCTGATGAGTAGCATTCCCCACGCGACAATTTATGGTCGCGACAGTTTACGTCTATTGCTGGTCAGTGCGGGAAAACTGATACATCAAACAGCCGGTTTCTGGAAAGGCCGGAATTAACCAGGAGAACATTAATGCACGCTTTTAAACTCAATCAACCTGTTCCTGAATTACAGCCAGTCGGGAGTGTCAGCCTGTTGGGGGCGTTGCCAACAGAAGGCGATCCCCAGGTCGCCGTTGCGATGATTTACGGTAAACCTGAGGATGTATTTACCTGTGGATTATTTTCATCGACCCGCGGCGGTTTCACGATGATTTATCCCTTTACCGAGCACGCAACCGTGCTGGAAGGGGAAGTGGAACTCACTGTTGCGGGTCAGGAACCGATACGTTTTTCACCAGGCGATAGTTGGTTTGTTGAACAGGGAACCGAAGTGGCATGGAAAGTTTTAACGCCCCGTTTCGTAAAACATTATCTGGCAAACGTTGAAAGCCATAAACAGGGTTGAATCCTTTAATTGTTCGTCAGTAGCGTTGGCATCACTGGGGAGAATAACGCGCTCCCCACTTGCTATTAGCGCATGCGGGGACGGCGTCACAACGTTATTTACCGTTATCCCTCTTCAGGACGATACCTGTTAGATGCGGTGCCTGCCATAAATAAGCGTTATTCCGGAGCGGTAATTTATTGTTGTAATAATAGTGAAGAGGTTGACCATGTTTAAAAACAGACTTGCCAGCCATCTTGAACGTGGCGTTATTGGTTTCCCCACGACGCTTGCCAGCTCCGTCGGGCTGATTATGGCAAGCCCGGTGATCCTGACCGTGACCAGTGGTTTTGGCTCAGGGGGAGATACCTTTGCCCTTGCGGTATTACTGGCATTTATTATGATGCAAGCGCAGATTACCACCTTTGCCGAAGCGGCAACGCTTATTCCCACGACTGGCTCCGTCTACGACTATATTTCCTGCGGGATGGGGCGTTTTTTCGCTATCACCGGTGCGCTTTGCGCTTACCTGATCGTACACATTTTTGCCGGCACGGCAGAAACGATTCTCGCTGGCGTCATGGCGCTGGTGAACTTTGAGTCTGTTAGCGAACACGTGGCCATGCAGCACAATACCTGGATGGTTGGCGTCGGCATGGTAGTGGTTTTCGGGTTACTGAATGCCATTGGTGTTGAAGTATTTGGCAAGGTGGAAGTGTTTCTTACATTCGGTATGTGGACTACCCTGACCATCTTCGGTTTATGCGGGATCCTGTTATCCCCGGTCACTCATCATTCCGGGTGGTTTGGCGCACCGCTTGATGTCAGTAATCTTTCTGGTCTGTTTGGTTATATTGGCATGGCGATGTTTATGTTCGTCGGTTGTGAACTGGTCACGCCAATGGCGCCGGAAATTAAAAAAGCGCATCGTACGATTCCCAGAGCGATGGCGCTTGGCCTTTTAGCGGTGGCAGGTTGTATGTTCCTCTATGGCGCTGCGATTAACCGGCAGGTAAATAATGTGGTGGTCGATGCGGCAAACCATATCTTTTTACTGGATACGCCGATGGCTATTCCCGCCTTTGCCAATCGTGTCATGGGACATGTCGGGCAATACTGGCTGGGCGTGGGGTTGTTGTTAGCGGGATGTGCGACGATTAATACGCTAATGGCGGCAGTACCGCGTATTATATACGGCATGGCGCTGGACGGCGCTTTGCCGCGGTTTCTGACCTGGTTGCACCCCCGCTTTAAAACACCGGTCATCGCCATCGCATTCGGTGTTGCGATTCCCTGTTTACATGCCTGGTATCTGAACGGTGATATCGACCACATTGTTCCGCTGATCCTCGCTGCGGTCTGCGCCTGGGGAGTCGCTTATCTGCTGGTAACGTTATCGGTCGTTATCTTACGTATTCGGCGCCCCGATTTGCCACGCGCTTACCGGGCCCCCTGGTTTCCCTTACCTCAGATTATTTCGAGCGTGGGTATTATTATCGCCATTATTAATATCGCGCCTCCAGGAATGAACAGTCGGGATGTACTTATACCATTCGGTATTATGCTTGGATTGACTGCCGCCTATGCCTTATTCTGGACATTATGTGTGCAACGGGTTAATCCTTTCCTCCCGCTTCCGGTAGAAGAGGTTGTGGAACGGGCGATGGGCAATTATGAAAAGCGAAACAATGAAGAGATGACGCCAGATGTCCTCCGTCCCCTGGTTTAAGAGCACATTAATGAACATGGTGTTACGTGATTTGAGCGGCTGGCGTTGTGAAAAATTGACCGAACATAGCGCCGTGCTGCATCTGAATGCATTTACCCAGGTTATCTGCCATGTTCAGCAAAAACGGTTATTCATGGCCAGTATTCACAGTTGTGAATTCAGGGTGAAAGGCACAATCAATTATCCTTTGCAGGGCAAAATTCGCGCTCATCAGCCCGGATGGCTGAAACGTTATCCCGTCATTTTTACTGGCAGTAAAAGTACCGCCGGGCTGATTAACTATCTTAATCGTTTCCCCAATTTACAACAGACTCTGAGTGAACTGGATTATCGTCGGTTTACGCTGGTTTTACATCATAAGGAATGGTATTGCGGCATTGAGCTATGGGCTGCTAGCGAAGTGGTTTGTAAAATGCCGCCGCTGCGCCGTTATCTGCGGCTTGAGCGGCACCAGCGTGTTCTTCTGCTTAGTGTGATAAATATGATCAATCAGGCCATGAATCAATGGCTGCAACAGGATACCGACGCCAGATAATATGACATTTTATTGAGGCATCAGCTCAGAGAGTGGTATTAATTCAGGCATATATGACATATGGGGAAAAGACCCGCAATTGACGCAGGGTAAAAAGCACGCTTTCACATATGCTGTGAATGTTGTACCGAAGACATTCTGGTTCGGGAAACCAGTTCCGTGCGATTTATCACTTCTGTTTTAGCAAAAATATTACGTAAATGCGTTTTCACTGTTGAGAGAGAAATATTCAACTGACGGGCAATCAATTTGTTGCTGGCCCCTTCGCAGACCATTCCCACAATTTCACGCTCTTTGGCGGTCAATATTGACGTCAGATTGTTGTCTTCCTGAAGAGAATCATGAATTGCCAGTCCCAGTAATGGTTGTACTGCCTGGGCTCGCAAACGCTCTTCGCTGGAAAAAGGTATATCGCGCATTAATGAAATGCCCGCGATAATACGATGGCCCCGACGAATAAAGATCTCAATCATGTCGCACACATGATTAGGTAGCATAAATTCATGATAATAATGGCGATGACGGGCACAGATACCGGGCGTCATCGTCGCTACGGTAACAACCTGTTGGCCGAACCGGGAAGGCGATAGCGGGTCTAATGGTTGAAAATGCTCCAGATATTGTTGGTGTGTGCTATTAGAAATGTTATGTAAAACATAGGCTTCTGGCTTTAAATAAGCATTAACACGATAAAAAACCGCCGACGACAGAGGAATGAGTTGCGCAATGCTCTGTAAGCAATGGAGAGTGATCCCGTCATTATGGCCAGTAGTTGATAAGGCTGACATGTTATCTCCTTCCATCCGGATGAGCGCGTCGGGACGCAGTAAAATAGTGGTATGTTGAAACATACAATTTACATTCGGTTAACACAATCATTCACATGTTAATAATGTGACGTGTGTTGCGATATTTTTTATAACCGATTGAAAATAAATGTTTTTAATTTAAATCTTGTCTGGCTTTCTAAAAAATAATTAAAAATTATTAATATAATTTTTTTCTGTCGCGGTTGACTCATCTCCTGAAAATGTCGTGGGTTCTCGTCCTTCAGGACGATATTCTTTTGAGACAACTGTTCTATGATTTTCTGTAATAGCGCAGGTTAACAGAGACTTAATTTCTGGTTCAGACAGGATTTGCTAAATAACGTTTCAATAGCGTCATGCGCTATGCAGAAAACCGGGGTTTTTACCCACAAAAAGCGGTGGCTGCCAGTATATTTTAATGAACAGTAGTGAACATGAAGAACGGAATAACCTGTTGATTTTATAAAGCAAAACGGACGCCATAGGGCGTCCGCATCTGAATGGTTGGTGCCCGGACTCGGAGAAGTCCTTTGGGCTAATGGACTGTTAAAGCTATTTTTGACCGTTTATCAAGACCACTACAAAACTAACCATTACAGAATTATCTACGTGATTTTCCCGGTGTGGGTTTGATTCCTGCTACTGTCTGATAATTGTTGAACCAGTTCTTCTGTATAGGGTATCAGCAGAGCAGGCTTTCGAAATTTGACATCCAGCAAGAATCGGTGTGAGACACTCACGGTTTTTTCCTGCCGTCTATTCATCATTGAAAAATGATAGTATTTTTATGAGAATAAGAGCCAAAAATATAGAGGCGCCTATATAAATCCCTCGTTCTGTCCAGGTATCCAGACGAAATAACCAATAGACACATAAAAAAACAAGTAGCCCACCAATAATTGACGCGAGAGCGCCAATGATTTTTTTGAACATATATTTAAAAGTACCTTCATTATATTTCATGGTTTTTCTTTTTGTGTCGCCATTACCATTATTATGACAGTTAATTTTATGCTGAAGAATAACCCTGCCATTATCTGTTTTCTGGCATATCTTATTAGGCGTAAACGTCAACAGGCGTAGCGCATGATAGTAATTTTCTTGTTTTGAAGGCCAGTTTCTATCAACGATTAAATAATCCACTGTACGTATACTATAACGATGCTGATCTGATAAAAATGATACATATTATCAAGTGGAACAGAAAAATGATAATTGCTCTCACCTGGAATTTCAAGCTACTCGTCTGTGTCAAAGACAGAACTAAAGCGGCATGAACCACTTAAATAACGCAGAGTAACCTCGTCATTAATGATACGCTCATCTCAGTATCCAACATCCAGACTCCTGGAAATTAACTGCATTCCTGTAACTCAAATTATTTAGAGCATATTAATATCGGATATTCCTTTTTAATTAACGCCAATCTCCATACTTTCCAGTGACTTTAATATGTATGGCGTAAAATCAATCAACTGATTATCTATTTTTCTGATTAAACTGCCTGCGCCGCATAAAGCATGTGAGCCATCAATCATACAAAAATAAAATTTCTTTTTTATGTTATCATCTTCGTATATTGTTTTATCCATCTCCGAAATATTCTCATCAATGATTAAGAAACCCTGTGCATTCACTGAACTTATATTATATAAAACTGATGGTTTAAATTTATTATTTGTTTTTGTTGCATCATCATCTATCACCCATATGTTTTTATTTTTATCAAAAACGATGTGCTGTATATGTGAGCCATACTCACCAACATCATACACCTCTCTGCTATATGAACAACTCCATAATGTAATTGGATAAAACTCAGGATCATAAACATGGTTTTTATCATTGAGATCTTTAATATTTTCATTTAAGAAAAAGTAATCATTAAATTTTACGTTCTTATACTCAGGGGTTTCCACGCGATAGTCAATCCTTGCATCAATGCGAAGCATTCTTACAGAATATTTCGACTCACTTAATTTGTCTGGTAATGATATAGATGGAATAATATTTGCTTTCAAAGGTAAGATAAGAAACAAACTAATGATAGTGATTTTTTTCATGGCTTTTATCCTGGTTGAGCCTGGTGGAGTTATTTGATTCGATAAGCTTATCATCATCTTTTTTCGGTTGATAAAAATAACCAGAACCAGAAAATAAAAACATCCGATAATAATTACCACCAGATTCAGCAGACATATATATATCTTTTTTGATACATTTTGATTCTGATTTTATATCAGGAAAACAATAAAATTCATCCTCGGAATCATAGGGCGATAATTTTTGATAACCGTCACCAAAATCCCATATATATACCGAAAAATCATTTTCAGGGAGATTATATTTTTCCAGAATTTTTCTTTCATTTTCTCTCCACCAATTCAGCTTTCCCCTGTCCGTAATGGGGAAATGCCTGGCAAGAATGTTAATGTCTTTACCTGAATAATAATGGACATCCACGATTTCTACTGGTCTGTCTGACCATAAGTATATAACAACAGAACAAAATAATATGGCGATTGTCACAATATAAATGAATTTTTTCGTTATTACCCATGACACAATCACATTCCTTATGCAAAATATCGGACTATGCTATGTTAACAATACAAACAAATACCTTGCCGACAATACATACCAAATCAGGAGTAATATCCTCTGACACCTGAGATTTTTACGGTGGTATTTATTTCTGTAATATACACTTCATCCTTTAAGCTGCCTCTTTGTTGGCTGCGCTCAGAAACCCCGGTCACATAGTTATCTATGCTCCCGGGGATTTCTTCCCTTGCCGCCGCGATGCATCTAGAATGATTTTGTGTATAAATGGCTTAAACTCATACCCCTCTTTCTCATAATGTTGAAGTACAAACCAAATTTTAAAGACATCCCAATGGCTATAAAGCCAATGTGTTATATCATTACTGTCAAGACTAAAATGATCCTGCATCCTGTAATGCCCGTTTGCTGCGTAGGCATTTTTGATACATTCAATGATGTTATGGTAACGTATGTGCCATACATATCATGAACAGATAATCTCAGCCCGTAGCTATAGGCCCTCCACGATTTTATTTCCCTCTGTCGGCAATTGTTCCGCATCTTTTGTTGTTGCCTTTTGCTTCCCTGAAGATGTAGAACCGTTACCCGTGTCGACTGTAGGTACATTTGACGGTACAGGGTAATTTAATTTATTCAACAACCCTTATTATGGTGAAAAATAACTATCTATAGGCATCAAAGCGTTACAGATCTTTCCATCAAATAATTCAAAATTATGGACGTTTACTAAAAATTTATCTTTATATGAGTAATTAGCACCAACTACTGGAATAGTAAAAATCTCGATCTCTTCATTTTTTTTATTTATTATTAACATGCCATCAAAACCATGAAATATTTGATCGTCACTAAAATTACTCAATGATACTCTAATATTTATTATGGATTTATTATTCCCAGCCAAAAAGGAATTGATTAAAGAATCGGTTATTCCATGAGGATAAGTATCAACATATACTATTCGTATAGAGTTCCCTGCTCTTTCATTCCAACAGGATTTATTGACCGCATATATCCTTTCATCAGCTCTATATTCTTTAAAATATTCCTTCCCTTCTGGGTTACCCCATATGAATAAATAATATCCTCGCTCACCAGCGCTGACAGAAAATGTCACAATCCAGATAAAGAGGAATATATATTTAGCCATATCATCTATCTCTTACATTAGATTTTTTTGAACGGATGTAAATTCGCCACCGCAAAGGTGTCCGACTCCTGGCCGTCAGCCTCCAGCGTGGAACTTTAGCGGGCGAGAGTTCGTCAGGCTCATACTTTATCGTGTTTCCAGAACATGAAACAATGTACAAAAATAGACTCTTAGTGAGTAGGCCGTAGGATCTTTCCCTACAGCCTCTCACAAACCGTACGTAAAGCTCTCACTTCATACGATTCGCGTCAGATAAATATATCCTCTGGCACTACGGTTCAGTGTAAAAACACTCAGAATTATGCCTTTGATAGTTACTCCCTTAACTGACATATTTTTGCCTTTTAACGGTCACTGCATTATCATCCCGGTTCCGGTTGACAAACTCCTCACCACTGATCGCTACTTATTTTCCTTAAAACAGGGGAGTCTCTGAGACTTCCGCCAGCGTTTTAGCTCTTCAATAACTCCTTCAGGACTATCTTCTCGTTCCTCTGATGGATAAAATATCAAATCCCCGCCATCAGGGTGTTGAGTAATTTTATTAAAATGGCGTAGAAGATTATCAATAAACTTCGATAATTCATCTCCAGTCAACTCTTCAGGAGGCTCAAAAAAATTGTTTAAAAACTCGATAAACTCATCTTCTGTATAATCTTCAAGGTTATTTTTTAGTTCCATTTTCACCTCAAACCTTACTTATACAATCGTATATGATTTTTAGGAGTGTTTATCCTAAGGTTATCAACATCAAACACCATTCCTCCATACTGGATCTTTCCAACGTGGTAAATTTCATAAGCCCACCTACCTCCGACTTGTTGCCTTATCAAGGTGTACGGCGCTCGACTTCTTTTTATCAAAGTTTGATTCGATTTACTAAACTGCGCCAGTAACTCTGGGCATTCCCCTACACCTGATTTTCATTTACTTTTCTTAAAACAAGGCAATTCATGAGATTCTCTCCATTCTTTAATTATGTTCAGAATACCCTCAGGTGTTCCATCACTTTCCGTTTCAGGATAATAGATAAGATCTGTTCCATCTGGGTATTCAGTGATCTTCTCAAAATACTCAAGTAATGGATCTAATGTTTCATCTGTATCCGACTCGTTTTCAGAAAATATCACTCTCAAGAAATCAATGAACTCACTTTCCGTATAATCACTAATATTTTCTTTTAATTTCATAAATCGCCTGTGTATGTCAATATGGTGTTCACACGGGGATTGTCTACATTGTAAACATCGCCTCTATTTGCAACTTCATCTATATGATGAAGCTCGAACACCTGTTTTCCGACTTTGTCAACTTTTCTAACCTTTGATGCCTTACCTGATTTCACTCGAGTCATATAACCACCCCGCCACAGTCCACCGCATCACTCATTCTGGCAACGGACAGGCCGTCAATAAATACCATGGGGGAACCCGCTATACTCACGGTCTCGTAATAATCGTCGTGCTGGGTGCCTTTATCGTTGAGTCGGGCGGCTGTGGGCATTTTTCTCCATAGCTTCATTACTAAATAATAAGTTGTGAGATTATCCTGGAAAATAAGAATAATTATTTATTAGAAGTTAATAAGTGATAGGATCATTGTACTTACTGCAACTCCAATAGAAATAATTAATTCTTTTGATAAAAATCTAAACTCTGAATCTTTTTTATGCGAATCCAGGATATTAATTAATTCATTTTCTCTTCGATTTGATGGCATAATTCCATCTGGGAATGTATTTATTGGTTTTCTCAATGCACTGCTGATTTTTTTAAAATTTGTTATTAAATAAAGCTTTTCTTTCTTTTTTTTATGAATTTGGATATAACATGAGTATTCTGTTTGTGTACTAAATTTTTTAGTGACCATGACACAGATTCATTATCAATGATAATCTTACCATCAGAAAATTCAATTTTTTGAATAAAGAAAAATTTTTATTTCCCCGCCCAAAATGTATGCAGGTTCCAAACCAAACATGTCATTATCAGCTAATGCGCCTAATTTTTTAACTGTGCGATCAAAAAGATAATTATTGTTATCATCCACTAAATCAAATCCTTCCTGACTTGAAGATGCAAGAAAAGATGTAATTTCGCTGTCAAGAATATTTTTTGTTTTATTGATAAACCTATTTTCATTAAAAATGATCTTATTAAGTAAAGGTAAGATGGTAATATTTCCTCCTGTGAACCATGGCCTGATTTAATGCTATCATTGGATGCATCATCTGGTGTTTTTAGTCTTTCATTCTTATTCCAGCTTGCACCTGTTGAACTGTTGATACCTCTGGAGGGTGAAGCTGACGACAGTGGTTGCCGTCGGCGTTAATCCGTCCACATCCAGCGTAAAACGCAGGCCATTTTGTGACATAACCTTGTTCTGGATTTATTGACGAAAAAGGAACCACGGTCCGCTCGTGGCAGTGGCAATGGGGGGAGGACAGCCGCTTCAGGCACGCTACCGCCAAAGTTTCCGGCATCCACCATCTCCCATATGTGAAACGTAACAGACGTAACTCATTGCTGGCACGGGCTTTTTGTCTCCGTTCCCGGACAAAAACAGCATCCCACCATTAAGGCGGAATGCTGTGGATTTACTCTTATGCTTCCAGCGGCGCACGCCAGTCATCAGCACCTGAAGTGCCTGTTGAAACGTGTTCCCACTCAATTTTGTGGTAAGCCAGAGAAACTCTAACCAGATGTGTGAACTCACGTTTGGTGTTGTCCTGGCAGTGCGGCATACCGGAAAGTGTCGATAGCCAGTATCCGGCCTTGTTGTAGGTGTCGATATAGCCCAGCAATTCAGGCAGGCGTTTCAGGGGAAGGGCGGGGTGATGCTGGGTTACAACAGGAGTTACAACGCCATTGAGATCGAATGCCGGATTATATTTAATCGTTCCCTGTTGTACGGCGTGGCGCATAATTTTGGTCAGATGCTGGCGTATACGTCCGGCAACATCATGCACACCTTTATCATCAATGTCTCTGACCAGTCGCGCGCGATGTAGGATTTAAGTCGCCGAAATATCCATTGCGCCGATATCAGGGAAAACGTAGTGTTGGAGGCAGACAGGAATTTTATTGGCGTGACCTTCTGACCAGAGTTTCAGGCAGCCTGTATGCCACAATCTAGAGATGTACTGGAACATTAGTCATTCATTGATAACCTTTTTTCGTCCCAGCGCTGCTGAGAAGGGGTAAAGCCGGATTTTAGTACGCGCCGGGTGGCATCGCGTTTTTCGCGGACAAGGGCGAATGAGGTTTCGGGATAAGGACCGAATGATACCCCGGACTCTTTTCCCTCAAAACGATATTTGAAATACCAGATACGAAAACCGTTGGGTTTTACCAGAAGATACAGGCTGAGTGTATCAGCGAGTTTGTAGGGTTTATCAGAAGGCTTTGCACTACGGGCTTGTTTGTCGGTTAATGCCATTTGGGGGCACTCCTTTATCGAACCGGACTGAGCACCGAGTTGACCACCAAAAGCCCCTGATTTGGGCGGATAAATAGAAATTCGCTGGGAAGAGTTTTTCCACTAACTCATTGAATTAAAAACACATGGGGATTTTTAAGGAAGTATAAAAAGGGAAGGTGGTGCCCGGACTCGGAATCGAACCAAGGACACGGGGATTTTCAATCCCCTGCTCTACCGACTGAGCTATCCGGGCAACGAGGCGCATTAAACCGTAATCGCCTCGCTTCGTCAACGAAATTTCTTCAAATCAACGTAGACTGCACAATCTATCACCACTTTGTTGTTATTGCACGCAGAATCAGGCAAAAAACATCGCCCATGCGGCGGAAATCGGCATCGCCAGCAACAGCGCCGGGAGCATATTCACTACCGGAAACATTTTGATTCCACATACACGCAAGCCGGTCGCCACCAGCAGCAGTCCGCCCACGGCGCTAAAGTCGCCCATCATTGCCGGCGTGGTCAGTGGAAGAATGAGGGTGGCGCAGGCGGCAAGCGTTAACTGGATAATCAACATCGGTGCGCAAATCGCCGAAACGGCGATGCCAAGCGAACAGGCGAAAATAATGGCAGTGAAAAAATCCAGAAAAGATTTAGCGATCAAAATGTTTGGATCGCCGGTCATCCCTTCATGCATCGCGCCGAAAATACCGGTGCCGCTGGCGCAAAAAAGTACAATGATAGCGACGTAACTTTGAATAAATGAGTCGTGTGTCGGCTTCTTACCCGATGCCATAAATAATTGTTGGATTTTCGCGACTGCGCCATTAATGCCTTTTTCCAGCAAACAAAACTCGCCGATAAGCGCGCCGACCAGCGTCGCCAGCACCATCACCGGAAGATTAGCGCACTTCATCACCAGCAGAATGCCAATACCCAGAGAGCACAGACCAAAAATAGACGTCATTGAGACGCGAATCCGTTCTGGCAGACGCTGACTTAACAGCGCGCCAATAACGCCGCCGAATAAAATTGCGCCAGCGTTAATAAAAGGTCCAATTACCACAATGACTCCTGTTATTTGTCTTTCAAATTGCCTTATTATCACGCGATTAAGCTGTTAATAGCTTGACTATCTGTGACGTATAGAGCGCTGATTTTACCTTGCGCCGTCTGGTGAAAGGTGCCATGATTGCGCGAAATTTCTCCTGCCAGCATGGGGCTCGCCGGGATGAACATAGCGCCTTTATATTGTCTTCACTGTCGCCTGACTGCGCGAGGTTTGCCCCTTTCTTTCCTTTTTTTTGTCATCCCCGCTATGCGGTGAGGGCAGCGCACGCTCACTGCAGGACAACAGTAAAATCAGAAACAGTCTGTTTTTACTGATGTCTGGCGGTCGGAGCTGGTATCCAGTTTGACCCGGCATCTCGTTGGGCAAGGCATCGGGCCTTGTCCGGGGTTACTCTACTCCCGAAACGGGTATTTGCGCTTATGAAATCAATGAATATTGCCGCCAGCGGTGAACTCATCCCCCGTCTCTCCACCCACCGAAACGTAGTGGCGCTGGACAGTACCGACTTTACCGATGTGGCCGCAGTCGTCATTACCACTGCCGACAGCCGTAGCGGTATTCTGGCGTTGCTTAAACGCACCGGTTTTCACCTGCCGGTGTTTATGCTTGCGGATGAACCCGTCAGCGCGCCTGTCGGCGTTACGGCGGTAATAGTCGGGAACGCGCAGGAATGGCTGGAGCTGGAAAACGCTGCCTGTCTCTACGAAGCAGAACTTCTGCCGCCCTTTTATGGCACCCTGACCCAGTATGTCGACATGGGGAATAGTACCTTTGCTTGCCCGGGGCACCAGCATGGCGAGTTTTTTAGAAAACATCCCGCAGGCCGCCATTTTTATGACTTTTTTGGTGAAAACCTGTTTCGTGCGGATATGTGTAACGCCGATGTGAAACTTGGCGATCTGCTAATACATGAAGGTTCTGCCAAACACGCGCAGAAATTTGCGGCAAAAGTGTTTAATGCGGATAAAACCTACTTTGTGCTGAATGGCACTTCGGCGGCGAATAAAGTGGTCACCAACGCCCTGCTGACGCGCGGCGATCTGGTGCTGTTTGATCGTAATAATCACAAATCCAACCACCACGGCGCCCTGATTCAGGCCGGGGCGACGCCAGTCTATCTTGAAGCGGCGCGTAACCCGTTTGGTTTTATCGGTGGCATTGATGCGCACTGTTTTGATGAAACGTACCTGCGCGACCAGATTCGTGACGTGATGCCGGAAAGCGCCGATGCGTCGCGTCCGTTCCGCCTGGCGATCATTCAGCTGGGTACCTATGACGGCACTATTTACAACGCCCGTCAGGTGGTGGATAAAATCGGGCATCTCTGCGATTACATTCTGTTTGACTCCGCGTGGGTAGGCTATGAGCAGTTTATCAATATGATGGCGGATACCTCGCCGTTGCGGCTGGAGCTTAATGAAAACGACCCAGGGATCTTTGTGACCCAATCGGTACATAAGCAACAGGCGGGGTTCTCACAAACCTCGCAGATCCACAAAAAAGATAACCATATTCGCGGCCTGGCGCGTTTTTGCCCGCACAAACGCCTGAACAACGCCTTCATGTTGCATGCTTCAACCAGTCCGTTCTACCCGCTGTTTGCGGCGCTGGATATCAATGCCAAAATCCACGAAGGGGAGAGCGGTCGCCGCCTGTGGGCGGAATGCGTTGCGCTGGGCATTGACGCGCGTAAAGCCATTCTCGCCCGTTGCAAACTGCTTCAGCCCTTTATCCCACTGGTGGTTGACGGCAAGCCGTGGCAGGCATATCCGACGGAGACCATTGCCAGCAATCGTCGTTTCTTCAGTTTTGAGCCCGGGGCGAAATGGCATGGCTTTGAGGGTTATGCGGATGACCAGTATTTTGTCGACCCCTGTAAACTGTTACTGACCACGCCAGGTATTGATGCCGATAGTGGGCGGTACACCGAATTCGGCATCCCGGCGACCATTCTCGCCCACTATCTGCGTGAGAACGGTATTGTGCCTGAGAAGTGCGATCTCAACTCGATTCTGTTCTTGCTGACGCCCGCCGAGAGCGAAGAGAAACTGGCGCGGCTGGTCGCGATGCTGGCGCAATTTGAACGGCACATTGAAGACGATACGCCGCTTGCGGATGTATTGCCGACGGTTTTTCAGAAATACCCGGTGCGCTACCGTGATTACACCCTGCGTGAGCTATGTCAGGAGATGCACAACCTGTACGTTAGCTTTGACGTTAAGGATCTGCAAAAAGCGATGTTCCGCAAAGAAAGCCTGCCGCATGTGGCGATGAACCCACAGGATGCCAACAGCGCCTTTATTCGCGGCGATGTAGAGCTGGTGCGTATCAGCGAAGCAGGCGGGCGTATTGCTGCCGAGGGGGCATTGCCATACCCGCCGGGCGTACTGTGCGTGGTGCCGGGGGAGATTTGGGGCGGCGCGGCGCAGCGTTATTTTTTGGCGCTGGAAGAGGGCATCAATCTGTTGCCCGGTTTTTCGCCGGAATTGCAGGGAGTGTATAGCGAGACCGATGCCGATGGAATTCAACGCTTGTACGGATATGTTTTAAAGTAACGTTGCCTGCAGGCCGGATAAGGCATTTACACCTCATCCGGCCTGCGAAACAGGGCAAGAATTAATGTGCAACGGGTTGCGAACTTGCCGGAACGCGAACGTGTTTGTATTTGAACAAGGCTACGAACGCGAAGGCCAGCACCAGCGAGTAGCCTGCGAAGATGAGCCACACGGTCTGCCAGTCGGTAATGCCGTTTTGAGTGTAATACTCCACCACTTTACCGCTCACAATGCCGCCCAGGATACAGCCGAAGCCGTTGGTCATCATTAGGAACATCCCCTGCGCGCTGGCGCGGATTTCCGGGCGTACTTCTTTTTCGACAAACACCGAGCCAGAAATGTTGAAGAAGTCGAAGGCGCAGCCGTACACAATCATCGACAATACCAGCAGAACGGTACCGAACGGCGTCGGGTCGCCATAAGCGAACAGGCCGAAACGCAGCATCCACGCCACAATACTGATAAGCATAACGTTCTTAATACCATAACGGCTCAGGAAGAACGGAATGGTCAGGATGAATAACGTTTCAGAAATCTGCGAAATCGACATCATCACCGAGGCGTGCTGCACGATAAAGCTACTGGCGAATAGCGGATCTTTATCAAAGCTATGCAGGAAGGTGTTGCCAAACATGTTGGTGATCTGCAGTTCCGCGCCCAGCATCATGGAGAAGATGAAGAAAATCGCCATCCGCTTATTTTTAAACAGCGCAAAAGCGTCAAGGCCCAGCATTGATGTCCAGCTCTGGTTTTTCTGTTGGTTCGCCACCGGAATGTGCGGCAGGGTAAAAGTAAACAGTACCAGCAGAACGGAAAGCGTCGCGCCGATATAAAGCTGCATATGGCTCAGCTCGAAACCGGAGAAACTCACGCCCCACATCGCCAGAATAAAGCCGATGGTGCCCCAGATACGGATAGGCGGGAAGTCAGTCACAATATCCATGCCGGCAGACTGCAGGCGGTAATACGATATGGTATTGATCAAGCCCAACGTCGGCATATAGGCCAACGAGTTAAGCAGGATCACAAAGAACATCGCCCCAGGCGTAGTGACTTCCGCGGCCATGAATAGCGTGATGGCGCCGACGACATGACACAGGGCATAGACCCATTTCGCGCTCAGCCATTTGTCAGCCACAATGCCTAACAAGGTCGGCATAAAGACGGCGGCAATCCCCAGTGAACTATAAACTGCGCCAATAGATGCGCCGTCAAATTTTAAGGTGACGAACATATACGAGCCCAGGGTAGTGAGCCAGCTTCCCCACAGACAGAACTGCAGAAAAGAGAGTATTTTAAGCTGCAGCTTAAGATTCATGTTAATTTCCTCACACCTGAGAGCGGATGAATGTTTTAAAAGGCACATTTGCCGTTGTGATTTGGTGTGATTCTATCAATGAGAGGCGGGCTTTTTTTGTTACCTGTGACAAATATTTGCAAACAATTTCTGATTGCAAAGCAAAAGGGTGACGGAGTTAACACTTTTACCTTTCCCGCCTCTGTCATTTGCCAACCAGAGGCGGGATGCGATGGTTTATCGGCGGCGATACGATCGCTGGGCGGAATTCACCTTATACAGATAGCGGCGCGACTCCGCAGATGGATGTCGGGTGGTTAATATCTGGTACACATCCCCCGGCGACATGCGGTTAATCATATTCGCGGCCTGAATCTTATCGTTCGAGAATACGCGTAATACGCTGCCTGCGCCGCCATTGTAGGCAGTAATGACCGCATAGCGTCGCGACGTCGGATTCTCAATACCGCTCAGATAGACATTATTCAACATCGCCAGATACGCTGTGCCGGTATCGATATTGCTGGCGGGGTCGAACAGGAAGTTACGGCTTGGCGTGCCGGACTTACCCTGAGAACGGAAAACATCTTTCCCGGCGCTGTGTTGCACTACCTGCATCAGGCCCAGCGCATCCGCGTGGCTGACCGCATACGGGTTAAACGAGGACTCCGTTTGCATAATCGCCAGAATCAGCGACTCGTCAACGCCGTATTTACGGGAGGCCTGGCGTACCATGCCAATGTATTTATGCGCGCGTTTATCAAGGTGGTTCGGCACCAGATTAATGGTGACGCTGTAAATAATACGCAGGCCGTTACTGCGGCTTTTGAGCCGCGTTTTCAGCAAGTAATCCGCGAATGTCGTGGCGCGGCCTTCCCAGCGAATAGGCTGGCCGGTATTGTCGAGGACCTGACCATACAGGAAGGGTTCTTTAGAAATTTTTATGTCATCGACATCGGAGTAAAGATCGACGGAGGTTGGGTCGTCACCCATGAGCAACGTTTTAATAATGGCCCGGCGCAGATGTGCGGTAGGTTCCATCCCGGCGATGGTTTCAACGGTAATGGTCCCATCATCAAAATTGATGTGGCTACGGGTCTGGAACTGATCGGTATATTTGACGTAGTCTTTCGGCCCGGCGATCAGGACTTCCTTATATCCCCACAGATTTTCAATATTGTTGGCAAATTGCCCCATCAAAATATCAAAGCCGTTGGTATCCTTGACCCAGGCTTCATTATACGTCTCGCCTTTTTTGGTCGAACTGGAGCAGGAGATGAGCAACGGCGCAATAACAGCAAGCGCGAGTAATTTTTTCATCATTCCGGGAGTGCATGTTGTGTTGTCGTTATGCCATGTTGCCGGGCAGCGGCGCTAAGGGCTTATCCGGCATAACTCACAGGCCGAATAAGCGCAGCGTCATTC
Source organism: Salmonella sp. SJTUF15581 (assembly GCF_043356775.1). Taxonomy (NCBI): domain Bacteria; kingdom Pseudomonadati; phylum Pseudomonadota; class Gammaproteobacteria; order Enterobacterales; family Enterobacteriaceae; genus Salmonella; species Salmonella sp. SJTUF15581. The sequence continues at coordinate 377,536 of NZ_JBEUJY010000002.1, read as the reverse complement.
AGCAACGGGCCTATTTTTTATCTTCCGGCGTATAACCTTCGATATGAATGTCTTTGCCTTCGAACAGGAAGCTCACCATCTCCTGTTCCAGCAGCTTACGGTGCTCGGCGTTCATCATGTTGAGCTTTTTCTCGTTAATCAACATGGTCTGCTTATGCTGCCACTGCGCCCACGCGTCCTTAGAGATCTCGTTATAGATACGTTTTCCTAGTTCGCCAGGGTAGAGCTGAAAATCTTGCCCTTCAGCGTCGCGTTGCAGGTAAGTACAAAAAATCGTTCTGCTCATAAGTCATCCTCTTCATCGACCGGAGCGTTAAACTGGCGCTCCGGTACGTAACTGCTGTAACAAGCGCTCCACGGGGGCCGCCAGTCCGACTGACGGCGGTTGCGCTAAGTTATACCAGAGCGCGCTGCCTTCATCCATGCAGGCGCCCAGTGACGACACGGGAAGCCACATAGGCACAATATCCAGATGGAAATGGCTAAATGTGTGGCGAAACGCGTTAAGCTGGGTCAAATTATCAGCGTTAACATGCCGTTGCGCCAGCCATTCACGTAATTCATCTTCGCTGGCGAACTGCGGAAAGCAGTAGAGTCCGCCCCATAAACCGCTGGGAGGGCGCTGCGCCAGGAAAATCTCCTGATTATGCTGTAACAATAAAAAGTAACCCGTCCGCTCCGGCAACGTCTGTTTCGGTTTCTTGCCCGGATAGCGTGACCAGCTTTCATGCGCAGCGGCGATACAACCGTTTTGCAGCGGACACAGGGTGCACTTTGGCTTTGAACGCGTACAAACCATCGCGCCCAGATCCATCATCGCCTGATTAAAACGCTCCACGCCGTGTGCGGGCGTCACTTGCTCGCTCAGCGTCCACAGCGTATTCTCCACCTCTTTTTTTCCAGGCCAGCCGCTAACAGCATAACAGCGAGCCAGCACACGTTTAACGTTTCCATCAAGAATCGGATAATGTTTACCTAACGCGAGGGAGAGAATTGCGCCGGCGGTTGAACGCCCGACGCCGGGTAGCGCGGCGATTTCGGCAAAAGTTTGCGGGAATTCTCCACCGTGAAGCGTCGCCACCTGTTGCGCCGCTTTATGCAAATTACGTGCGCGGGCGTAATAGCCGAGCCCGGTCCATAAATGGAGCACTTCATCCAGCGGCGCATTCGCTAAATCCGTCACCGTCGGAAAGCGCGCCATAAATCGCTCAAAGTAAGGAATCACCGTCGTCACCTGCGTTTGTTGCAACATGACTTCCGAGAGCCATACTTTGTAAGGCGTCTTGTTAATTTGCCAGGGCAGCGTTTTCCGCCCGTATTTGTCGTACCAGTCCAGAACCTGGGCTGAAAATTGAGACGCTTGCATGGAAACTCATTCATTATTGCCGGGGGCAAGATTGCAGCACAGAGGCCGCAGGGTGTAAACCGGAACTTTCCGCAGTGCGCTTCATGCTTGCATCCGGCAACTAACTTTGGATAATGCCCGTTTTCAGAACTCAAACACAGCAGACTACACTTTTATGAAAAACGACGTCATTTCACCGGAATTTGATGAAAACGGTCGCCCGCTGCGCCGTATTCGTAGTTTTGTTCGTCGCCAGGGGCGACTGACAAAGGGGCAAGAACACGCGCTGGAAAACTACTGGCCGGTGATGGGCGTCGAGTTCAGCGAAGCGCCGGTAGATTTCGCCACGTTGTTTGGTCGCGAAGCGCCGGTGACGCTGGAGATTGGTTTTGGCATGGGGGCGTCTCTGGTGGCGATGGCGAAAGCGCGCCCGGAGCAGAATTTCCTCGGCATTGAAGTGCATTCGCCCGGCGTCGGCGCATGTCTGGCGTCCGCTCATGAAGAGGGCGTTGAAAACCTGCGCGTCATGTGCCACGACGCGGTAGAAGTGTTGCATACAATGATTCCTGACAATTCTTTATCGATGGTTCAGCTCTTTTTCCCTGACCCGTGGCATAAAGCGCGTCATAATAAACGCCGTATCGTTCAGGTGCCGTTTGCTGAACTGGTATTGAGCAAGCTGAAATTGGGCGGCGTTTTCCATATGGCGACCGACTGGGAAGCGTATGCGGAACACATGCTTGAAGTCATGTCTTCTATCGACGGGTACAAAAATCTGTCAGAGAGCAATGATTATGTACCGCGCCCGGAATCGCGCCCGGTAACGAAATTTGAACAACGTGGCCATCGTCTTGGTCATGGCGTATGGGACTTAATGTTCGAGAGGGTGAAATAATGGCAAAGAACCGTAGTCGTCGTCTGCGTAAAAAAATGCACATTGACGAATTCCAGGAATTAGGATTTTCGGTGGCATGGCGTTTTCCGGAAGGTACATCTGAAGAGCAGGTCGATAAGACTGTCGATGACTTTATTAATGACGTTATTGAGCCTAATAAACTGGCGTTTGACGGCAGCGGCTACCTGGCCTGGGAAGGGCTGATTTGTATGCAGGAAATTGGTAAATGTACCGAAGAACATCAGGCGATTGTGCGTAAATGGCTGGAAGCGCGCAACCTTGAAGAAGTCCGAACCAGCGAACTTTTCGACGTTTGGTGGGACTAATAAGTACAGGGTCGGCAAATGCCGGCCCGCTTTGTCTTGAGGGAAAGTTATGATGCGCAAAACGCTGCTGGCGGCAGTGCTAACGTTTACGGCGATGGCCGCTCATGCAGATTACAAATGCAGCGTCACGCCGCGTGACGATGTGATCCTGAGTCCACAAACGGTGCAGGTGAAAGGTGAAAACGGCAACCTGGTGATCACGCCGGACGGCAATGTGATGTACAACGGTAAGCAGTACACCCTTAGCGCCGCGCAGCGCGAGCAAGCGAAAGATTACCAGGCGGAGCTGCGAAGCGCGCTGCCGTGGATTGATGAGGGCGCCCGATCGCGCGTCGAAAAAGGCCGCGTGGCGCTGGATAAAATCATCGCTAAAGAGGTGGGCGAAAGCAGCAACATGCGTAGCCGTCTGACGAAGCTTGATGCGCAATTAAAAGCGCAAATGAACCGCATTATCGAACATCGTACGGACGGCCTGACGTTCCACTATAAAGCTATCGACCAGGTGCGTGCCGACGGTCAGCAGTTGGTGAATCAGGCGATGGGCGGTATTTTGCAGGACAGCATTAACGAAATGGGCGCCAAAGCGGTGCTTAAAGGCGGCGGCAATCCTTTACAGGGTGTGATGGGCAGCCTCGGTGGTTTGCAAACCGCTATCCAGAACGAATGGAAAAACCAGGAGAAAGATTTCCAGCAGTTTGGCAAAGATGTCTGTAGCCGCGTAGTGACCTTAGAAGATAGCCGCAAAGCGCTGGTTGGCAGCCTGAAGTAATCTTTCCTTTTTAAACAATGGCGCAGATCGTATCTGCGCCTTTTTATTCTGTTTTTTCCTGCATTTTGTTATCCATCTCTAAAAAATACTCTCTGTCGGATATATATCGCTGGTTAATCGTATGGCGTCACATTATTCGTCCGCAATATAGAGATAATGCGACCAGTTGACATAACTGGAGATATAACATGGAGTTTTTCAGGAAAACGGCATTAGCTGCTCTGGTAATGGGTTTCAGCGGCGCAGCGTTCGCTTTACCGAATATCACCATCTTAGCGACCGGTGGAACGATCGCTGGCGGTGGTGATTCAGCAACAAAATCAAATTATACGGCAGGTAAAGTCGGCGTCGAAAATCTGGTGGATGCCGTTCCTCAATTGAAGGACATTGCGGTAGTGAAAGGCGAGCAGGTCGTTAACATTGGCTCGCAGGATATGAACGATGAAGTCTGGCTCACGCTGGCGAAAAAAATCAATACCGAGTGCGACAGCACCGACGGTTTCGTGATCACCCACGGTACTGATACGATGGAAGAGACCGCTTATTTCCTCGATCTGACCGTGAAATGCAATAAACCGGTGGTACTGGTCGGCGCGATGCGTCCTTCCACGTCAATGAGCGCAGATGGCCCGTTCAACCTCTATAATGCGGTAGTAACAGCGGCTGATAAACAGTCTGCCAACCGCGGCGTGCTGGTGGTAATGAATGATACCGTCATGGACGGACGCGACGTCACTAAGACCAATACGACTGACGTGGCGACGTTTAAAGCGGTTAACTACGGCCCGCTGGGTTATATCCACAACGGTAAAATTGACTACCAGCGTACGCCAGAGCGTAAACATACCACCTCCACCCCGTTCGACGTGTCGAAGCTGACCGCGTTGCCGAAAGTCGGTATCGTTTATAACTATGCGAATGCGTCCGATCTGCCGGCAAAAGCGCTGGTAGACGCGGGTTATGACGGGATCGTGAGCGCAGGCGTGGGTAACGGCAACCTGTATAAAACGGTCTTTGATACCCTGGCGACCGCCGCGCACAACGGTACGGTAGTGGTGCGTTCTTCACGTGTGCCGACTGGCGCAACCACGCAGGATGCGGAAGTTGACGATGCAAAATACGGCTTTGTCGCTTCCGGCACGCTGAACCCGCAAAAAGCGCGTGTCTTACTGCAACTGGCGTTAACCCAGACTAAAGATCCAAAACAGATCCAGACGATGTTCAATCAGTATTAAAGATAATGCCCCGGTCGGAAGGCCGGGGCCATCTTTGGAAGACCTCTCGCACAACCAACACTATTATCTTGCTAATTATCATCCTGGTTATGATAATCGTGGGCGTCATGTCTCTGGACGGGAGGTCCACAAGTGGTTCGACAATGGATTGCTGGCGCAGCGCTGTTTGCCCTGATTTCAGGCTATAGTTGGGCAGAGGTTGCTCAACCCTCCGATAACATCTTAAAAGAACAGTTTAGTAAGCAGTACCACGGCATACTTAAACTGGATTCCATTACCTTAAAAAATCTTGATTCGACGGGCAATCAGGCCACCTGGTCTGCCGAAGGGGATATTTCTTCCCGTGAAGATATGTATACCGGCGTTGGTATGGCGGCGGATTATTATTTTGTTGAAAAAACCTGGACCAAAGATCGTCCCGTTAAATTTTCTGCCATGTTAACCAGTAAAGGGACGCCAGCCTCTGGCTGGACGGTGAACTATTACTCATTACAAATGGCAGCCAGCGATCAGGGCCGGGCTATTGACGACATTAAAACGAATGATAAATACCTGATCGTCAACAGTGATGACTTTAACTATCGGTTTGGCAACATTGAAGCCTCCTGGCGTGCGCAGAAAGCGTCGATCCCCGGTCTTGAAGAACAACTCTCTGCCCTGGATAAGAAAATAGCGGTAGCTAAAAAAGAAGCGGACGCGTATTGGGGAAAAGGCGCTGATGGGAAACCGTTGACCCGCGCCGAGGCGTTTAAAAAGACGTTAAAAGAGCGCGATGATTATGTAAAAGCCAACGATAGCAGCGTATATGCCGAGAAATACGAAAAAGAGGTCTATCAACCGGCTTTAGACGCGTGTCGTAAGCAGAGTGAGCCGTGCAATGAAGCGGCTATTCAGCAGAAAAGAGATTTAGACATACACGAGCAACGGCGGCAGGTATTTTTGAAATCAGAAGAGCTGCGTCGAAAAGCGCAGAATGACTGGATAACGTTAGAGAAAGGACAATATCCGCTGAATATAGCGGTACAGAAACTTCAGATGCAACAGAGTGATATCCGTGTGAAAATTATGCATATTAATGACGGTTACGAGCGCTGGAAAAAAGATACGGACGATTTGCGTCGTAAAGGGGTTATTAAATAATGCGCTTGCCGGCGGCGCATTAACCGCCACAGGTCGGTAAGCGTCGCGCTATCAGGTATTTTACCCGCTGGCGCGACAGGCTTATTCCTTGTTATTCCGCGAGAAACAACTCAAGAAGAGAGTTTAAAAACAGTTTACCGTGCCGGGTAATCTGCCAGTATTGCTCGCATTCGGTCAGATAGCCCTGGGCAATAGCCTCGTCGATTGGCTGACGAATAACCGCTTCCGTAAGCCCGGTATAGTCGACAAATTCGGCGCGAGGCGCGCGCTCCAGCAACCGAAAACGATTCATAAAGAACTCAAAGGGTTTATCGTCATCACTCACGTCACGCTGGCTTTCCAGGTAACGTCCCTGCATATAACCGCGTGGGTGACGGGTTTTGGTGGTGCGCAGGATCCTGCCGCCCGGGAAGGTGACTTTACCGTGGGCGCCGCAGCCAATACCCAGATAGTCGCCAAAGCGCCAGTAGTTCAGATTATGCTGGCACTGATAACCGGGTTTGGCATAGGCCGACGTTTCGTATTGCTGATAGCCCGCGGCGGTTAATAACTGGTGGCCCTGCTCAAAGATATCCCACAGAGCGTCATCGTCCGGTAAAACCGGCGGACGCGAACCGAACAGAGTGTTGGGTTCAATCGTCAATTGATACCATGAGAGATGCGGCGGATTAAGCGCAATCGCCTGTCGCAAATCATTCAGCGCCTCTTCCAGCGTTTGATCCGGCAATCCATGCATCAAGTCGAGGTTAAAGCTGCGTAGCCCAAGCCCATTTGCCAGTATTGCTGCCCGCATCGCCTCTTGTGGACCGTGAATACGGCCAAGACGTTTCAGCTTAGGCTCACTAAAGCTCTGCACGCCAATGGAGATCCGGTTTACGCCGGCGCGCTGATAGTCGATGAAGCGGTCGGCTTCGACCGTGCCGGGGTTCGCTTCCATGGTAATTTCCGCATCCGCCGCCAGATTCAGGCGCGCACGCACGCCGTCCAGCAGCGTTTGCATCGCCGGCCCGGAAAGCAGGCTTGGCGTACCGCCGCCAATAAAAATGGTCTTTACTTCACGCCCTTGCGCCCAGGCGACATCGGCGTCCAGATCGTTTAACAGATGCTGGACGTAGTCGTCATGCGGCACCTCGCCCTTCAACGCATGGGAATTGAAGTCGCAATATGGACATTTTTGTACACACCAGGGAATATGAATATAAAGACTGAGCGGCGGTAGTTTAGCCATTGCGTAACGCATCCAGCAGCAGCTTGAGCGCTTGTCCACGATGGGAAATCGCGCTTTTTTCTTCACGGGTCAGTTCTGCGGCGGTTTTGCCTTCAGACGGTACGAAGAAAATGGGATCATAGCCAAATCCGCCATTTCCGGCCGCCTGGCGAGTAATGACGCCAGGCCAGCTACCGTGACAGACTATCGGTGTGGGATCTTCGGCATGACGCAAATAAACCAGCACACAATGGAATCGCGCCTGGCGTTTGTCGTCCGGAACATCTCGTAGAGTATGCAGCAGTTTTTCCAGATTTTGCTGATCTGTCGCGTTTTCGCCAGAATAGCGCGCGGAATAGATACCCGGCGCGCCGCCTAAAACGTCAACGGCCAGACCGGAGTCATCGGCAATGGCGGGCAGACCGGTCATTTTAGCGGCATGGCGCGCTTTGAGAATCGCGTTTTCAATAAACGTCAGGCCGGTTTCTTCCGCGGAATCGACGCCCAGTTCCGTTTGCGCTACCACATCAAGCCCAAAATCGCTTAACAGCGACGCGAGCTCGCGCACTTTACCGGCGTTGCCGGTTGCGAGAACAACTTTTTGCATGGAATACCTACTCAGTTAACGCCGCAATTTCCGGCGGGATCTGTTGCGGGTGAATAATTTTTACCTGTTTGTGACGGCCCAGCTCGCCTTTTTCGATGACGATCTGACTTTTCGCCACGCGAAACTGTTTACCGAGAAACTTGGTCAGATGGCTGTTTGCCTGACCATCAACCGGCGGGGCGGTAATGGCGACTTTCACCTCGTCGCCATGTAAGCCCACAATACTGTCACGGCTGGCTTTCGGCTGAATATAAAGCCGTAACACCAGACCGTCTTCGCAGCGAGTCACAGCACTCATAGCGCCATCCACAGCCCCGGCAGCAACATGTTGCCTGTCGCTTGTAAGACTTCAGCGATCCCCATATTAACGACATACAGCAGCAGCACCAGAACCATCGGCGAGAAGTCGATGCCGCCCATCGCAGGCAGTATACGGCGAATCGGGCTGAGCAGCGGCTCGGCAAGCTGAATCAATACATATTCAATTGGGCTACGACCCTGGCTCACCCAGCTCATGATAGCCATGACCAGCAGCACCCAGAAGATCAGCAGGCCGATTGTTTTAAGCAAGATAAGCACTGCGGCAATCCAGATAATCGCCTGAAACGTAATGACCTTAAACAGCACTATCGCCTTAATAACGCTAAGAATAAACGCCACCAGCAGGGAAGCGCTGTCAATCGGCCCCATTGGCGGGATAATACGACGCAGCGGTCCGATGATGGGCTGCGTAATTTTCACCACGAACTGGGAGAAAGGGTTGTAAAAGTCACAGCGGGCCCACTGCATCCACACGCGCAATAATAGCACCATGGTATACAGCTCAATTACCGTTGAGAGCAGGAAGGTCAACGTATTCATGGCGTTCCTCAGTTTTCCTTAATTTTTTGTGTAATCACGAGCACCAAAGATAGCGGTGCCGATGCGCACCATTGTGCTACCTGCCGCAATCGCGGCTTCCATATCGTCGCTCATACCCAGAGATAGGGTATCAACGTCAGGGTAGCGCGCTTTCAGCCCGGCAAATGCTACAGCCATTTGACGTGCGACTTCAAACTGCCTTACATAATCTGACTCTGGCGCCGGGATCGCCATCAGTCCGCGAAGCCGCAGACGCGGCAGTGTAGCCACCGCAGCGGCCAGCTCATCCAGTTCCGCCAGCGGAATGCCTGATTTGCTGTTTTCATCGCTGATATTAATTTGGATCAGAACATTTAGCGCTGGCAGATTATCCGGACGCTGTTCGCTCAGGCGCGAGGCGATACGCAGGCGATCGATGGTATGACACCAGTCAAAATGCTCGGCCACCAGCCGACTTTTGTTGGACTGTAAAGGGCCTATAAAGTGCCAGTGCAGGCCTTCCACTTTCGCTTCCTGAAAGTGGCGGATTTTTTCCACCCCCTCTTGTACATAATTTTCACCAAATGCCCGTTGTCCGGCGGCAATGGCTTCTGCGATGTCGCTCGCAGGTTTGGTTTTACTCACTGCAAGCAACGTAACTTCTTCTGAAGAGCGGCCGCAACGCGTCGCCGCGGCGGAGATTTTGTCCCGGATGTGTGCCAGGTTATGCGCGATATCGTTCATTTTCCGAGGATGTTTATATGAATATGGAAGAAATTGTGACGCTTAGTGTAAAGCATAACGTCTCGGATCTACACCTGTGTAACGCCTGGCCTGCGCGATGGCGCAAACAAGGACGCATGGAGATCGCGCCTTTTACCGCGCCTGATGTCGACAGGCTTCTGCTTGATTGGCTTAATGACGCGCAGCAATATCAGTGGCGAACGCACGGCCAGCTTGATTTCGCCGTCTCGCTGTCTGGCACGCGGCGCCTGCGCGCCAGTGCGTTCACACATCAACAGGGAACGTCGCTGGCGCTACGGCTATTGCCCGAGCGCTGTCCTGATCTGGCGGAAATCCAGACGCCGCCGATAGTACCCGCACTGCTTGCCAGCGAGAACGGACTGATTCTGGTCACTGGCGCTACTGGCTGCGGGAAGTCCACTACGCTGGCGGCGATGGTGGGACATCTTAATCAACATGCCGATAAACACATCCTGACGCTGGAAGATCCTATTGAGTACCGTTACACCAGCAAGCGTTGCCTGATACAGCAGCGGGAAATCGGCCAGCATTGCGCCACTTTTGCCGCCGGGCTGCGCGCGGCGTTACGTGAAGATCCTGATGTCATTTTGCTGGGAGAGCTGCGTGACAGCGAGACCATTCGCCTGTCGCTGACGGCGGCGGAAACGGGGCATCTGGTACTGGCAACCCTGCATACTCGCGGTGCGGCGCAGGCGGTGGAAAGATTAGTGGATAGTTTTCCGGCGCAGGAAAAAGAACCGGTACGCAGCCAACTGGCGGGTAGTCTGCGCGCCGTACTATCACAAAAACTGGAGGTCGACAGACAGGATGGGCGCGTGGCGTTGTTTGAATTACTGATTAATACGCCAGCCACAGGGAATTTGATCCGTGAAGGCAAACTCCATCAGTTGGCCCACGTGATACAAACCGGGCAGCAGCAGGGGATGATGACATTCGCCCAGAGCGCGCAATGGCGTCAGGCGCAGGGACGGCTGTAGCGAAGATGACGGCGTAGGGGGGGGAAAGTGTTGACTGGCGCGGTGGATTGAACGGCATGCAGGCTTGTATCCTGGCGAACCGGCGTTAAAATCGCAGCTTTGTTAAAACCACAGCGAAGCCATTTAACGATGTCATCACAACCGAATCAAAGCCTGATAGATGGCATTCGCTGTCTGCAATATCTGGTCTCCAGCGACCGTGCTATCGGATGTCGCGAGCTTGCCCGGCTGATGGATATTAATACCACGCGCGTTAATCGCCTGTTAATGACGATGGCCTCTATTGGACTCACGATGCAGGATGAGCACCGACGCTATTTACCCGGGCCAGGCATTCATGCTTTGGCGGCGCAGGCGATTCGCGGTTCAGCGCTGTTCTCCCATGCGTTGCCTATCCTTGAGCGCCATGCGCCCAAAGACATCGTGGTGGCATTAGGCGTGCTATGGGAAGACCAGATTATCTATATTTATCACTCTACGCCGGGTTCGCAGGGAAGTCAGGCGCTGGCGGGGTTTCGCATGTACCCTGCCTGGCAGTCGGTACCTGGGGTGGCGTTACTGGCGGCAGAAAGCGATGAGGCGCTAATGCAGCGTTTTACTCCGGAGCAATGGCGTAATCTGGCGCCGCATGTGGCGCAGCAGCGCCAGCGGGGATACGTGCTGTGGCATCACGCTGATGGTGAAGTTTCTATGGCGCAACCGCTAGGCAAGCACGCCGCAGCGCTGGCCTTTGCGGGAATGTGGCGGATTGATGAGGCGGAGGCGGCTGCGCGTTTACAGGCGCTGAAGGCACTAAACCAGCTTATTGCCCAGTAAGCCTGGCAACCGTGACCGCGTTACCCGCCTGCTGACAAAAACGGCTTTAATACCCCTGTTCAAAATAGCTTTCGAGGATAATCACGGCGGAGGCCGAGTCCACTTTGCCTTTGTTCAGCGCGCGATACCCACCTCGTTCAAACAGACCGGAGCGTGCTTCAACGGTGCTGAGTCGTTCATCGTGCAGCGTGACAGTTACCCCGAAGCGCCCATGAATACGGTTGGCGAATTTACGGGCGCGCGCCGTCAGCGGTTGTTCAGTGCCATCCATATTGAGCGGTAGCCCGACAATAATTTCGTCCGGCTGCCACTCTTTCAGCAAACGTTCAATGAGCATCCAGTCGGGCGTGCCGTCCTGTGCTTTGATTGCCGGAAGCGGACGGGCGGTGCCGGTAATGCGTTGTCCTATTGCAACGCCGATGCTTTTTGTGCCGAAGTCAAAGGCCAGTAAGGTGTCGCTCATCAGGCGTGCCCCGCAACGCCAGGCATGGTCAGAATATCAATGCCAATAAGTTTTGCCGCTTCGCGCCAGCGCTCGGCAATGGGTGTTTTGAACAAAATATTGAGATCGGCGGGCGCGGTAAGCCAGGCGTTATCAAGCAACTCTTGTTCAAGCTGGCCTTTATCCCAGGAGGCGTAGCCCAGCGCGACCAGCACATCGGAAGGCTGTTGTTGGGTACCTAACGTTTCCAGCACATCGCGGGAGGTGGTAATCACGGTATTGTCTGAGATACGAATGCTGGAGGCGAAACGTGACGGCGGAGTATGGAGAATAAATCCGCGATCTTCCGCCAGCGGGCCGCCGAGCATCACGGCTTTATCAAGACGAATTGCCGAATCGCGCGGTTCCGGCGTAATTTTTAGTTTTTCCAGAATCCCTTCAATTTGCAGATTTTCCAAAGGCTTATTAATAATAATCCCCATAGCGCCGTCCTGGTTGTGCTCGCAAATATACACTACGGAACGGCGGAAAATCGGGTCCTGGAGCGCAGGCATGGCAATAAGAAAGTGATGCTGTAAATTCATTGTCAGAGGTTCTGTTTCCTGGTTCAAAAAAACGACAGCGTTCAGTATGTGGGGAAAGCGGACGGTTGTCACTCATATAAGCCGTCTTTTGCCAAAGGACGGCGGCCTTATCGGGCAATAGACTGCCGGATGGCGATGCTGACGCGCCGCCTTATCCGACCGGGGCGGCGTGATTGCTCAGGCCCGGTAAGCGCACGCCACCGGGCAATAAACGTTTACTTCGCCAGACGCGCTTCGATGGCGTCCATCAACATCCCGGTGATAGAGATCGGGTATTCCGCTTCGATTTCACGCACGCAGGTTGGGCTGGTCACGTTAATTTCCGTTAAGCGGTCGCCGATAATATCCAGACCGACGAAAATAAGCCCTTTGGCTTTAAGCGTCGGCCCAACGCGGCGGGCGATTTCCCAGTCGCTTTCGCTCAACGGACGGGGTTCGCCGCGACCACCAGCCGCCAGGTTGCCGCGGGTTTCGCCGCCCTGCGGAATACGCGCCAGGCAGTAAGGCACCGGCTCGCCGTCGACGACCAGTACGCGCTTATCGCCATCTTTGATCGCGGGCAAATAGTTCTGCGCCATGCAGTAGCGGTTGCCCAGTTCGGTCAGCGTTTCGGCAATAACGCCTATGTTAGGATCGCCTTCCTTAACGCGGAAAATGGACGCGCCGCCCATACCGTCCAGCGGTTTCATAATGATATCGCCGTGCTTTTCCCAAAACGCTTTGAGCTGCGCTTTATTGCGCGTTACCAGCGTTTCCGGCGTCAGGTCGGCAAACCAGGCAGTATACAGTTTTTCATTACAGTCGCGCAGGCTTTGCGGTTTGTTGACGATCAGCGTCCCTTCCTCTTCAGCGCGTTCCAGAATATAGGTCGCATAAATAAACTCGGTATCAAACGGCGGATCTTTACGCATCAGGATAACGTCGAGGTCGGCGAGTTTAATCTCCTGCTCGCTGCCGAACTCGTACCATTTATCGTAATTTTGCTCCACGCTCAACGTTCGCGTGCGGGCGCGGGCTTCGCCGTTAATCAGATAAAGGTCGGCCATCTCCATATAATGAAGTTCATAACCACGACGTTGGGCCTCCAGCAGCATAGCGAAACTGGTGTCTTTCTTGATGTTGATGTGTGCGATGGGGTCCATCACGATGCCGAGCTTGATCATTATTTTCTCCGTTAACGCTTCATCCTAAGTCGCCAAAACGCACCTGTAGCGCGGTAATGGCGGTGAGCGCGGTTGTCTCAGTACGCAGAACGCGAGGTCCTAACAGAATATCAGTAAACTGATAGCGCGCGGTCATCGCGATTTCGTCCGCCGACAGCCCGCCTTCCGGGCCGATCAGCAGTCGGACGCGTTCAACCGGCAGCGGCAGAGTGTTGATGCTGGCATGGGCGCGCGGATGAAGATTGAGCTTCAGCCCGGAATCTTGCTCGGCGCACCAGGCTTCCAGCGCCATCGGCGGGCGAATTTCCGGCACCCGGTTACGCCCGCATTGTTCGCAGGCGGCGATGGCGATCTTTTGCCACTGCTGGCGCTTTTTGTTCAGACGTTCATTATCCAGTTTAACGCCGCAGCGCTCAGAGAACAGTGGCGTAATGAGGCTTACACCTAGTTCGATCGATTTCTGGATAGTAAATTCCATTTTTTCACCGCGCGACATCACCTGGCCCAGATGGATATGTAGCGGCGATTCACGATCGTCGATTTCGCCTTTCATCACTTGCACTTCAACGCTTTTCTTACTGGCGCTAATGATTTCAGCATCGAATACCTGATTGCTGCCGTCAAACAGCTGTAACGCTTGTCCCGGTCCCATGCGCAGTACACGACCAATATGGTTGGCCGCATCTTCGCATAACGAAATCTGCGTACCGGACGTCAACAATTCAGGGTGATAAATGCGGGGAATACGCATAATAAAAAAATCCGCGTCATGGCCCCGGCGTTTGGCTATCCAGGGCATGGGTTAACAAGAATCCCGCTAGTGTAGGTTAGCTCTTTCGCGCCTGGCAAGCGCGTTGCACATAGGGATTATGATTACCCTGGACCTTCGCGATACGCGCATCGCGCTCGCACTCCCAGGCGGTAACGGGGTACTGCTTATCCCAGACGTTAAAAAGCTGCGTTTGTTGGCGGGAAAGTTTCAGTTGGTATTGGTCGCGCATATAAAAATAAGTGCGGGCGATTGCGCCACGGGCGCGGGCGGGCGGCTCGGCGAGCTTCGCTTTGAAATCCACTTTCATGGCGCACTGCCCGTACTGACCTTCGCCGCCGTTCCACTGGCTATACATAAAGTTGCCGCGATCGCCATTCACTTCGCCAATCGCGGGTTGCAGGTTATGCATATCGCTTTCCATTTTGCGGTAGACCGGGTCTTTAGCGCAGTTTTTTCGCCCGCCGTCCTGCCAGCACTGGCGCTGATGACCGAATTGCCAGGCGGGGACAACGTGCTCCCACTCAATGCGTCTGGCGCGATTCTCGTTTTTACGCACCTTATAGCCGCAGGACTCCAGGTCTACGACGCCTTTTTTACCCTGCCAGCGGATTTGGCACCCGCAGTAAAAGCTGCCGGGCGCGTCAGCATTGACTTTGACGCTCGCCGCTTTGGCCTGAGAAAAATTGTTAATGCCATCGGCCAGGGCCTGGCCTGAAAACGCTGCGGCCAGCAACGCAGCGGCAAAAGAAAAATTACGGTACATTGCACACTCCATAGCAAAACGAGCCCGCAACGTAACGAAAGTTGTGTCTGTATGCAATCAGTCCGCTCAGGAAAGTTCCCGGACGTTTCGGGAACTACCCGGCGACCAGTGGTTCACCGCAGTGAACGCAACGATAAACCGCTTCGCCGCGTACTACGCGGTTATGACGGCGGACGGTGAGTTGATGTTGCTGGCATTGGCAATGATAGGGAAAGGTATTGCGCCGTACGGATTGCAGCGCAAATTGATGGGTACGTCTGGCCGGAACGCCCAGCACGCTTTCCATCATCCACTTCCATTCCTTGCCATGCGGAGCCTTGCGTCCGAAGTGCTTCCACACCAACAGATGCGCCAGTTCATGCGGCACGACCTCTGCAATAAAGGTGTCGATGTTTTCCAGCAGTAACACCGGGTTGAGGCGGATTTCGTAGCTCTCCAGCCAGGCGGTGCCCGCCGAGGTGCCGCGTTGCGTATACACCAGTTTCGGCTCCGGATAATGTCTATCGAGCTTGAGGTTCGCCTGGGCGAGGTTTTCCCGCAGACGGCGCATCACGGCCTGCTGGATAGCGATAGGGAGACGAGGGGTTTTCATAGCGGCAGAGAATAGTGCGACGGAAGAGGGACTGCAAGAAAAACGCTTCCCCCTGTGGCAGGAGGAAGCGTGGAGGGATTAGTCGTGGGCGCCGATTTCGCGCAGTTTACGACCTTTCATCAGGTTACGTTCAATGTGTTCCAGCGAAACGTGTTTGGTTTCCGGCACCAGCCACAGGGTCAGCAGGATAAACAGCACGTTCAGGCCAGCGTAGACCCAGAAAGTATTGGCGTTACCCAGATTGTTCAGCATGGTCAGGAACGTTGCGCCGACGATCATATTGGCGATCCAGTTGGTCGCGGTGGAGCAGGTGATGCCGAAATCGCGGCCTTTCAGCGGCTGGATTTCGGAGCACAGTACCCAAATCAGCGGACCAGCGCTCATCGCAAATCCAATGATGAACATCAGCAGCATAGCGATAGCGAAGTATTGCGCAGACGGCGAATGGATGCCGATGTGCATCATCGTACCCAGAATCCCCATACCAATCGCCATGACCAGGAAGCCCAGCGTCAGGGTCGGCTTGCGGCCCCAGCGGTCAACCAGGCCGATAGCGATGAAGGTTGCCAGCACGTTAGTCAGACCAACAATAACGGTGCCCCACATCTGCTCCGTGGTATTCGTGTACCCCGCCAGTTCGAAGATTTTCGGCGCGTAATACATGATGACGTTCATCCCGGTAAATTGCTGCATGACCTGCAACAAAATGCCAAGAAACACGGCGCGGCGGAAGTTGCTGTTCTCTTTGAACAGCGCCCAACCGCTCTGTTTAACCTGCAAACTTTCGCGAATTTCATCGAGCTCACGTTTTGCTTCCGCACTGGTGTCACGCAGGCGCAACAGGACGCGTTCAGCATCATGGAAACGGCGTTTCGCCGCAAACCAGCGCGGGCTGTCCGGCAGGAAGAAGACGCCGATCAGCAGCAGAATGGCCGGGATGATGATCACGCCGAGCATCCAGCGCCATGCGCCGCTGTAGCTGAACGCGGTATCTGACAGATAAGCGCCCAGAATCCCGATGGTGATCATGAGTTGGTACATTGAGATCATACTGCCGCGAATTTTTTCCGGCGCGATCTCGGACAGGTACAACGGTGCAGTGTAGGAAGCGACGCCGACGGCCAGACCCAGCAGCACGCGAGAAATAATCAGGACTTCAACGTTAGGCGCCGCAGCGGAGAACAGCGAACCGGCGACGAACAGGATAGCGCCGATCATCAGGCTTTTTTTACGACCCAGCTTAAAGGAGAGCCAGCCGCTGCCGACAGCGCCGACGGCCGCGCCAAACATCATGGAGCTGACCACCCATTCCTGAGTGTGTGCGGTAATCTGAAACTCGTCGGTAATGAAGGGTAAAGCACCGGCGATAACGCCGATATCCAGGCCAAAAAGTAATCCTGCCAGGGCTGCAAGAAAGCAGACAAAAAATGTCATGGCCTTGTTGGAACGCCCTTGTTTTTTATTGTCAGGCATTATGCCCTCCGGTTGGGTTAGCAATTTTATCGATGTTAAGAGTAGGTGAGTACGCCGTAAAAAGATGTGAGGCTAATCACAATGGTGTAATCGTTTACACTACTATTTATCTCGGTGATTATTTAATTATCTGAAAAATAATAGTTTTAATAATCTTATAACCATATCAATCGCCTGGTATTCAGACAAAGTTGAAAAATTATGTAATATTTTCATCGCAGAATTAGCATACCGATAGTGATGCGGTCAGTTCTTA
Organism: Salmonella sp. SJTUF15581; assembly: GCF_043356775.1. Lineage (NCBI taxonomy): Bacteria > Pseudomonadati > Pseudomonadota > Gammaproteobacteria > Enterobacterales > Enterobacteriaceae > Salmonella > Salmonella sp. SJTUF15581. Next base: position 360,569 of record NZ_JBEUJY010000002.1, on the reverse strand, counting down.
ATGAAAATGAATGTAACCGCTTTCATGATGACTGAAACTGAATGATAAAAAGTGTAGTCGAAGAAACGAAAGGGGAGAGTGGATTGTGCTGCGCATCACAAAAAGGTCAGTATAAATTCACGCTGGAATATCTGATAACGTTGCGTGTATCAGCAATGATAAAGGCCAGCAGGGCGCTGGCCTTGATAAGTACGGTATGGTTTACCTGACTGAAAAACAGCGTCAGGCGCGGGCGATTATTTCAGACCGGCAGCATCGCGCAGCAGTTGCGCTTTGTCGGTTTTTTCCCATGGGAAGTTTTCGCGACCGAAGTGGCCGTAAGCCGCAGTTTCTTTGTAGATCGGGTGCAGCAGATCCAGCATCTGAATCAAGCCGTACGGGCGCAGGTCGAAGAATTCGCGCACCAGCAGAATCAACTGTTCAGCAGGCACTTTTTCAGTACCGAACGTTTCCACCATGATGGACGTCGGCTCCGCTACGCCGATAGCGTAGGAGACCTGGATTTCACAGCGATCCGCCAGACCTGCCGCCACGATGTTTTTCGCGACATAACGCGCAGCGTAAGCTGCAGAACGGTCAACTTTAGACGGATCTTTACCGGAGAAGGCGCCGCCGCCGTGACGCGCCATACCGCCGTAGGTATCAACGATGATCTTACGACCGGTCAGACCGCAATCGCCCATCGGGCCGCCGATAACAAAACGCCCGGTTGGGTTGATAAAAAACTTAGTGGACGTATTTAACCATTCAGACGGCAGAATGGGTTTGATGATCTCTTCCATCACCGCTTCTTGCAGCGATTTTTGGTCGATATCTTCTGCGTGCTGCGTAGAGAGAACCACGGCGTCGATACCGACGATTTTGCCGTCGTCATACTGGAAAGTGACCTGGCTTTTTGCATCCGGACGCAACCATGGCAGGGTGCCATTTTTACGCACTTCAGCCTGACGCTGTACCAGACGGTGCGCGTAGGTGATTGGCGCAGGCATCAGTACGTCGGTTTCATTTGTCGCGTAGCCAAACATCAGGCCCTGGTCGCCCGCGCCTTGTTCCAGCGGGTCTGCGCGGTCAACGCCCTGGTTGATATCCGGAGACTGTTTGCCAATTGCGCTCAGTACCGCGCAAGAGTTGGCGTCAAAGCCCATGTCGGAATGCACATAGCCAATTTCGCGCACCGTATTACGGGTAATCTCTTCGATATCGACCCAGGCGCTGGTGGTGATCTCACCGCCAACTAAAACCATGCCGGTTTTAACGTAGGTTTCACAGGCGACGCGTGCTTTCGGATCCTGTTGCAGGATAGCGTCCAACACGGCATCAGAGATTTGGTCTGCGATTTTGTCAGGATGCCCTTCTGATACGGACTCAGACGTAAAAAGGTGTTTTGCCATATTTAATTTCACCTAAGGAGAATTTAGTTAGCTCAAACTGTTGTGCGGAATAGTCATGACAGAAGATTCTACCATGAGTCTGAAGGTTACTGACACTGGCAGTCTGAGTGTTAATCAGTATGGATGGATTAACATCTGGACGGCTATTTTAGGTCACTTCTTCGCCCAATTTCCAGCTTTTTTTGAAGGCCGTCGCAATGTCGGTCAAAATCAGGCGGTAAACGTTTCTGATAATGCTGACATTATGCGCATTTATGCTTTGCTTTTTTTCTGCGTTCTGGGTATAAAACGCGACGCGCGGCTCATACAAAAGCACACGACGTTTTCTTCGTGTCGCCACTTCCAGCCGGGTTAAAACGTTGCTTTGGCTTGTGGGTTCGTCTTACGAGGCGGCCGTGGAGGTGATACGAGATAATGAACCGTTGTATTCTGCTGAATCTGTCGCATCGTTCTGGTGCGCGCATGTCCCCCGCAATCTGCATCTCTGCTTTGCATACCTGCCGATGTTATACCCATCTCGGCGCTTCTCAGGATTCCAGAGCCGGCAATGGCGCTGAAGACTGAACAAGGGCGCTCTTGTTAACGCAAGAGTTTTCTCGTGGTTTCGCCGAACCGTTATCTGTGAGTTCGGTTACGTGTTTACAATGATATGAAAAAGAAACCGGTCGCGCAGGCGGAGCATCAGCGCTATCTGCTGGAAAATCCGCTTGTCTATGGGTTGTTATCGCGTCTTCGGATTGCGATAGTAGTCAACTGTTTTACACTTGCTAATAAAAATTGAGGTTCGCTATGTCTGACGACATGTCTATGGGTTCGCCTTCGTCAGCAGGCGAACAGGGTGTACTACGCTCCATGCAGGAGGTTGCAATGAGCTCCCAGGAAGCCAGCAAGATGCTGCGCACTTACAATATTGCCTGGTGGGGCAATAACTACTACGACGTCAACGAGCTGGGCCATATTAGCGTATGCCCCGATCCCGACGTACCGGAAGCGCGTGTCGATCTTGCCAAACTGGTGAAAGCGCGCGAAGCGCAAGGCCAGCGTCTGCCGGCGCTGTTCTGCTTCCCGCAGATCCTGCAACACCGTTTGCGTTCAATTAACGCGGCGTTTAAGCGTGCGCGTGAATCTTACGGTTATAACGGCGACTACTTCCTCGTTTACCCTATTAAGGTCAATCAGCATCGCCGCGTGATCGAGTCCCTTATCCATTCCGGTGAACCGTTGGGGCTGGAAGCGGGGTCGAAAGCGGAATTGATGGCGGTGCTGGCGCATGCCGGCATGACCCGTAGCGTGATCGTCTGTAATGGTTATAAAGACCGTGAATACATTCGGCTGGCGTTGATTGGCGAGAAGATGGGCCATAAGGTTTATCTGGTCATCGAAAAGATGTCTGAAATCGCGATTGTGCTGGAAGAAGCTGAGCGCCTGAACGTGGTTCCTCGTCTGGGCGTGCGTGCGCGTCTGGCCTCTCAGGGGTCCGGTAAGTGGCAATCCTCCGGCGGCGAAAAATCAAAATTCGGCCTGGCGGCGACCCAGGTGCTGCAACTGGTGGAGACCCTGCGTGACGCCGGGCGTCTGGACAGTCTGCAACTGTTGCACTTCCACCTGGGATCGCAGATGGCGAACATTCGCGATATCGCGACCGGCGTGCGCGAGTCCGCGCGTTTCTATGTTGAGCTGCATAAGCTGGGCGTTAATATCCAGTGCTTCGACGTGGGCGGCGGTCTGGGCGTGGATTATGAAGGTACCCGCTCGCAGTCCGACTGTTCGGTGAACTATGGCCTGAACGAATATGCCAATAACATCATCTGGGCGATTGGCGATGCCTGCGAAGAGCATGGTTTACCGCATCCGACGGTGATTACCGAGTCTGGCCGCGCCGTCACTGCGCACCATACGGTACTGGTCTCTAACATTATCGGCGTGGAGCGTAACGAATACACGGATCCGACTGCCCCTGCTGAAGATGCGCCGCGCGCGCTGCAAAATCTGTGGGAAACCTGGCAGGAGATGCATAAGCCTGGCACCCGCCGCTCGCTGCGTGAATGGCTGCATGATAGCCAAATGGATCTGCACGATATTCATATCGGCTACTCTTCCGGCGCGTTTAGTTTGCAGGAGCGCGCCTGGGCGGAGCAACTTTATCTCAGCATGTGCCATGAAGTGCAGAAGCAACTGGACCCGCAAAACCGTGCGCATCGCCCGATTATCGACGAACTGCAAGAGCGGATGGCGGACAAAATGTACGTCAACTTCTCGCTGTTCCAGTCGATGCCGGACGCGTGGGGAATCGATCAGCTCTTTCCGGTGCTGCCGCTGGAAGGGTTAGATCAGGTACCGGAACGTCGTGCCGTGCTGCTGGATATAACCTGTGATTCCGATGGCGCTATTGACCACTATATCGATGGCGACGGTATCGCCACGACGATGCCGATGCCGGAATACGATCCAGAGAATCCACCGATGCTCGGCTTCTTTATGGTCGGCGCCTATCAGGAGATCCTCGGTAACATGCACAACCTGTTTGGCGATACTGAAGCGGTTGACGTGTTTGTCTTCCCGGATGGTAGCGTCGAGGTTGAGCTGTCGGACGAAGGCGATACCGTTGCGGATATGCTGCAATATGTACAACTGGACCCGAAAACGCTGTTAACGCATTTCCGCGACCAGGTAAAACAGACGGATCTGGACGATGCGTTGCAGCAGCAGTTCCTTGAGGAATTTGAAGCGGGACTGTACGGTTATACTTATCTTGAAGATGAGTAATTAAGAGTATTCCGCTTGTGGGTCGATTTAATTATTTAAATCGACCCTTTTATATTTTATAAATTCTTAATTATCAGCGCGTCGCTTCTCTATGTAATTTTATGGGCCTACAATCCCCCTAATAATTAAAAAGGGGTGTGAGTATGAATAAATTTAACGCCGTCATTGTTGGCTTGTTTTTGCTGTTAGGCGGCTGTTCCAGCGGAATGCAATCTAATAATGGCTCTTCATCCGACGTCGGCACCGCCTGGGGCGGCGACGTGCATTCATCGGTACAAAGCGTTTCGGTAGAACGTGCCGATCGAGAGCCTGCCGAAATGGTGGTAATAAATTACTCCACTCAATATCCGTCAGGTTACGATAAAGTTTATAGTATACGTATCAGCGATCTTGAATATGCTGTGCGCGACGCTAATTTTAATTCGATTCCAATTACTCGTCGCTACAACGCATCAATGGGACAATGGCAATATAGTATTCCTGCAAGATCAGGGATGAACTATCAGTTATATATCCGTAATTACAGTCATGATACCAATTACGAAATCGTCGCAACGGTTGATGGCCTGGACGTGTTGAACGGAAAAGCAGGCTCGCTGAATCATCATGGCTATATTGTTAACGCCGGCGACTCACTGGCGATTAAAGGGTTTCGCAAAGATAAACACACTGAGGCGGCATTCCAGTTCGCCGACGTAGCTGACGCTTATGCGGCCCACTCCGCGCAGGGCGATGTACGCAACATCGGCGTCATCGGCTTTGCCGCTTTTGCATTGCAGGGTAAAGCAACAAATACGCTACCGCCTTGTTCCTCGCAGGCTTTCCCGGCGGACAACAACGGGTATGCGCCGCCGCCCTGCCGCAAATAAACCCGGCATCAAACGTCAAATATGCGTTATGGGAATCAGCGCCTTTCCTGCCGAGTCTGGTGGGGAAGGACTGTGTGACGCGCATAGCCGTAGGTTGCGGGAAAGAAACGACCACTCTCTGGCAGGGAAATTGTTTACCATAAACATTAGGATTTGTTTACACTACCCTCAAGTGGAGCAATTGCTGTCTACATAGGTATGTGCATGGAACAAATTTTAACCAAGCGGCGCTATTTTGATATAGGGCTGCAAATAGAAGAACTACTCTATTCAGGGGTATTTAAAGCTGGCGAGCGACTTCCGGCGGAGAGAGAACTCAGCGAGCGTTTTCAAACCAGCCGCACGACGATTCGTGAGGCGATTATTATGCTTGAGCTGAAGGGAGTGGTAGAGGTTAAGCAAGGCGCAGGCACTTACTTTATTGATAGTCTGGAGAAAATCAATCAAAAAGCGCTCTTGCCTTACTCAGACATTGGCCCCTTTGAATTGCTACAGGCCCGGCAGGTCATCGAAAGCAACATCACCGGTTTTGCCGCTACGCAGATAAGATTTAATGAACTTAAGCAGCTTAAACGTATTATTGAGCAGCAGGAAAAGCAGATTGGCGGCGACAGCGACAAATTTGAAGAACTGGATCGCCAGTTCCACAATATCATCGCGGAATCCACGCAAAATCGTGTATTAATGAAACAATCTGCCGAGCTGTGGCGGGCTGTCAGGACCGAAAATCCGCGCTGGAAGCAGTTAAACTATAAGTATTTACATAAGAAAGAGTTAAGAATGAAATGGGTGGAAGATCACCGTAGTATCTTCCTTGCATTGCAAAAACGCGATGCTGAGCAGGCCAGACAGGCTTCGTGGACCCATCTTGAAAACAGTAAAAATGAGCTGGTAAAAATCTTCCAACAGGATGATTCGCTGGAAGATTTTGATGATTTTTTCTTCGCCACCTGACGGCTATTTTCAGGCGGATGACATTTTTGTCAGCGATTAACCGGGCCTGCCGCCAAAAACAAACCCGGAGAGAGGGAATCAGGCTTCGTAAACGCTCAGCTTATCCCAGTCAAACTCTACGCCAATGCCGTAGGTGTCCGGTGCCACGGCGCGATAATTGTCGACCACCAGCGGATGTTTGGTATATTGATCGATCGGGAAACTGTGAACCTCCAGTCAGCCAGTCTCGAATGCGGAAACCAGTCTGACGTGTAATTCCTGCATACCGAGCGAGCATACCAAACGACCGCCATTCGTCGACAGACGCGCCGCCTTCAACCAACCATTTTCCACAGCGGCAGTTTTTCACGTTTGCCTTTCAAATCCCAAAGGGCGATATCCACCGCAGACATCGCAAACGACGCGATGCCTCCGCAACCCATATAGTGAATATGCTATTCCATAAAGTCATAGATATCGTCAATCGCAGCGCCTCTTTCCCTGACAGTACCGGGGCAAGATCGTGATCGATCATCGCTTTAATTGCATACCCTCCCTTTCCGCCGGTATAGGAATATCCGGTGCCAGTTGAACCGTCTTCCAGCGTAATCGTCGTGGTTACCAGTTCGAAATGGCTATTATGCCATGTTTCGCGTCAACTAAGACCTCGGCCAGAGGGGCTTTGAAAGCTTTGTTTCAACGTACCTAATCTGCGTCTTCATCAATTTTTTCCTGTGTTCAATCAATGGATTAATTTGCCAATTACGTCTAAAGGCGGCTTACTCCTCATCGCTTTAGCAGCGACCCGGATGATCAAAACCGTAACTGATGTTCTTAGGTTAACGTTGATGCTGATAATAAATTGAGCTCATTAATTCACTAGACAAATTATCAGGTTTGGTTTGCTGTATTTCGGGTGATTATTGAACCAATCATGCGTGATATATACGCTCGCAGCGGGCGTGTTATTCAATAAGGTATTGTTTTTCATGGTGTTTAATGATTGCTGGTTGTGTGGGTGGTGCCAATTCGTGGCCGATTTATCTAATCAAAATCACGCTTTTGTGAATCGTAAAATTTATCCTGACAAGTGCATTTTATAACCAATTGATAAATAAATTATTTTTATTTATTGGCTATTAGTCAGCATACCAGGGTAAAGAATCTGGTGCCATGAGTGTGATCATATTCACGGATTTTGGTATGGTGTTTAAGCAGAATTGGTAAACAAAACAGGAGTGGGAAAAATTCATGGACACCATAGCTCGCCAGTTAGACGCCGCAAGGCACCAATTCAAAACGACTTATTCACGTCAGGGAATGGAAGCCAACATCGTACATATTGGATTTGGCGCCTTTCACCGTGGTCACCAGGCTGTTTATAACGATCTCACGAATGAGATAACCGGCAACCGCTGGGGGATTTTTGAACTAAATCTGTTCGGCGATGCGGAGCTGGTGGATGCGCTAAATGCGCAAGAGGGGCTGTTTTCAGTGGTGGAAACGTCAGCCAGTGCCATCAACAGTCGCCTGGTTCGTACCGTCACCGGCGCGTTGCATACGCCGAAGTCAGGTATTCAGGCGGCGATCGAGAAGCTGACTGAGCCGCAGGTAAAAATTGTTTCGTTGACGATAACGGAAAAAGGTTACTGCACCGATCCGCGGTCCAGAACGCTCGACCTCAGCCATCCGCTCATCAAACACGATCTTGCCGATCCTGAACATCCCCGGTCAGCACTCGGACTGATCGTCGAAGCGCTACGGATACGCCGCCAGCAAGGGCTTCCCCCGTTTAGTGTACTGTCGTGCGATAACATTCCGGAAAACGGTCATTTGACCAAAACGGCGATCGTTACGTTTGCCGATAATCTCGATCCGCAACTGGCGGCCTGGATAGCGAAGCATGTCACCTTTCCTGGCACCATGGTCGATCGCATCGTGCCGGCAATGACGCCAGAGCAATTTGACATGATTAAAGACCAGATCGGTTTTGCCGATCCCTGCGGCATCGTATGCGAGGATTTCCGTCAGTGGGTTATCGAAGATAATTTTGTTGCCGGTCGTCCTGACTGGGATAAAGCAGGGGCGATGTTCGTCTCGGACGTGCTTCCCTATGAAGAAATGAAACTTCGTATGCTGAATGGCAGCCATTCGTTTCTCGCCTATAACGGCAGCCTGGCTGGATATGAGTTTATCTATCAGTGCATGGAAGACGACGCTTTTAAAACCGCCGTACATCATTTAATGACGGAAGAGCAGGCAAAATCGCTGCGCCCGAATTTGGCGGTAGATGTACATCAATATGCGCAGTTGCTCATTGAGCGATTCAGCAACCCGAACATTAAACATAAGACCGGACAGATTGCGATGGACGGTTCTCAGAAGCTGCCTCAGCGGGCCGTCGATCCTTATCTGACGCTTCAGGCGCGCGGCGTTAAGGGCAGGGCGTTAGCGACGCTGATTGCGGGCTGGCTCCATTACGTCATTAATACCCTCTCTCAGGGGCAGAGTGTGGCCGACCCGCTCAATGATACCTTCAATGCGGCTATTAAAAATAAAAACACGCGATGGGAACAAGCGCTGTCTTTGCTGCAGATAAATAGCATCTTTGGAACGCTGGCCGGCGACAACGCAGATTTTTTAAACAACATTCAGCAGGCCTTTAACCATATTGAATTACATGGCGTCACGGCCACCATTCACCGTTTATCTTCAAAGGGTTAAGTATGAAAACGCTTATCTGTAATAATCCGGGAAATATCGAATACATTGAAAGGGATATTCCTCATTTAAAAGACGATGAAGTACTGTTAAAAATTAAAGCGGTTGGTATTTGCGGCACCGATATCCATGCGTTTGCTGGCCGCCAGCCCTTTTTTGCCTATCCGCGCGTGCTGGGTCATGAAATTTGCGGCGTGGCGGAAATGTTGGGTAAATCGTGCAGCACGGCGAAGGTCGGCCAACGCTATAGCGTTATTCCCTGTATTCCTTGCGGCGCTTGCGCAGCCTGCCGGGAAGGAAAAACCAACTGCTGTGAGAACGTCTCGCTGTATGGCGTTCACCAGGACGGCGGCTTTAGCGAATATCTGGCCGTTCGTGAACAAAATCTGGTTGAACTGTCGGATAACCTCACCGACAGCGCGGGCGCGCTGGTTGAGTGTTTCGCCATCAGCGCCCACGCAGTACGCCGCGCTGACGTGAAGCCGCAGCAAAACATTGTGGTAGTCGGCGCCGGGCCGATTGGGCTGGCCGCCGCCGCGATAGCAAAAGCCAAAGGCGCTCGCGTCGCGGTAGCTGATATTGACGCCGAACGCCGTCGTCTGGTAGCCGAAAAGGTAGGCGTTGCAACGCTCGATCCGTCGTCAGACGACTATATTGATGCGCTGAAAGCCTGTTTCTCCGGTGAATTAGCCGGCACTGTGCTTGATGCCACCGGCAATAAATCCTCCATGAGCCGCGCTGTCGATCTGATTCGTCACGGCGGAAAAATCGTCTTCATCGGGCTGTATATCGGCGAGCTCGTCATTGACGATCCGACCTTCCATAAAAAAGAGACCACGCTATTGAGCAGCCGTAACGCGACGCGGGAAGACTTCGAATGTGTCATTGAGCTAATGGCTCAGGGCGCTATTAGCGAAACAATGATGAAAAACCAGGAATTCGATTTCTATACGTTTGGCAACCAGTACCAGAAGAACGTGGTAGAAAACAAAAAATTGGTTAAAGGCGTTATCAAATTTTAATAGCGGGATAGTTATGTCAACAATATTAGTCAAAGAAAATGAATTGAAAGCGCTGGCGTTTAATAAACTCACCCAGGCGGGCCTTGACGCGCAAACGGCGCAGCAGGTAGCCGACGTTTTGGTTCATGCCGATATTACCGGCGTTCACTCCCACGGCGTTATTCGCGTAGAGCACTATTGTACCCGCCTGAACGCAGGCGGGCTCAATCCAAAAGCAACATTCAGCATCGAACAGATTTCGCCTTCTGTCGCTATTCTGGACTCTGATGATGGAATGGGACACTGCGCGCTGATAAAGGCGACAGACCACGCTATTAGTCTGGCAAGAGAGACGGGGCTGGGCTTCGTCAGCGTCAAAAATACGTCCCACTGCGGCGCGCTCTCGTGGTTTATTGAGCAGGCGACAAGCCAGGGAATGGTGGCTATCGCCATGACGCAAACGGATACCTGCGTTGCGCCGTATGGCGGCGCGGAGCGCTTTCTGGGGACTAACCCAATCGCCTTCGGCTTCCCCGTTAAAGACAGCCATCCGATGATCGTCGATATGGCGACCAGCGCCATTGCGTTTGGTAAAATTCTGCACGCCAAAGAAACCGGGAAACCAATAGGTCATGGTCTGGCGCTGGATAAAGAGGGACATATCACTACCGATCCGCATAAAATTGAAAATCTGCTGCCCTTTGGCGGACACAAAGGTTCTGGTATTGCCCTGGCGATTGATGCGCTCACGGGCGTCCTGATGGGGGCAAACTTTAGCAACCATATTGTTCGGATGTATGGCGACTATGACAAGATGCGCAAGTTAGCGAGTCTGGTTATCGTTATTGATCCGCAGATGTTGGGCAATCCGCTGTTTTCCTCAATAATGAGCACAATGGTCAATGAGCTAAGGGCTGTAAAACCGATGCCCGGTGTTGATAAAGTGCTGGCGCCAAACGATCCGCAAATCGCCTATAAAGAAAAATGTTTAAAAGAAGGTATTCCTGTGGCTGAGGGTATTTACCAGTACCTGATTGGCTGATAATTATAATCACGACCATTATTTAGGATAACTATAGTATGCTATATGGAAATATAGAGCAGCTTACTTTATTACCTTACGTTAACCACATTATTAAAAAACTTATCATCGAAGCGGTGAAGATAGCTGAAGACCAGCCTGCTGGTAGATATGAACTTTCTTTCCCGGAATCATTTCTTATGATAAGCGAAGGAGAAACGCACTCTTCGTTAAACCGCAAAGCTGAACTTCATAAAAAATATATCGATGTTCAGATTTTACTAAGCGGTTATGAGGAGATTGGCTATTCCAATAAAATTGATACCAGGATAAAGGAGCTTGAGCATCTTCCTGATGACATCATCTTTCCTGAATGTGTCGCTAATGAGCAGTTCGTTACATTAAATCCTGGCGATTTCGCGCTTTTTTATCCCAACCAGATCCACCGTCCGCTTTGTACGCGTGGTAAACCTGCGCCGGTTAAAAAAGCGATTGTGAAAATTCCGGCCACGGCATTTAGCGAGTCAAGCTTGCCCTGTCAGACGAAGGAATAAAGAAAGCGCCAAATGCAATTCAGGAAGAGACCTTCAAGTCATCCTGAATTATAGCCAGAATGAATAAGGTGGCACTTTTCTGACTTCAGAGCCTTTTCGCGTTGAGGCTAATCGCGGAAAGGCTTTTTACGTTCTGTAAAAAGATGATGCGGGGTCTCCACGGTAAATAAGTGAAAATGATACGAATCGATTTTGATATTGTTTTTTGTTCAATCTGAATAATATGGTCTTTTACACGAAAAGTGATTGGCGAGGTGTTATGAATCATATTTTTAAATTCGCATTTATTTTTATTATCAATATTATATTTTTAATAAATGCTTCAGCAACAACGATGGACAAAGATAAATTTGTAGAAGCGAATGGTATCAAAATTCATTACGTTGAAGAGGGCGAGGGGCCTCCGCTGCTGTTGATTCACGGTGGTGGTCTGACGGCGAAAAGTTGGCAGGGATTAGCGAAAGAGGCATCTCGATATTTTCGCGTCATCATGCCGGACAGTCGTGGACATGGATTGACGAATAACCCGCAAGGAACGTTTAGCTATGATCTGATGGTGGAAGATATGGCGGCTTTTGTTAAAGCGCTGAAGCTGGAAAAACCGCTGGTGATGGGTTACAGCGATGGCGGCATGGTCGTTCTGAAGTTAACCAGCCGATACCCGGATCTAGCGCGCGCTGCTATCGTCGGCGGCGCAACGCATCGCTTTGTTACGACCCATTACATGCAGGGGATGGAAATTTTTTATGGTAAAGGAATGCCTCAGGGGCAATTGACGGATCGCGATCTGGATAAAATGGCTTCGGATGCGCCCGGGATGGTTAAATTTTATCAGAACATGCATCATCCAGAGCAAAAAGACTACTGGCGCACGTTCCTCAAAGGTGTCTGGCCAATGTGGACAACGCCCACATCGCTGACGGAAGAAGAGGTGAAAAAAATCCACATTCCTGTGCTATTACTGGACGGCGACCGGGATGAATTTTTCACCGTTGAAGAAGTTACCGAGCTGTACCGGCTGCTGCCTCAGGCGGAGATGACCCTCATTCCCGGTAGCGGTCACGCCATTTTCCAGACGCCAGGAAAAACACCGCTGTTTTACGCATTAGTGCTTGAGTTTTTACAGCGGCAAATCCCTAAGGCCTCTTAACTGACCGCGATGGACGTATGAGCCTACTGATTTGCGCTGGATATATATTTTTTTCGGGCGTTGTCTACTGTACCTGGCTAAACTGACTTCAATAATGCGGTCTGTCAGAGTAAACTTTGAGCCGTAAACAAATTCAAACCCTTCCTCGTCGGGCCTAACGACGCGGGAGGGTTTTTTTATATTGACTAAGAAGAGGTTTTTGCCATGAGCACCTTAGGTCATCAGTACGATAACTCACTGGTTTCTAATGCGTTTGGTTTTTTACGTCTGCCAATGAACTTCCAGCCGTATGACAGCGATGCCGACTGGGTGATCACTGGCGTACCGTTTGATATGGCAACGTCCGGTCGCGCTGGCGGCCGTCATGGCCCGGCGGCGATCCGTCAGGTGTCGACCAACCTCGCCTGGGAACATCACCGTTTCCCGTGGAATTTTGACATGCGCGAGCGCCTGAACGTCGTGGACTGCGGCGATTTGGTGTATGCGTTTGGCGATGCCCGTGAAATGAGCGAAAAATTACAGGCGCACGCTGAAAAACTGCTGTCTGCAGGCAAGCGTATGCTCTCTTTCGGCGGCGACCACTTCGTCACGCTGCCGCTGCTGCGCGCCCACGCGAAACATTTTGGCAAAATGGCGCTGGTACATTTTGACGCGCATACCGATACCTACGCTAACGGCTGCGAATTCGATCACGGCACGATGTTCTACACCGCGCCGAAAGAAGGCCTGATCGATCCGCATCATTCGGTACAGATCGGTATTCGCACTGAGTTTGACAAAGACAATGGCTTTACCGTGCTGGATGCCTGCCAGGTCAACGATCGCGGCGTGGATGATATTCTCGCTCAGGTGAAACAGATCGTCGGCGATATGCCGGTCTATCTGACCTTTGATATCGACTGTCTGGACCCGGCGTTTGCGCCTGGCACCGGTACGCCGGTGATCGGTGGTTTGACCTCCGATCGCGCCATTAAACTGGTACGCGGTCTGAAAGATCTGAACATTGTCGGTATGGATGTAGTGGAAGTCGCGCCGGCTTACGATCAGTCGGAGATCACCGCTCTGGCGGCCGCGACGCTGGCATTAGAAATGCTCTATATCCAGGCGGCGAAGAAGGGCGAGTAAGTTGTTTTGCCGGATGGCGCTGCGCTTATCCGGCACTGTTCGGGGGTTATTTGATTCCGTCCGCGCTCATACGATCGCGCACATGCTGTGCGCGTGCGGCGGACGCCGGGTGATCGTCGAACATCGAGCTTTGACGACCCGCTTCCAGTTTTGCCAGTTTCTCAAAGCTGGTGGCGAGTCCTGCCGGACTGATACCGCGTTTGCGCAACAGATCGTAAGAATAATCATCCGCTTCGGACTCCTGACGCTGAGAGAACTGCGAGTTCACCAGTTTTTCGCCAAGATCGCCAAGCTGTGATTGCGACAGGCTGCCGACAACGCCTCCTGCCGATGCCGCCGCAACACGAACGGCGTTAGTGCCCAGCGCGACCTGCATCCCTTTCTTTACATGACCCAGCGCGACATGGCCCATTTCATGGCCGATCACGGCTTCAACTTCGTTGTCGGTCATCATATCCATCAGTCCGCTGTAGACGCGGATACAACCGTTCGCCATGGCAAACGCGTTGACGTCTTTCGTCTCGTAAACCTTATAGTTCACCGGCTGGCCGTTAATGTTATCCCCCAGCGCGGCGGCAATTTTTGCCAGTCGTTTAGTGTATTCGCTGCTCGCCGGCGCGATTTTCGCTTTGCTGTCGAGCTCTTGACAGGATTGATCGCTCAACGCTTTTACCTGCGCATCGCTTAACGTATAGGCCTGAAAAGCTTCAGCGCCCGAAGAAAGCAGTCCATTAGAGTCCATATTCTGGCAACCGGTCAGCACCGTCGCCATGCCCAAAGCAAGCAGTAAAGCGCGAATTTTCATTTTTCTCTTCCATACGAATCAATATTATTTTGAAATGCGCCCGTTGCAGATGAATTAGCGCCTGGGTTAAGTATAAAGAAAAGCATGGCAGGCAAGTTAGCTAATTGCGCAACATACGAGCACGATCCGGAGATTTCTGAAGCGGTAAAAGGATGTTCCATGTACATGACGCGCGGCTTGGGGTAAATTGTTGGCAAATTTTCCGGCGTAGCCCAAAACGCGCTGTCGTCAAGTCGTTACGGGCATGGCCTTTCAACATCCGATCTGGAGTCAAAATGTCCTCACGTAAAGAGCTTGCCAATGCTATTCGTGCGCTGAGCATGGACGCAGTACAGAAAGCCAAGTCCGGTCACCCGGGTGCCCCGATGGGTATGGCTGACATTGCCGAAGTCCTGTGGCGTGATTTCCTGAACCACAACCCGGCCAACCCGTCCTGGGCCGACCGCGACCGCTTTGTGCTGTCCAATGGCCACGGCTCAATGCTGATTTACAGCCTGCTGCACCTCACCGGCTATGACCTGCCGATGTCCGAACTGCAGAATTTCCGTCAGCTACATTCAAAAACCCCGGGTCACCCGGAAGTGGGCTACACCGCTGGCGTTGAAACCACTACTGGCCCGCTGGGGCAGGGTATTGCCAACGCCGTCGGGATGGCGATTGCCGAGAAAACTCTGGCGGCGCAGTTTAACCGTCCTGGCCACGACATCGTTGACCACTTCACCTACGTCTTTATGGGCGACGGCTGCATGATGGAAGGCATTTCTCACGAAGTGTGCTCTCTGGCTGGTACTCTGAAACTGGGCAAACTGATCGCGTTCTATGATGACAACGGTATCTCTATCGATGGTCACGTTGAAGGCTGGTTCACCGATGACACCGCGAAACGTTTTGAAGCCTACGGCTGGCACGTTATCCGTGGCATTGACGGTCACGATGCCGACGCCATTAAACGCGCCACGGAAGAAGCTCGCGCCGTGACTGACAAACCGTCTCTGCTGATGTGCAAAACCATCATCGGTTTCGGTTCGCCGAACAAACAGGGTACCCACGATTCCCACGGCGCGCCGCTGGGCGACGCGGAAATCGCGCTGACCCGCGAACAGTTGGGCTGGAAATACGCGCCGTTCGAAATCCCGTCTGAAATCTACGCCCAGTGGGATGCGAAAGAAGCCGGCCAGGCGAAAGAGTCTGCATGGAATGAGAAATTCGCGGCTTATGAGAAAGCCTTCCCGCAGGAAGCTGCTGAATTCACTCGTCGTATGAAAGGCGACATGCCGGCTGACTTCGATGCGAAAGCGAATGAATTCATCGCTAAACTGCAGGCTAACCCGGCGAAAATCGCCAGCCGCAAAGCGTCCCAGAATGCCATCGAAGCCTTCGGTCCGCTGTTGCCGGAATTCCTCGGCGGCTCCGCTGACCTGGCACCGTCTAACCTGACCCTGTGGTCCGGTTCGAAAGCAATTAACGAAGATGCCGCAGGTAACTACATTCATTACGGTGTGCGCGAATTCGGTATGACCGCTATCGCCAACGGTATCGCCCTGCACGGCGGTTTCCTGCCGTACACCTCCACCTTCCTGATGTTCGTCGAATATGCCCGTAACGCAGTGCGTATGGCAGCGTTGATGAAACAGCGTCAGGTGATGGTGTACACCCACGACTCCATCGGTCTGGGCGAAGATGGCCCGACGCACCAGCCGGTCGAGCAGGTGGCAAGCCTGCGCGTAACGCCGAACATGTCCACATGGCGTCCGTGCGACCAGGTGGAATCCGCGGTGGCGTGGAAATATGGCGTAGAGCGTCAGGATGGCCCAACCGCGCTGATCCTCTCCCGTCAGAACCTGGCGCAGCAGGAACGTACTGAAGAGCAACTGTCGAATATCGCCCGCGGTGGTTACGTACTGAAAGATTGTGCGGGCCAGCCGCAGATTATCTTCATTGCGACCGGTTCTGAGGTTGAGCTGGCGGTTGCCGCTTACGAAAAACTGACTGCCGAAGGCGTGAAGGCGCGCGTGGTTTCCATGCCGTCCACCGACGCGTTCGACAAGCAGGATGCGGCTTACCGTGAATCCGTGCTGCCGAAGGCGGTCTCTGCGCGTGTGGCGATTGAAGCGGGTATCGCTGACTACTGGTTCAAATACGTCGGCCTGAACGGCGCTATTGTCGGGATGACCACCTTCGGTGAATCCGCCCCGGCAGAGCTGCTGTTTGAAGAGTTTGGCTTCACGGTGGACAACGTGATCGCCAAAGCGAAAGCGCTGCTGTAATCCTTAATTCGGCATGAAACGGGTCGCTTCGGCGACCCGTTTTTTTAGATACATTTATTTTATCGCTAACAAGGCTTTATTTGTGATTTTTATCACAATTTTGATATTTTATTATTTATTGAATTTGCAATTAACATCACAAAATGAAGCTTGCTTTTTATTTTTATAATTATAACAGGTTGTTTTATAGATAAATTATAATCATGTCATTTTAAGCGCTCGCTTTTTCGCCTGGATTGATTTCATTTTGCCGCCCGCGTATTTTATTTTTAACGACAGGTTGTACCCTAAAAATAAAATAAGGATAGTTTATGCGGTTAATAGATTATTTTCCTGAAGCATCTATTACAATAAGGCCATTGGCACAAAATTGGCAGGAAGCTGTTGATTTTTCCATGTCATCTCTTTTGGCTAATCGTTATATAAATGAAAATTATATTCAGGCTATCAAAGATTCAACAATCAGTAATGGTCCTTACTATATTCTGGCACCTGGTGTCGCGATGCCTCATGCTCGCCCCGAATGCGGCGCGTTAAAAACCGGGATGTCATTAACATTGCTCAGGCAGGATGTGCAGTTTACCGACGAGGATGACGGCATAAAATTATTAATCGGCCTGTCAGCAGCAGATTCAGATTCACATATTGGCGCTATTCAGGCGTTAAGCGAACTATTATGTGAAGAGGATGTTTTAGCGGCGTTATTAGCTGCGAAATCAGAAAAAGAGCTGGCGGATATTATAGCTCGCGCATAATTATTCTCTCCTTTACAGGATATTAATATGGAACACAAGTCTGCTCGTGCAAAGGTCCAGGCTTTTGGGGGATTTTTGACCGCGATGGTCATTCCCAATATCGGCGCTTTTATTGCCTGGGGTTTTATCACTGCATTATTTATTCCAACCGGATGGATGCCAAATGAGCATTTCGCCAAAATTGTCGGCCCGATGATTACTTATTTACTGCCGGTGATGATTGGTTCTACCGGTGGACATCTGGTCGGTGGAAAGCGTGGCGCCGTGATGGGGGGAATTGGCACCATTGGCGTTATCATCGGCGCTGATATCCCCATGTTTCTTGGCTCAATGATTATGGGGCCTCTCGGCGGTCTGGTCATTAAATATATTGATCGGTTGCTGGAGAAGCGGATTCCCGCCGGTTTTGAGATGGTGATTAATAACTTCTCGCTGGGTATCGCCGGGATGATTTTGTGCCTGCTGGGTTTTGAAGTGATTGGTCCGGCGGTACTTATTGCCAATAACTTTGTGAAGGAGTGTATTGAATCATTGGTACATGCGGGCTATCTGCCGCTGCTGTCTTTAATCAATGAACCGGCAAAAATCCTCTTTTTGAACAATGCCATCGATCAGGGCGTTTATTATCCGTTGGGAATGCAACAGGCGTCGGAAACCGGAAAGTCCATTTTCTTTATGGTGGCCTCTAACCCGGGGCCTGGCTTAGGTTTGCTGCTTGCCTTTACGCTATTCGGCAAAGGAATGGCAAAGAAATCTGCGCCTGGCGCCATGATTATCCATTTCCTCGGGGGGATTCATGAGCTCTATTTCCCCTATGTGCTGATGAAGCCATTAACACTCATCGCCATGATTGCCGGCGGGATGAGCGGAACATGGGTGTTTAACCTGCTGGATGGCGGCCTGGTTGCAGGGCCAAGCCCGGGGTCAATTTTCGCTTACCTGGCGCTGACGCCGAAAGGTTCTTTCCTTGCTACGATTGCTGGCGTAACGGCGGGAACGGCAGTGACCTTTATTATCACCGCTTTCATTTTGAAAATGGAAAAAAGTAGCGAAGCCGACAGCGAAGATACTTTTAGTGATTCCGCTAAAGCGGTGAAAGCCATGAAGCAAGAAGGCAAATTTTCATATCGCGACGTGAAACGTATCGCCTTTGTCTGCGATGCGGGGATGGGCTCCAGCGCAATGGGCGCCACAACGTTCCGCCGACGTCTGGAAAAGGCGGGCCTGACTATCGACGTTAAACATTACGCTATCGAAAATGTACCGGATGATGCCGATATTATCGTTACCCACGCCAGCCTTGAAGGACGGGTTAAGCGAGTCAGCGATAAGCCCTTAATACTTATTAAAAACTATATTGGCGATCCGTGTCTTGATGATTTATTTAACCATTTGACATCGAATTAATATTTCAGGTTTCTGGAGTAAATATGAAAACGAAAGTAGCTGCTATATATGGCAAGCGGGATGTCCGTATCCGTGAGTTTGAATTACCTGACATTACGGAGAATGAACTGCTCGTAAGCGTAATTTCCGACAGCGTATGTCTCTCTACCTGGAAAGCCGCTTTATTAGGTAGTGAACATAAACGAGTGCCAGATGACCTGGAAAATCATCCAGTCATTACGGGTCATGAATGTGCCGGAATTATCGTCGAAGTAGGAAAAAATCTGACTGATAAATATAAAAAAGGACAGCGTTTTGTTTTACAACCGGCGATGGGCCTGCCGAGCGGTTATTCTGCTGGCTACAGTTACGAATATTTTGGCGGTAACGCCACGTACATGATAATCCCGGAAGTAGCGATTAATCTGGGCTGTGTTTTACCGTATCACGGCTCATATTTTGCCGCGGCATCGCTGGCGGAACCGATGTGCTGCATTATTGGCGCTTATAACGCCAATTACCATACAACACCTTATGTTTATGAACATCGGATGGGAGTCAAACCCGGCGGTAATATCGCGCTCCTGGCCTGTGCCGGACCGATGGGCATTGGCGCGATTGATTATGCCATTAACGGCGGGATCCAGCCGGCGCGAGTTGTGGTGGTAGATATCGATGAAGCCCGCCTGGCGCAGGCGAAAAAACTGCTGCCGGTCAAACAGGCCGCCGAGAAAGGCATTGAGCTTATCTATGTGAATACCGCGGGCATGGCTGATCCTGCTGCGCAACTTCGGACATTAACCGATGGCGCAGGATTTGATGATGTCTTTGTTTATGCCGCCGTTCCGTCCGTCGTTGAAATGGCTGACGATCTTCTCGCCGAAGACGGTTGCCTGAATTTCTTTGCCGGGCCGACAGATAACCAGTTCAAGGTACCGTTTAATTTTTACAATGTGCATTACAACAGTACTCATGTCGTAGGGACATCCGGCGGCTCCACGGATGATATGAAAGAGGCTATTACGTTAAGCGCAACAGGACAGCTCCAACCTTCATTCATGGTGACGCATATTGGTGGGCTGGATGCAGTACCGGACACCGTACTCAACCTGCCGGATATTCCCGGCGGTAAGAAGCTTATCTATAACGGCGTCACCATGCCGCTGACGGCGATTACTGATTTCGCCGAAAAAGGAAAAACGGATCCGTTGTTCAGGGAGCTGGCGCGTCTGGTTGAAGAGACGCACGGCATCTGGAACGAAAAAGCGGAAAGATACCTGCTGGCGCAATTTGGCGTGGATATCGGGGAGGCGGCATGATGTCTCTGGCATGGCCGCTATTTCGCATTACGGAGCAGGCAGCACTGGCTGCCTGGCCGCAAACCGGATGCGGCGATAAGAACAGAATTGATGGGCTGGCTGTTACCGCGATGCGACAGGCATTTAATGATATCGCCATCCGTGGGCGGATCGTCATCGGCGAGGGGGAAATCGATCATGCGCCCATGCTGTGGATTGGCGAGGAAGTGGGTAACGGCGAGGGGCCGGAGGTGGATATCGCCGTCGATCCTATAGAAGGCACCCGAATGGTCGCCATGGGACAAAGTAATGCGCTGGCCGTCATGGCGTTTGCGCCCCGGGGCAGCTTGTTACATGCGCCCGATATGTATATGAAAAAGCTGGTTGTAAATCGGCAGGCGAAAGGCGTGATTAATCTGGCGTTATCGTTAACCGATAACCTGCGAAATGTCGCCAGGGCGCTAAATAAGCCGCTGGAGGATCTGCGTATGGTCACGTTAGATAAACCGCGGCTGAAACCGGCCATTACACAGGCGACGCAACTTGGGGTTAAGGTATTCGCTCTCCCAGATGGTGATGTGGCGGCCAGCGTCCTGACCTGTTTGCAGGATAACCCTTATGATCTGATGTATACCATTGGCGGCGCGCCTGAAGGCGTAATTTCCGCCTGTGCGGTAAAAGCGCTGGGCGGTGATATGCAGGCGGAGCTGCTCGACTTTTGTGAAGCGAAAGGGGACAACGCTGACAACCGCCTGGTGGCGCAACAGGAGCGTCAACGCTGCGAAGAAATGGGCGTTGCGGTTAACCGTGTCTACTCCCTTGACGAGCTGGCTGCCGGTAACGACATTCTCTTTAGCGCGACGGGCGTTACGGGCGGCGATCTGGTTAACGGGATCCAACGGGTTGCGAACGGTGTGCGCACGCAAACTTTACTGATCGGTAGCGCAGATCGAACGTGTAATATTATAGACTCTCTGCATTCATGGTGACTTATCCCCGTCATTCTTCACGTTGCAAGTACGTTGGCGACGCGCGTTCACACCAGTCACTTACTCATGTAAGCTCCTGGTGGTTCTCTCTCTTGCCGCTTGTCTGCAACTCGAATTATTTAGGGTATATACTCTGGGCTTTTCAGGATAAAGGACGGTGGCAAGTCCACGCCCACCTGTAGCTTGAAAGACGATGAGTATATCGGGACACAAATGACGACGCTGACAGAAGACGATGTGCTTGAGCAACTGGATGCTCAAAATAATTTACTTTCGTTTATGACGACGGCACATAACATTTTGCTCCAGGGCATTAAGCGCTTTCTGCCGTCGCTATTTGTCGATAATGATGAAGAAATTGTGGAATATGCAGTGAAGCCGTTACTCGCCCAAAGCGGGCCGCTTGACGATATCGACGTTGCATTACGTCTGATTTATGCGCTGGGGAAAATGGATAAATGGCTCTACGCTGACATCACCCATTTTTCTCAGTTTTATCAGTACCTGCATGAACAGGACGCGATTCCCGGTTTTGCCGACGACATTACCTGGGACTTCATCAGTAACGTTTACTGTATTACCCGTAATGCGCCCTTATATGGCGCGCTGGAGTCGATGAAGTTTGCCGACTTCGCCGCGTGGTCTGAGGTGCGCTTTACCGGTATGGTCAAAACGGCGATGGCGCTGGCGGTAACGACAATTTTAAAGGAATTAACGCCGTGAAAATCGCATTAACGGTTAATGGGCTGCACGTTGAAGCACATTATCATGATGATGAAATAGAGAAGGTTCACAAGCCCTTACTGCAACAACTGGCTAAAATACATGCCGCTAAACCTGAGCGCCGTACCATCGTTTTTCTTAGCGCGCCGCCCGGCACAGGCAAATCCACGCTGACCACCTTCTGGGAATATCTCTCTCGTCAGGATGCTGGCCTGCCGGAAATTCAAACGCTTCCCATGGATGGCTTTCATTACTATAACCGCTGGCTGGAGGCGCATCATTTACGTGCCTGTAAAGGCGCGCCGGAAACCTTTGACGTTGATAAGCTGGCGGAAAATCTGCGTCTGGTGCGGGCTGGCGAAGCGACCTGGCCGCAGTACGACCGACAGCGGCACGACCCGGTGGAACACGCTGTTGTGGTCACGGCGCCGATCGTGATTGTGGAAGGAAACTGGCTCCTGCGTGATGACGACAGATGGCGCGCGTTAGCGGAGTTTTGCGATTTCTCATTATTTATTCGCGCCCCGGCGGAAACCTTACGCGCCCGGTTGATTGGACGTAAACTGGCGGGAGGATTATCACAGGCGGAGGCGGAAACCTTTTATGAACGCACCGACGGCCCAAATGTGCGCCGGGTGCTGGAAAGTAGCCTGCCAGCCGATCTCATGCTGGAAATGACCTCTACGGGCGAATATCGGATGGCGTGTCCTTAATGATGTTACGCGGCGTTATCGCGCCATTATGCAGCCGTACCACCCGTGAAAAATGACGCCGGGTAAACGCAGCGTCATGGCTAATCGCCACGACGCTGGTTCCCCGTGCCCGGCATGTCGCCAGCCAGTGTTCAAATACGGTTAGCCAGTGGGCGTCAAAATCCCGGCTGGGTTCATCCAGCAATAACACCGGCGGCGCCATCGCCTCCAGACTGGCGACCGCCACCATCCGGCGCTGCGCGGCGTGCAGATCAAGCGGGTGCGCCTCGGCGACGTCCGTTAGCTGGCATAACCGCAGCGCGGCCTGCGTGCGCCGTGAAATTTCCTCCGCCGATAAGCGTTGTAGTTTCAGCCCAAAAGCGACCTCTTGTGCGACATTGCTGTGGAAAATCTGGTTTTCCGCTTCCTGAAAGAGTACGCCGATAGCGGCGGCGCGTTGACGATTTTTAAGCTGCGCAATCGGCTCTCCATTAAGCGTTACCGAGCCGGAAGTGGGGGAAAGCAGGCCGGCCATAATCCGTAACAGCGTTGATTTTCCCGCGCCGTTATCGCCGGTCAACGCCAGCCATTCGCCGTCACGAAGTTCAAGCGAGATGGCGTGCAGACAGTCGGCTGCGGCATCCGGCCAACGATAAGCGACCTGATTTAACGTCAACATAATGGGGTTAGCGCTCCGTCGCGCAATTGCCATACCCGCTGGCATCGCGTCAGAAAGGGGAAATGATTACGCTCAAAAAGCACAATGAGAGAATGACGTTCCAGCGCCCACTGTTGTAACCGTTCCAGCAGCGTCCCGGTGGCCGCTGACGTCAGCCGACTGAAGGCTTCATCAAGAACTAATAATCTGGGCTGCATGGCAAGCGCGCTGGCAATCACTACCCGCTGCGTTTCGCCGCCGGAGAGCGTGCCGGGATGGCGATGGCGTAACGACTGGCAGTTTGTCAGAGTCAGCACCTCGTCAATGCGCCGTAGAATCTCCGCTTCATGGAGGCCGAGATTCTCCGGGCCAAACGCCACCTCTTCCTCTACGCTAAAGGTACAGCCGGAAAGCTGTAAATAAGGCGATTGCTGCACCAACTGGATGGTGGGCGACTGTTCTACCAGCGGGAGCTGCCCGATAGGGACGCCAAGCAGTAAGCCTGTGCCGTCAATATCACCGGGGAGATAATCCGGATACCAGCCAGCCATCAGTTGCGCCAGCGTACTTTTTCCGCTGCCGTTATCGCCAACTATCGCCACTATTCCGGGTGTTGAATAGTGGAAATCAAAACATGCCGGCGGGCGTGTCGCATCGGACGGAAGATAACGAAACTGCTCTAACGTAACCATATCCATACTCCCGCTTCCGCCAGTATTAGCAGTACCATGCCATACCGCGCAACCCGTTGTAACACGCTATCTTTCGGCGCCCACAGCGTGGTTCGGGCTCGATGCAGCCGAAACCCCCGCATATCCAACGCCGCGCCGCGTATTGTCAGATCGTTAAGCGCATTTTGCGTAAGCGGCACGATCAGCGCAGGCATTGCCCGTAGCCGCTGATACCAGCCTTCATCCAGCGGTACGCCGCGCGCGCGCTGGGCTTCATGAACGATCGTCAGTTGTCGTTTGAGCTGTTCGACGACCAGCAGCGGGCCAGCGAACAGGTAAGCGATGCCGGGCGGCAGACGTGAAGCGAACAGGGCGCGAATAAACCGCTGAACCGGCACATACTGCATCCATAGCTGCGACGTCGACACGATCGCCAGCAGGCGTAGCCATAGCGTAACGGCATATACCCAGCGCTGCGGATCGCGAGGCTGCCCGCTTATCCATTCCGTTAGCCAACCGCCATGTACCAGCCATAGCCCAAACCCTAAAGACAGCATCAGCCAGGTGACATACTTCGCCCGCCGCCGCGTTGATTTCAGCGCCAGCAGACAGAGGAAGGCCGCCGCGCTATAAACCGGGAGCACGGTCTGCGCAGGGAGTAGCAGCGTGGTGCAGGCCGCCAGCGCCCATAAGGTTAACGAGGTAAACGGATGCATTTAGCGTACGGCTGACATCGCAGGAAAATGCCGTGTCGTACGTAACGGTAGCTGACGCAGCAGCACCCAAACGATGATCGCCGTCAGAATTTTATCGACCAGATTAGCGCCTATGACGGTAATCGCGACTGACTCCACCAGGTTTTGGCCCATTGAATGCATCCAGGCGACGAACAAATCAGCGCCGCTACCGGTAACGCCGCCAAAAAGCGCGGTACGAAGCGGTACGGCGACCAGCGTCACCGCCAACGTAATGACGACCCCGCTGACGATCACTTTGGGCAGGGTACGAAACCAGCCTGCGCGCGCCAGCCACCCGGCGACCAGACCGATAACCATCGCTACCGGGGCAAACGCGGCAGCGATAGGATCGGTAAGCAGCCCCCACAGCAAGTTGGTCAGAAGCCCAGTCAACATGCCGATGAACGGTCCTAACAGTACCGCGCTAATTAAGGTGCCGATCGAGTCGAGAAAAATAGGCAGCTTCAACATGCTAATAAGCTGTCCGCCAATCATATTGATGGCAATAGCGATGACAATCAGCACCAGAGACTGGCTGGAAAACGGGCGACGCGCCATAAAGTACCTCTTAAAGAGTCGTCAATTAACGGGAAGAAATATGCAGTTCGTCATAACCGGAAATGGCGCACGGTTGACGGCTGAACGTCAGCGCTGGCAGCTCGCCGATAACCAGCTCCAGCGTGGTACGCACGGTACACCCTGGCATCATATGGCCGCCGAGCATGGCCCCGTAGGGATCCGATACCGCGAGATGCAGATGCTCGCCGGTCAATTCAAGCGTGCCGTTTAGCGAGATAACTTCAAACGTGCCGGTGAGCGATGTGGTCGCCTCTTGCCCGGCATAACGCAGCGCAACGTCGGTCAGACTGCCGGTACACCCTGCAATCCAGGCGGCATGTAATTGGTTCTGTTGCACAAAGGCGTGTAATTGGGAAAACACTTCCTGGCCGGGAAGCAGACGAAGCGCGTAAAAGCGCGCTGTAGAGGCATTGTGGTGAGATACAGTCATCGTTACAGGACTCCGAGACTCGGACGTGGCGCTGATAATATAGACGCTGGCGACAGCGCTTTCTGATATAAATCAGTATTTGTGACGCGACGATGAAAAGATCTGACGGATGTACTGGTGATTCTTAAATATGGAATAAATTGCAGCGTAAGCGGCCATGAAATGTGATGCAGGTCAGATAACTGTCTTCTTCGACTGGACAAACATTCCTTTTATTCCCCGTTTCGCTTATTCTAGCTGAAGCGTTTCAGTTAATTAAATGTTCGACAATTAACCAATCAGTCGCAGTTTGCGACAGGTGAGGTTTTACTCGACGATGAGCTGCATTACTCTGTCAGCCTCATCTGAATCGGGATAGCCTTGCAGGAGACCTATGACCGTACGCATAGCGATTAATGGCTTTGGTCGCATCGGGCGTAACGTGGTTCGTGCTTTGTATGAATCCGGACGTCGGGCGGAAATTACCGTGGTGGCCATCAACGAGCTGGCGGATGCCGCAGGCATGGCGCATTTGTTGAAATACGATACCAGCCACGGGCGTTTTGCATGGGAGGTTCGCCACGAGCGCGAGCAGCTTTTTGTCGGCGACGATGTCATTCGTATTCTGCATGAACGAACGCTGGCGGATCTGCCGTGGCGCGAACTGGGCGTGGATGTCGTGTTGGATTGTACGGGCGTATATGGCAACCGGGAGCATGGCGAGGCGCATATTGCCGCTGGCGCGAAGAAAGTGCTCTTTTCTCATCCGGGCAGCAACGATCTTGACGCCACCGTCGTTTTTGGCGTGAACCAGAACCAACTGCGTGCGGAACATCGTATTGTCTCAAACGCGTCCTGTACCACGAATTGCATAATTCCCGTCATTAAATTGTTGGATGATGCTTACGGCATCGAGTCTGGTACCGTCACGACGATCCACTCCGCGATGAACGATCAGCAGGTGATCGACGCGTATCACTCCGATCTGCGGCGCACGCGCGCGGCCAGCCAGTCGATTATCCCGGTAGATACAAAACTGGCGGCAGGCATTACGCGTATATTCCCGCAGTTTAACGATCGTTTTGAGGCGATTGCGGTGCGCGTTCCAACCATTAATGTGACGGCGATCGATTTAAGCGTGACGGTGAAAAAACCAGTAAAAGCCAGTGAAGTCAACCAGTTGCTGCAAAAAGCAGCACAAGGTGCATTTCATGGTATAGTTGACTATACGGAATCACCGTTGGTCTCGATAGATTTTAACCACGACCCGCACAGCGCCATTGTTGATGGCACGCAAACCCGGGTCAGTGGCGCCCACCTGATCAAGACGCTGGTCTGGTGCGATAATGAATGGGGCTTTGCTAACCGGATGCTCGACACCACGTTAGCGATGGCCGCAGTTGGTTTCAGGCTCGACGCGTCAGCGTCGACAAAACTTTAAGCATCATTGAGAGGATTCACCATGTCTGTAATTAAGATGACCGATCTGGATCTGGCCGGGAAACGCGTTTTTATCCGTGCGGATCTGAACGTACCTGTTAAAGAAGGGAAAGTGACCAGCGACGCGCGTATCCGCGCCTCTCTGCCGACCATCGAACTGGCTCTGAAACAGGGCGCGAAAGTGATGGTAACTTCCCACCTGGGTCGTCCTACCGAAGGCGAGTACAACGAAGAATTCTCTCTGCTGCCGGTTGTTAACTATCTGAAAGACAAACTGTCTAACCCGGTTCGCCTGGTCAAAGATTACCTGGACGGCGTTGACGTGGCCGAAGGTGAGCTGGTGGTTCTGGAAAACGTTCGCTTTAACAAAGGCGAAAAGAAAGACGACGAAGCGCTGTCTAAAAAATACGCCGCCCTGTGTGACGTATTCGTGATGGACGCCTTTGGTACTGCGCACCGCGCGCAGGCTTCTACCCACGGTATCGGCAAATTTGCTGATGTTGCGTGCGCAGGCCCGCTGCTGGCCGCTGAACTGGATGCGTTGGGTAAAGCGCTGAAAGAACCGGCTCGTCCGATGGTGGCTATCGTTGGTGGTTCTAAAGTATCTACCAAACTGACCGTTCTGGATTCCCTGTCTAAAATCGCTGACCAGCTGATTGTCGGCGGCGGTATCGCCAACACCTTCGTTGCCGCTCAGGGCCACAGCGTCGGTAAATCCCTGTACGAAGCTGACCTGGTTGACGAAGCAAAACGTCTGCTGACCACTTGCGATATCCCGGTTCCGACCGATGTTCGCGTTGCCACCGAGTTCTCCGAAACCGCACCGGCGACTCTGAAATCCGTTAACGACGTGAAAGAAGACGAGCAGATCCTGGATATCGGCGATGCTTCCGCTCAGCAGCTGGCTGAAATCCTCAAGAATGCCAAAACCATTCTGTGGAACGGCCCGGTTGGCGTGTTTGAGTTCCCGAACTTCCGTAAAGGGACTGAAATCGTGGCGAATGCCATCGCTGATAGCGAAGCGTTTTCCATCGCTGGCGGCGGCGACACCCTGGCGGCAATCGACCTGTTCGGCATTGCTGACAAAATCTCCTACATTTCTACTGGCGGCGGCGCATTCCTCGAATTCGTGGAAGGTAAAGTTCTGCCAGCCGTAGCGATGCTCGAAGAGCGCGCTAAGAAGTAATCGTTACGGGCAGGGATTCCTGCCCGTTGATTTATCGCCGATCTGACATTCAGGGCGGCCCGTGTTTTTTCCCAAAGCCCGACGATACAGGACAACGAAACATGTCTAAAATTTTTGATTTCGTAAAACCAGGCGTGATCACTGGTGATGACGTACAGAAAGTGTTCCAGGTAGCAAAAGAAAACAATTTTGCTCTGCCGGCAGTTAACTGCGTGGGCACTGATTCCATCAACGCTGTTCTGGAAACCGCTGCAAAAGTTAAAGCACCGGTCATCGTTCAGTTCTCCAACGGCGGCGCGTCCTTCATCGCGGGTAAAGGCGTGAAAACTGACGTACCTCAGGGCGCGGCAATCCTGGGCGCTATCTCTGGCGCGCATCACGTTCATCAGATGGCTGAACACTACGGCGTGCCGGTTATCCTGCACACTGACCACTGCGCGAAGAAACTGCTGCCGTGGATCGACGGTCTGCTGGACGCGGGTGAAAAACACTTCGCGGCTACCGGTAAACCGCTGTTCTCTTCTCACATGATTGACCTGTCTGAAGAGTCTCTGCACGAAAACATCGAAATCTGCTCCAAATACCTGGCGCGCATGTCCAAAATTGGCATGACTCTGGAAATCGAACTGGGTTGCACCGGTGGTGAAGAAGACGGCGTGGACAACAGCCACATGGATGCTTCTGCTCTGTACACCCAGCCGGAAGACGTTGATTACGCGTACACTGAACTGAGCAAAATCAGCCCGCGTTTCACCATTGCCGCTTCCTTCGGTAACGTACACGGCGTTTACAAGCCGGGTAACGTGGTTCTGACCCCGACCATTCTGCGTGATTCTCAGGAGTATGTTTCTAAGAAACATAACCTGCCGCACAACAGCCTGAACTTCGTTTTCCACGGCGGTTCCGGTTCTACTGCTCAGGAAATCAAAGACTCCGTAAGCTACGGCGTAGTGAAAATGAACATCGATACCGATACCCAATGGGCAACCTGGGAAGGTGTTCTGAACTACTACAAAGAAAACGAAGCGTATCTGCAAGGTCAGCTGGGCAACCCGAAAGGCGAAGATCAGCCGAACAAGAAATACTATGACCCGCGCGTATGGCTGCGTGCTGGCCAGACTTCGATGATCGCTCGTCTGGAAAAAGCATTTAAAGAACTGAACGCGATTGACGTTCTGTAATATAGTCTGCTGATTGAAATGGCTTCCCTTGGGAAGCCATTTTTTTATCGTTATTTCCGGAGAGCGGCGTTAGTTAGCGCTTTCATCCGGCCAACTCACAATGTACCTGCCTTTTTTGGTTTTGGGATGATGCCGAAAAATGGCATATTCCTCTGTTTTTGTTTACCTTTAAAAAGTTCTTTTCGTGAGAATGATCTCATTTGCTTGTTTTGCTATGACCAAGGAATATTGAATGGAAGATTTGAATGTTGTCGACAGCATAAATGGTGCGGGCACCTGGCTGGTACGCAACCAGGCGTTATTGCTCAGCTATGCTGTGAATATTGTTGCGGCTATCGCTATTATCATCATCGGCTTGATTGTAGCGCGCGTGATTTCCAATACGGTAAATCGTCTGATGCGTGCGCGTCATATTGATGCGACAGTGGCCGACTTTCTTTCTGCGCTGGTGCGCTATGGGGTTATCGCTTTTACGCTGATTGCGGCTCTGGGTCGCGTGGGGGTTCAAACCGCCTCGGTTATTGCCGTACTGGGCGCCGCTGGTTTAGCCGTTGGCCTGGCATTACAGGGATCGCTTTCTAACCTTGCGGCTGGGGTATTGCTGGTTATGTTCCGTCCGTTCCGCGCCGGTGAGTATGTCGATTTAGGCGGCGTTGCCGGTACGGTACTTAACGTGCAAATCTTTTCCACGACAATGCGCGCGGTAGACGGCAAAATTATTGTGATTCCGAATGGCAAAATTATCGCGGGAAATATCATCAACTATTCTCGTGAGCCGGTTCGCCGCAACGAATTCATTATTGGGGTGGCCTACGATTCGGATATCGATCAGGTGAAACAGCTGCTCACGACGATTATCGAGTCCGACGATCGTATTTTAAAAGATCGCGAAATGACGGTGCGTTTGAATGAGCTGGGCGCCTCATCAATTAATTTTGTGGTGCGTGTCTGGAGTAAAAGCAGCGACCTGCAAAATGTCTACTGGGACGTGCTGGAACGTATTAAACGTGAATTCGACGCCGCTGGTATTAGCTTCCCGTACCCGCAGATGGACGTCAATTTTAAACGCGTGAAAGATAACGCCGCGGAGTAATTTTCCTCCCGTGCTGCCTGCCAGTGCTGCGTTTATCCGCCTCCAGTATTCTCTGGTTATTGAGCGGATAAGCGTAGCCGCCATCCGTTATTCAGTCTCTTCATTAGCTTTTCTTATTAGTGATTAAAATTATCAATTTCCGCTAATAATATTCCCGCGCTATAGTCTGCCTTTAAGAAAAACAGCTCAGGGTAGTTAACGTGATATCTTATTATTTTCAAGGGTTTGTCCTTGGCGCCGCCATGATCCTTCCGCTTGGCCCGCAAAATGCGTTTGTGATGAATCAGGGAATTCGCCGCCAGTACCACCTCATGATAGCGCTGCTTTGCGCGTTAAGTGATTTAGTCCTGATTAGCGCCGGTATTTTTGGCGGCAGCGCGTTGCTGATGCAGTCGCCGTGGCTGCTGGCGCTGGTCACATGGGGCGGGGTCGCGTTCTTGTTATGGTACGGTTTTGGCGCGCTGAAAACGGCAATGAGCAGTAATCTGGAGCTGGCCAGCGCCGAGGTTATGAAGCAGGGGCGCTGGAAAATTATTGCTACGATGCTGGCGGTAACGTGGCTGAATCCGCACGTTTATCTGGATACGTTTGTCGTGTTGGGCAGTCTCGGCGGACAACTGGCTATGGAGCCAAAGCGCTGGTTCGCCCTCGGCACGATTAGCGCGTCGTTCTTATGGTTTTTTGGGTTAGCGCTACTGGCGGCCTGGCTTGCGCCTCGACTGCGTACGGCGAAAGCTCAACGCATTATCAACATTCTGGTTGGGGTGGTGATGTGGCTTATAGCCTTCCAACTGGCGCGGGAAGGCGTCGCGCATATGCACGCGCTTTTCAACTAAGCGTTGTCTGATGGACAACAGGCCGATATCCGCTAAGCTTGCCTGCATGCGCCCTGTATATCAGGGCAATGACTGCAATATGGAGGAGAGACTGTGAAGTTCAAAGTGATGGCCCTGGCGGCATTAGTGGGTTTAAGTGCAATGTCGGCGCAGGCAAGCGAATTGCCGGAAGGCCCGCACATCGTGACTTCCGGTACGGCAAGCGTCGATGCTGTGCCTGATATCGCCACCTTAGCGATTGAAGTGAACGTCGCGGCGAAGGATGCGGCGACGGCGAAGAAGCAGGCCGATGAGCGCGTGGCGCAATATCTTTCCTTCCTTGAGCAAAATCAGATTGCGAAAAAAGACATTAGCGCGGCGAATCTGCGCACGCAGCCGGATTATGATTACCAAAACGGTAAAAGCATTCTGAAAGGGTATCGCGCGGTGCGAACCGTTGAGGTGACGCTGCGTCAGTTAGATAAACTTAATTCGCTGCTGGACGGCGCGCTGAAGGCGGGTCTGAACGAGATTCGTTCGGTATCGCTGGGCGTGGCGCAACCGGACGCCTATAAAGACAAAGCCCGCAAAGCCGCCATTGATGACGCGATTCATCAGGCGCAAGCGCTGGCAGCCGGTTTTAACAGCAAATTGGGGCCGGTTTACAGCGTTCGTTACCATGTCTCTAATTATCAGCCGAGTCCGGTGGTGCGAATGATGAAAGCCGCAGATGCTGCGCCAGTATCCGCGCAGGAAACTTACGAGCAGCCGACCATTCAGTTCGACGATCAGGTCGATGTGGTATTCCAGCTTGAACCTGGAACAGGGCAGACGTCGACCACGGCCGCCAGCACGCAGTAATCTCGCCCGGCCTGGGCGCTTCCAGGCCGCATTTTCTCCCGGTGTTCGCGTTTTTTGCTCCGTATTACGCATTGAAATGAAGATTTGCTAATACGGTGAGCGTTTTGAATCGTCTTGCCGCCAGCAAAAAATAGCCAATGGCGCGTCGTTTTTTGCCGCCTGAACGCAATGATTTTGTGATGAATTTCAAAGAAGTGACGGGGGAATAATGGGTCATGCAGGCCGGATAAGACGTTCACGCCGCCATCCGGCATTCAGAGAGAGGCTAATCCTGACGCAGCACCTTGTGCCCGTACTCCAGCAGCGCGTCGGTCACTTTGCGCATCATCCGGCTTTCCGGGGCAAAGCGGTGCCAGTAAAGCATCCGGCGTTGTAGCAAGCCAGGCGTTAAGTTGATCAACTCGCCGCTTTCCAGCTCTTTCTCAATCTGCAGGTGAGGGATCATGCAGCAGGTCGTGCCCTGACGCGCAAGCTGTACAAACGCTTCGGATGAATTAACGATATGGCACGGCACGCTGCCGGGCGGTAGATCGAAATTCTGTTGCAAAAAGGCCTGATGCATATCATCCAGATGGTCGAACGCGACGGCGGGCGCTTTCAGCAGCGACGACCGGGTAACGCCATTGGGAAAATAGCGCTCGGCAAACGGCTTTGACGCGACAAACAGATAGTCGAGCGCGCCCAGTTTGTCCACCAGGCAACTGGGCAGCGCCTGATGCTGAATACTCACCGCGCCCACCACCTCGCCGCGACGCAGACGTTCTTGCGTGCGCGTTTCATCTTCCACCTGTAAATTGAGACGGATAGGGGAGTCCGCCAGCACCGGCGCCAGCGCTGGAAGCAGCCAGGTCGCCAGACTGTCGGCGTTAACCGCCAGCGACAGCAGCAGCGGCGTAGAGCCGGTTTGTTCATCGCCCAGCCACTCTTCTTCCAGCAGTTCAACCTGACGCAGCAGAGCCAGTAATTTTTGCCCTTGCTCCGTGGGGCGAGGAGGAACGGTACGCACCAACAAAGGTTGTCCGAACATATTCTCAAGCTGTTTTATGCGCTGTGAGACGGCGGATTGTGTGATGCACAGCTTCTGGGCGGCGCGCTCGAATCCTCGTTCACGTATAACGGCATCCAGCGCCTGTAGTGTTCTGTAGTCCGGACGTTTCATTGTTGTGTCATGCTCCTGTTATTTTTTTCCGCACTATGACATAAATTTGCCGTCGGTACAGATGAAATCCGTAGCCTGTGTACGGACACGGAGATTTTTCCCGACAATGTTCTATAATGCGGCTGTATTTTCACACCACAGGCGAAACGATCTATGACGCAGGATGAACTGAAAAAAGCGGTAGGATGGGCGGCACTTCAGTATGTACAGCCCGGCACCATTGTGGGCGTTGGTACAGGCTCAACGGCCGCACACTTTATTGATGCGCTGGGCACAATGAAAGGCCAGATTGAAGGCGCGGTCTCCAGCTCGGACGCCTCGACTGAAAAACTCAAAGGCCTCGGTATTCATGTGTTTGATCTCAACGAAGTGGATAGCCTGGGCATCTATGTCGACGGCGCGGACGAAATCAACGGTCATATGCAGATGATCAAAGGCGGCGGCGCAGCATTAACCCGTGAGAAAATTATTGCTTCCGTGGCGGAGAAATTTATCTGTATTGCGGATGCCTCTAAACAGGTGGATATTCTTGGCAAATTCCCGTTGCCGGTTGAAGTGATTCCGATGGCGCGCAGCGCGGTCGCTCGTCAACTGGTGAAGCTGGGCGGGCGTCCGGAGTACCGTCAGAACGTGGTCACGGATAACGGCAACGTGATTCTGGATGTTTATGGGATGGAAATCCTTGATCCCATCGCGCTGGAAAACGCCATTAACGCGATTCCGGGAGTCGTGACCGTAGGGTTGTTCGCCAACCGTGGCGCCGATGTCGCACTGATCGGCACGCCGGACGGGGTGAAAACCATCGTAAAATGATCCCGCCAGGCGAATTTCCTGCCGCGTAAAAAATTCGGTCAGGGCAAATTTGGTGACATGTATCACGTTTAATCGTTTGCCCTGCCGATCCCTCCAAAGAAAAAGTTATTCCCGGTATTTTCATCTGCTATTTCCCTCTGTATGCGATTCCTTCACGACGCTGGCGCAAACGTTCATATTGCCGTGATAATTTTTTTTGATATGTTGAAGGACGGATGCAAATCCATACACAACATCAGATGGCAAAAAAAGACAGGATCGGGGAAATGGCAAAGGTATCGCTGGAGAAAGATAAAATTAAATTTCTGCTGGTTGAAGGGGTGCATCAAAAGGCGCTGGAAAGCCTTCGTGCGGCAGGTTACACCAACATTGAATATCACAAGGGCGCGCTGGACGCTGAACAGTTGAAAGCGTCCATCCGCGATGCCCACTTCATCGGTCTGCGATCCCGTACTCATCTGACAGAAGAAGTGATTAACGCCGCAGAGAAGCTGGTGGCGATTGGCTGTTTTTGCATCGGCACCAACCAGGTGGATTTAAATGCGGCGGCAAAACGCGGTATTCCGGTTTTTAACGCGCCATTCTCGAATACCCGTTCCGTGGCGGAGTTGGTGATTGGCGAGCTGTTGCTGCTGCTGCGCGGCGTGCCGGAGGCGAACGCCAAAGCGCACCGCGGCGTATGGAATAAACTGGCGGCGGGATCGTTCGAAGCGCGCGGTAAAAAGCTTGGCATTATCGGTTACGGCCATATCGGAACGCAGTTGGGCATTCTGGCGGAATCGCTGGGGATGCATGTCTATTTCTATGATATTGAAAATAAACTGCCGCTTGGTAACGCAACTCAGGTGCAGCACCTGTCTGAATTGCTGAATATGAGCGATGTGGTCAGTCTGCACGTACCTGAAAACGCCTCCACCAAAAACATGATGGGCGCAAAAGAGATTGCCCTGATGAA
This sequence comes from Salmonella sp. SJTUF15581, assembly GCF_043356775.1. Taxonomy (NCBI): domain Bacteria; kingdom Pseudomonadati; phylum Pseudomonadota; class Gammaproteobacteria; order Enterobacterales; family Enterobacteriaceae; genus Salmonella; species Salmonella sp. SJTUF15581. The sequence goes on along the minus strand of NZ_JBEUJY010000002.1, from coordinate 325,566 downwards.
GCCGGGTTCGCTGCTGATTAACGCCGCGCGCGGTACGGTGGTGGATATCCCGGCTTTGTGCGACGCGCTGGCGACGAAACATCTGGCGGGGGCGGCTATCGACGTCTTCCCGACGGAACCGGCCACTAATAGCGATCCGTTTACCTCTCCGCTGTGCGAATTCGATAACGTGATCCTGACGCCGCATATCGGCGGCTCGACGCAGGAGGCGCAAGAAAACATCGGTCTGGAAGTCGCAGGAAAACTGATTAAGTACTCGGATAACGGCTCGACGCTGTCCGCCGTGAACTTCCCGGAAGTGTCGCTGCCGCTGCACGGCGGTCGTCGCCTGATGCACATCCACGAAAACCGCCCGGGCGTATTGACCGCGCTTAACCAGATCTTTGCCGAGCAGGGCGTTAACATTGCCGCACAGTATCTGCAAACCTCCGCCCGAATGGGGTATGTGGTAATTGATATAGAAGCCGATGGCGATGTGGCGGAGAAAGCGCTGCTGGCGATGAAGGCGATTCCGGGCACCATTCGCGCCCGTCTGCTGTACTAATTTCCTCTAAATGGGCAGGAGATGACCTGCCCATCCTTTCTCTGGTTTCCCTGCCTCAACATCTCTTTGTGTAACGCATACATTCTGTTTTCGAGCCTTGCCGCAATTGGTAATTAAAGGCAGCGTTGCGTGTTGTACAGCAATAAAAGGAATTTACGATAAGGGCTCAGCATAGCGCTGAAACGGGAAAGCCCCTGGCGAAGCAGGGGCTCTAAAAAGGAAAGGGACGATGATGAGATACGTCATCATGCTGCTGATCCTGTTAATCATCGCTACGCCAGCATATTAACAGAGAGTACGCAGGAGGGAGGTTCGCCTCCCTCACCCTTCACCGAGAAATTTAGGTCAAAAAAGCGACGCTGTCAATCGACAAAACACGGCTACCACTCCCAAATTTTTGACGGCGTCACCACCGCAGGCAGCGGGATATCCCACTCTTCAACCGGCAGTTTTTCTACTAACTGGCAATCATGCGCGTAGCCCACGGGCTGGATCTTATGCTGCTGCCAGTTTTGTAGCGTGCGGTCATAAAATCCGCCGCCCATCCCCAGGCGCTGCCCGTCTTCGTCAAACGCCACTAACGGCGTTACCAGCACATCCAGCTTTGCCAGCGGTAATACGTCGCGGACATCAAGCCGTGGCTCCCGGATCTTTAAGCGGTTGGTCACCAGCGCACTCTGCGGATGATAGTGCAGGAACAGGAGGTTGCCAGGGCTGAAGGGATGAAGAACCGGAAGGTAGACGCGCTTGCCCGCTCGCCATAGCTGTTCAATCAGCGGCTGGGTGTCGAGTTCGCCATCAAAGGAGAGAAACACGGCGACAGTGTGCGCCATCACGACGGGAGGAAAGCTGAGCATTCGGGCGGCGGCCTGTTGACCAAAGCGGCGTTGCTGCTCTGGCGTCAGCGCACGGCGACGTTGCCGAATCATTCGGCGGATTTCTTGTCGTGATAAAGAGAGTTCGGGAAGTTGCGTCATGGCTGTCGCCAGTCAGAAGGGGAATCTCCGAGATGCCGCCGCAGGCTGTAACCCTTGAACCCTTGGTTCAAGGTGAATGTGTCGTCACAGTTTTAAGGCTTCTCGGACGAACCGAGCATGCTCACCAACCGCGGAGCGCCACATTCTTGTGGTATGAAATATCGGCTCAGGGGACTGGCCCGCTTGCAAACATCTCAGAGAAATTCTGTTTTCACAATCACTTTACCATAGTAAAGCGAAAAGTGTTATTCAAAGTTTTGGCCCGTTTTTTCGGTTATGCGACCTTGATCAAGCAACGCCTGTTCGATGGTCTGTTGTAGCATCCGAATACGTTGTTCCATGCTCGCCGCGTAATCGCGGGTCTTCGCTTTTTCCTGAGTTAACTCATAGCTGATATTCAATGCGGCAATGAAAACCAACTGCTCAGTATTTGTGACTCTAGTGCGAACTTTCAGATCTTGCAACCGCTGATTCAGATCGTCCGCAGCCTGATTCAACGCATCCCTTTGGTCAGGCGGGCAATTCACTCGCAGTGAACGGCCAAATATTTGGATATCGACGGGTTGTGCAGACATGCCACCTTCCTGCTGATTGACTGCGCTGCCTTCGTCTCCAGACCCAGGGTCCGCGAAGGGGCGACACTATAGCTACCCTAGTGTGAAGATACAAGCCCTTTTCTGGTTCACCAGGGTCCAAAGTGGTAGCATATCATGAATATCCTCCCTTTGATGACGAATGCTTATGTCTATACAGAACGAAATGCCTGGTTACAACGAAATGAACCGGTTTTTGAATCAACAAGGGGCCGGTCTGACCCCGGCTGAAATGCATGGTTTAATCAGCGGGATGATTTGCGGCGGCAACAACGACAGCTCATGGCAGCCGCTGTTGCACGACCTGACGAACGAAGGTCTGGCCTTCGGGCATGAGCTTGCTCAGGCGCTGCGCAAAATGCACGCGGCGACCAGCGACGCGCTGGAAGACGACGGCTTTCTTTTTCAGCTTTATCTGCCTGAAGGCGACGATGTCAGCGTATTCGATCGCGCAGATGCATTAGCCGGGTGGGTTAACCACTTTTTGCTTGGCCTCGGCGTAACGCAGCCTAAACTTGATAAAGTCACCGGCGAAACGGGTGAAGCGATTGACGACCTGCGTAATATTGCGCAGCTTGGTTATGATGAGAGCGAAGATCAGGAAGAGCTGGAGATGTCGCTCGAAGAGATCATCGAATATGTCCGTGTTGCGGCGCTGTTATGTCATGACACTTTCACGCGCCAACAGCCGACCGCGCCGGAAGTGCGTAAACCGACGCTACACTAAGAAAAAACGAAATGGAGGCCATGTCATGACTCAGCAGGAATACCAACGCCGTCGCCAGGCATTACTGGCGCAAATGCAGCCCGGCAGCGCCGCGCTGATCTTTGCCGCGCCGGAGGCGACGCGCAGCGCAGACAGTGAATATCCGTATCGCCAGAGTAGCGACTTCTGGTATTTCACCGGTTTTAACGAACCGGAAGCCGTGCTGGTACTGATTAAGAGTGATGACACCCACAACCACAGCGTTTTGTTCAACCGCGTTCGCGACCTGACGGCGGAAATCTGGTTTGGTCGCCGTTTAGGACAGGATGCCGCGCCGGAAAAACTGGGCGTTGACCGGGCGCTGGCGTTTAGCGAAATCAACCAGCAACTCTTTCAGTTGCTTAATGGTCTGGATGTGGTGTACCACGCGCAGGGCGAATATGCGTATGCCGACGAGATTGTTCTGGCTGCGCTGGAGAAGCTGCGTAAAGGCTCCCGCCAGAATCTGACCGCGCCGGCCACCATAACTGACTGGCGACCGATCGTCCATGAGATGCGCCTGTTCAAATCGCCGGAAGAGATTGCTGTCCTGCGCCGCGCCGGGGAAATTAGCGCGCTGGCGCATATCCGCGCGATGGAAAAATGCCGTCCGGGGATGTTTGAGTATCAGTTGGAGGGGGAAATTCACCACGAATTTAATCGCCACGGCGCGCGCTATCCCTCCTATAACACCATTGTCGGCAGCGGCGAAAATGGCTGTATCCTGCATTACACTGAAAACGAAAGTGAAATGCGCGACGGCGATTTAGTGCTTATCGACGCAGGTTGTGAATATAAAGGTTACGCGGGCGACATCACGCGTACTTTCCCGGTGAACGGGAAATTCACGCCAGCTCAGCGTGAAATTTATGACATCGTTCTGGAATCGCTGGAGACCAGCCTGCGACTGTTCCGTCCTGGCACCTCTATTCAGGAGGTGACCGGCGAAGTCGTGCGCATCATGATAACCGGGCTGGTGAAGCTGGGGATTTTGCAAGGAGAGGTTGATCAACTGATTGCCGAAAATGCGCATCGTCCTTTCTTTATGCATGGCTTGAGCCACTGGCTGGGGCTGGATGTTCATGATGTCGGCGTTTATGGGCCGGATCGCTCCCGCATCCTGGAGCCGGGCATGGTGCTGACCGTAGAGCCAGGCCTCTATATCGCGCCGGATGCCGACGTGCCGGAAGCGTATCGCGGCATTGGCGTTCGAATTGAAGATGACATTGTCATTACCGAAACCGGTAATGAAAACCTGACCGCTGGCGTTGTGAAGAAGGCGGATGACATTGAGGCATTAATGGCGGCGGCGCGGCAGCAATGAGCGTCATTATCGTTGGCGGCGGCATGGCAGGCGCGACGCTGGCGCTGGCCATCTCTCAGTTCAGTCATGGGACGTTGCCGGTACACCTGATTGAAGCGAAAGCGCCTGAAGCCGACGGTCATCCCGGCTTTGACGCCAGAGCGATTGCGCTGGCGGCGGGCACTTGCCAGCAACTGGCGCGAATTGGCGTCTGGCAGGCGATTTCCGATTGCGCAACGGCAATCAACACCGTACACGTCAGCGATCGCGGTCATGCCGGATTTGTGACTCTCGACGCGCAGGATTACAGCCTGGCAGCGTTGGGTCACGTTGCGGAGCTGCATGATATCGGGCTGCGTCTGTTTGCGCTCTTGCGTAAAGCGCCAGGCGTTACGCTGCACTGCCCGGAGCGCGTAGCCAGCGTGTCGCGTACCCAACAGCAGGTTAACGTCACTCTGGAAAACGGCAATGTGATAGCTGGCAGCGTGCTGGTGGCGGCTAACGGTACCCACTCCGCGCTCGCGTCAGCCTGCGGCGTTGACTGGCATCAGGAGCCTTACGAACAGTTAGCGGTGATAGCGAATGTCGCGACCGCTATCCCGCATCAGGGACGCGCCTTTGAACGTTTTACTCCCAATGGCCCGCTGGCGATGTTGCCGATGTCGCATGGCCGATGTTCGCTGGTTTGGTGTCACCCGCTCGACCAGCGTGATGAGGTGCTGAGCTGGTCCGACGCGCAGTTCTGTCATGCATTGCAGGCCGCGTTCGGCTGGCGGCTGGGGCGAATTACTCAGGCCGGTAAGCGCAGCGTGTATCCGCTTGCCCTGACTACGGCGGCAAAAGTGTTTACTCACCGGACTGTCGTGGTCGGCAATGCGGCGCAGACGTTGCATCCTATCGCCGGACAAGGGTTTAATCTCGGTCTGCGCGATGTCATGAGCCTGGCGGAAACGCTGGTCGCGGCACAGGACGCGGGCGAGGATATTGGCGCCTGGCACGTGTTATCGCGCTATCAGCAGCGTCGTCAGGTTGACCGGGATACGACGATTGGCGTAACGAACGGTCTGGTCCATCTGTTCGCAAATCGTTGGGCGCCGCTGGTTATTGGGCGCAATATCGGTTTAATGGCGATGGAATTATTACCGCCTGCGCGCGATGCGCTGGCACAGCGGACCTTAGGTTGGGTTGCGCGTTAAGCAGATCTGTAGGCCGGATAAGGCATTTACGCCGCCATCCGGCATCGTGTTCGTAAAAATACCGGATGGCAGCTTCGCCTTATCCGGCCTACGGTTTGATTGTTCCGGTTTCCAGGAGTAAATAGTGCAAAGTGTTGATGTAGCAATAGTTGGCGGAGGCATGGTGGGACTGGCTGTCGCCTGCGGCTTGCAGGGGAGCGGTTTGCGCGTTGCGGTACTGGATCACGTTGTCCCCCAGCCGTTGGCGAACGATGCGCCGCCTCAGCTTCGGGTGTCGGCGATTAATGCCGCCAGCGAAAAACTGCTTACCCGTCTTGGCGTATGGTCAAACATTGTGGCGCGACGGGCAAGTTGCTACCACGGTATGGAAGTCTGGGATAAAGACAGCTTTGGCCGTATTACGTTTGATGACGCAAGCATGGGATATAGCCATCTGGGGCATATTGTTGAAAACAGCGTCATTCACTACGCATTGTGGCAAAAAGCGCAGCAAGCGGCGGATATCACCTTAATGGCGCCAGCGGAGTTACAGCAGGTCGCCTGGGGGGAGAACGACGCCTTCCTGACTTTAAAAGACGGCGCGATGTTAACCGCGCGTCTGGTGATTGCCGCGGATGGCGCCAACTCCTGGCTGCGTAACAAAGCGGATATTCCCTTAACTTTCTGGGACTACCGTCACCATGCGCTGGTAGCGACTATCCGCACCGAAGAGCCGCACGGCGCGGTTGCTCGCCAGGTGTTTCATGGTGAAGGTATTCTGGCGTTTTTGCCGTTAAGCGATCCGCATCTGTGTTCCATTGTCTGGTCGCTTTCTCCGCAGGATGCGGAGCGTATGCAACAGAGCGGCGACGAGGCGTTTAACCAGGCGTTGACTATCGCCTTCGATAATCGGCTGGGCTTATGCCGCCTGGAAAGCGAACGGCAGGTTTTTCCGCTGACGGGCCGCTATGCTCGCCAGTTTGCCGCGCATCGTCTGGCGTTGGTCGGCGATGCCGCGCACACCATCCATCCGCTGGCAGGGCAGGGCGTCAACCTCGGCTTTATGGACGCGGCCGAACTGGTGGACGATCTGCGCCGGCTTCAGCGCCAGGGCAAAGACATTGGCCAACATCTTTATCTCCGTCGTTATGAGCGTAGCCGTAAACATAGCGCGGCGATGATGCTTGCCGGGATGCAAGGTTTTCGTGACCTGTTTGCTGGCGAAAACCCGGCAAAAAAATTGCTGCGCGACATCGGGCTGAAACTGGCGGATACGCTCCCCGGCGTCAAACCCCAACTGCTTCGCCAGGCAATGGGGCTAAACGACCTTCCGCAATGGCTTCGTTAAGTGTCTGACTGCACGCCAGCAAGAGTTTGAAACCCGTCACACTTTGCTTTCCCGGCTATCGCGCCGGGGGGCTTTCCTCGTTTGAAATAATCTAATTTCACCGCCTATTTCGCATTATATTTTCTAATGCCACTATTTTTTGCGAACGAGATTTTCGACATTTTTTCCACATTTAATATTAATTTATGTTGTGATAAATCGTATCAGCTTCATTTTTATGGAGGTTATTTAGCGTAATAGTGGGTTTTTGTGCTGATGGGGTTTTGGCGTTTTTTAGTCATAAGCTAATGTGATGGTAAATTCAGCCTTATGGTTTAGCGCCTGGTTCGGTGGTAAGTTCAGGAGCAAGAGAACGTTTGCGTCGGCGCAGGAAAAAGGGCGTCGATGCCAGGTTTCGTGGCGAAGATTTCCCATGAAAATGGTTGTTAGCCCCCGCTAATTCAACGAGGAAAAGATGGCCCAACAGACGCCTTTGTACGAACAACACACGCTATGCGGCGCCCGCATGGTCGATTTTCATGGCTGGATGATGCCCCTGCATTACGGCTCTCAGCTTGATGAACACCACGCTGTGCGCACCGATGCCGGGATGTTTGATGTATCGCATATGACCATTGTCGATCTTCATGGCAGCCGCACCCGGGAGTTCTTGCGTTATCTGCTGGCAAACGACGTCGCGAAGCTAACGAAGACGGGTAAAGCCCTCTACTCCGGTATGCTTAACGCATCGGGTGGCGTGATTGATGACCTTATCGTCTACTACTTCACTGAAGATTTCTTCCGTCTCGTTGTTAACTCCGCCACCCGCGAAAAAGACCTCTCCTGGATTACCCAACACGCTGAACCTTATGCCATCGACATCACCGTTCGTGACGACCTGTCGCTGATTGCGGTACAGGGGCCGAATGCGCAGGAAAAAGCGGCGACTCTGTTTACTGACCAACAGCGCCATGCAGTGAAAGGTATGAAGCCGTTCTTCGGCGTTCAGGCGGGTGATTTGTTTATCGCCACCACCGGTTATACCGGCGAAGCGGGCTATGAAATCGCCATGCCGAATGAAAAAGCGGCGGATTTCTGGCGTGCGCTGGTGGAGGCGGGCGTGAAGCCGTGCGGTCTTGGCGCGCGCGACACGCTGCGTCTGGAAGCAGGCATGAACCTGTACGGTCAGGAGATGGATGAAGGTATCTCTCCGCTGGCGGCTAATATGGGATGGACTATCGCCTGGGAACCTGCTGACCGCGACTTTATTGGCCGTGAGGCGCTGGAGATGCAGCGTGAAAAAGGCCATGAGCAGCTTGTCGGTCTGGTGATGACCGAGAAGGGCGTATTGCGTAATGAATTGCCGGTGCGTTTTACCGATGCGCAGGGCAATCAGCAAGAAGGCATTATCACCAGCGGGACGTTTTCCCCAACGTTGGGCTACAGCATTGCGCTGGCGCGCGTTCCGGCGGGCATCGGCGAGACGGCGATTGTACAAATTCGTAACCGTGAAATGCCGGTAAAAGTGACTAAACCTGTTTTTGTGCGTAACGGCAAAGCCGTCGCGTGATTCATCCTTTTTTGGAGATTAATTGATGAGCAACGTACCCGCAGAACTGAAATACAGCAAAGAACACGAATGGCTGCGTAAAGAAGCGGATGGCACTTACACCGTTGGCATTACTGAACACGCTCAGGAGCTGTTGGGCGATATGGTTTTTGTTGATCTGCCGGAAGTCGGCGCGACCGTAAGCGCGGGCGACGACTGCGCCGTGGCGGAGTCCGTAAAAGCGGCGTCCGACATTTATGCGCCGGTAAGCGGCGAGATCGTGGCGGTAAACGATGCGCTGAGCGACTCCCCGGAGCTGGTGAACAGCGAACCGTATGCCGGTGGCTGGATCTTTAAAATCAAAGCCAGCGATGAAAGCGAACTTGAATCGCTGCTGGATGCCACCGCGTACGAGGCATTGTTAGAAGACGAATAATGTTGTGCCGGATGGCGCTAATGCTTATCCGGCCTACTCACTGCAACGCGAATTATTTTGCGTATTCGTTTTCGCACGCGTAGGCCCGGTAAGCGTCAGCGCCACCGGGCAATTGAGTTAGAGACAATCACGATTCACTGCACGTTTCAGGAACCATCGCCCATGACACAGACGTTAAGCCAGCTTGAAAACCGCGGCGCTTTCATTGAACGCCACATCGGACCGGACGCCGCACAGCAACAAGAGATGCTGAATGCGGTTGGCGCCGAGTCGTTAAACGCGCTGACAGGTCAGATTGTGCCGAAAGACATTCAGCTCGCGACTCCGCCGCAGGTTGGCGAGGCGGCAACCGAATATGCCGCACTGGCGGAATTAAAAGCCATCGCCGGGCGTAACAAGCGCTTCACGTCCTATATTGGCATGGGCTACACCGCCGTGCAGCTACCGCCGGTTATCCTGCGCAACATGCTGGAAAATCCAGGCTGGTATACCGCCTACACCCCTTATCAGCCGGAAGTCTCTCAGGGGCGTCTGGAAGCGCTGCTCAACTTCCAACAGGTGACGCTGGACCTGACGGGGCTGGACATGGCTTCCGCCTCGCTGCTGGATGAAGCGACCGCCGCCGCTGAAGCGATGGCGATGGCAAAGCGCGTCAGCAAATTGAAAAATGCCAACCGGTTCTTTGTCGCCTCTGATGTCCATCCGCAAACTCTGGACGTCGTGCGTACGCGTGCCGAAACCTTTGGCTTTGACGTCATTGTGGATGACGCGGCGAAAGCACTGGATCACCAGGATGTGTTTGGCGTGCTGTTACAACAGGTAGGCACCACGGGCGAAATTCACGACTACAGCGCACTGATTACTGAGCTGAAATCCCGTAAAGTTGTGGTCAGCGTTGCTGCCGACTTTATGGCGCTGGTGCTGCTGACGGCTCCAGGCAAACAGGGCGCGGATATCGTTTTCGGTTCTGCGCAACGCTTCGGCGTACCGATGGGTTACGGTGGCCCGCATGCGGCGTTCTTTGCCGCCAAAGACGAATTTAAACGCTCCATGCCAGGCCGTATTATCGGCGTCTCAAAAGATGCGGCGGGCAATACCGCACTGCGCATGGCGATGCAGACTCGCGAGCAGCATATCCGTCGTGAGAAAGCGAACTCCAACATTTGTACCTCGCAGGTACTGCTGGCTAACATCGCCAGTCTGTATGCCGTTTATCATGGACCGGTTGGCCTGAAACGCATTGCGAATCGTATCCACCGCCTGACCGATATTCTGGCGGCCGGTCTGCAACAGAAAGGCTTAAAGCTGCGTCATGCGCACTACTTTGACACGCTGTGTGTGGAAGTAGCTGATAAAGCTGCGGTACTGGCGCGTGCGGAAGCGGCAGAGATCAATCTGCGCAGCGATATTCATAACGCGGTGGGTATTACGCTCGATGAAACCACCACCCGTGAGAATGTGGCGCAGTTGTTCAATGTTTTGCTGGGCGACAGCCACGGTCTGAACATTGAAACACTGGATAAAGACGTGGCGCTTGATAGCCGTTCCATTCAGCAAAGTATGCTGCGTGACGATGCGATTCTGACGCATCCGGTATTTAACCGTTACCACAGCGAAACCGAGATGATGCGCTATATGCACTCGCTGGAGCGTAAAGATCTGGCGCTGAATCAGGCGATGATCCCGCTGGGTTCCTGCACCATGAAGCTGAACGCCGCCGCCGAGATGATCCCTATCACCTGGCCGGAATTCGCTGAACTGCATCCGTTCTGCCCGCCGGAACAGGCGGAAGGATATCATCAGATGATTAGCCAGCTTTCTGACTGGCTGGTGAAACTCACCGGGTACGACGCCGTCTGTATGCAGCCTAACTCCGGCGCACAGGGGGAATACGCGGGGCTGCTGGCGATTCGTCACTATCACGAAAGCCGCAACGAAGGGCATCGCGATATCTGCCTGATTCCGGCCTCTGCTCACGGCACTAACCCTGCTTCTGCACATATGGCAGGAATGCAGGTGGTGGTAGTCGCCTGTGATAAGAACGGCAACATCGACCTGGACGATCTGCGGGCAAAAGCAGAACAACATGCTGCGAACCTCTCTTGCATCATGGTGACTTATCCTTCCACCCACGGCGTCTATGAAGAAACGATCCGTGAAGTGTGTGAAGTTGTGCACCAGTTCGGCGGTCAGGTTTACCTTGACGGCGCGAACATGAACGCTCAGGTCGGCATTACCTCACCGGGCTTTATTGGCGCGGACGTTTCGCATCTTAACCTGCATAAAACTTTCTGCATTCCGCACGGCGGCGGTGGCCCAGGCATGGGACCGATCGGCGTGAAAGCGCATCTGGCACCGTTCGTACCGGGTCATAGCGTGGTGCAAATTGAAGGGATGCTCACCCGTCAGGGCGCGGTGTCTGCGGCGCCGTTCGGCAGTGCCTCTATCCTGCCAATCAGCTGGATGTACATCCGCATGATGGGCGCAGAAGGCCTGAAGCAGGCAAGTCAGGTCGCGATTCTTAACGCTAACTACATTGCCAGCCGTCTGAAAGACGCGTACCCGGTACTGTATACCGGTCGCGATGGCCGTGTGGCGCACGAATGTATTCTTGATATTCGCCCATTGAAAGAAGAAACCGGCATCAGCGAGCTGGATATTGCCAAGCGTCTGATCGACTACGGTTTCCATGCGCCAACCATGTCGTTCCCGGTGGCGGGCACGCTGATGGTAGAGCCGACGGAATCTGAAGGTAAGGCTGAGCTGGATCGCTTTATCGATGCGATGCTGGCTATTCGCGCAGAGATTGACCAGGTGAAAGCGGGTGTCTGGCCGCTGGAAGATAACCCGCTGGTGAACGCGCCGCACATTCAGAGCGAACTGGTCGCCGAGTGGGCGCATCCGTACAGCCGTGAAGTTGCCGTATTCCCGGCAGGCGTGGCAGACAAATACTGGCCGACGGTGAAACGTCTGGATGATGTTTATGGCGACCGTAACCTGTTCTGCTCCTGCGTACCGATTAGCGACTACCAGTAATTTACTGATTCGACTGTTTTCTAAAGGCGCTTCGGCGCCTTTTCAGCTTGTTAATAAAGTGCGCTTTGTTTATGTCGGATGCAGTGTGAGTGCCTTATTCAGGCTACAAAGTGTTACTAATTCAATATATTACACTAAATCGTTGGCTCCTGTCAGGCAACCTGGCGTTTGTATCAGTGTATTAGCCAGAATTAAATTACCGCTTTTTTAGAGCCTAATGATTCATTGTGCATCATTTTTACCTTGCTGTTATTTAATCAAAACAACACAGTATATTTACATGTAGTTACAAATAGTTTCTCTCCGGAATCGTTATTTACCTCTCAATATAGTTACAAAAATTTCCGTATATTAAATTCATCAAGTTATTAATTTAAATTATAAATTAAAAATAAACATAAATAACGTAAATATTTATTAACTTAGCGCTTTGTTTTTTATACCTGGAGGGAATAATGAAACGATTTATATTTCTGCCATTAATGACATATATTCTATTAATGAATGCAATGGCAGCTAACGGAGAAAATAATCCCAGTAATCTATTAGGTGCACCAGTTAATACCGCTATTTCTGGTGGTTCAGTATTGCCGGAAGGAAAGTTATTAACCGCCGTGAATAGCTCATTTCGCGATAAAGATCATCAAATCGAGGGGCACGGAAGTCCGGATGTTTACTCCCAGATATGGTTATTGAAGATTCGTTACGGTTTGACCGACAGACTGGAATTATCAACTGTGGGTTCCTATATCAATAACAAACGAGACAATCTGTCTCCTGAGCACATAGAGGGAATGGGCGACCAATCGGTGGGGGTCAATTATGCTTTAATGAGCCAGCGAAGAGGTGATCCGTTTTGGGTTACGGTAGGTGGGGCAGTATTACTACCCACCGGGCAAGATGGAGATAATCATTTGCCTGGGAATAGCGCCTGGGGAGGAAGAGTAACACTCACTTTAACAAAATTATTTACTCCTAACATTAAAGGGGATATGGGTTTTGTATATCAGGGACCATTTGAGCGCGGTAACCAGGACGTGAAACGAGGTAACGAATTCCAGTGGAATACCCAGGTGCGGTATATGTTTAGCGATTTACCGCTGGATCTTGGTCTGGAAAGTGCCTACAGCAATAATGCCTCTGGAACGAAAAAACTGTCTAATGGCAGCGTAATTAATAACCATTCTGGAACTACCGAATGGGTTGTTGGTCCGTCATTTAATATTGCCGTCGATTCACTGAAGTTATGGTTTGGTGCCGGAGCCTTCTTCCCGGTAATGCAGGAAGCGAAGTCGCCAACCAAAATGGAAGATGTACGCTGGGAATTTAAAATAGGTAAGACCTGGTAAGACTCGTTCAAAGTGTTACCCGCCGACTGGCGGGTAACGTGCAGGAGTTAAAGCTTCTCGCCGTTGCTGGCAATCACCTCTTTGTACCAGTTGAAGCTTTTCTTACGCGAACGCGACATATCGCCCGTACCGTCATCGTGCTTGTTCACGTAGATGAAGCCGTAGCGCTTGCTGTACTGACCGGTGGTGAACGACACGCAGTCGATGCAGCCCCATGGCGTGTAGCCCATCAGGTCGACACCATCGTAAGTCACCGCTTTTTTCATCTCTTCAATATGGGCGCGCAGGTAGTCAATGCGATAGTCGTCGTTGATGCTGCCATCTTCTTCTACTTTGTCGTAAGCACCAAAACCGTTTTCGACAATAAACAGCGGCTTTTGATAGCGTTCGTACAGTTCACACAATGAATAACGCAGGCCCACCGGGTCAATCTGCCAGCCCCAGTCAGATGCTTTAACATAGGGGTTCGGTACGCTGCCTTCAAAACCGGAAATCGCATCGCCGCTACCGCCTTCGGCTTTGACCGCGTTGGTCATGTAATAACTGAAACCAAGATAATCGCAGGTGCCTTCGCGCAGCACTTCAAGATCGCCATCGTCCATTTTGATGTTAAATCCGCGGCGCTCCCACTCGTTCAACACATAGGACGGGTAATAGCCGCGCAGCTGCACATCGGTAAAGACGTAGCGTTCACGCATCGACTCCTGAGCAAACATCACATCTTCTGGTTTACAGGAGAAAGGATACAGCGCGACCATCGCCAGCATACAACCCACTTTCATCTGTGGATTAATACGACGTGCCGCTTTTACCGCCAGCGCGCTGGCGACAAACTGATGATGTAAGACCTGATACATGGTTTCTTCTGGATTCTCATGCTCGGTATACACCACGCCGGAACAGCAGTAGCCAAACAGCGGCGCGCGCCAGTTTCGCTGATTGTTGATTTCATTGAAGGTCATCCAGTATTTGACCTTATGTTTGTAGCGTTCAAACACGACTTCAGCAAAACGGACAAAGAAATCAACGACCTTACGATTGGTCCAGCCGCCGTAGTGCTGTACCAGATGTAATGGCATTTCAAAGTGAGAAAGGGTAATGACCGGTTCGATGTTGTATTTGAGTAACTCATCAAACATGTCGTCGTAGAATTTCAGACCGGCCTCGTTTGGCTGGGATTCGTCGCCATTCGGGAAGATACGCGTCCAGGCAATAGAGGTACGGAAGCATTTGAACCCCATTTCGGCGAAAAGACGGATGTCTTCTTTGTAATGTCCGTAAAAATCCACCGCCTCGTGGTTCGGATAGTATTTGCCAGCAACGACATTCTGGGTGATTTCGCGTGGCACGCCGTGTGCGCCGCCGGTTAGCACGTCGCAGATGCTGGGGCCTTTACCGTCTTTATTCCAGCCGCCTTCAACCTGGTGTGCAGCAACCGCGCCGCCCCATAAAAAATCTTTTGGCAGGGTGAGTTTTCTCATTGTTGCATAATCTCAATTTATTTAGTCTGTTATCATTCATTCTGCACCAAATGACATGTAAAGCGTACGCAAAATTCCAGGGTGCTCGCGTGTCGGGGCAAGAACATATTCAGATCGTAACATCCACTTCAAGGGGCCATATTCAGGGGGATAACCACATGCAGCCAAACGACATTACTTTCTTTCAACGTTTCCAGAATGACATTCTGGCAGGGCATAAAACCATCACTATTCGTGATGCCTCCGAGTCCCACTTTAAAGCAGGCGATGTGCTACGAGTGGGGCGGTTCGAAGATGATGGCTATTTTTGCACAATCGAAGTGACAGGAACGTCAACTGTGACGCTGGATACGCTGAACGAAAAACATGCGCAACAGGAAAATATGTCGCTTGATGAGCTGAAACGGGTCATTGCTGAAATCTATCCCAACCAGACGCAATTTTATGTGATTGATTTTAAATGCCTTTGATAAATATGAACGCGTGTTAGTTGAGTTCTTGTAATTAACTTATTGAATAATAAACAAAATTTAATTTTGAGAATTTATTTTAGCTAACATGTGTTCACTGGAACCATTCTCAGTTACGCTAGAGACGCAGTTCATCGTTATGAACGTTTCTCCGGAGTAAGTTATGGTGCAAAAACCATTAATGACGCAGGGATATTCGCTGGCTGAGGAAATCGCCAACAGTATTAGCCACGGCATTGGATTGGTATTTGGTATTGTCGGCCTGGTGCTGTTGTTGGTTCAGGCGGTAGAGGCGAATGCGGGTATGACGGCTATCGCCAGCTACAGTTTATATGGCGGGAGCATGATCCTGCTTTTTCTTGCCTCAACGCTTTATCATGCCATTCCTCATCAGCGGGCAAAAATCTGGTTAAAGAAATTTGATCACTGCGCTATCTATCTGCTCATTGCCGGAACCTATACGCCATTTCTGCTGGTAGGTCTGGATTCGCCGCTGGCGCGCGGACTAATGATTGTGATCTGGAGCCTGGCGCTATTCGGTATCCTCTTCAAGTTGACGATTGCGCACCGATTTAAAGTGCTTTCACTGGTTACGTATCTGGCAATGGGCTGGCTGTCGCTGATAGTGGTTTATCAGTTGGCGATTAAGCTGGCGATAGGCGGCGTGACGCTGCTGGCGGTAGGTGGCGTCGTTTACTCGCTGGGCGTAATTTTCTATGTTTGCAAACGCATACCTTATAACCACGCCATCTGGCATGGTTTTGTGCTGGGCGGCAGCGTGTGCCACTTCCTGGCCATCTATTTGTATGTGGGACAGGCGTAATTCCCGGATGCCCGTGCCGGATGGCGGCGCTGTCGTACCTTATCCGGCCTACGAGAGCAGCACGTGCGAGCCTGATGGCGTTGCGCTATCAGGCTATCCGGCTTTTAACGTGATATCACTCTTCCAGCGAGTAGGGCAGCGGGACGATATGCAGGGTGTTGGCATCGTCGCGAACGCGGAAGACGCTTTCGGCTTCTAAATCGTTATTCATGACGGCCTGAACCAGTAACTGACCGTCGTCTAACTGCGTCGCCGCCAGAATAGCGCCAGTACGACGCCAGTTCTCGCCCATCTGTAGCTCCAGATCTTCTCCTGCTTCCGGTACCCGGCTGGCTTTGCCCGCCAGCAACCAAAGCGCGCGTTTATTGGCGCCGCGGAATTTTGCCCGTGCGACCATCTCCTGTCCGGTGTAGCAGCCTTTCTTGAAGCTGATGCCGCCCAGCGCCTGTAGGTTAGTCGCCTGGGGGATAAACTGACCGCTGTTCGCCGCGTCAATCACCGGAATGCCTGCTTCAATATCCAATGCCAGCCACTGTTGGCTGTTATTCAGTTCGGCTTCGCCATGTAACTTCTCCGTTAACATGTTGGCCGTCGCGACATCGGTGACAAGCAGGAATCGTTCCGCAGGATGTTCAAACCATAGCAGCGTGGAGGCGCCGTCTCTGACCACCTGATTTTCGCTATTGGGCAGTTCGCTAAAGACATTAGCCAGCGCCGCGCGGGCCTGAAAACCGGCCACGCCAAGCAATACGCGTTCGTCATCTGGCGCGATGACCACTTTGGAAAATACGGCGTACTTTTTCAGCTCCGTTAATTGTGCTTCACGCACGCTACGGCGTTCAATCCAGGCGAAACCGTCGCGCTCACGGAACAGGCGCAGAGTGCTCCACATCTTACCTTTAGCATCGCAGTGGGCGGCGAGAAGGTGTTGCTGTTCAGTCATCTGGCTTACGTCAGCGGTGACCTGGCCCTGAATATACTTTTCACTGTCTACGCCGGTAATGGTCGACAGCGCCCAGTCGTCAAGCGCGATCAGCGTCAGCGGCAGGCGGGCTGACGATGAAGGATGACGCGGTGGAAAGGAGATAAAAGCCATAAATAATGTCCTGGTTAGCTGCAACAATAATGGTTAATGGTAAAAGAGCCATCGGTCATTGCAAGTGCTTTAAATAGCCCATTGAGAGCGGATTGATCGTTTTGCGAGGCGGTATCCAAAATGGATGAACATATTGATTCCCAGCCTTTTATTTCGCGATCGCGTTCCAGATTACTGAGATTCCCGTAAAACAACGCCAAAAACACGTTACAATAGCCCGGTACTTCATTTTCGCGAGGCAGGAAGAACATGGATATTCACAATAAAGCACGTATTCACTGGGCATGTCGTCGCGGTATGCGCGAACTTGATATTTCCATCATGCCGTTTTTTGAACATGAGTACGATAGTTTAAGTGATGAAGAAAAGCGTATTTTTGTCCGTTTGTTGCAGAGTGATGACCCGGATTTATTTAACTGGTTAATGAATCACGGTAAACCGGCTGACGCTGAACTGGAACAGATGGTCCGACTCATTCAGACACGGAATCGGGAACGTGGTCCTGTGGCAATCTGATTTACGCGTCTCATGGCGCGCTCAGTGGATCTCATTGCTCATTCATGGGCTGGTTGCCGCGGTGATTTTATTGATGCCCTGGCCGCTGAGTTATACCCCGTTATGGATGATACTACTGTCGCTGGTCGTGTTTGACTGTGTACGTAGCCAGCGCAGGATTAATACCTGCCAGGGAGAGATCAAGCTACTCATGGACGGGCGCTTACGCTGGCAGGGGCAGGACTGGACGCTCTTGCGTCCGCCCTGGTTACTGAAAAGCGGGATGGTGTTGCGTTTACGCGCAGAGTCTGGACGTCATCAGCATTTATGGCTGGCGGCGGATAGCATGGAAGAAGCGGAATGGCGTGAGTTGCGTCGGATACTGTTACAGCAGCCGATATCAGGCCAACACTGACGGAACGGCGTAAACGCGGTTCCGTCGAGAGGGAAATACAGCGAGTAAGGCTTCAGGCGTAGTGTTCGGCCATTTCGCCGAGAATTTGTTCACACCAGGTCTGTATACGCTCATCGCTGAGATCGTACTGGTTCGTTTCATCCAGCGCCAGGCCGACAAACAGTTGCCCATCCGCAATGACCGGTTTATTGCTGGTAAATTCGTAGCCTTCTGTGGGCCAGTAGCCGACAAATTTAACGCCTTTGAGGGCAAGTTTGTCATGCAACATACCCAGCGCATCCAGGAACCACTCGCCGTAGCCGAGCTGGTCGCCCATACCGTAAAGCGCAACGATTTTGCCTTCCAGATTGAGATCGTCCAGTTGCTCCCAGACGGCTTCCCAGTCCTCCTGAATTTCGCCAAAATCCCAGGTGGGGATGCCTAAAATGAGCACGTCGTACTGCTCCATTAAGGCGGGGGCGTCATCCTTAAGGTTATGTAATGTCACCAGCTCCGGGCCGAGGATATCGCGAATTTTCTCTGCGGCCATCTCGGTGTAGCACGTGCTGGAACCGTAAAAAAGACCCATGTTCATTACGTTACATCTCGATTCTGCTATAGCGTTGCGGGTAGTGTAACAGAATCACTGCATTCACGGCACAATGAGGCATAATGCACCCAAAGTCAGCGTGAAGTGGGGAGCGCGAATGGAACAGGATTTAGCGCGTATTGAGCAGTTTCTGGATGCCCTGTGGCTGGAACGAAATCTGGCGGAAAATACATTAAGCGCGTATCGTCGCGATTTATCGATGGTCGTTGCGTGGTTGCATCGTCGCGGAAAAACGCTTGCGACGGCGCAGGCTGATGATTTACAAACGCTGCTGGCTGAACGGGTGGAGGGCGGATACAAAGCGACCAGCTCCGCACGCCTGTTAAGCGCTATGCGGCGCTTCTTCCAGCATCTGTACCGTGAAAAGTATCGTGAGGATGATCCGAGCGCGCAGTTGGCCTCGCCTAAGCTTCCGCAGCGTTTACCGAAAGACCTTAGCGAGGCGCAGGTTGAACGGCTCTTGCAGGCGCCGCTTATTGATCAACCTTTGGAGTTGCGCGATAAAGCTATGTTGGAAGTGCTGTATGCCACCGGTTTGCGCGTGTCGGAACTGGTGGGGCTGACAATGAGCGATATCAGTCTGCGGCAGGGCGTGGTGCGGGTTATCGGTAAAGGCAATAAAGAGCGGTTGGTGCCGTTAGGCGAAGAGGCGGTATATTGGCTGGAAACGTATCTGGAGCATGGGCGTCCCTGGTTACTCAATGGCGTATCGATTGACGTATTATTCCCCAGTCAGCGTGCGCAGCAGATGACGCGGCAGACCTTCTGGCACCGTATTAAACATTATGCGGTACTGGCTGGTATCGATAGCGAAAAACTATCGCCGCATGTTTTACGTCACGCTTTCGCCACGCATTTGCTGAATCACGGCGCCGACTTGCGCGTTGTACAAATGCTACTTGGGCATAGCGATCTTTCGACGACACAAATTTATACGCATGTCGCAACGGAGCGTTTGCGTCAACTTCATCAACAGCACCATCCGCGGGCATGAGTGCTGACAGGAAAGGATAGTTTATGAAAAAGCGTTTTATGATGTTCACTTTACTGGCGGCGGCGTTTTCAGGCGTGGCCCATGCGGATGATGCGGCTATCCGTCAGTCGCTGGCTAAGCTGGGCGTTCAGAGTACGGAAATTCAGGCCTCGCCAGTGGCAGGGATGAAAACCGTCCTCACTCACAGCGGCGTACTGTACGTCACTGATGACGGCAAACATATTATTCAAGGGCCGATGTATGACGTGAGCGGCGCGCATCCGGTAAACGTGACGAACAAACTGCTGATGAGCCAGCTAAATGCGCTGGAAAAAGAGATGATCGTCTATAAAGCGCCGGATGAGAAACATGTCATTACTGTTTTTACCGATATCACCTGCGGCTATTGTCATAAGCTACATGAAGAGATGAAAGATTATAACGCGCTGGGGATCACGGTACGTTATCTGGCTTTTCCGCGCCAGGGGCTGGAAAGCCAGGCGGAGCAGGATATGAAATCTATCTGGTGCGCCAAAGACAAAAACAAAGCGTTTGATGACGCCATGGCAGGTAAGGGCGTGAAACCGGCAAGCTGTGACGTGAACATTGCTGATCATTATGCGTTGGGCGTGCAGTTGGGCGTTAGCGGTACGCCAGCCATTGTATTGAGTAACGGCTATGTGGTGCCTGGCTATCAGGGACCGAAAGAGATGAAAGCGTTTCTTGATGAGCATCAAAAACAGACCAGTGGTAAATAATACGCGTGAAACAACAGAGACAACTTCGTCGGCGCGAGGCTGATGAGACGGCGGAACTCCCCGCCGATCTTCCTCCATTACTACGACGTTTATATGCCAGCCGGGGCGTTCGTAGCGCCCGCGAACTGGAGCGCAGCGTGAAAGGAATGCTGCCCTGGCAACAGCTTAGCGGCATAGATAACGCGGTGGAGATCCTCTACAACGCCTTTCGCGAAGGTATCCGCATTATTGTTGTTGGCGATTTTGACGCCGACGGCGCGACCAGTACTGCGCTAAGCGTATTGGGAATGCGTGCGTTGGGATGTGACAACATCAGTTATCTGGTGCCTAATCGCTTTGAGGACGGCTACGGTTTAAGCCCGGAAGTGGTCGATCAGGCGAAGGCGCGCGGCGCGCAGCTTATCGTCACCGTAGACAACGGCATTTCATCCCACGCTGGCGTAGCGCATGCAAAGACGTTGGGGATTCCGGTGATCGTGACCGATCACCACCTGCCAGGCGACACGTTGCCGGATGCCGAAGCGATTATTAATCCCAATCTGCGCGACTGCGAATTCCCGTCTAAGTCGCTGGCGGGCGTCGGCGTGGCGTTTTACCTGATGCTGGCGTTGCGAACATTTTTGCGCGACAAAGGATGGTTCGACGAGCGCAACATCGCGCCGCCGAATCTGGCGGAGCTGCTGGATTTAGTGGCGTTGGGTACGGTAGCAGACGTTGTGCCGCTGGACGCCAACAACCGTATTCTGACCTGGCAAGGGCTAAGTCGTATTCGTGCCGGGAAATGCCGTCCGGGAATTAAAGCGTTGCTGGAGATATCGAATCGCGATCCGCAGCAGCTTGCCGCCAGTGATTTAGGCTTCGCGTTGGGGCCTCGCCTGAATGCCGCCGGCAGGCTGGATGATATGTCCGTTGGCGTGGCGTTACTGTTGTGCGATAACCTCGGCGAAGCGCGTGTTCTGGCCAGCGAGCTGGATGCGCTTAACCAGACGCGCAAAGAAATAGAGCAGGGGATGCAGGCGGAAGCGCTTATCCTGTGCGAAAAGCTTGAGCGCAGTAGTGAAACGCTTCCGGGCGGTCTGGCGATGTATCATCCTGAATGGCATCAGGGCGTGGTCGGAATTCTGGCGTCGCGCATTAAAGAGCGTTTTCACCGCCCGGTGATCGCCTTTGCACCTGCGGGCGACGGCACGCTAAAAGGCTCAGGCCGTTCGATTCAGGGGTTGCATATGCGCGATGCGCTGGAAAGGCTGGATACCCTTTACCCTGATCTGATGATCAAGTTCGGCGGCCATGCGATGGCGGCGGGATTGTCGCTGGAAGAGCATAAATTCGAGCAGTTTCAGCAACGTTTTGGCGAGCTGGTGACGGAATGGCTCGATCCTGCCCTGTTGCAAGGCGAGGTGATCTCCGATGGTCCATTAAGCGCGGCGGAGATGTCTATGGAAGTGGCGCAACTGTTGCGGGATGCCGGACCGTGGGGGCAAATGTTCCCGGAACCGTTATTCGATGGTCGTTTCCGTCTGCTACAGCAGCGTCTGGTGGGCGAGCGTCACCTCAAGGTGATGGTGGAGCCTGTCGGCGGCGGACCGCTGTTGGATGGCATCGCATTTAATATTGATACGACCTGTTGGCCGGATAACGGCGTGCGGGAGGTAGAACTGGCTTATAAACTGGACATTAACGAGTTTCGCGGCAACCGTAGTTTACAGATTATTATCGATGATATTTGGCCGCTATGATCGGGGCGATTTAACAACACTTTCGCTGTAATTAAGGGGCGAAATCCGCTAATATTTCGCCCTTATAACCGCATTTTGACAAGTCAAATAAAAGAAATCAGACCATGTTTGAAATTAACCCGGTGAATAACCGCATTCAGGACCTCACGGAACGCACCAACGTTCTTAGGGGGTATCTTTGACTACGATGCTAAGAAAGAGCGTCTGGAAGAAGTAAACGCCGAGCTGGAACAGCCGGATGTCTGGAACGAACCTGAGCGCGCGCAGGCGCTGGGAAAAGAGCGTTCATCGCTCGAAGCGATCGTCGATACGCTTGATCAAATGACTCAGGGGCTGGACGACGTTTCCGGGCTGCTGGAACTTGCGGTAGAAGCTGACGACGAAGAGACGTTTAACG
Source organism: Salmonella sp. SJTUF15581 (assembly GCF_043356775.1). Classification (NCBI taxonomy): domain Bacteria; kingdom Pseudomonadati; phylum Pseudomonadota; class Gammaproteobacteria; order Enterobacterales; family Enterobacteriaceae; genus Salmonella; species Salmonella sp. SJTUF15581. The sequence goes on along the minus strand of NZ_JBEUJY010000002.1, from coordinate 303,296 downwards.
AAGCCGTCGCGGAACTGAATACGCTGGAAGAGAAGCTGGCGCAGTTGGAATTCCGTCGGATGTTCTCCGGCGAGTACGATAGCGCCGATTGCTATCTCGATATTCAGGCCGGTTCCGGTGGTACTGAAGCGCAGGACTGGGCCAGCATGTTGCTGCGTATGTATCTGCGTTGGGCGGAAGCGCGCGGCTTCAAGACGGAAGTCATTGAAGAGTCGGAAGGGGAAGTCGCCGGCATTAAGTCCGCAACTATCAAAATCTCCGGCGAATATGCCTATGGCTGGCTGCGCACTGAAACCGGCGTACATCGTCTGGTGCGTAAAAGTCCGTTCGACTCCGGCGGTCGCCGTCATACCTCGTTTAGCTCCGCGTTTGTGTACCCGGAAGTGGACGACGATATCGATATCGACATTAACCCGGCGGATCTGCGTATCGACGTCTATCGCGCGTCTGGCGCAGGCGGTCAGCACGTTAACCGTACGGAATCCGCCGTGCGTATCACCCATATTCCCACCGGGATTGTGACGCAGTGTCAGAACGACCGTTCGCAGCACAAAAACAAAGACCAGGCCATGAAGCAGATGAAAGCGAAGCTTTATGAACTGGAGATGCAGAAAAAGAACGCTGAAAAACAGGCGATGGAAGACACTAAGTCTGATATCGGCTGGGGAAGCCAGATTCGTTCCTATGTCCTGGACGATTCCCGCATTAAAGACCTGCGTACTGGGGTGGAAACCCGCAATACACAGGCGGTACTGGACGGTAGTCTGGATCAATTTATCGAAGCAAGTTTGAAAGCAGGGCTATGAGGAATCAACATGTCTGAACAAAACGCACAGGGCGCTGACGAGGTAGTCGATCTTAACAATGAAATGAAGGCACGTCGCGAGAAGCTGGCTGCACTGCGTGAGCAGGGTATCCCGTTCCCGAACGATTTCCGTCGTGACCGTACCTCAGACCAACTGCACGCAGAGTTTGACGCGAAAGAAGCTGAAGAACTGGAAGCGCTGAATATTGAAGTGTCCGTCGCGGGCCGTATGATGACTCGCCGTATTATGGGTAAAGCCTCTTTTGTTACCCTGCAAGACGTAGGCGGCCGCATTCAGCTGTATGTGGCGCGCGATGATCTGCCGGAAGGCGTTTACAACGAGCAGTTCAAGAAGTGGGATCTTGGCGATATCCTCGGCGCAAAAGGTAAGCTGTTCAAAACCAAAACCGGCGAGCTGTCTATCCACTGCACCGAACTGCGCCTGCTGACGAAAGCGCTGCGCCCGTTGCCGGATAAATTCCACGGCCTGCAGGACCAGGAAGCGCGCTATCGCCAGCGTTATCTGGATCTCATCTCTAACGATGAATCCCGTAACACCTTCAAAACCCGTTCGAAGATCCTGGCCGGTATTCGCCAGTTTATGGTTGCTCGCGGCTTTATGGAAGTCGAAACCCCGATGATGCAGGTGATCCCAGGCGGCGCGTCTGCCCGTCCGTTTATCACCCATCACAACGCGCTGGATCTGGACATGTACCTGCGTATCGCGCCGGAACTGTACCTCAAGCGTCTGGTGGTTGGCGGCTTCGAACGCGTATTCGAAATTAACCGTAACTTCCGTAACGAAGGCATCTCCGTGCGCCATAATCCTGAGTTCACCATGATGGAACTCTATATGGCGTATGCGGACTACAAAGACCTGATCGAGCTGACGGAGTCTCTGTTCCGTACGCTGGCGCAGGATGTTCTGGGCACCACCCAGGTTCCGTACGGTGATGAAGTGTTTGACTTCGGTAAGCCGTTCGAAAAACTGACCATGCGTGAAGCGATCAAGAAATATCGTCCGGAAACGGATATGGCTGATCTGGACAACTTCGACTCCGCGAAGGCGATTGCTGAAAGCATCGGCATTCACGTCGAGAAGAGCTGGGGCCTGGGCCGTATCGTCACCGAGATCTTTGACGAAGTCGCTGAAGCGCATCTGATTCAGCCGACCTTCATCACCGAATATCCGGCTGAAGTGTCTCCGCTGGCGCGTCGTAATGATGTGAACCCGGAAATCACTGACCGCTTCGAGTTCTTTATCGGCGGTCGTGAAATCGGCAATGGCTTTAGCGAGTTGAACGATGCGGAAGACCAGGCGCAGCGTTTCCTGGATCAGGTTAATGCAAAAGCGGCGGGCGATGACGAAGCCATGTTCTACGACGAAGACTACGTGACGGCGCTGGAACACGGTTTACCGCCGACAGCGGGTCTGGGAATTGGTATCGACCGTATGGTGATGCTGTTTACTAACAGCCACACGATTCGCGACGTTATTCTGTTCCCGGCGATGCGTCCGGTGAAATAAGATGTAAATTGCCGGATGGGGCATTAGCCGCCATCCGGCATCTCTTCGTTCAGACGTAGCGCCATCAGGCAATTTTTAACGCTGGCAGTAATCGAGCAGTCGTTCACGCGCTTGTTCGTCTGACGCTTGCATGACCATCCACGGGCTAAATGCCCACGGCGTAGCGAGAAGGCTTTTCCATACGCTTTTAAATTCGCTCCACTGATAGTCCATCACCTCTTCGCTGTTAACCTGTAACACACTGGTTGCCCGCGCGGCAAATACCGGACAGACTTCATTTTCCACAATACCGTTTGGATCTGTCGCTCGATAGCTGAAGTGCGGATAGACGGGGGTGAGATCGGTAATTTCCACGCCGAGTTCGAACCGACAACGGCGGATGATCGCCTCTTCGGTGGTTTCGTCTTGTTGCGGATGACCGCAAACCGAATTCGTCCACACGCCTGGCCAGGCTTTCTTGCTCAGCGACCGTCGTGTTACCAGCAACTGACCATCTTCGTTAAATAGCCAGCAGGAGAAAGCCAGATGCAAAGGCGTATTAAGCGTATGAGCCGCATACTTTTCCAGTGTGCCGGAAGGCTTATCCTGCTCATCCAATAAAACGACATGTTCCTCAGTCATGAAAGCTCCTGAAAATTAAAATGACCCGGCAGCATGGCCAGGCCATATACTCAGACGATCAGCGTAGCGCATAACAGAAAGAAAGGCATTACCAAAACAGGCCCTGACAGAACGCAGACGAGCGCCATTGTGCCGTGAGTCGATATTATGCTGGCATATCGGATATTCGCGGCATCATCATCCACGCGGCCCCTTTCCGGCGTCAATGGATTGGGCATACGGCATTTGGCTGCTATCATAAGGCGTCTGTCAATAGAGTGAGGAATGGTTTTGAGCGCAGGACGCCTGAACAAAAATAGCCTGGGTATTGCGGTGCTGTTATGCGCAGGGCTGCTGCTGGCGGGGTGTTCCAGTAATTCCGGCTCAGGAACGTATTCCGGCTCCGTCTATACCGTTAAGCGCGGCGATACGTTGTATCGTATATCGCGCGCTACGGGAACCAGCGTGAAAGAACTGGCCCGACTGAATGGCATTTCTCCGCCTTATACTATTGAGGTGGGGCAGCGAATTAAAGTGCGCGGCAGCGCAAAGAGTAGCAGTTCAACACGCAAAACCAGCAATAAAACAGCAACAAAAACTGCCGCGGTCAGACCGTCATCTTCGGTGCCAAAATCCTCCTGGCCGCCGGTGGGGCAGCGTTGTTGGGTATGGCCTGCTAACGGTAAAGTGATTTTACCTTATTCCACCGCGGAGGGCGGAAATAAGGGGATCGATATTGCGGGCGTGCGCGGAACGCCTGTTTATGCGGCGGGAGCGGGTAAAGTTGTCTATGTCGGGAATCAGCTGCGCGGTTACGGCAATCTCATCATGATTAAGCACAATGAAGATTACATTACGGCTTACGCTCATAATGACACCATGCTGGTTAATAATGGGCAAAGCGTTAAAGCGGGGCAAAAAATCGCTACGATGGGCAGCACGGATGCCGCATCCGTAAGACTACACTTCCAGATTCGCTACCGGGCGACGGCCATCGATCCGCTGCGTTATCTGCCGCCGCAGGGGAGTAAACCGAAGTGCTGACGGCGAATTAATCGCCAGTCAGCCAGTAAGTCTCTTGCCAACCAGAGCGTAAGGTTTATAATGCCTTACGCATCTCAAAGCGGGCGTAGTTCAATGGTAGAACGAGAGCTTCCCAAGCTCTATACGAGGGTTCGATTCCCTTCGCCCGCTCCAGACAAATATCTTCTAGTATTTACTAAATCCACGAATTTACAGCAATTTTCCGTGTCGGCCCCACAGTACACAGGGTTTCAATACCTATGTCGGACGGCTATTATCAGCTGGCGACTCCGGTAATGACTTTATCATTCAGCCCGCAGCACAACGATGCCCGGTCTGGAATGCATGTATTCCATAAACGGTGTGTCCACCACTTTTCTGTTTGCGGCCAATGAGGAGGCGTTCCTGAACCACACCTGTTCATCATGGCGAACTACGATACCCACATGTGAAACGTCCAGCCCGTCAAGCGGGGAGTAGACACCGATATAATCCCCGTTTTTTAGGTGGTTCATGACCTGCTGGTTGATGGCTCTTCCGGGAATGTAATTTATTTTACGAGGATGGATGCCCAGACCAGGAATGTACTCGCCGCCATCAGGTTTATGGTTAAGCTGCTTGTCAACAACGACATAATCAGGGCTGATATCCGGCGTTACATCCCGTGCATTACGCGGTGCTGCGGCGAACCAGTCAGAGAAGAAGTGCCGGCGGCTGAGATAAGCAACTTTGCCCGCGGCGTAGCGAGTCCTGGCAAGATTATGCAGAAACGATTTCTGATTATCGCTGCGGGCCAGGGCCTCAACGTAATCAGCCAGGGTAAAGCAGTCCACGCCGTTGAAATTCGCTACAAGGACTTCGGGGGTTCCAGGCCCACCGATGAGCGTATCCGCCTGATAAGGTGTTCCGAGAAAAGCAGACGATACGCGGCTAATAACTTCTCCATGGTTTTCGCCTTTATAAGGAATGACATCCGACTGGATAATCCGGCTTACTTTTTCTGCCGTAACGCTGTCCATGCTGGTCTGATATTTTTCTGTGCCAGGGACGGCACAGGCCGTCAGATGCGCCGACATAAGCAAAATTGTCCATGCATTTACCTTCATTATCATCTCCGGAAAGGTTCAAATCCCTTTTTTACCTTTACCGGAAATGGTTGTGATGGATACAGAAAAACGCCAGAGGTTGATTACAGGTTGAGTAATATGAACGCTGATGATGATAAATGTGAAGATCATCATACGACTTTATTCGCCGTTGTTTTTTGCCTGATCGTCAAAGCCAACATGCCCCTTCAGGCTGGCGATACATACCGGTCAAATCCGTGCCGAACTGGCCCGCAAGGGAACACCTGTCGGGCCTTATGACCAGATGATTGCTGGCCATGCCCGTAGCCGCGGACTGGTCGTCGTCACAAACAATCTCCGCGAATTTGAACGCATTCCGGGTATCCGAATAGAAGACTGGTGCTAATTTCTGCATCAGATGTTATCCCCGGATTCAAACTCTTTTCCGGATTTAGTGGCACAGTCAATTTGGTTACCTGCTTAATGGTGGTTTGCATCACATTTTTAGCTGGTGGTATTTTTTTATGTTGACTGGAGATATCTGCCAACAGCATAACTTTTACGGCCAGATAATAAATAAAAGAGTACCAAAATGTCGTATTCTGACATGTTTACGAAGGGAGTACCGCTCCCTTCTTTTTTTGTTTCCTGGATACTCACTGAACAATGCCGTTACTGCCCGATAACTGCCGCCCCCCTCTCCATAGCCGTTTCCTGCAACTAAGTCACAGACGTTGATTTACCAGGCCGATATGCCTTCTTTCCCGTTATATACCCTTCATACTTCAAGTTGCTTATGTGTTGGCTACGGATTACCCGGCCCATCCATGGGCCTCGCCCTGACGGGCCGTCGCACGCGACGTTCAAATCTGCTCCCGGCAGATTTGTCGCTCACCCCAGTCACATAGTTATCTATGCTCCTGGGGACTCACTCCCTTGCCGCCTTTAAGCAACTCGAATTATTTTGGGTATATATCAGTGAACTTCTATTTTTGTCAGTTTTTATTTTTCAGTTTATTTATTATTAAATACTGTTTCTGGCCTGGATATATTTCTGTGAATAGCCTCCCGACAGCCGGAGATAAAGGTATTTGCTGGCGTAACAGCGCTCATAATTTAAAAGATTTATTTATAGTTTGTTATCACGGAAAGATTTTAACTTAATACATGCCAGTAAGGCATCAGGTAAAAATAACCGGAGAGAAGAAGATGAACAAAATGCTATTAGCCGGAAGTGCCGGTATTGTTCTGCTGTCTGCTGCAGCCAGTCCGGTATGGGCAGACGATAATGCCAGTACATTTTCACTTGGATACGCCCAGTCCCATACTAATCACGCCGGGACGTTGCGTGGGGTTCGGCTGGCAAACAACTATGAAATGTCACCGGACTGGGGGCTGACAACCTCATTTGCCTGGCTAAATGGAAGCCAGCGCTATTCCGATGAAAGCAGTAATGGTCGTGTAACAACCCGTTATTACTCCCTGCTTGCAGGCCCCTCATGGAAAATAAATAACCAGTTAAGTCTGTATAGTCAAGTGGGCCCCGTATTATTGCATCAGCGTGATCACGGGATAAATGAGTCTGACAGTAAGGTCGGATATGGTTATTCTGCTGGCGTGGCTTATACCCCGGTCAGTAATGTCGCTATAACTCTGGGTTATGAGGGCGCGGATTTTGATGCTACCCATAACAGCGGAAGCCTTAATAGCAACGGCTTTAATCTTGGCGTGGGTTACCGGTTCTGAATAGGATAATCCGATAAAAAATGTTACTTTGTGGAGATGATGGATTATGAAAAGCCATATTATGCCAGGCGTTGCGCTGATGGTTCTCCTGTTTTCAGGAAATATTATGGCCGCAACAAACATGACTGATAACGTTACTCTGAATAATGACAAGATATCCGGACAGGCCTGGCAGGCCATGCGTGATATCGGAATGTCGCGATTCGAGTTGTTTAATGGTCGCACCCAAAAGGCGGAACAACTGGCTGCGCAAGCAGAAAAACTCCTGAACGATGACAGCACTGACTGGAAGCTGTATGTCAAATCAGATAAAAAAGCCCCGGTTGAAGGAGACCACTATATTCGGATAAATTCATCGATTACGGTAGCCGAAGATTATCTCCCTGCGGGCCAGAAAAATGATGCTATTAATAAAGCAAACCAGAAAATGAAAGAAGGAGATAAAAAAGGGACTATAGAGGCCCTGAAACTAGCAGGCGTCAGTGTTATTGAAAATCAGGAACTCATTCCTCTTCAGCAAACCCGTAAGGATGTGACCACAGCGCTTTCCTTGATGAACGAAGGAAAATACTATCAGGCAGGTCTGTTACTGAAATCAGCTCAGGATGGCATAGTTGTAGACTCTCAGTCAGTTCAGGAGTCACCCACGCCCCCCGTGCAGCACGACGCCGCGCATTAATATCCCCCAGCCTGCTGTATATATTACAGCAGGCAGCATTATGTCTGACAGCTATTACCAGTTTGCTCTTTGCTGTCGGCATTGTTTTTAAAATTCATCCGTGAAGTTCAGTAATGTCAGGGTACCTGCATTTATATCTATTGTGATGTCCATCACAAATACAGAAGAATGTCATTTCATTTATTATTTTTTATCCCTTCCGCTTATGATGGTTCATAATGATTTATTAAGTTAATGTTTTGAAATTAAATGCCTTTCACTTGCGTTATGTCTGGTTTTTTATGCTGCCAGCAATTTCATTGTTATATATGATTAGTATTATGTTTTGTAAATATCCAGTGTGATGGAAAAGCAAAACATACATTCCCGATAACATATTACAAAATATTTCATGTCCGCTGCGAATATCTGTCTGTTAGGTATTCATCCGCTTATAATTACATTAAAAAGTATTTCTTTGATGATTATTCTTAAATTACGATCATAATCATCGATCGTATCGATCTATTTTTATTGTTTTAATTTGAATAAGAATTTTCTTACAACTGATTAGGCATTAGCTGAAATCAATATTTTTCGATGGAAAGTTCAGGTGCTTCGTTTAACACCAGGCGTTTATTATTCATACGAATCTTTTCTGAACGCTTTCATTAATACCCTCAGACTTGTTTTCAGCCTTTGCAAAATAATTCTCATTCACCCAAAGGACATATTATCTATGCGTAATAAAATAATACTTGCCATGGCGGCTGCCGGTATGATGTATGGCGCTTCTGTATTTGCCGCCGATACTACACCCACAACAGCAGGCCCGTTCGGCTCAGGTAAAATTCTTTTCACTGGTACCATCACCAACTCACCCTGTAATATCGCACCGGGCGACGATGCGATCACCGTTCCGTTTGGACAGATTTCTTACCGTAAACTGAATACCGCCGACGCAACCACGGAATCCAAACCGTTCACCATTCATCTACAGAACTGTGCATTTGATACGGATGATGCACAGCCCAATCCGAACCCGGTTGGGAAAATGTCCAAAGTGACCGTCTCTTTCTCTGGCGGAGCCGATGTAGCGAAAAAGGCTTACACCACCAACGGCGCAGCCAAACATGTTGGTGTCCAGTTACTGAAGAGTGACAACACCACAATTATCGAGCCCAACACCCCGATGCCGGATGGCGACGCTCAACAACTGCAGGCCGGAAACAACGAACTCAACTTCTTTGCCCGGCTAATAGCACTGGATAATGGCGTCACTCCCGGTGACTTCAACGCCTCCGTCACCTACACCCTGAAATACCTGTGATTTTACGCGGTAAATAACGACAGGGAGAAGCCGTCCACGGAGGGGATCGGACGGCTTTTATATCTGACTGTGCCTGCGGGCTGTCTGTTACACGGACGACAACACGAAAGCGCCATGCCATGAAAATTACCCGGCTTGCCATTCTGATTACCCTGACATTTTCCGTCCTGAAGTCGCAGGCCACGGAGTTCAATGCCAGCCTGCTGGACAGCGGGAACCTGTCCAACGTGGACCTCACGGCCTTCAGCCGCGAGGGGTATGTGGCGCCCGGTAACTATATTCTCGATATCTGGCTCAATGACCAGCCGGTACGGGAACAGTATCCGGTCAGAGTTGTACCGGTTGCCGGACTCGACGCGGCCGTCATCTGTGTGACAACAGACATGGTGGCCATGCTGGGTCTTAAGGATAAGATTATTCATGGCCTGAAACCCGTTACCGGTATCCCGGACGGGCAATGCCTTGAGCTGCGCTCTGCTGACAGTCAGGTACGGTACAGCGCTGAAAATCAGCGTCTGACCTTCATTATCCCTCAGGCCTGGATGCGTTATCAGGACCCGGACTGGGTGCCCCCTTCACGCTGGAGCGACGGCGTCACCGCCGGCCTGCTCGATTACAGCCTGATGGCCAATCGCTATATGCCGCAGCAGGGGGAGACCTCTACCAGCTACAGCCTCTACGGCACCGCCGGGTTTAATCTCGGCGCCTGGCGGTTGCGGAGCGATTATCAGTACAGCCGTTTTGACAGTGGGCGGGGCGCATCACAGTCCGATTTTTATCTGCCGCAGACGTATCTGTTCCGTGCCCTGCCAGCACTGCGCTCAAAACTGACGCTCGGACAGACGTACCTCAGCTCCGCTATTTTTGACTCCTTCCGCTTTGCCGGGCTCACTTTGGCCAGCGATGAGCGCATGCTGCCGCCCTCTCTTCAGGGGTATGCCCCGAAAATCAGCGGCATTGCGAACAGTAATGCACAGGTTACCGTCAGCCAGAATGGCCGCATTCTGTACCAGACCCGGGTGTCGCCGGGGCCTTTTGAGCTTCCCGACCTGAGCCAGAATATCAGCGGCAACCTGGATGTCAGCGTCCGGGAAAGCGACGGCAGCGTCCGGACCTGGCAGGTCAACACGGCCAGCGTCCCCTTTATGGCACGCCAGGGACAGGTTCGCTATAAGGTGGCCGCCGGACGTCCGCTGTACGGCGGAACGCATAACAACAGCACGGTCAGCCCTGACTTTCTGCTCGGGGAGGCCACCTGGGGAGCATTTAACAACACGTCGCTGTATGGCGGCCTCATTGCTTCCACCGGCGACTACCAGTCCGCGGCGCTCGGGATCGGCCAGAATATGGGGCTGCTGGGCGCTCTGTCTGCGGACGTCACCCGCTCAGATGCGCGGTTGCCGCATGGGCAGAAGCAGTCCGGTTACAGCTACCGTATCAACTATGCCAAAACGTTTGATAAAACCGGCAGTACCCTGGCGTTCGTCGGATACCGCTTCTCGGACCGCCATTTTCTGTCCATGCCGGAGTACCTGCAGCGTCGGGCCACCGACGGCGGCGATGCATGGCATGAAAAACAGAGCTACACCGTGACTTACAGCCAGTCCGTTCCGGTACTCAATATGAGCGCGGCCCTCTCGGTAAGCCGGCTCAATTACTGGAATGCGCAGTCCAACAATAACTACATGCTCAGCTTCAACAAAGTGTTCAGTCTCGGCGACCTTCAGGGGCTCTCGGCCTCGGTGTCGTTTGCCCGTAACCAGTACACCGGCGGGGGGAGCCAGAACCAGGTCTACGCCACCATCAGTATCCCGTGGGGCGACAGCCGCCAGGTGAGCTACAGCGTGCAGAAGGATAACCGGGGCGGCCTGCAGCAGACCGTGAATTACAGCGATTTCCATAACCCGGATACCACATGGAACATCAGCGCCGGTCATAACCGCTATGACACCGGCAGTAACAGCAGCTTTAGCGGCAGCGTGCAGAGCCGTCTGCCGTGGGGTCAGGCGGCAGCGGACGCCACCCTGCAGCCCGGACAGTACCGCAGCCTGGGCCTGAGCTGGTACGGCTCGGTGACCGCCACCGCCCACGGCGCCGCCTTCAGCCAGTCGATGGCCGGGAATGAGCCTCGCATGATGATAGATACCGGAGACGTGGCCGGTGTGCCGGTGAACGGCAACAGCGGGGTGACCAACCGCTTCGGGGTGGGCGTGGTAAGCGCCGGCAGCAGCTATCGGCGCAGCGATATTTCGGTTGATGTGGCCGCCCTGCCGGAGGACGTGGACGTCAACAGCTCCGTCATTAGCCAGGTGCTGACGGAGGGCGCGGTGGGCTACCGGAAGATTGACGCCAGCCAGGGGGAGCAGGTGCTCGGTCATATCCGACTGGCTGATGGCGCCAGTCCGCCGTTTGGCGCCCTGGTGGTGTCCGGAAAAACCGGCAGAACCGCGGGGATGGTCGGGGATGACGGTTTGGCCTACCTGACAGGCCTCAGCGGGGAAGACCGCCGGACCCTGAACGTGTCCTGGGATGGCCGGGTGCAGTGCAGACTCACCCTGCCGGAAACGGTGACACTCAGTCGGGGGCCGCTGTTACTGCCCTGCAGATAAAAATATCCCTGTCACAGAGCAGGACTAAAGGAGAAAACAGGTGAAAAACAGCAGAAGAAGCCGTGTGATTTTACTCGCGCTGGCGGCAGCATGGAGCCAGTGCAGCCCGGCGGCCGTCAATGTCGACCGGACCCGTATTATCATGGATGCATCGCAGAAAACGGTGGCCATCACGCTGAATAACGATGACAAAACCACGCCGTTCCTGGCGCAGTCCTGGGTGACGGACGCTGACGGGGTGAGAACCGATGCGCTGATGGCGCTGCCGCCGCTGCAGCGTATTGATGCCGGACAGAAATCCCAGGTCCGCATCACCCAGGTTCGCGGGCTGACAGATAAGCTCCCTCAGGACAGGGAAACACTGTTCTGGTTTAACGTGCGGGGCGTTCCCCCGAAGTCAGAAGACGACAACGTCCTGCAACTGGCCATGCAGAGTCAGCTGAAACTGTTTTACCGTCCGAAAGCCATTATCAGAAGCAGCAGTGACCAGCCGGAAAGAAAGCTGACTGCTGAGCGGAATGCGGGACATCTGACCCTCAGAAACCCGACGCCGTACTACATCACTGTGGCGTGGCTGGGAGCAGACCGCAGCCACAGGCTCAGCGGTTTCAGCGAGGGCGTGATGGTGCCGCCCCTGGGGAGTCTGCCTTTAAAGGCTGTTTTGCCGGCAGAAACCCGGACGCTGTGGGTGGGGTATATTGATGATTACGGGGGACTGCAGATGAACCGCTACGCCTGCGATGCCCTGAACTGCGCGTTTAAGGACGCAGGGGCGACATCATGACAGAACGATTATTCAATATGAAATCACTGATACTGTCAGGTGTGTTTCTTTTCTTTACTGTCTGTGATTCTGCGCGGGCAAATATCGAATGGTCATATTGTGACGCGAATGGACATGTCGGCCTTCAGAATATTAATCTGAAGGGTGGAACATTCTTCACTGGTCAGGAGCTGCAGAGCGTTACTGTTCCCATTAGTTATACCTGTTATACAAAATGGAAAAGTTACGGACCCTCTTACTACACAACTCTTAATCTTTACAATATGGGGGAGGTAGTAACTGCACTAAGAAAAAGCGGTCTCGGCATGGATATCACTGTTCAGGAAGGGACGTCGGCTTCCGTAACATTTACATGGAAAGAGATACAGGCAGGATTTTCTGGCTGGAGCAGCTCAAAAGTATTCGGGCAATATATGGACCCGGAGAAAACATATAACCGGAGCGGAACGCTGACGTTTCGTATATTTGTGTATCAGGCGTTTAAGAATAACTTTTTGAACATAACTATACCATCAAGCACGATTAACATATTACCCTATGACCCAAATGGTGTAAGCCCCCCATCTGTTTCATTCAGACCTTTAACTGTTTCTGCGTTTAATCTCAGGTTTATTCCTGACAACTCAGGCACGGTTATTATCTCTCCTTCTAATACTATCAAAATGGGGCATTTTTATACGGAATATAAGGAAACCATGGTGCCCAGGGAAGTACCTTTCACCGTTACAGCACAACAGAATGTCGGAACGCAGATCCCGTTCGTCGCCCCACTGGCTATAGAGTTCAGGACCAACGGTCTGACACTGGCAGATGCTGACAGCACCGTGATTCTTAAGAAGAATAAACAAGAAAACAATGGTTTCAGACTGTCGGTAATGGATGTGGATAATAACACACCAGTTAAATTTAATGTGAAAGCAGATATGGGACCTATCCATCTTGATAACGGTGCCGGTGGCAGAATTATAAAACAGTATAAAGCAAAGGTCGAAGCTATACCCGGTGCGGTAATTAAAACAGGTGCTTTTTCAGCCGCAATGACAGTGATTGTTACTTACAATTAGCAGGATTAAATACCATTTCCTGATAGTTAATTAAAAAATAGCTATAAATTTATCTTTATGATTATTTTTTTCTTCTCGGTCTTTTTCACTAAAAAAACGGAGAGTTTGCATGTCTTCTGATAAATCAAAAGGGAAGATAGTTTTTTCAGGTAACGATATTCATTATCCCGGACAGACCAACCATGATGCCTGTTTTATTCCGGTAAGTGTCCGCCAGTATGCCGGCGAGCCCCTGTATATCATCGTGGCACACTGGTGCCTGTTGCAGCAGAACTGGGTTCAGCGTAACCAGATAGCAGAGGCGTTTCACATCACGGCCAGACGGGCCAGCTACCTGATTGCCTATCTGCGAAGCAAAACATCACGGGTGGTCAGCATCTGCCGTCACCAGACCCTGCCCAATAAAGCACGACGCTATGAGATTTATGTTATCCGGGTTCTTGACAGTCCCACCCCGTCCACGCGTCGTGAAAAAGCCGGACCGCCGCCGGTATCAAAACGCCGGGTCGGTAATGGTGACAGGTCGATGGCAAATGAACTGTGGAACCGGCTGTGCAGTAACAGAAATGCGGGGAAGATCCTGAAAAAGAAGGAGGATGAGGATGACGGAACATAACCGGATGCCGGCCCGGCAGATTATCGTTTACGGTGACTGCTGGCCGGTGACGATCGCCGTGGCACACCTGGTCCGAAGATTTCTGCCGGGCTGCAACTGTGAAACCGCATACAGGCTGCCTGTTCTGTTGCAGCAATTACGTCGGAAACCGGAGGCCATACTGATACTGTGTCTGCGTCCCCGTGAACATCTCTTTTTGTTCTATTCCCTGAGACAGATACTGCCGGACTACCCGGTTATGATTATCAGCGATGAGCTGTTTTTCAGCGACCGGGTGGTACTGAAGGTATACGGCGGCATCCCGGCGCTGCTGGAGCAGGAACTGGCGGAGATACTTATCCGGGGGCGGCGGGGTGAACAGTGGGCCGGGGGCGCACGCCTGCGCAGGACAGGAGCGCTGGACGCCTTTTTGTTATCTCCGGCTCCGGTGACGGGCTTTCTGGAAGTGCCACCGATATTTAACAATCCGAAGCGGTTGATGAACTATATGGACCAGTTGATGCACCGGGAGATACTGGCATGTGGAGTGAGCCTGGCCCAGTTACGCTTGCTTCAGGAAGTTTACCGTGGACGGGGAAGGTTGTCAGCGTTGTGTGGAAGGCTGAATACGCAGGAGAAGCAAATCTGGCAGGACAAATACCGGTTACTGGTGAAGCTGGGAATGCGGAACCGATTACGGGAACTGCTGTTTGGTACCCGGTTTTGTAAATCACTGCAGCGAACTCCGTTTATCGCTCCGCAATAACCCGCCTCCGGCGACCCTATCCAGAAACACTGACACTCCGGCTAAACCCGGTGGCGGTGGGGCATGTTTTGCCTGTGGTGTAGTGGAGTAAAATACAGAATTCAGGCGGGACGCTGAATGTATGGCCTTTCATACCGTTTGATAAGTAAAAACGCTTCTGGAATGAAACCCGAAGTGAATGATACGGCCTGAGCAGAAGCGTTACATATTTACTGCATGATCCCGGTATAGCCATGAATTCCCATATACACGCCGACCAGACCAATCAGAATGCTCGAAAAATAGGGCGCCCGCCGGGCAAGCGTCGAAAAACCACTCCAGCGCTTTGCTGCCTGTTGAACGCTTATCGCCGCGCCAACGCCTACCGTCACCAGCGTTAATGCCAGGCCAAGACTAAAGCTCAGCACCATCGTGGCGCCCAGCGTAAACGCTTTAAGCTGGATACAAATCAGTAAAACGGTGATCGCAGCCGGACAGGGGATAAGCCCTCCGGTCAGGCCGAACAGCAGGATCTGTCCATTAGTCACTGTTTGACCATCAAAACGGCGTTGAATATCGGCAGCATGGGCGCGTTCATGGGCATCCTGATACGCTTTTGACGTTGCGCCTTCCGGATGTATGTGACCATGATGGTCGTGGTCGTGGTCGTGGTCGTGGTCGTGGTCGTGGTCGTGATGATGGTTTCCCGCTAGCCACTGCTGCTCGCCTCGCCATGTCCGCCAGAACATCCAGCACGCGGTGCTCAGAATAATGATCGCAGAAATTAACTGCAGCCATGGTTCCACTGATTGTGCGGTGAATGCCCGGCTAAGATACATCCCACCCAGCGCGATTAACCAGACGATCGCGGTATGAGAAAGCGTTGCTGCCAGACCGAGCATGACAGCCTGTTTAACCGTACCTTTAATGGCAATGATAAAAGCCGCCATCATGGTTTTGGAGTGCCCTGGTTCAAGCCCGTGCAAAATACCTAATAAAATGGCGCTGGGAATGAAGAACCAGCCGTTTCCTTGCTGAAGAAGTGTCGAAAATTCACCCATGAGAATGATTCTTAGTTGTTTTATGTGGGCGTTATTCTACTCCCCCCCAGTATGGAATACTACCCCCCAGTAGCATCGTAATGCTATAATTTGTATTCGTTAATGTTAGTGAGGTGTTGTAATGTCACATACCATCCGGGACAAACAAAAGCTTAAAGCCAGAACCAGCAAGATTCAGGGGCAGGTGATAGCGCTAAAAAAAATGCTGGATGAACCGCATGAATGCGCGGCCGTGTTACAACAGATCGCGGCGATTCGCGGCGCGGTAAATGGCTTAATGCGCGAGGTGATTAAAGGGCATCTGACCGAGCATATCGTTCATCAGAGTGATGAAGCCAGACGTGAAGAAGATCTGGACGTAATATTAAAGGTGCTGGATTCTTATATAAAATAGCCGGGAGTTATATCCCGGCTATCTTTTACTTTAGCCGAAAAACATCACCGATACGCAAAGTAAACCGACGACCAACGTAATGAAATTGCCTACTGAACGGTAGGGTTTCAATGCCGGTATCAGGTACGTTGACAACGTGGGCATAATAAACAGAATCATCGCAATGAGCGGGCCGCTAATAGCATAAATCATAGAGATGGCATTCGGGTTAATACAGCAAATAATAAACGTAATCCCGGAAACCAGCATGATAGACAGCGCGCGATTGAACGCCCGGCTTTTTTTCACGCCAACCTGCTGTAGGGTGGTTCTTACCATTTCGGTTGCGCCCTCGATGACGCCGAAATAGGTGCCGAGGAAAGATTTCGACATGGCCACGACGGCAACGATAATACCGGAAATAGAGAGCCAGGCCGGCGCATTGGGCATCATCGAGAGCGCGGAAAGGATGGTAACGCCTTCGTTGCGCGCGTCTTCAATGTATGACGGCGGAATGGAGAGCAGGCAGCTAAAGACAAAGAATAGCACGCTCAGGCAGATAATCAGGTAGGCGACCTTCATGATCTTTTTGCATTTATCCATGGCCTGATCGCCAAAATTTTCCCGTCTGTCGATGGCAAACGTCGAAATAATGGGCGTATGGCTAAAAGCAAAAACCATCACCGGAATAGAAATCCATACCTGGTGCAACGTGTGACTATCCAAAGACATCTGCCCGGTCAGTAACGAGGGTTGCCAGCTTCCGGTTAAGTAGAGCGAAAGGAACAAGAAGTAAGCGATAAGTGGAAAGACTAAAAAGCCCATTACGCGAAGAGTGGCATGTCTTCCCATTAAGAAAATCATATTCAGGATAAGTACTACGCCGAAGCTAACTGCCATCCGGATGCGAATATCTATCTGAATATGCTTCGCTAATTGCTCTGTCAGGGAATTGGTAATCGCCACAGCATAAATTAATACCACGACAAAAAACGCAATGAAATAAAGCGTGGTAATAATACTGCCGATTTTCTTGCCGTAATAATGAGTAACGGCGCCAGTAATTCCCTCACCGGCAGAAGTCTTTGAGGAAAGAATAAACTGACACAGCGCCTTATGCGGCCAGTATGTCAGAGGCCAGGCGACCAGCGCGGTAATAAATAGCACGATTGCGCCTGCCGATCCCAACTGGATGGGAAGGAAAAGAGTGCCTGCGCCTACAGCCGTTCCGTATAATGCAAAACTCCAGAGAGTCTCATCTTTTGACCAAATTTTAGACATTATTTGAATTTATCAACTATAAAACACACAAAAAGAAGCGCAATTTACCATAAATAGCGTCAGTTGGGGGCGTTTTAAGCCGATGGATGTCGTGGAGGCGGAGGGCCGGGAGCGTTGCGATCCCGGCAAAAAAGAGCAATATCATGCACTAACGCGCTGTTGGCGGCGGGTCACTATTCGCTGGCGTAAAACATCGTATGCCCAGTTGTACAGCATCGTGTACGGCAAAAAGAACAGGAAGAAACCAATTTCCAGGGTGAATGCTTGTAGCAGGCTGACATTCAGTACCCAGGCGACAATACTCACGCCAATGACAATAAACCCACTTTCAAATCCTAACGCATGGAGTGCGCGCACTTTGGCGGTTCGTCTCACCTGATGCGCGGGCCACAGTCGATCAAACAGAGCGTTATAAATGATATTCCAGATCATGGCCGTCGTTGCCAGCAATATCGTCAGGCCGCCCATCTCCAGCACCGAGCGCTGCATTAGCCAGGCGGTCGTTGGCGCCAGTATCGCAGTCGCAATACCTTCAAAACAGACAGCATGGAAAATACGCTCCGGCAGCGAGCGACGTTGTATGGCGTCATGTTGCATAAACGAAAAAACCTTACTCTTAATCAAACTAAAGAAATTTCCGCTATTTTATCGTTTAATGTGATACCTAAAAGATAATATCCATCGATAAAGTAGATAGGTTATGCGTTACTCACCTGAAGCGTTAATGGCATTTGTTGAGACCGTCTCTTGCGGTTCGTTTTCTGCGGCGGCGCGCCGCCTGCGTAAAAGCCAGTCCACCATTAGTACCGCCATTGCGCATCTGGAGGCGGATCTGGGATTCTCATTATTTGATCGATCATCGCGCCAGCCCGTTCTGACCGAAGAAGGAAAACGGGTGCTTAGCTATGTTCAGGCTATTTTATCGGCGAGCGATCGTCTGGATGAGGTGGCGCTGACGTTATCCGGCGAGACGGAGGCAAGACTCACGTTCGTCCTCTCTGATACCCTGCACCCTGACAGTCTGGAAGAGTTAATGGCGCAGTTTGATCGTCAATTCCCGCATACCGAGTTTGAATGCTTGATCGGAGAAAATGATGATGTCATCGACCTGCTGCAAAAAGGGCGCGCCCAGATAGGCCTGATTGAAGCGCGTGATGACTACCCCACAAACATTGGCGCGACGCGTCTGCCTGTTCAAAGCTGGATGGGGGTTTATGTGGCAACCACGCATCCGTTGGCGTCGCAGACGAACCTGCAATGGGAGCAACTGCATACCTGGCGAGAGCTGCGTCTGAATACCTACCTTGACTCTAACGCCAACATTACGCGCGGCCCGGCCTGGTCAGCGCCAAACTATTTATTACTGTTGAGCATGGCGGTTCAGGGATTTGGCTGGTGCGTATTGCCCTGCGCGCTGGTGGAAGAGTTTGCGGCGGAAAAACCGCTGGCGCAGCTGGATGTTCCTGGCTGGCCGAGGGCGATTGCTATTGATTTGCTGTGGAACAAGAAAACGCCGCCCGGAACGGCGGGGAACTGGCTTCGCTACCATTTGCAGCAGAAATAAGCTGCGTCACCGTCAAATCAGCGTCATTTCCTTTGTGATAAAACTCACTTTTTTTAAACAATCAAGATAACTAATTTTAACAATGCTCTACTATGGCGGTGTCATTTTGCGCTGAGGTGGTAATGAAAGAGGTTGTGATAGTGGGGGCTTTACGGACACCCATCGGCTGTTTTCAGGGAACGCTGGCCCGTCATTCCGCCGTCGAGCTGGGGAGCATGGTCGTAAAAGCGTTAATTGAGCGCACCGGCGTGGACGCTAACGCTATCGATGAGGTCATCCTCGGTCAGGTGCTGACGGCTGGCGCCGGGCAGAATCCGGCGCGCCAGTCAGCCATCAAAGGAGGGCTGCCGACTACCGTTTCCGCCATTACCATTAATGACGTTTGTGGTTCCGGTTTAAAAGCGTTGCACCTGGCGACGCAGGCTATTCAGTGCGGCGAAGCGGACATTGTTATTGCGGGCGGGCAGGAGAATATGAGCCGTGCGCCGCATGTCCTCAATGACAGTCGTAGCGGCGCGTTGCCTGATGCCGACAATCTGGTGGATAGTCTGGTACATGATGGCTTATGGGATGCCTTCAACGATTATCACATTGGCGTGACGGCAGAAAACCTGGCGCGGGAATATGGCATCAGCCGCGAGTTACAGGATGCTTATGCGCTCAGTTCGCAGCAAAAAGCCAGGGCCGCGATTGATACCGGGCGTTTTAAAGATGAGATTGTCCCCATCGTCACGCAACGTAATGGGCAGACCGCAATTGTCGATACGGATGAACAACCGCGGGCCGACGCCAGTGCGGAGGGGTTAGCCCTGCTGCATCCGGCGTTTGATAGTTTAGGTTCGGTGACGGCGGGTAATGCCTCCTCAATCAACGATGGCGCCGCCGCGGTGATGATGATGAGCGAGGCGAAAGCCCAGGCGCTGGGGCTGCCGGTGCTGGCGCGCATCCGCGCGTTTGCCAGCGTCGGCGTCGATCCTGCGCTAATGGGGATTGCGCCGGTATATGCTACCCGGCGCTGTCTGGAGCGTGCCGGCTGGCAACTGACGGAGGTCGACCTTATCGAAGCCAACGAAGCGTTTGCCGCCCAGGCGTTGTCGGTAGGAAAAATGCTGGAATGGGATGAGCGACGGGTAAACGTTAATGGCGGCGCGATTGCGCTGGGGCATCCCATTGGCGCTTCCGGCTGTCGAATTCTGGTTTCACTGGTGCACGAAATGGTTAAACGCGACGCGCGTAAAGGCCTGGCGACGCTGTGTATCGGTGGCGGTCAGGGCGTTGCTTTAACCATTGAACGCGACTGATCCTGCGCCAGCCATCCTTTTCCTGTTTCAGTATTCCGTCATAAAAAGCCCTCTATCACGAGGGCAAAGCCAGTGACAGAACCCCCTTTTTCGTTATAGCACAGAACGTTTTGCCGCGTCGGGCATTGCAGACGCATACCGCTTTTAATTCAATTCGCACATCAGACCTCGTTCTAAAACAAGCTCCAATTTTTATCTGAGTAACCGCATACAGCATCTGGCGCACATGTCTGAAAATCAGACATGTGCGTAAGTTTTAGCGCCGTTCGTGATCGCTACAGCAGTTTTAAAAATAACCAACCATATAAATGAAACGTTGTTTTATTTATTATTGAAAACCTTCATCCAGGCGACTATGATGCCGTTAAATAAATCAAAACAGTGTTTTGATTTTATGCCATTGCGATCGATTTATCATTGGAGGGAAAGGTGGACGTAAGGCAAAGTATCCATAGCGAGCACGCTAAAACGCTGGACACCCAGGCGCTGCGACGCGAGTTTTTAATAGAAAATATTTTTGTCGCTGATGAATATACGATGGTCTACAGCCATATCGACCGTATTATTGTCGGCGGCATTATGCCCGTCAGCCATTCTGTTGA
The DNA here is from genome assembly GCF_043356775.1 of Salmonella sp. SJTUF15581. NCBI lineage: Bacteria > Pseudomonadati > Pseudomonadota > Gammaproteobacteria > Enterobacterales > Enterobacteriaceae > Salmonella > Salmonella sp. SJTUF15581. The sequence goes on along the minus strand of NZ_JBEUJY010000002.1, from coordinate 282,560 downwards.
AATCGGCGGAGAGGTGGGTAAACAGCTTGGCGTTTCCCGGTTACTGGACCGCCGCGAGCTGGGCGTCATTAATATTGGCGGCGCGGGCGCCATTATCGTTGACGGGCAGCGCCATGATATTGGTCATCGTGATGCTCTGTATATTGGTAAAGGGGCGAAAGAGCTGGTCTTCGTCAGCAATGAGGCGAGCAGACCGGCGAAGTTTTATTACAACTGCGCGCCAGCGCATACCGCTTATCCGACGAAAAAAGTGTCGCCTGCCGACGTTGCGCCCGTCACCTTAGGCGATAACCTCACCAGTAACCGTCGCACCATCAATAAATACTTCGTACCGGATGTACTGGAAACCTGTCAGCTCAGTATGGGACTCACCGAACTGGCGCCCGGCAATCTATGGAACACCATGCCATGCCATACCCATGAGCGCCGTATGGAAGTGTACCTCTATTTCAATATGGAAGAGGACAGTTGCGTTTTCCATATGATGGGGCAGCCTCAGGAAACCCGTCATATTGTGATGCGTAATGAACAGGCGGTTATTTCCCCAAGCTGGTCAATACATTCCGGCGTTGGCACCAAAGCCTATACGTTTATTTGGGGCATGGTGGGAGAAAATCAGGTCTTCGATGACATGGATCACGTTGCGGTACAAGATCTGCGCTAGTCGCGACCGGTGATAACGCCTGTGCGTGACAGGCATGACAAAAATAAGGATTAACAATGATTTTGAATGCATTTTCTCTTGAAGGTAAAGTCGCGGTTGTGACGGGGTGCGATACCGGATTGGGGCAGGGGATGGCGTTAGGGCTGGCGGAAGCGGGCTGTGACATTGTCGGTATTAACATTGTTGAACCGACGGAAACTATTGCGCGCGTCACCGCTCTGGGACGTCGTTTTTTAAGCCTGACAGCCGATCTGCGTCAAATCGATGGTATTCCGGCATTACTGGAACGGGCGGTGGCGGAATACGGTCATATTGATATTCTGGTGAATAACGCGGGTTTAATCCGTCGTGAAGATGCGATTGATTTCACGGAAAAAGACTGGGATGACGTCATGAACCTGAACATCAAGAGCGTGTTCTTTATGTCTCAGGCGGCGGCAAAACATTTTATTGCCCAGGGCAACGGCGGCAAAATTATTAATATCGCGTCTATGCTTTCCTTCCAGGGCGGCATTCGCGTTCCGTCTTATACCGCGTCGAAAAGCGGCGTAATGGGAATAACGCGTCTGATGGCGAACGAGTGGGCGAAACACAATATCAATGTAAACGCCATCGCGCCGGGCTATATGTCCACGAATAATACCCAGCAATTGCGCGCTGATGCACAACGTAGCGCCGAAATTCTCGACCGTATTCCGGCTGGACGTTGGGGGCTACCGGGCGATTTAATGGGGCCGGTAGTCTTCCTGGCATCCAGCGCCGCTGATTATATTAATGGCTATACCATAGCGGTAGATGGCGGTTGGCTGGCGCGTTAATCCGCTACTGACAAATGCGTTTCTGGAAAAATCGACTCTTTGGCCGAAAAAACTGATAAAGCCCTGTCCTCGTACAGGGTTTTTTTATGATCTCATTAGCATAGTCCATATAGTGGGTTTAACTTAGTCCATATATTGTTAAATAATAGCTATGATCAATGCTTTAACTTATTGAAATATTGGTGATTTGAAAAAATACCCGGCAACGGCGTTAAATTTAAAAAGTGTAATATCCATCACATATCGCTATAGCGTAGCCATTTAATCCATATTTATGCCGTTTCCAGCCTGACACTTGAGGAAGAGTATCCCGTACTTTCAGGCTATGTCTTACTCTGTTGTGGCAGGAAAATATGGTCTCTATTAATCATGACTCTGCTTTAACGCCGCGTTCGCTTCGCGACACACGACGTATGAATATGTTTGTTTCGGTTTCTGCAGCGGTAGCGGGACTGTTATTTGGTCTGGATATCGGCGTTATCGCCGGGGCGCTGCCTTTTATTACCGACCATTTCGTACTGACCAGCCGGCTGCAGGAATGGGTCGTCAGCAGCATGATGCTTGGCGCGGCAATTGGCGCATTATTTAACGGCTGGCTTTCATTCCGGCTGGGGCGTAAGTATAGCCTGATGGCTGGCGCGATTTTGTTCGTGCTCGGCTCGCTGGGGTCTGCGTTTGCTTCCAGCGTGGAAGTATTGATTGGCGCCCGCGTGATACTGGGCGTAGCAGTAGGGATTGCCTCCTATACCGCGCCGCTTTATCTCTCTGAAATGGCAAGTGAAAATGTTCGCGGCAAAATGATCAGTATGTATCAACTGATGGTGACGTTAGGCATTGTGCTGGCTTTTTTATCCGATACGGCATTCAGCTACAGCGGCAACTGGCGCGCGATGTTGGGCGTGCTGGCGCTGCCTGCGGTGTTGCTCATTATTCTGGTGGTATTCCTGCCGAATAGTCCGCGTTGGCTGGCGCAAAAAGGTCGCCATATTGAAGCGGAAGAGGTGCTGCGTATGCTGCGCGATACTTCGGAAAAAGCCCGTGATGAACTGAATGAAATTCGGGAAAGCCTCAAACTCAAGCAGGGTGGGTGGGCATTATTTAAAGCTAACCGCAATGTTCGCCGCGCCGTGTTCCTCGGTATGTTGCTACAGGCAATGCAGCAGTTCACCGGCATGAACATCATTATGTACTATGCGCCGCGCATTTTTAAAATGGCCGGCTTTACCACCACGGAACAGCAAATGATCGCCACGCTGGTGGTCGGACTGACCTTTATGTTCGCGACGTTTATCGCCGTCTTTACGGTCGATAAGGCCGGGCGTAAACCGGCGTTAAAAATCGGTTTCAGCGTAATGGCGTTAGGGACATTGGTGTTGGGCTACTGCCTGATGCAGTTTGATAACGGTACGGCATCAAGCGGCCTCTCCTGGCTTTCCGTTGGGATGACGATGATGTGTATCGCCGGTTACGCGATGAGCGCCGCTCCGGTGGTGTGGATATTATGTTCGGAAATCCAGCCGCTGAAATGTCGTGATTTTGGCATTACCTGTTCAACCACGACAAACTGGGTATCGAACATGATCATCGGCGCGACATTCCTGACATTGTTGGACAGCATTGGCGCGGCAGGTACATTCTGGCTCTACACCGCGCTGAATATCGCTTTTATCGGCATCACTTTCTGGCTGATTCCGGAAACCAAAAATGTCACCCTGGAGCACATCGAACGCAAGCTGATGGCGGGCGAGAAGCTAAGAAATATTGGCGTGTAATCACCCCTCCCATGCCGGATGACGCCTGTTATCCGGCATGATGAAAAATAGACTGGAAACGGATGTGTAAGTTTGCTTCACTGCCATAATGCTTTACAAAAAGGAGAGCGCAGTGAAAACGATCGGACTGTTGGGTGGTATGAGCTGGGAATCGACTATCCCTTATTACCGTTTAATCAATGAAGGCATTAAACAGCAGCTGGGAGGCCTGCACTCGGCGAGCTTACTGCTGCATAGCGTAGATTTCCACGATATTGAAGTATGTCAACGCCGCGGCGAGTGGGATAAAGCGGGCGATATCCTGGCGCAGGCCGCGCAGGGGTTACAGCAGGCGGGCGCAGAAGGCATTGTGCTGTGTACCAACACCATGCATAAAATCGCGCACATTATTGAATCTCGTTGTTCTCTGCCTTTCCTACACATCGCGGATGCTACCGGGCGAGCTATCGCCCGTCAGGGGTTGCATCGCGTGGCGCTATTAGGGACTCGCTATACGATGGAGCAAGATTTTTATCGCGGGCGGCTGGAACAGCAATTTGCGATTGAGACCATCGTGCCGGAGGCGGACGATCGGGCGCGTATCAATCAGGTCATTTTTGACGAGCTCTGTCAGGGGACATTCAGCGACGCGTCGCGCCACTATTATTTACAGGTTATCGAACAACTGGCTGCGCAAGGCGCGCAGGGCGTTATTTTTGGCTGCACTGAAATAGGTTTGCTTGTTCCCCAGACGCAAAGCGCGCTACCGGTTTTCGATACCACGGCAATTCATGCCGCAGATGCCGTGAGCTTTATGCTTTCGTCATCGGCCCCAGAATAACCTCCAGCGGTTCGACCAGGCGCGAAAGATGCGTTTGTAAATGCTTACTGAAGGCGTCAACCAGCGCGGAGGCGGGGCGGTGTAGCGGGCGAATCAGGCTGACGGTAAAGGGCACGTCAATGCTGAAGCGGCGAACGGTGACGCCGCTGGCGGCATAGTCCAGCGCGGTCAGCGGGTTAACGATCGAAACGCCCGCCCCGGCGCGCACCATCGCGCAGACGGAGGCCGCGCTATGCGTTTCCACCACCATTCTGCGCTTCACCTGATGTTCGGCAAATAACGTATCCAACAACTGTCGATAGCTGTCCAGGCGGGAGAGGCTGATAAAGTTTTCCCCCTGAAAATCGTCTGGCGTCAGTACCGTTTTGGCGGCAAGCGGATGGTCGCAGGGCAGTACGCACACTTCATTTAGCGTTAGTAACTCGGTACGGGTTGTTCCTGCCGGGGCATGAAGCGTCTCCGTCAGCCCTAAGTCGTGGCGCTGGGCGGAGAGCCACTCTTCCAGCAACGGCGACTCCTGCGGCACAATATTCAGGCTGACATCCGGATAACGCGCCAGAAAAGGCGGTAGTAACGGCGGCAAAAAGGATTGTGAAAAGACCGGCAGGCAGGCGATAGAGAGTTCGCCCTGACGGAACTCGCGCAGACTTTCCGCCGCGCTGACGATGCGATCCAACCCATACCAGGAGCGTTGTACCTCTTCGAACAGGCGTAGCCCTTGCACCGTCGGATGTAAGCGCCCGCGTGTGCGCTCAAACAGCGTTAATCCCAGCACTTTCTCAAAACGCGCCAGCTCGCGACTGACGGTAGGCTGCGAGGTATGCAGCAGCCGCGCCGCTTCGGTGAGATTTCCGGCGGTCATTACGGCATGAAAAATTTCAATGTGACGTAAATTAACGGCAGCCATACGTTTCCCTGAATCATTTATCCCATATCATTTTTGCATAGACTGACAATAAAACGATATTTTTTATTCTTTCTAAGGTATGGCGTAATCGTTAAAAAGCCTGTTCCGGAGTTTGTTATGTCATTGCCGCATTATCACGCTGAAACTGACCTTAACGCTGAAAATTTGCTCAGATTGCCTGCTGAATTCGGCTGTCCGGTCTGGGTCTATGACGCGCACATTATTCGCCGTCAGATAGCCGCCCTGCAGCAGTTTGACGTTGTGCGTTTTGCGCAAAAAGCCTGTTCGAACATTCATATCCTGCGCTTAATGCGCGCGCAGGGCGTCAAGGTGGATTCTGTTTCATTGGGGGAGATCGAACGTGCGCTGGCGGCGGGCTACGATCCGCAAACGTGCCCTGATGATATCGTTTTTACCGCCGATGTGATTGACGCCGCCACGCTGGCGCGCGTCAGTGAACTGCATATTCCGGTCAATGCCGGCTCGGTAGATATGCTGACGCAGCTTGGTCAGGTTTCGCCTGGGCATCGCGTCTGGTTGCGCGTGAATCCTGGCTTTGGTCACGGCCACAGCCAGAAAACCAACACCGGGGGCGAAAACAGCAAACACGGCATCTGGCATAGCGATCTTCCGGCGGCGCTGGCGGTAATGCAGAAATACCGACTGAAACTTGTCGGTATCCATATGCACATTGGTTCCGGCGTCGATTATGGCCATCTGGAGCAGGTTTGCGGCGCGATGGTACGCCAGGTGCTGGAATGTGGTCAGGATGTGGAGGCGATTTCGGCAGGCGGCGGACTCTCGATACCTTATCGTGAGGGAGAAGAGCCCGTTGATACGCGCCATTACTATGGCCTGTGGAACGCGGCGCGCGAGCAAATCGCCCGCCATCTGGGACATGCGGTCAAACTTGAGATCGAACCCGGACGTTTTCTGGTGGCGCAATCGGGCGTGCTGGTAACGCAGGTGCGTAGCGTAAAACAGATGGGAAGCCGCCATTTCGTGCTGGTAGATGCGGGTTTTAACGATCTGATGCGCCCGGCGATGTACGGTAGCTATCACCGTATTTCGGCGCTGGCGGCGGATGGTCGCGCGCTTGAAAATGGCCCGTGGGTCGAGACGGTGGTCGCCGGGCCGCTATGCGAATCAGGCGATGTTTTTACGCAGCAGGAAGGGGGAATGGTTGAAACACGCGCCTTACCTGCGGTCATCCCCGGCGATTACCTCGTATTGCACGATACCGGCGCGTACGGCGCGTCTATGTCATCGAATTACAACAGCCGCCCGCTCCTGCCGGAAGTACTGTTTGACAATGGACAGGCGCGGCTGATCCGCCGTCGTCAGACCATTGAAGAGCTGTTAGCGCTGGAGATGCTCTGAAGCGCATCATTAGGCCGGACGTTGAAAAAACGGGCCCGCGGCGACGGACTCGCGCAGAATCAGCGTGCCGGTAAAGGGCGGGATCGGGGCGACCGGCTCGCTGTTCGCCAGACGAACGGCCTGATCGATCGCGGTGGCTATCATATCCTCGATGGGTAAATAGACTGTTGAAAGCCCCGGTTCAAGCCAGGTTGCGCCCGGCGCATCGTCAAAACCAAACAGCGACACATCCTGCGGGATGCGTAATCCGGCCTGGCGCAGCGCTTTTGCCGCGCCCAGCGCCGTGTCATCATTACAGGCGAATAGCGCGCTAAACGTGACGCCTTCCTCCAGTAATTCCCGGCAGGCGTCATAGCCGCGCGTCAGCGTGTAATCGCCGTATTTCACTTTTGCCGGTTGCCAGGGAATACCATACTTTTCCAGCGCCTTGCGATAACCCGCTACGCGTGATGTGCCGGTGGGAGTATGAACAGGCAGCGTAATACAGGCGATATCGCGATGGCCCTGCGTAATCAGATATTCCACCGCCTGGAATGCCGCCGTCTCCTGCTCGAAGAAAATAGCGCGATCGCGGGCTTGATTGACGTTGCGATTAATAATTACCAGCGGCATTTCCGTGGCGTCAATCAACGACAAAATCGCCGGCTCATCCATATAGCGAGTGTAAAGAATAATAGCGTCGCACTGTCTGTCGGCCAACATTTGTACGGCTTTCTGCTCTCGTTCCGGCGTATCGTGACCATCGGTGACGATCAACTGCTTGTTATGAAACTCCGCCTGGCGCGACGCCCGGCGCAACAAACTGCCAAAATAGAAGCCGTCAAACGTAGAGACGACCAGACCGATGCTGTTGCTGGTGCGATTTGCCAGCGAGCGTGCCAGCAGGTTGGGGCGATAGTCCAGAGCCTGCATCGCCGTAAACACTTTCTGGCGCGTGCTTTCTTTTACCTGCCCCGTCCCATTCAGCACTCGTGAGACGGTGGCCTTTGATACGCCCGCATGGCGGGAAACATCCAGCATTGTCGCCATCATGCTACCCTGATTAATCGGTTGTCGACAGGTGCCCGGTATCCGTCGGCGTGGATACCGAATGTCGGCGTACCAGTGTCGGACTAAATACATGAGTTACTTCTGGCGTAGGGCATTTCCCTGCCAGCGCTAACGCCAGTTCCGCCGCCTGTGTCGCCATGGTGACGATCGGATACCGAATGGTGGTCAGTCGGGGACGCACATAGCGTGAGACCAGTACATCATCAAAACCGATGAGCGATACTTCGCCCGGCACCCCCACGCCATTATCATTTAATACTCCCATCGCGCCGGCCGCCATCGAGTCGTTATAGCAGGCCACCGCGGTAAAATTTCTGCCGCGGCCTAATAACTCAGTCATCGCCTGCTCGCCGCCGCTTTCATCCGGTTCGCCGAACGTCACCAGCCGATCGTTAGCCGGGATATGGCTTTCCGCCAGCGCATCGTAATAGCCCCTCAGGCGATCTTCGGCATCAGAGATGGTGTGGTTGGAACAGATATACCCAATACGCGTATGACCTTGCTGGATCAGATGTCGGGTCGCCAGCCATGCCCCGTAACGGTCATCCAGCGCGACACAGCGGTGTTCTAACCCCGGTAAAATGCGGTTAATCAGCACCATGCCGGGGATTTGCTTCATTAATGAGGCCAGGTCCGCATCCGGAATCATTTTGGCGTGCACCACTAACGCTGCGCAACGATGACGAATCAACTGTTCAATAGCCTGACGCTCTTTTTGTTCGTTATGATACCCGTTGCCAATCAGTAAAAAATTGCCGGTGTGATACGCCACCTGTTCAACGGCTTTCACCATCGCGCCGAAAAAAGGATCGGAAACGTCGCCGACCACCAGACCGAGGGTTTCCGTTGCCTGCTGTGCCAGCGCGCGCGCGTTGGCGTTAGGGTGATAGCTCAGGGACTCCATTGCGCTGGTCACCGCCAGCCGGGACGCTTCGCTGGCTTTTGGCGAATCGTTAATAACGCGAGAAACGGTGGCGACTGAAACACCGGCCAGTCGGGCTACATCTTTTATGGTCGCCATGATAATACCTATAGTGGGTAAACGCTTACATTACGCCAGTTTTACGGAAAATGAACGTCTGTTCAAGCCTCTTGCCCCGCCGTGTCGGGCAAATGTGACCTGCACGGGAGAAATGCGTCTGTAAAGTGACAATACAAATCTTTCGTTACAGTTTGCGAAGCGCTGTTGCGATTGTCTGCTGGCAGGCCAGCGAGTCAGGTTGATAGAGTGGTGATCCCAGAGGTATTGATAGGTGGAATCAACGTCATTGTTGATCACACGAATTACACCAACCTGCGTAGAGATGCGCAGGTTTTTTTTTGTTTCGCCTGAACCTGTAACAGTAACGGATAATTTACACAACTCGTTGCATTTCCGTTTATTCCTTTGCGTTTTCGGACTGGCGATGCAGACGCGCGAAGCCCACAATCAAGATCCCAGAGGTATTGATTGGTGAGATTATTCGGTACGCTCTTCGTACCTGTCTCTTGCACCAACCTGCGCGGATGCGCAGGTTTTTTTTCGAACCTATTTTGCTATCGCTCCTGTTACGCAACTCGTGTAATCTGCCACAATTCATGTTTTAGCGAATTGTCGGCCAAAGGGAGTTGAAATGCTGTTTGGATTTTTCCGTAACCTGTTTCGCGTGCTTTATCGTGTGCGCGTCACTGGCGATGTCCGGGCGCTACAGGGGAACCGGGTCTTAATTACCCCCAATCACGTTTCATTTATCGATGGTATGCTACTGGCGCTGTTTTTGCCGGTACGGCCTGTCTTTGCGGTATATACCTCCATCAGCCAGCAATGGTATATGCGCTGGTTAACGCCGCTGATCGATTTTGTACCGCTCGATCCCACTAAACCCATGTCTATTAAACACCTGGTACGTCTGGTGGAACAGGGGCGTCCAGTGGTGATTTTCCCGGAAGGGCGGATTTCCGTGACCGGCTCGCTGATGAAAATTTATGACGGCGCAGGCTTTGTGGCGGCAAAATCGGGCGCAACCGTCATTCCGCTCCGCATTGACGGCGCGGAGCTTACCCCTTTCAGTCGCCTGAAAGGTCTGGTTAAACGGCGTTTGTTCCCACGTATTCAGCTTCATATTTTACCGCCGACGCAAATACCGATGCCGGAAGCGCCGCGCGCGCGCGACAGGCGTAAAATAGCGGGTGAGATGCTGCACCAGATCATGATGGAAGCGCGTATGGCGGTGCGCCCGCGCGAGACGTTATACGAATCGTTGCTGGCGGCGCAATATCGTTACGGCGCGGGTAAAAACTGTATTGAGGACATTAACTTTACGCCGGATACGTATCGTAAGTTACTGACCAAGACGCTTTTTGTTGGCCGGATTCTGGAAAAGTACAGCGTTGAGGGCGAGAAAATCGGTTTAATGCTGCCGAATGCCGCCATCAGCGCGGCGGTGATTTTCGGCGCGGTTTCTCGTCGCCGCATTCCGGCCATGATGAACTATACGGCGGGGGTAAAAGGGCTGACCAGCGCGATTACTGCGGCGGAAATTAAAACGATTTTTACCTCCCGCCAGTTCCTCGATAAAGGTAAATTGTGGCACCTGCCGGAGCAGCTAACGCAGGTTCGCTGGGTTTACCTGGAAGATTTAAAAGCGGACGTCACGCCCGCCGACAAGCTGTGGATTTTTGCCCACCTCCTGGCGCCGCGACTGGCGCAGGTAAAACAGCAGCCGGAAGACGCGGCGATCATTCTTTTTACCTCCGGCTCGGAAGGGCACCCGAAAGGGGTGGTGCACAGCCATAAAAGCATTCTGGCGAACGTCGAGCAGATAAAAACGATTGCGGATTTCACCGCCAATGACCGTTTTATGTCGGCGCTGCCGCTCTTTCACTCGTTCGGTTTGACGGTGGGCCTGTTTACGCCGTTGTTGACCGGCGCGGAAGTGTTTCTTTATCCAAGTCCGCTGCACTATCGCATTGTGCCGGAACTGGTCTATGACCGTAACTGTACCGTGCTGTTTGGTACGTCAACCTTCCTCGGCAACTATGCGCGCTTTGCCAATCCGTATGATTTTTATCGCCTGCGCTATGTGGTGGCCGGTGCGGAAAAACTTCAGGAGAGCACCAAACAACTGTGGCAGGATAAATTCGGTCTGCGCATTCTTGAGGGCTACGGGGTAACGGAATGCGCGCCAGTAGTCTCGATTAACGTGCCGATGGCGGCTAAACCTGGCACTGTTGGCCGCATTCTGCCTGGCATGGACGCGCGTCTGCTGGCGGTGCCCGGTATTGAAAACGGCGGTCGGCTACAGCTGAAAGGGCCGAATATCATGAATGGCTATCTGCGCGTGGAAAAACCGGGCGTGCTGGAGGTGCCGTCGGCGGAAAACGCCAGAGGCGAAACTGAGCGCGGCTGGTACGACACGGGCGATATTGTACGCTTCGATGAAAATGGTTTTGTGCAGATTCAGGGGCGCGCGAAACGCTTTGCGAAAATTGCTGGCGAAATGGTCTCGCTGGAGATGGTCGAGCAACTGGCGCTTGGCGTTTCGGCGGACAAAATGCACGCTACCGCCATTAAAAGCGATGCCAGCAAAGGTGAAGCGCTGGTACTGTTTACGACTGACAGCGAACTCACCCGAGAAAAGTTACAGCACTATGCCCGTGAACACGGTATTCCGGAACTTGCCATCCCGCGTGATATCCGTTATCTGAAACAGCTTCCCTTGCTTGGCAGCGGGAAACCCGATTTTGTGACGCTGAAAAGTTGGGTGGATGCGCCGGAACAACATCATGAGTGAGTCAGTACGTACTAACACCTCCATCTGGTCGAAAGGGATGCTGTCGGTAATTGTCGCGCAGTTTCTCTCGGCTTTTGGCGATAATGCGCTGCTGTTCGCGACGCTGGCACTGCTGAAAGCTCAGTTTTACCCGGACTGGAGCCAGCCTGTTTTGCAAATGGTGTTTGTGGGCGCTTACATTCTTTTTGCGCCGTTTGTCGGCCAGATAGCGGACAGCTTTGCCAAAGGCCGGGTGATGATGGTCGCCAATGGTCTTAAACTGGCGGGAGCGGCAGGTATCTGCCTCGGCATAAATCCTTTTGTCGGTTATACGTTGGTCGGGATTGGCGCGGCGGCTTATTCTCCGGCGAAATACGGTATTCTGGGCGAACTGACGACGGGCGATAAGCTGGTGAAAGCCAATGGCCTGATGGAAGCCTCTACGATTGCGGCGATTTTGCTCGGTTCCGTCGCGGGCGGCGTATTGGCCGACTGGCATGTCATCGCCGCGCTGGTTGCCTGCGCGTTGGCCTACGCTGGCGCAGTGGCGGCGAACCTGTTTATCCCGAAGCTTGTGGCGGCGCGTCCAGGACAATCCTGGCGGTTGTCGGCGATGACGCGTAGTTTCTTCAGCGCTTGCGTTGTCCTTTGGCGTAACGGTGAAACGCGGTTTTCGCTGGTGGGGACCGGGCTATTCTGGGGCGCAGGCGTGACGCTGCGTTTTCTGCTGGTGCTGTGGGTGCCGGTGGCGCTGGGTATTACGGATAACGCCACGCCGACTTACCTGAACGCCATGGTGGCGGTAGGCATTGTGGTCGGCGCGGGCGCGGCGGCAAAACTGGTGACGCTGGAGACCGTATCGCGCTGTATGCCCGCCGGGATTTTGATTGGCGTTGTGGTTGCGATCTTCTCATTACAGCACGCATTGCTGCCTGCTTATGCCTTGTTGTTATTGATAGGTATGCTGGGCGGCTTTTTTGTGGTGCCGCTCAACGCTTTGCTCCAGGAGCGCGGTAAGAAGAGCGTTGGCGCCGGGAATGCCATTGCCGTACAAAATCTGGGCGAGAATAGCGCCATGCTATTAATGCTGGGACTGTACTCGCTGGCGGTGCTGGTTGGCGTTCCGGCAGTGGCGATAGGTATCGGCTTTGGCGTGCTGTTCGCGCTGGCGATCGCGGCGCTGTGGATCTGGCAGCGCCGGCAGGCATCATACTGAGTGAATATGCCGGGCGGCGAGCGCGCGTTATCCGGCTTACATTGTCTCTGTAAGCCCGGAAGCGTAGCGCCACCGGGCACTGACTATCACGGCGCCGGATAGGTATAAACCTGATGCGCCGCCTCTATCTCCGCCAGGACCTCTTCGCTTAACGTCAGATGCAGACTTTCCACATTTGTCTTGAGCTGCGCCATCGTGGTTGCGCCCAGTAACGTACTGGCGACAAACGGCTGGCGGCGAACAAAGGCCAGCGCCATCTGCGCCGGATCAAGATTGTGACGCTTCGCGATATCGACGTAGGCGGCAACGGCTTTTTGCGCCTGTTCGCCGCTGTAACGTGTGAAGCGGCTGAACAAGGTATTCCGCGCGCCTGCGGGTTTGGCCCCGTTCAGGTATTTACCGGTTAATGTGCCAAACGCCAGACAGGAGTAGGCGAGCAATTCAACACCTTCATACTGGCTGACTTCCGCCAGGCCGACCTCGTAGCTGCGGTTTAACAGGCTATAGGGGTTCTGGATCGTGACAATACGCGGCAGGTCATGTTTTTCCGCCAGGTGCAGATAGCGCATAACGCCAAACGCTGTCTCATTTGAAACGCCAATATAACGAATCTTACCCGCTCGCTGAAACTCACTTAGCGCGTCTAACGTCTCCAGCAGACTTACTACTGGCGTGGAGTCCGTCCAGTTATAGCCGAGTTTACCGAAGCAGTTAGTGGGGCGCTGCGGCCAGTGCACCTGATACAAATCCAGATAGTCGGTCTGCAATCGGGTCAAACTGTCGTGTAGCGCTTCGCGAATATTTTTACGATCCAGCGCCTGATGAGGCCGGATGCCTTGATCATTATTACGTGCCGGTCCGCTAACTTTGCTGGCGATGATCAGTTTTTCACGGTTGCCGCGTTTGGCGAGCCAGTTACCGATATAGGACTCCGTCAGCCCTTGTGTTTCCGGGCGCGGCGGTACCGGATACATCTCGGCGGCATCGATAAGGTTAATGCCATTTGCGATGGCATAGTCGAGCTGTGCGTGAGCGTCGGCTTCGCTGTTTTGTTCACCAAATGTCATTGTGCCCAGCCCTAGCGTACTTACTTCGAGCGAGCTGTGGGGTATACGGTGATAGTGCATAGCCGTTTCCTTTTTATTATGAAGTCAGAAATTCCCGACAAAGGACAATAAAAATGGCAGAGGGAAGGCAAAAGGGAAAGTAAAATTGCAGGCTGCGCGGCGTAATTGTTACCGGGCGTGGTCGCCACGCACCGTTACGGGACGCAGCCTGAAGGCTTGCAGAACGCTGACCTCGATCACAGGCCACCGCTTAACGTTCGATGATTTGAGACACTTCGTCACGGTTGATTTGCATCTCGTTTCCCTGTGCATCGGTATAGCTGACCAGACCGGTATCATCGTCAACTTGCGGTTTTCCATCGGTCAGGATCATACGACCATCTTTCGTCGCCATTACATAATCGCTGCTGCATCCGGATACCGCAAAAGCCAACCCTACTGCGGAAATTACAACTGCCCACTTTTTCATCCGTTTGTCCTCACATAGCCTGCATCTGATAATAGTCTGTTAATCATATGTCTGATAATAGTCTAGTAATAACGCGCGGCTCTGCATGTCGGAAGCAGCAAAATCTTAATCTGTGAGAAGAAAGGAAATAAAGTGAGTATTCGCTCCCCGGCGGGGGAGCGAGACAGGATTACAGCGGATTCTTTTTATTACGCAACAGGTTCAGGCTCTCTACTGCGATAGAGAAGAACATGGCGAAATAGATATACCCTTTCGGAACGTGAACGTCGAAACTTTCCAGAATCAGGGTAAAGCCAACCAGGATCAGAAAGGAGAGCGCCAGCATTTTTACCGACGGATGACGATCGACAAACTCGCCGATGGGCCGTGCCGCAAACATCATGACGCCCACGGCAATAACGACTGCCGCCATCATAATAAACAGATGATCGGAGAGGCCAACCGCTGTGATAACTGAATCAAGGCTGAAAATAATATCCAGCAGCATAATCTGTACTATTGCGCCCAGGAAAGAAGAAACCCGGGTTTTTAACCCTTCTTCTTCGCCTTCGATGGACTCATGGATCTCCTTGCTGGCTTTCCAGATTAAAAATAACCCGCCCAGTAACAGAATGAGATCGCGGGCGGAAATCGCTTCGCCGAAAAGCTCAAACAGCGGATTAGTCAGCCGAGTGACCCAGGCGATTGACGCCAGCAGCGCCAGGCGCATGACCATCGCCGCCGCCAACCCAAGCCGCCGTGCGTGGTTTCGTTGCGCCGTAGGAAGTTTTGCTACCACCAGAGAAAGAAAAATAATGTTGTCGATCCCAAGTACAATCTCCAGCAGCGTCAGCGTACCGAGCGCCAGCCAGGCATTAGGATCGGTTATCCATGCAAATAACATCGAACAAAGTCCTGCCAAAAAAAGAAGCGGTAATTATAGGCCCGTCGAGTGACGGGCGAAAGCCCAGGCTGAATTTGCGCAACCAGGAACGGTGTAAAATAGCGGCGACAATACGCTTACGTTTATCCGGCGTCGGCCCGATGCGTAGCCATAGCGGAGGCGCATTTGCGTGTAATGGACGTTACGGATTCTGCAATAAAAAATGGCGAGCCAGCAGCGCCTGCGTAAAATTTTTTTTCAGATAAAATCCACGCGGTAGCGTCACAATAGGTTCCCCGCGCGCGCCGATAGCCTCGGTGAGCGCCCTGGCATTGGCGGCTTTGGGCCGCAGTTGCAAGACTTCGCCATGACGGGCGGTAATGCGTTCCACCTGGCCCAGCACTATCATATCCATCAGCTCTTCCCAGTCGAGGCGTAGCTGTCTGTCTTCTTCTTCACTCGGACTCCAGAGTAGCGGCGAACCTACGCGGCGTTCGGCTAACGGTATGCTGCGATCGCCTTCGACCGGCACCCATAGCACGCGCTTCAATTTATGCCGTACGTGACTTGTCTCCCAGGTCACGCCGCTGTTACCGGTTAACGGCGCCACGCAAACAAAGGTTGTTTCCAGAGGACGACCCAGACTATCCACCGGGATGGTTTTCAGTTCTACGCCTAACGCGGCGAAATCCTGCTCCGGCTTGCTCCCGGCGCTGGCGCCGAGCCAGATCTCCAGCAAGACGCCGATCCAGCCTTTGTCTCGCTTCAAATCTTTAGGCGTGGTAATGCCGGCCATCGCCGCCAGCTCGCCTAACGTATAGCCGGAAAGCTGCCGCGCCTGGGCTAACAGCAATGCTTCCGAAGCAGGCGGAGTCAGTAGCGGACAAAGAGCGGACATGACAATTACCTTAGGTTAAAAAATGAGCAGTGATTTTATACCGTATGGGCAGAGTTTATCTTTTTCTGTGTCTTATATTCAATAGACTGATTTTTATTGCCTTTTTTGTGTTGTTTCTTCGTGTTGCGCAACGCTGAAGCGGGTTTTCCAATTCTGGTCACTGACAATAAACAGGATCTTACACTATGTTATCCACAGAAAGTTGGGATAACTGTGTAAAACCGCCACTACTGTTTCCATTTACAGCCTTGACGTGCGACGAAAATCGAAAATTCAGACAAATAGTGCGTAAGTTATTGGCACAATCTGTGGATAAAACCGACGCTGGTTGATCTTTCATCAGCATAAGGATCTTAGATGTGATGCTGGTCACGCTTTATGAAGGTAGCATGTAAGATTTGTCTATAACACAATGAATATAAGGCACTATTTTTACTGTTTTCCGCATGAGGAATTCAGACTGTTCTGGGTTTTCCCGTGGTAATTCCATACTTCTTCACAACTATATCCACAGAAAAGGTGAATAAAATGGCGCAAGGGCGTCATCATCTGTTTATAACTCGGCTATTTACTGTGAGTTATTCAATTGTTATTAGGCTGTGTCACTATTACAGAGTGGTTTACCGCCTCACTGGAGTATGAAACAATCGTTCATATATAAGGTTTATGTTGAGGTAGTCCGGTGATTGATGACGATGGCTACCGCCCAAATGTAGGTATCGTAATTTGTAATCGTCAGGGGCAGGTGATGTGGGCCCGGCGATTTGGTCAGCACTCCTGGCAGTTCCCGCAGGGCGGGATAAATCCAGGGGAGTCGGCAGAACAGGCGATGTACCGGGAACTGTTTGAAGAAGTTGGGTTAAGCCGTAAAGATGTGCGGATCCTTGCTTCTACTCGCAACTGGTTGCGTTACAAGTTACCAAAACGTTTGGTGCGTTGGGACACAAAGCCGGTATGTATCGGCCAGAAACAAAAGTGGTTTCTTTTGCAGTTAATGAGCGCCGACGCCGAAATCAATATGCAAACCAGCAGTACGCCGGAGTTTGACGGCTGGCGCTGGGTAAGTTACTGGTATCCGGTTCGACAAGTGGTGTCATTTAAACGCGATGTCTACCGCAGGGTAATGAAAGAGTTTGCAAGTGTTGTCATGGCGCTTCAGGATAATCCCCCTAAGCTACAAAGCGCGCCTGCTTATCGACGTAAAAGAGGTTAAGCCACGCAAATTATGCTCACTCGCCTGCGCGAAATAGTCGAAAAAGTGGCCAGTGCGCCGCGTCTGAACGAGGCGCTGAATATTCTGGTCACAGATATCTGTCTTGCGATGGATACTGAGGTTTGCTCGGTTTACCTGGCCGATCATGACCGACGCTGTTATTACCTGATGGCGACGCGGGGGTTGAAAAAACCGCGTGGTCGAACCGTTGCGCTTGCGTTTGATGAGGGGATCGTCGGTCTGGTGGGCAGACTGGCGGAACCCATTAACCTTGCCGATGCGCAAAAACATCCCAGCTTTAAATACATTCCTTCGGTAAAAGAGGAGCGTTTTCGCGCGTTTCTCGGCGTGCCGATCATTCAGCGTCGCCAACTTCTCGGCGTGCTGGTCGTACAGCAGCGCGAATTGCGCCAGTACGATGAAAGCGAAGAGTCTTTCCTCGTCACGCTCGCTACGCAGATGGCGGCTATCCTGTCACAGTCGCAGGTCACAGCGCTGTTCGGGCAATACCGGCAGACGCGAATCCGCGCGCTTCCTGCGGCGCCGGGCGTGGCTATCGCAACGGGCTGGCAAGACGCGACCATGCCGCTGATGGAACAGGTTTACGAAGCGTCTACGCTGGATACCTCTCTTGAACGCGAACGATTGACCGGCGCGCTGGAAGAGGCGGCGAACGAGTTCCGACGATACAGCAAACGCTTTGCCG
The DNA here is from genome assembly GCF_043356775.1 of Salmonella sp. SJTUF15581. Classification (NCBI taxonomy): domain Bacteria; kingdom Pseudomonadati; phylum Pseudomonadota; class Gammaproteobacteria; order Enterobacterales; family Enterobacteriaceae; genus Salmonella; species Salmonella sp. SJTUF15581. Next base: position 264,966 of record NZ_JBEUJY010000002.1, on the reverse strand, counting down.
CTGGCGCGCAAAAAGAGACGGCGGCCATTTTCGATCTGTACTCACACCTGCTTTCAGATGCCAGACTGCGTCGCGAACTCTTCGCCGAGGTCGACAAAGGCGCTGTTGCGGAGTGGGCCGTTAAAAAAATCATCGAAAAATTTGCCGAGCAATTTGCGGCGCTAACCGATAACTACCTCAAAGAACGTGCGGGAGACTTACGCACGCTGGGGCAGCGGCTGTTATTCCACCTTGATGATTCAGTTCAGGGGCCAAACGCCTGGCCGGAACGTTTTATTCTGGTCGCGGATGAGCTGTCGGCGACCACCCTGGCGGAGCTGCCGCAGGACAGGCTGGCGGGCGTTGTGGTGCGCGACGGCGCGGCAAACTCGCATGCGGCGATTATGGTGCGCGCGCTCGGTATCCCGACCGTCATGGGCGCGGATATCCAACCTTCGGTGCTACATCGCCGTACGTTGGTGGTGGATGGCTATCGCGGTGAATTACTGGTCGATCCTGAACCCGTGCTTATTCAGGAATATCAGCGGCTCATTAGTGAAGAGATAGAACTCAGTCGTCTGGCGGAGGACGACGTCAATCTTCCCGCCCAACTGAAAAGCGGCGAGCGTGTCAAAGTGATGCTGAATGCCGGGCTCAGTCCCGAGCATGAGGAAAAGTTAGGCAGTCGGATCGACGGTATCGGCCTGTACCGTACTGAAATTCCCTTTATGCTGCAAAGCGGGTTTCCCTCGGAAGAAGAGCAGGTGGCGCAGTATCAAGGGATGCTGCAAATGTTTAACGATAAACCGGTGACGCTGCGGACCCTGGATGTGGGAGCGGATAAGCAACTGCCCTATATGCCGATCAGCGAGGAGAACCCGTGTCTGGGCTGGCGCGGGATCCGCATTACGCTGGATCAGCCGGAGATCTTTTTGATCCAGGTCCGCGCGATGCTGCGCGCCAATGCGGCGACTGGCAACCTCAGCATTTTGTTGCCGATGGTCACCAGTATTGATGAAGTCGATGAAGCGCGGCGTCTGATCGAACGCGCCGGGCGCGAGGTCGAGGAGATGATCGGCTATGCGATCCCGAAACCGCGTATCGGCATTATGCTGGAAGTACCGTCAATGGTATTTATGCTGCCGCATCTGGCTAACCGGATCGACTTTATCTCGGTCGGCACCAACGATTTAACGCAATATATCCTGGCGGTAGATCGCAACAATACCCGCGTGGCCAGTATTTACGACAGTCTGCATCCGGCTATGCTGCGCGCACTGAGCATGATTGCGCAGGAAGCCGAAAAAAATGGCCTCGATCTTCGCTTGTGCGGCGAGATGGCGGGCGATCCGATGTGCGTGGCGATTCTTATCGGTCTGGGATATCGCCATCTTTCGATGAATGGCCGTTCGGTAGCGCGTGTGAAATATCTGCTGCGGCATATCGATTTTGAAGATGCGCAAACCCTTGCCAGACGCAGCCTTGAGGCGCAGATGGCGACCGAAGTGCGTCATCAGGTGGCGGCGTTTATGGAGCGCCGCGGGATGGGGGGATTGATTCGCGGAGGGTTGTAACGACTGGAGCGGGAAAAGAGAGTGACTGTGGATTCACGGCGCAGACAACACGCCTGCAAGATGAAAGACAATGCGTATACATATCTTTTAACGGTAATCGGCATCTCGCTTTTAACCCTTGTGCTATTATTCGCACCTTTGGAGCGTCTGCAACGCGCAGGCGCACTTATCAATCGCTATCTCTTCAGCGAAATAACAAGAAATTGTGGTGACAGATGACCAGTAGCTATCTGCATTTTCCGGACTTTGATCCGGTCATTTTCTCAATTGGGCCCGTCGCGCTTCACTGGTATGGCTTGATGTATCTGGTGGGGTTCGTTTTCGCGATGTGGTTGGCGGTGCGTCGCGCTAACCGTCCGGGAAGCGGTTGGACCAAAAACGAAGTTGAAAATTTACTCTATGCAGGTTTCCTGGGGGTCTTCCTGGGGGGGCGTATTGGCTATGTCCTGTTTTATAACTTCCCTCTGTTTCTGGATAACCCGCTCTATTTATTCCGCGTCTGGGACGGCGGCATGTCCTTCCACGGCGGGCTTATCGGTGTGATACTGGTGATGATTATTTTCGCCAGGCGCACGAAGCGCTCGTTCTTTCAGGTGTCTGATTTTATTGCGCCGTTAATTCCGTTCGGCCTGGGCGCCGGGCGTCTGGGCAACTTTATCAACGGTGAATTGTGGGGGCGCGTCGATCCTGACTTCCGGTTTGCCATGCTCTTTCCTGGCTCACGCGCGGAAGATATTGCGCTGCTGCCGTCACATCCGCAATGGCAGCCTATTTTTGATACCTACGGCGTATTGCCGCGCCACCCTTCCCAGTTGTATGAACTGGCATTAGAAGGCGTGGTGCTGTTTATCATCCTTAATCTCTTTATTCGCAAACCGCGTCCGATGGGCGCAGTCTCCGGATTATTCCTGATTGGCTATGGCGCGTTTCGTATCATTGTTGAATTCTTCCGCCAGCCGGACGCGCAATTTACCGGCGCGTGGGTACAGTACATCAGCATGGGGCAGATTCTCTCTATCCCGATGATTATCGCTGGCGCGATCATGATGGTTTGGGCATATCGCCGCCGCCCGCAGCAACACGTTTCCTGAGGAACCATGAAACAGTATTTAGAACTGATGCAAAAAGTGCTGGATGAAGGCACACAGAAAAACGACCGTACCGGCACCGGCACGCTTTCCATTTTTGGCCATCAGATGCGTTTTAACCTGCAGGAAGGCTTTCCTCTGGTGACGACGAAACGCTGCCATTTACGTTCAATTATTCACGAACTGCTATGGTTTTTGCAGGGCGATACCAACATCGCTTACCTGCACGAAAATAATGTCACCATCTGGGACGAATGGGCCGATGAGAACGGCGATTTAGGCCCGGTTTATGGTAAGCAGTGGCGTGCATGGCCAACACCGGATGGCCGCCATATCGATCAGATCGCCACGGTCTTAAGCCAGCTTAAAAACGACCCGGACTCTCGTCGTATTATCGTTTCTGCGTGGAACGTCGGCGAGCTGGATAAGATGGCGCTGGCGCCGTGTCACGCCTTTTTCCAGTTTTATGTCGCAGATGGAAAACTCTCCTGTCAGCTTTATCAGCGCTCCTGCGATGTGTTCCTCGGTCTGCCGTTCAACATTGCCAGCTACGCGTTACTGGTGCATATGATGGCGCAACAGTGCGACCTGGACGTCGGCGATTTTGTCTGGACCGGCGGCGACACGCACCTGTACAGCAACCATATGGAGCAGACGCACCTGCAATTAAGCCGTGAACCGCGCGCGCTGCCGAAGTTGGTCATTAAGCGTAAACCCGATTCGCTTTTTGACTACCGGTTCGATGATTTCGAAATTGAAGGCTATGATCCGCACCCCGGTATTAAAGCGCCGGTCGCTATCTAAGCGCTGACGATCCTGCCATAACCGACGTCATTGCGCGTCGGTTTTTTTTACCCTTCGTCTCAATCTTCGGCGCGGATTCCTGAAATTTTGCAACGCGCTGCAAGACATGAACTTTTTTCCGTAACGCGCCGAACAATCTGTATTTGGCGCTCGTTATTTTTCTTCCGCCCGCCATACTGCCGACATGAAAAAACAACAGGGCTATACGCTCATTGAAACGGTGGTCGCGATGTCGCTCATTATCATTCTCAGCGCCACAGGACTTTATGGCTGGCAACGCTGGCAGCAGCAACAGCGCCTGTGGCAAACCGCATGTCAGGTGCGGGATTACCTGCTGCAACTTCGTGAGGATGCTCACTGGCATAACCGCGATCACATTCTTCGCGTGGTCAGCGAAGGCGGTTCATGGTGCTTTGTCAGCTCTGTTGCTACGCAAACATCGTGTACGCCATCTTCCCCCTTTGTGTTTACGCCCGACTGGCGTGATGTCGTCCTTGCCGATATCACGCCGTCGTTAGCCTTCTTTGGCCTGCGCAATACGGCATGGGCAGGGCACATCGTACTGAAAAACGCTGCCGGAGAGTGGCGTCTGGTCGTCTCCTCCTGGGGGCGAATCAGGCTATGTGAGCGTAATGAGGCCGCCACGTGTCAATAACCACGCGAGGGTTCTCGCTACTGGAGGTTGTGCTGGCGATGGCGATAGGTTCCATTTTACTGCTTGGGTCCGCACGATTTTTACCGGCGCTACAGCGTGAAATCTGGCACAACACGCGACAGTTATCGCTGGAAGATGAAATCTGGCAGCGAACCTATACCGTAGCGAAGCATCTTCAACGTGCGGGTTACTGTCATGGCCACTGTATTGGCGAAGGGTTACATCTTGCCGAACAGGGGCAATGCGTCATCGTTCAGTGGGACGGGAATAATAACGGTGTCTGGGATACCATACCGGCGAAAGAGGCCGACCAGACCGGGTTCCGTATGAAGGATAACGTTCTGGAGACATTACGCGGAGCAACATCTTGCCAGGGTAAGGGATGGGAAAAAATGACCGATCCCAATACGGTACTCATCACGGCGTTTACCGTTGAGCGCCGGGATATAACGGGATTCTCGCCAGTGCTCATGCTGCATCTGCGCGGTGCCAGCAAAGCCGAGCCTCAGACGGTTATTGACGCGCAATACAGCGTAACGGGATTTAATCTGTGAATCGGGAACGTGGCGCTTCTTCGCTAATACTGGCGCTTTTAATACTGATTCTGGGTAGTCTGCTACTGCAAGGCGTAAATCAGCAGCAGGCCAGCTATGCCGCCCGCGTGACGACGCAGAGCCTGGCGATACAACGCCAGGCGCTCGTACAGTCGGCGCTGGAATGGGGGCGGGGGCAGCTATGGTCAGGCGTAACCGAAATGGAATGTCGGCGCTATTCCCCTTCAGGAGCGAGGGTCTGTTTGCGGAGATTATCGGAGGATGAGGTGGTGATGGCGGCGCAAGATGATGGCATGACGTTATGGCGTTTGGGCAACGTCATTCAGGGAAGCATTGTCTTTTCTCCCCACGGCTGGAGTGATTTTTGTCCGTTAAAAGAGGTGGCGTTATGTCGCATCCCCTGAATTTACAACGCGGGTTTAGCCTCCCGGAAGTTTTAGTGGCGATGGTTCTAATGGTAATGATCGTCACCGCGCTGTCAGGCTATCAGCGGGTATTAATGCACAGTTTTGCATTACGACACCAGTATCTCCAGATCTGGCGGCAGGCGTGGCAGCAAACGGCGCTGTATCCATTTTCGCCTGCTGACGACTGGAAGGCCAACCGGATGCAGACAACGCAATCGGGATGTGTCAGCATCAGCGTCACGATGGTTTCACCCTCTGGCAGGCAGGGGCAAATGACGCGCTTGCATTGTCCAAATCGTTAATCGTCAGGAGTAATTATGTTAAGGGTCTACCACTCCAATCGTCTGGATGTGCTGGAAGCGTTGATGGAATTCATCGTCGAACGCGAGCGGCTGGATGATCCCTTTGAACCAGAAATGATTCTGGTTCAAAGCACGGGTATGGCGCAGTGGCTGCAGATGACCCTTTCACAAAAGTTTGGTATTGCGGCGAATATCGCTTTTCCGTTACCGGCGAGTTTTATCTGGGAGATGTTTGTCCGCGTGTTGCCGGATATCCCCAAAGAAAGCGCTTTCAGCAAACAAAGCATGAGCTGGAAACTGATGACCTTGCTGCCGCAGTTGCTGGATAAGGATGAGTTTGTACTGCTGCGCCATTATCTGACCGACGACACCGATAAACGCAAACTCTTTCAGCTTTCCGCGCGCGCCGCCGACCTGTTCGATCAGTATCTGGTTTATCGGCCTGACTGGCTTACGCAGTGGGAAGCGGGAAAAACCGTGGAAGGTCTGGGGGAGGCGCAAAACTGGCAGGCGCCGCTGTGGAAAGCATTGGTGGAATATACCGCCGCGCTGGGGCAGCCGCGCTGGCATCGCGCCAATCTCTACCAACGCTTTATTCAAACGCTGGAGAGCGCGACCGCCTGCCCGCCAGGGTTGCCGTCCCGCGTTTTTATTTGCGGCATTTCCGCGTTACCGCCAGTGTATCTCAGCGCATTGCAGGCGCTGGGTAAACATATTGAAATCCATCTCCTTTTTACTAATCCGTGTCGGTATTACTGGGGGGATATTAAAGACCCAGCCTGGCTGGCAAAACTCATGGCTCGCCAGCGTCGTCACACTTTTGAAGACCGTCATTTACCGCTGTTCCGTGAAAATCAGAATCCGGAAGCCTTATTTAACAGCGACGGTGAACAGGATATCGGTAATCCGCTACTGGCCTCATGGGGAAAACTGGGGCGGGATTATATCTACCTGCTATCTGAACTGGAAAACAGCCAGGAGCTGGATGCGTTTGTTGATATTACGCCAGATAATCTTTTGCATCGGATTCAGGCGGATATCCTTGAACTGGAAAGCCATGCGGTGGCGGGCGTAAATCTTGAGGAGTATTCGCGCAGCGACAATAAGCGTCTGCTCGATCCCGAGGATAACAGCCTCTCTTTTCACGTTTGTCACAGCCCGCAGCGCGAGGTGGAGATACTGCACGATCGCCTGCTGGCGATGCTGGAAGCCGATCCGACGCTAACGCCGCGCGACATTATCGTTATGGTGGCTGATATTGACAGCTATAGCCCGTTTATCCAGGCGGTGTTTGGTAGCGCGCCAACGGAGCGCTATCTGCCTTATGCCATTTCCGATCGGCGGGCGCGTCAGTCACATCCGGTGTTACAGGCATTTATCAGCCTACTTTCGTTACCGGACAGCCGCTTTGTCTCCGAGGATGTTCTGGCGTTGTTAGACGTACCGGTATTGGCTGCCCGCTTTACGATCAACGAAGAAGGGTTGCGTTATTTGCGCTTGTGGGTCAATGAGTCAGGCATTCGCTGGGGAATTGACGATGACAACGTACGCGAGCTGGAACTTCCTGCCACAGGGCAGCATACATGGCAATTTGGCCTGACGCGTATGCTGCTGGGGTATGCGATGGAAAGCGCCCAGGGCGAGTGGCAGTCGGTTCTGCCTTATGACGAATCCAGCGGTCTGATTGCCGAGCTGGTCGGGCATCTGGCTTCGCTGTTGATGCAGCTTAATATCTGGCGGCGCGGTCTGGCGCAGGAGCGACCGCTGGAAGAGTGGCTGCCCGTTTGTCGCGACATGCTCAATGATTTCTTCCTGCCCGATGCGGACACGGAAGCGGCAATGACATTGATTGAACAGCAGTGGCAGGCCATTATCGCCGAAGGCGTCGCGGCGGAATATGGCGACGCGGTACCGATTTCGCTACTGCGGGATGAACTGGCGCAGCGTCTGGATCAGGAACGTATTAGCCAGCGCTTCCTGGCGGGCCCCATCAATATTTGTACGCTGATGCCGATGCGTTCCATTCCGTTCAGAGTCGTTTGCCTGCTGGGAATGAACGACGGCGTATACCCGCGCCAGCTTGCGCCGTTGGGCTTTGACCTGATGAGCCAAAAACCCATGCGCGGGGATCGAAGCCGTCGCGACGATGACCGCTACCTGTTTCTGGAAGCGTTAATTTCGGCGCAGCAGACGCTGTATATCAGCTACATCGGTCGCTCCATCCAGGATAATAGCGAACGCTTTCCCTCTGTACTGGTGCAAGAATTGGTGGATTACATCGGACAAAGCCACTATTTGCCGGGCGACGAAACGCTGACCTGTGATGAGAGCGAAGCACGAGTCAAAGCGCATATTACGCGTCTGCATACCCGTATGCCTTTTGATGCGCAAAATTACCAACCCGGCGAACAGCAAAGTTATGCCAGAGAGTGGTTGCCTGCGGCGAGTCAGTCGGGGAAAGCGCATTCTGACTTTGTGCAGCCGCTTCCTTTTACGATGCCGGAAACATTGACTCTGGAAAGTCTGCAGCGTTTTTGGGCCCATCCGGTACGCGCATTTTTTCAGATGCGGCTTCAGGTTAATTTCCGCTCGGAAGAGAGTGAGATTCCTGATGCGGAACCGTTTGAATTAGAGGGATTGACGCGATATCAACTTAACCAACAGTTGCTCAATACGCTGGTTGAAGAGGACGACGCCGAACGCTTGTTCCGCCGTTTCCGGGCTGCGGGAGAGTTGCCTTACGGCGCGTTTGGCGAAATATTCTGGGATGCGCAATGTCAGGAGATGCAGCAACTGGCAAGCCGGGTTATCGCCTGTCGTAAGCCGAGCCAAAGCCTGGAAGTGGATCTGCTTTGCAATGGCGTTCAGCTAACCGGCTGGCTACCGCAGGTACAGGAGGATGGATTATTGCGCTGGCGTCCCGCTTTAATCAGCGTGGCGCAAGGTGTGAAACTTTGGCTGGAACACCTTGTCTATTGTGCCAGCGGCGGGAGTGGCGAAAGTCGTCTGTTTTTGCGCAAAGAGGGAGAATGGCGATTTCCGCCACTTGATAAAGCGCAGGCAATGGCTTACCTGGCGCAACTGATTGAAGGCTACCGGGAAGGCATGTCTTCTCCGCTATTGGTACTGCCGGAAAGCGGCGGCGCATGGATAAAAGCCTGTTATGACGCTGAAAATGATGTCATGTTAGACGACGATGACACCTTACAGAAGGCCAGAACAAAGTTTCTACAGGCTTATGAAGGCAACATGATGGTGAGCGGCGAAGGCGAAGATATCTGGTATCAACGTCTTTGGCGTCAGCTGGAATCTGAAACGTTGCAGGCTATCATTGCGCAGTCCCGACATTACCTGTTACCGCTGTTTCGTTTTAATCAGTCTCGTTGATTGTATGAAAATCGCGCAATTAAAAGGCTTCGACTATGATGCGCTCTTCGTCACGGACTGATTACTGATAAAAAGATGCGCCTGGTTCAGCACAATAATATCCCGTTCTGCTCAGGTCGATGGTTTACGTGGCCATACAGATGAGTGGGAATGAAAGTTAATGATGAGGTCCGTGAATGCCCCGCAGCACCTGGTTCAAAGCGTTATTGTTATTGGTCGCCCTCTGGGGGCCTGCAGTTCAGGCGGATATCGGTTGGCAACCGCTGCAAGAAACTATCCGTAAAAGCGATAAAGATACCCGGCAGTATCAGGCGATACGTCTTGATAATGACATGGTGGTGTTGCTGGTATCCGATCCGCAGGCTGTAAAGTCGCTTTCAGCGTTAGTGGTACCCGTTGGATCGCTTGAAGATCCTGAGGCTCATCAGGGGCTTGCTCATTATCTTGAGCATATGTGCCTGATGGGGTCAAAAAAATATCCGCAGGCGGATAGCCTTGCCGAATACCTTAAAAGACATGGCGGTAGCCACAACGCCAGCACCGCGCCTTATCGAACAGCCTTCTACCTGGAGGTTGAAAACGACGCGCTTCCAGGCGCCGTAGATCGCCTGGCCGACGCCATTGCCGCGCCATTGCTCGATAAAAAATACGCCGAACGCGAACGAAACGCGGTGAATGCCGAGCTGACGATGGCGCGCACCCGCGACGGTATGCGTATGGCGCAGGTAAGCGCCGAAACCATTAACCCGGCGCATCCAGGCTCGCACTTTTCTGGCGGCAATCTGGAAACGCTAAGCGATAAGCCGGGAAATCCGGTGCAACAGGCGTTGATCGCTTTTCATGAAAAATACTATTCAGCTAATCTGATGAAGGCGGTGATTTACAGTAATAAACCCTTGCCGGAACTGGCGCGTATTGCCGCCGCAACCTATGGTCGCGTGCCGAATAAACAGATTAAAAAACCGGAAATTAACGTACCTGTCATCACCGAGGCGCAGAAGGGCATCATTATTCATTACGTGCCGGCGCTACCGCGTAAAGTGCTGCGCGTGGAGTTTCGTATTGATAACAATAGCGCGCAGTTCCGTAGCAAGACCGATGAACTGGTCTCTTATCTGATTGGCAATCGTAGCCCGGGGACGCTCTCTGACTGGCTGCAAAAACAAGGACTGGTCGAAGGTATTAGCGCGGATTCCGATCCGATTGTTAATGGTAACAGCGGCGTATTTGCCATTTCGGCAACGCTGACCGATAAAGGTTTGGCCAATCGTGATGAAGTCGTCGCAGCTATCTTTAGCTATCTCAATACGTTACGTGAAAAAGGGATAGATAAACGTTACTTTGACGAGCTGGCGCATGTGCTGGATCTCGACTTCCGCTATCCGTCGATTACCCGCGATATGGACTATGTCGAATGGCTGGCGGACACTATGATCCGCGTCCCGGTAGCGCATACGCTGGATGCGGCGAATATCGCCGATCGTTACGATCCTGCCGCTATCAAAAATCGCCTGGCGATGATGACGCCGCAGAATGCGCGCATCTGGTACATCAGTCCCCAGGAACCCCATAATAAGATTGCGTATTTTGTGGATGCGCCTTATCAGGTCGATAAGATTAGCGAACAGACGTTTAAAAACTGGCAGCAAAAAGCACAGGGCATTGCGTTGTCGCTGCCGGAGTTAAACCCCTATATTCCTGATGATTTCACGCTTGTGAAGAATGACAAAAACTACGTGCGGCCAGAACTGATTGTCGATAAAGCGGATTTGCGTGTGGTTTATGCGCCGAGTCGTTATTTCGCCAGCGAGCCAAAAGCTGACGTGAGCGTGGTATTGCGTAACCCGCAGGCGATGGACAGCGCCCGCAATCAGGTACTGTTCGCCCTTAATGATTATCTGGCGGGAATGGCGCTCGATCAGCTCAGCAACCAGGCGGCAGTGGGCGGCATTAGCTTTTCCACTAACGCCAACAATGGTCTGATGGTCACTGCGAACGGTTATACCCAGCGTTTGCCACAGCTTTTCCTGGCGTTGCTGGAAGGATATTTTAGCTACGACGCCACGGAGGAACAGCTGGCGCAGGCGAAATCCTGGTATACGCAGATGATGGATTCTGCGGAGAAGGGAAAAGCCTACGAACAGGCGATTATGCCGGTGCAGATGATTTCGCAGGTGCCTTATTTTTCCCGTGATGAACGTCGCGCTTTGCTGCCGTCCATTACGTTAAAAGAGGTGATGGCCTATCGTAATGCGTTAAAAACGGGCGCTCGTCCGGAATTTCTGGTTATAGGAAATATGAGCGAAGCCCAGGCGAGCTCTCTGGCGCAAGATGTTCAAAAACAGCTCGCGGCGAACGGATCGGCGTGGTGTCGTAACAAAGACGTGGTGGTTGAGAAAAAGCAGTCCGTAATATTTGAAAAAGCGGGCAGTAGCACCGACTCCGCGTTAGCCGCGGTCTTTGTTCCGGTCGGCTACGACGAGTACGTCAGCGCCGCCTACAGCGCGATGTTAGGTCAGATTGTTCAACCGTGGTTTTACAATCAGCTACGAACCGAAGAGCAACTGGGATACGCCGTTTTCGCCTTTCCGATGAGCGTTGGCCGTCAGTGGGGAATGGGATTCCTGCTACAGAGCAACGATAAACAGCCCTCTTACCTGTGGCAACGCTATCAGGCATTTTTCCCTGACGCCGAGGCGAAGCTGAGAGCGATGAAGCCGGAAGAGTTCGCCCAAATTCAGCAGGCGATCATTACGCAAATGCGCCAGGCGCCGCAAACGTTGGGCGAAGAAGCATCCCGTTTAAGCAAGGATTTCGATCGGGGTAATATGCGCTTTGACTCGCGTGATAAAATCATCGCTCAGATAAAATTGCTGACGCCACAAAAGCTTGCCGACTTCTTCCACCAGGCGGTGGTGGAACCACAAGGTATGGCAATATTGTCACAGATTGCTGGTAGCCAGAATGGAAAAGCAGAATACGTGCATCCGACAGGCTGGAAAGTGTGGGATAACGTCAGCGCATTGCAGCAAACGTTACCTCTAATGAGCGAAAAGAATGAATGATGTCGCCGAGACTCTTGATCCTCTGCGCTTGCCCCTTACAGGCGAGCGTTTGATTGAAGCATCAGCGGGCACAGGCAAAACGTTTACTATCGCGGCGCTGTATCTGCGGTTATTGCTCGGCCTGGGCGGCAGTGCCGCATTTCCCCGCCCGTTGACCGTTGAAGAACTGCTGGTGGTAACCTTTACGGAGGCCGCCACTGAAGAGCTGCGTGGGCGAATCCGCAGTAATATCCATGAGTTGCGCATCGCCTGTCTGCGGGAAAGCACGGATAATCCGCTTTATGCCCGCTTGCTGGAAGAAATTAGCGACAAAAAGCAGGCCGCACAGTGGTTATTACTGGCGGAACGACAAATGGACGAGGCCGCGGTCTTTACCATCCACGGTTTTTGCCAGCGTATGCTCAGCCTGAACGCTTTCGAATCCGGTATGTTGTTTGAGCAACAGCTTATTGAAGACGAATCTTTGTTGCGTTATCAGGCCTGCGCCGATTTCTGGCGGCGTCATTGCTATCCGCTGCCGCGCGACATCGCGCAGGTGGTGTTTGACGTGTGGAAGGGGCCGAAGGCGCTCTTAAAGGATATCGATCGTTATCTGCAGGGCGAAGCGCCGGTCATTAAAGCGCCGCCATCGCAGGAGGAGACGCTGGCATCGCGTCATGAACAGATCCTGGCGCGTATCAACCAGGTGAAGCAGCAGTGGTGTGAGGCGGTTAGCGAGCTGGACGCGCTGATCGAATCATCCGGCATCGATCGCAGAAAGTTCAACCGCGGCAATCAGGCGAAATGGATCGAAAAGATCACCGCGTGGGCGCAAGAAGAGACGAAAAACTATCAATTACCCGAGGCGTTGGGAAAATTTTCACAGCGTTTTTTAGCTGAGCGCACCAAAGCTGGCGGCGTGACGCCCCAGCACCCATTGTTTGTCGCCATCGATAACCTGTTGGGCGAACCGCTATCGATTAAAGATCTGGTTCTTACCCGAGCGTTATCAGAGATCCGTGAAACGGTGGCTCAGGAAAAACGCCGGCGCGGCGAGCTGGGGTTTGACGATATGCTCAGCCGTTTAGATACCGCGCTGCGTAGTGAAAGCGGCGAGGCGCTGGCTGCGGCGATTCGTACCCGTTTTCCGGTGGCGATGATCGATGAATTTCAGGATACCGACCCACAACAGTACCGTATTTTTCGCCGTATCTGGCGACATCAACCCGATACGGCGCTATTGCTGATTGGCGATCCTAAACAGGCGATTTATGCGTTTCGTGGCGCGGATATCTTTACCTACATGAAGGCCCGCAGCGAAGTGAGCGCGCACTATACCCTTGACACTAACTGGCGCTCCGCGCCGGGGATGGTGAATAGCGTTAACAAGCTGTTCAGTCAGATGAATGACGCCTTTATGTTCCGCGATATTCCCTTCAGTCCGGTAAAGTTTGCGCCCAGAAACCAGTCGCTGCAATTTAAAGTGAATGACGCGCCTCAACCGGCGATGACCCTGTGGCTAATGGAGGGGGAAAACTGCGGTTCGGGCGATTATCAAAGTTATATGGCGCAGGTGTGCGCCACGCAAATTCGCGACTGGCTGCGTGCCGGGCAAACGGGCGACGCGCTGCTGATGAACGGCGATTCGTCGCGGCCCGTTCGCGCCTCGGATATCAGCGTGCTGGTGCGCAGCAGGCGGGAAGCCGCGCTGATACGGGATGCGCTGACCTTACTGGCGATCCCCTCCGTCTATCTTTCTAACCGCGACAGCGTATTCGAAACGCTCGAAGCGCAGGAGATGCTGTGGGTGTTGCAGGCGGTGATGGCGCCCGAACGTGAGAATACGCTGCGTAGCGCTCTGGCGACATCAATGATGGGTCTTACCGCGCTGGATATCGAAACGCTTAACAATGATGAAAATGCGTGGGATGCGGTTGTTGAAGAGTTTGATGGCTACCGACAGATTTGGCATAAACGCGGCGTGATGCCTATGCTGCGCGCGCTAATGTCGGCGCGCAATATTGCTGAAAACCTGCTGGCGACAGCGGGAGGCGAACGTCGGCTGACGGATATTCTGCATATTAGCGAACTGTTACAGGAAGCCGGTTCGCAGCTGGAAAGCGAACATGCGCTGGTGCGTTGGCTGGCGCAACATATCCTTGAACCCGATAACAATGCTTCCAGCCAGCAACTACGTCTGGAAAGCGATAAGCATCTGGTGCAAATCGTCACCATTCATAAATCGAAAGGTCTGGAATACCCGCTGGTCTGGCTACCTTTTATCACCCATTTCCGCGTGCAGGACCAGGCTTTTTATCACGACAGGCACTCCTACGAGGCGGTGCTGGACCTTAGTCACGCCGAAGAGAGCATAGCACTGGCGGAAGCCGAACGCCTGGCGGAAGATCTGCGCCTACTTTATGTCGCGCTGACCCGTGCAGTGTGGCATTGCAGCCTCGGCGTCGCGCCGCTGGTGCGGCGTCGCAGCGATAAGAAAGGCGAGACGGATGTGCACCAAAGCGCGCTTGGGCGACTCCTGCAAAAAGGCGAACCGATGGATGCCGCAGGCCTTCGCGCCTGTATTGAGGCGCTATGCGACGAGGATATCGTGTGTCGAACGCCAGGCAGTACGGATAACGACCGCTGGCAAATTGCCGCTGCATCGCACGCGGAACTCAGCGCCAGAACGCTGCAACGTTTGCTTTATGATAGCTGGCGCGTCACCAGTTATTCCGGTTTGCAGCAGCGGGGACATAGCGTGGCGCAAGATCTTATTCCTCGTCTCGACATTGACGCCGCAGGCGTTGGCGAAGCGGCGGAAGCGCCGGCAATGACGCCGCATCACTTTCCTCGCGGGGCATCGCCGGGAACATTTTTGCACAGCCTGTTTGAAGAGCTTGATTTTACTCAACCGATAGACCCCCAATGGGTACAGGAAAAACTGGAGCTGAGTGGTTTTGAGACGCGATGGGAGCCCGTACTTACCCGCTGGCTGGACACCGTGTTGCACGTTCCCCTTAACGAGACGGGCGTTAGTCTGAGCGTGCTGACCGAGCGTGAAAAACAGGTCGAAATGGAGTTTTATCTGCCGATTGCCCAGCCGCTTACCGCCGGAGAGCTGGATGCGTTGATTCGTCGATACGACCCGCTTTCAGCAGGTTGCCCTGCGCTGGATTTCATGCAGGTTCGCGGCATGTTAAAGGGCTTTATCGACCTGGTGTTCCGTTATGAGGGGCGCTATTACCTGCTCGACTATAAATCTAACTGGCTGGGCGAGGATAGCGCCGCTTATACCCAGACGGCGATGGCTGCGGCGATGCAGGCGCATCGCTATGATTTACAGTACCAGCTTTATACGTTGGCATTGCACCGTTACCTTCGTCATCGAATGGCGAATTACGACTATGAACGCCATTTCGGCGGCGTCATCTATCTCTTTTTACGCGGGGTGGATAGCGAACGTCCGCAGCAGGGTATTTTTACCACTCGTCCTGCGGCGGCGTTAATTAACCAACTGGATGATATGTTTGCAGGTGAAATGAGTGAGGAGGCGCAATGACAATCCAGGAGCGGTTGCTGGAGGCCGTTGGACAAAAACTATTACGGCCCATTGATGCCCAGTTTGCTTTAACCGTCGCCGGTAACGACGATCCCGCCGTGACGCTGGCGGCAGCGCTGCTTAGTCATGACGCAGGTGAAGGTCACGTGTGTCTGCCGTTGTCGCGTTTAACGTTAACGGAGGAGGCGCATCCCTTACTGGTCGCCTGGATAAGCGAAACGGCTACGCCAATCGACTGGAAAAAGCGGTTACTGGCGTCTGCGGCGGTTAGCTGCGGCGATAGCCCCGCGCCGTTAATTCTGTGCGGAGATCGCCTCTACCTGAATCGCATGTGGTGCAACGAGCGTACGGTTGCGCGCTTTTTTAACGAAGTTAACCAGGCCATCGCCGTAGATGAAGATCAGTTATCCCGTATTCTGGACGCGCTATTCCCTCCGACAGACGAGGTGAACTGGCAAAAGGTGGCCGCCGCCGTAGCGCTAACTCGCCGTATCTCCGTGATTTCAGGCGGTCCCGGCACCGGTAAAACCACCACCGTCGCGAAGTTGCTGGCGGCATTAATTCAAATGGCGGATGGCGAACGTTGCCGTATCCGGCTGGCGGCGCCGACCGGGAAAGCGGCCGCACGCCTGACGGAGTCGCTCGGCGCGGCGTTGCGTCAGCTTCCTCTTACCGATGCGCAGAAAAAGCGTATACCGGAGGACGCCAGTACGCTGCACCGACTGCTGGGCGCACAGCCCGGCAGCCAGCGATTACGCCATCATGCGGGCAACCCGCTACATCTGGACGTGCTGGTGGTCGATGAAGCATCAATGATTGATTTGCCGATGATGTCACGTTTGATTGACGCTCTGCCGCCGCACGGGCGGGTCATTTTTCTTGGCGATCGCGATCAGTTGGCATCCGTTGAGGCGGGCGCTGTGTTGGGCGATATTTGCGCCTATGTCAACGCAGGGTTTACGGCGGAACGCGCCCGACAGCTAAGTCGACTAACAGGGAGCGCTATTCCGGCGGGGGCCGGAACGCAAGCCGCGTCTTTACGCGATAGCCTCTGTTTGTTGCAAAAGAGCTACCGTTTCGGCAGCGATTCTGGCATCGGCAAGCTGGCGGCGGCAATTAACTGCGGCGACAGGTCGGCAATCCAGGCTGTTTTTCAGCAGGGGTTTAGCGATATAGAGAAGCGTACATTGCAAAGCAGCGACGATTATGCCGGGATGCTGGATGAAGCGCTGGCGGGCTATGGTCGCTACCTGCGGTTGCTGCATGAGAAAGCGACGCCGGAGGCAATCCTTCAGGCTTTCAATGAGTATCAACTGCTTTGCGCGCTGCGTGAAGGCCCATTTGGCGTGAGGGGACTGAATGACCGCATTGAGCAGGCGATGGTGCAGCAACGAAAAATTCAGCGGCACCCGCACTCTCGCTGGTATGAAGGGCGTCCGGTAATGATTGCGCGCAACGATAGCGCGTTGGGGCTATTTAACGGCGATATTGGTATTGCGCTCGATCGCGGGCAGGGGTTACGCGTCTGGTTTGTGATGCCGGACGGCACGATCAAGTCCGTTCAGCCCAGCCGTCTGCCGGAACATGATACAACCTGGGCGATGACGGTACATAAATCACAGGGGTCTGAATTTGATCACGCCGCGCTGATTTTACCCAGCCAGCGTTCGCCGGTCGTGACGCGGGAGCTGGTGTATACCGCTGTTACGCGGGCGCGGCGGCGGTTATCGCTGTATGCCGATGAACGGATCCTGGCAGGCGCGATTGTGACGCGTACGGAACGGCGCAGCGGGTTAGCCACCTTATTTGATGAAGTCAGTCGTACCGGATAAGACGAGTTCTCGCCGGATGGCGACGCGTAGCGTCTTATCCGGCCTCCAAATGATGCTTTCGAGCGTAGGCCTGATAAGCGCAGCGCTATCAGGCCCCCCTCGTTACCCTAAATCCGCCATCAGCACCTTTGAACGTCGCTGATAGTTATACATTTTTTTCTTGCTCTCAGGCAGTAACTCTATATCGACAGGCGTGAAACCGCGCTCCTGGAACCAGTGAATACTGCGCGTCGTCAGCACAAACAATTTACGCAGCCCCATTTGCCGCGCCTGGGCGGCAACCCGCTCCAGAAGCACTTCTCCACGCGATGAGCTGCGGTAATCCGGATGTACCGCTACGCAGGCCATTTCGCCTATTTTCTCTTCCACAAAAGGATACAGCGCCGCGCAGGCGATAGTCATATTATCGCGCTGAATAATGGTAAATTTATCGATCTCCATCTCCAGTTGTTCACGGGAACGGCGTACCAGAATGCCCTGCTGTTCCAGTGGGCGGATAAGCTCCAGAATACCGCCAATATCGTTGATGGTGGCGCGGCGGATCTGCTCGGCGCTCTCCATGACGATCTGCGTACCGATACCGTCACGCGAGAACAGTTCCTGTAATAGCGAGCCATCTTCCTGATAGCTGATCAGATGGCAACGACGAACGCCGCTACGACAGGCTTTTACCGCGCCGCGCAAAAAACGTACGGTTCCGGAGTTGTAGTCGCCCTGCGCTTCCAACTCTTCCACCCGCGCCTGTGCTTCATTCGGGAAGAGTTCAGAAATGATGCCGCCCTCGCTATTGGTAACGCCCTGAGAAGAACAGAAACCGATCATTTTTTCCGCTTTCAGTTTAACGGCGAGTTGAGTGGCAATCTCTTCTGAGGTCAGATTAAAACTTTCGCCGGTCACTGAGACGGCGACCGGCCCCATCAGAACGATCGCGCCGTTATCCAACTGGCGGTTGATCGCATCTTCATCAATGCGCCGGATACGGCCGCTATGACAGTAGTCCACGCCATCATCAACGCCCAGCGGCTGCGCAATGGTGAAATTGCCACTGACGACATTAATGTGCGCGCCCTGCAACGGCGTATTGTTCAGACTCATCGACAGACGGGCGGTAATATCAAGCTGGAGTAAACCGGCGGCCTGTTTCACCAGCTCCAGTGCTTTGGCGTCCGTCACCCGCGTGTTTTTGTGGTAAATCGGTTCATGATGATGCGCGGCCAGATTGGCGTCGATTTGCGGTCGCGCGCCATACACCACGACAAGGCGAATACCGAGGCTATGCAGTAGCCCGATATCGCTAACGATGCTGGAAAAATTGTCATGCTCAATGGCTTCGCCGCCGAGCATAATGACAAAGGTTTTTCCGCGATGGGTGTTGATATAGGGAACTGAATGGCGAAACCCTTCTACCAGTTCGGTTTTACGTTCCTTTATCATTGCGCGCCCCACTAGTGAATTATTATTCGAAATTGGTGTATTTTTATTCTGTTTTTGCCCTCTGTGCAAGCGTAAATTTTATGCGGTCCGATCGCTTTTCTTAGTAATGCCGTGAATATAAAAAGAATGTTTACCCTTTTATAGATGACAGATTATGCGTCATTCGCTAAAGTTTCCGGTCAATTTGGATGAACTTTGTATGATCTCTATTTAGTTTTTGCTCGGGAGAAGCATGTCGGGAGCCAATTCAGCAATCAGCCGTCGCCGTTTACTACAAGGCGCGGGCGCCATGTGGCTATTAAGCGTGAGCCAGGTCGGGCTGGCTGCCGTAAGCCAGGTCGTTGCGGTGCGTATCTGGCCTGCGTCCAGCTATACCCGCGTCACGGTAGAGTCGAATCGTCTGCTGAAATATAAACAATTTGCCTTAAGTAACCCGGACCGCGTGGTGGTAGATATTGAGGATGTGAATCTGAACTCGGTGCTTAAAGGCATTGGCGCGCAGATTCGCAGCGACGATCCGTATATCAAATCCGCAAGGGTAGGGCAGTTTGATCCTAAGACTGTGCGTATGGTCTTTGAGCTAAAACAAAACGTGAAGCCGCAGCTATTTGCGCTGGCGCCTGTGGCAGGCTTTAAAGAACGTCTGGTGATGGATCTTTATCCTGCCAATGCGCAGGATATGCAGGATCCGCTGCTGGCGCTGCTGGAAGACTACAATAAAGGCGATCTGGATAAACAGGTGCCGCCTTCGCAAAGCGGGCCGCAGCCCGGTAAAGCGGGGCGCGACCGCCCCATTGTCATTATGCTTGATCCGGGACACGGTGGCGAAGACCCCGGCGCGATAGGCAAATACAAAACGCGTGAAAAAGACGTGGTGCTCCAGATAGCCCGCCGCCTGCGCGCGTTGATCGAAAAAGAAGGCAACATGAAGGTCTATATGACGCGCAATGAAGACATCTTCATTCCGTTAAAAGTCCGGGTGGCGAAAGCGCAGAAACAGCGCGCCGACCTGTTTGTCTCTATTCATGCGGATGCCTTCACCAGCCGGCAGCCTAGCGGTTCATCCGTATTCGCACTATCGACCAAAGGCGCCACCAGTACCGCGGCGAAATATCTGGCGCAAACGCAGAACGCCTCGGACTTAATTGGCGGCGTGAGCAAAAGCGGTGACCGTTATGTCGACCATACGATGTTCGATATGGTGCAATCGCTGACCATTGCCGATAGTTTGAAATTCGGTAAAGCGGTGTTGAAGCAGCTTGGTAAAATTAATGACCTGCATAAAAACAAGGTCGAGCAGGCGGGGTTTGCGGTGTTAAAGGCGCCCGATATTCCGTCTATTCTGGTCGAGACGGCGTTTATCAGTAACATTGAAGAAGAACGCAAGCTCAAGACTGCGACGTTCCAGCAACAGGTCGCAGAGTCGATTCTGGCGGGCATTAAAGCGTATTTTGCCGATGGGGCGACGCTGGCGAGAAGAAGTTAACCTGAGATGACGGCGAGTTTATTGCGCGGGTAAGTAGGATGCTGCCCGCACTGTCGTTGCGGACCAGACGACAGATACAAAAAAACACCCGTAAGGGTGTTCATTAAGTTGGTTGCGGGGGCCGGATTTGAACCGACGACCTTCGGGTTATGAGCCCGACGAGCTACCAGGCTGCTCCACCCCGCGTCCGTCTAAACTTGCATTCTCATTGTAATTGGTTGCGGGGGCCGGATTTGAACCGACGACCTTCGGGTTATGAGCCCGACGAGCTACCAGGCTGCTCCACCCCGCGTCCGTGGATGCGCACTATACTCCGCTGAGCTTTTGTTGCAACCCTTTTTTCATATAAATCGCTAATTTCTCATGAATTGCGCAAATACACCGCAGATAGCGCGATTTTTAAACGAATTTACATAATGAGATCGCGATCGCATTTCATTACTTCGGACGGTTTGTTATCTTCACCGGGCACTTTCGATTACGCAGAAGACGAGACACCATGAAAGGACGTTGGGCAAAATATGTGGCGACAGGCGTAATGCTGGCAATGCTGGCTGCCTGTTCATCAAAACCGACCGATCGCGGTCAGCAATATAAGGACGGGAAATTTACCCAGCCCTTCTCCCTGGTAAACCAGCCGGACGCGGTGGGCGCGCCGATTAATGCTGGTGACTTTGCCGAGCAGGTCAACCAGATCCGTTCCGCGTCGCCGCGTTTATACACCAATCAAAGCAACGTCTATAACGCTGTCCAGAACTGGTTACGTTCCGGAGGCGATACGCGCACTATGCGCCAGTTTGGTATTGATGCCTGGCAGATGGAAGGCACCGACAACTACGGTAACGTCCAGTTCACGGGCTACTATACGCCCGTCGTTCAGGCTCGCCATACGCGCCAGGGCGCGTTTCAGTATCCTATCTATAGTATGCCGCCAAAACGCGGACGCTTACCGTCCCGCGCTCAGATCTACGCAGGCGCGCTGAGCGATAAGTACATCCTGGCCTGGAGTAATTCGCTGATGGATAACTTTATTATGGATGTCCAGGGCAGCGGTTATATTGATTTCGGTGATGGTAGTCCGCTGAACTTCTTTAGTTATGCCGGTAAAAACGGCTGGCCTTATCGCAGTATTGGTAAAGTGCTTATCGATCGCGGTGAAGTGAAAAAAGAAGATATGTCGATGCAGGCCATACGCGAATGGGGAGAGAAGCACAGCGAAGCGGAAGTGCGTGAATTACTGGAGCAGAACCCGTCGTTCGTCTTCTTTAAGCCGCAATCTTTTGCGCCGGTCAAAGGCGCCAGCGCCGTACCGCTGATTGGGCGAGCATCCGTCGCCTCCGACCGCAGCATCATTCCGCCTGGCACGACCTTGTTGGCGGAAGTACCGTTGCTGGATAACAACGGTAAATTTAGCGGTCAGTATGAGCTACGTTTGATGGTCGCGCTGGATGTCGGCGGAGCGATTAAAGGCCAGCACTTTGATATTTACCAGGGGATCGGCCCGGATGCCGGGCATCGTGCCGGATGGTATAATCACTATGGTCGCGTCTGGGTGTTAAAAAGCGCGCCGGGCGCCGGTAACGTGTTTAGCGGCTGATTGTGGTATTCTGCGACAACCGGATTGCCCGATAACGTGTTCGCTATCGGGCCTGAAAATAGTGAGCAGGGGTGAGGAATAACCTCACCTTTTTTTATTCTGAGGTCATATGTCAGTGGTGATAAGTGATGCCTGGCGCCAACGCTTTGGCGGCACCGCGCGTCTGTACGGTGAAAAAGCGCTGCAGCGGTTTGCTGAGGCGCATATCTGCGTCGTGGGAATCGGCGGGGTGGGATCATGGGCGGCAGAGGCGCTGGCGCGTACGGGCATCGGCGCGATTACGCTGATTGATATGGACGATGTCTGCGTGACCAATACGAACCGTCAGATCCATGCGTTGCGTGATAACGTCGGGTTGGCGAAAGCGGAAGTGATGGCCGAACGGATTCGGCAAATTAACCCGGAGTGCCGGGTAACGGTTATCGATGATTTCATCACGCCGGATAACGTGGCGGGTTATATGGACGCGGGTTTTACCTATGTCATTGACGCCATTGACAGCGTTCGTCCAAAAGCCGCGCTGATTGCGTACTGTCGCCGATATAAGGTTCCTTTAGTGACCACTGGCGGCGCGGGCGGGCAGATCGATCCGACGCAAATCCAGGTCGCTGATTTGGCGAAAACCATACAGGATCCGCTGGCGGCAAAACTGCGCGAGAGATTGAAACATAATTTTGGCGTAGTGAAGAACAGTAAAGGTAAGCTGGGCGTGGACTGTGTTTTTTCCACTGAAGCGCTGGTTTACCCACAGGCGGACGGTTCCGTATGCGCGATGAAAGCTACCGCAGAAGGGCCAAAACGGATGGATTGCGCCTCTGGCTTCGGCGCGGCGACGATGGTGACGGCAACGTTCGGTTTTGTCGCCGTTTCCCATGCGCTGAAGAAGATCATGGCTAAAGCGGCGCGACAAGAATAAAAGGACGGGGCGGAGTGTCACGCAGACGCGTATCCGGCCCTGCGCCCTTCGTTAGCGAAAGAAGCGCTGTACCCTGCCGAACACCGGTTTCAGACGGGCGCGGAGATAATGGGAATATAAATTTTCAGATATGCATAAAAACAACCCGAACCATACCGCACAAAAGCAGAGCAGTTCCGCGTAATTAATGTGCTCGCCAAATATCATAATGGCAAGTAAGAACTGTAAAGACGGCTCTATATATTGCGCCAATCCGGTGACAATCAACGAGGTGTGATTTAACGCGATGGCAAATAATACCAGTGGAATGATCGTCACTGGCGCCGTCATGACATACAAAAAGAAAGGAGTATTAGCGGATATAATTGGTCCGCTATCGCTAAAGAGAAAAATTAATAGTGAGACAGGCAATGCCCATAATGTTTCAATCGTTATCGATGTCATCACATCATAATGTATAAACTTTCGCGCCAGGCCATATAGCGCAAATGATAATCCCATGGTTAGCGCCAGCGCCGGGAAATGCCGTAGCATGATAATTTGAAAAGTCAGGCCACAGACACCAGAAAAAACGGCGATGGCCTGAAACAACGACAGTTTTTCTTTAAGAAAAATGCATCCCAGCGCAATAACAAATAGCGGGTTGATAAAATAGCCGAGGCTGGCATCAAGTACCAGATGATGGGTTAGCGCATAAATAAAAGATGACCATGAGACAATCATCAAAAGTCCGGCGATCATGCAGAAGAAAAAAGATTTTTTATCTTTCCAGGCATCATGAAATCGCGTTCGCTGCCGAAATAACAATCTTACTGCCAGTAATAATGGAATTGACCAGAACACCCGGTATATCAATATTTGTGCGAGATTTCCCCCTGATAAATATTGATAATATAAAGGTGTTAACCCCCATAATATAAATGCCAGTACCACAAACATGGTACCGCTACGCAGATATTTTTCCACTTATCCATATCCTGTTATAACTTCACCCGATACGTATGAATTTTCCAGTTCTCCTGCTACGCTACATCGAGTGGCTTTATTTACTCTAAAATCTTCACGCCGTTTTAACATGGATTCTAACATTGTAATTTCATTGTGATAGCTGATAAAAATCAAAAGAATGTTTATCAGGGAAATCTGACGCCGAAACTAATAAAGTGACTGGATTATTTTATCTGCATCGCCTGACCGCCGCGGACGGCGCTGTCAGGCGACAGAATATTTACGCTATTTCAACGCTTATGCGTTGCGGCAACAATCGCTTCGCTCAGCGCGTTCAGCCCCTGACTGCGTGAGGCGCTAAGCTGGGCGCGTAAACCCAGCTCATCAAACAGCGCCAGCGGTGAACGAGCCTGTAGTTCGGCGGCGTTTTTTCCTTCCACCGCAGTGAGCAATACCGCCAGCAGGCCGCGGACAATCCGCCCCTCACTGTCGCCGAAAAAGTGCATCGTTCCGTTATCTGATCGGGTAAAGCCCAGCCAGACGCGGTTCTCGCAGCCGGCTATCTCCTTCGCCTGCGCTTTGCATTCATCCGGCAGCGCGGGGAGCTGTTTTCCTAACAGAATCAACTGACGATATTTATCCTCCCACTGGGTCAGCGGGAGAAAGATAGCGCGTAACGTCTCTTCCGTTACCGTTGTGCCGAACGGGTGTCCGGTATAAAGAGGGTTTGTCATTAATCCACCAGCAGTTCCAGCGCGCGGTCAACGGCGTTAACCAACGCATCCACATCATGTTGGGTATTATACGGCGCAAAAGAGGCGCGCAGAGTCCCTGTGACGCCAAGTTCCGCCAGCAATGGCTGGGCGCAATGTTGCCCGGCCCGGAGCGCAATACCGTATTCCGCCAGCAGTGTCACCATATCGCCGTGGTGCACGCCGACAAAATCAAAGGCCAGCAGGCTGGAGTCCTGGCAGCGGAACGAACGAAAGCCCGGACGTTTCGCCAGTGCGTCTTCCGCCAGCGTCGCCAGCCCGCGGCTCCAGTTTTCGGCCTGTTCAATATCGATATCGGACAGCCATTCCAGCGCAGCGCTCAGGCCGATGACCCCGGCGACGTTCGGCGTCCCCGCTTCCAGTTTCCAGGGAGCGCTTTGAGTGGTGAAGCCTTCAAAGCTAACGTCACGGATCATCTTGCCGCCGCCGAGCCAGGGCGACATCGCCTCAAGAAGCTCCGGCTTACCGTACAGCACGCCGATACCGGTCGGGCCATACAGTTTGTGAGCGGAAAAAGCATAAAAATCGATATCAAGCTGCTGGACATCCGCCGGGAAGTGTACAGCGCCTTGCGCGCCATCTACCATCACGACCATTCCCGCCGCGTGAGCGGCGCTGATAGCGCCTGTGAGATCCGGACAGCCGCCCGTTACGTTCGACATTTGCCCCAGCGCCAGTATCCGGCTGCGCGACGTGATCAGTTCCGGCAGACGCTCAACATCAGGAAGACGTCGGTCATTAAGCGGCAGTTTTATGACCTGCGCGCCGGTTTGTTGCGCCACCATCAGCCAGGGCACAAGGTTGGCGTGATGCTCGGCGACGCTAACGATAATTTCATCGCCGGGACGCAGACGAGGACGGGCGTAACACTGCGCCACCATGTTGATCGCTTCGGTGGTGCCGCGTGTCCAGACGATACTTTTTTCATCGGGCGCGTTTAACAGTCGCGCTGCTTTTGCTCTGGCCGCTTCATATTGCGCCGTCAGGCGCTGCGCCTGTGCAAACTGGCTACGATGAACGTTACCGGCGCTCAAACAATAAAACTGGTGCGTGGCGTCAATGACTGCCTGTGGCTTTAATGCCGTGGCGGCGCTATCGAGATAAACACCCGCATCGGCTAGCGCGGGAAACTGCGCGCGAAACTGCGTGGGATTAAAAGCGTTCATGATATTCCTCGGTTCAGTTTACCGATCGTGGCGTAAAAGCGCGGCTGATACAAGGTTTGTCCTAACCATCGGAATCGTCTGTATATCCTGGCGAATTATGTAAAGGAGGTTATGCTGAATAATGTTAGGCGAATGTTTAAGCCTGTTACGGAGTCCGCTTTAAATAGCACAAACAGCTTTAAGGAGAAGAAGATGAAAAAGACTGCCGCAATTATCTCTGCATGTATGCTGACTTTTGCCCTGAGCGCCTGTTCCGGTCCTAATTACGTTATGCACACCAATGATGGACGTAGCATTGTGACCGACGGTAAACCCCAGACCGATAACGATACCGGTATGATTTCGTATAAAGACGCTAATGGCAACAAACAGCAGATCAATCGTACTGACGTGAAAGAGATGGTGGCTCTGGAAAACTAACCGTTTGTTATACAAAAAAAAGCACCGCAATATGGCGGTGCTACATTAATCACTATGGACAGACAGGGTAAATGTACAGGAAGTGAAAAAGGGTAGTCTCGCTACCGTGGTCTGAATCGCAGACCAATTGCAAACACAACAACACAACATCACAACCGTAAGCCAAAAGCCCATCAGAACACGCATTCCGATAAAACTTTTCGTTCCGGCTCAGGAAGTGCCGCCACTATAGGTATTTGCTGGTAGAACCTCAACGGACAATTTATAATGTCTCAGATTAAAAAAACTAATAGGTTACATATTGTTACCTATTTGTTAAATTCATTCGACATTAAGTCCAGAGGCCATGTCAAAACGATTACCTCCTTTAAATGCGTTACGCGTTTTTGATGCTGCCGCGCGCCATTTGAGCTTTACGCGAGCAGCGGAAGAACTTTTTGTGACGCAGGCCGCAGTAAGCCACCAAATTAAGTCACTTGAGGATTTTTTGGGGCTAAAACTGTTCCGCCGCCGCAATCGTTCGCTGTTGTTGACGGAAGAAGGCCAAAGCTATTTTCTCGACATTAAAGAGATATTTTCCCAGCTCACGGAAGCAACGCGTAAGCTCCAGGCGCGCAGTGCCAAAGGGGCGCTGACGGTGAGTTTACCGCCCAGTTTTGCCATCCAGTGGCTGGTGCCCAGGCTCTCCAGCTTTAACTCAGCTTATCCGGGAATTGACGTTCGGATACAAGCCGTTGACCGTCAGGAAGATAAACTGGCAGACGATGTCGATGTCGCGATTTTTTATGGCCGGGGAAACTGGCCGGGCTTGCGCGTCGAAAAATTATACGCAGAATATTTACTGCCCGTCTGTTCTCCTTTATTACTCACAGGCGAAAAACCGTTAAAAACGCCGGAAGATCTGGCGAAACACACGCTATTGCACGACGCCTCCCGGCGTGACTGGCAGGCCTATACTCGTCAGTTAGGGCTCAACCATATTAACGTTCAGCAAGGGCCGATATTTAGCCACAGCGCGATGGTGCTACAGGCCGCTATTCACGGACAGGGGATCGCGCTGGCGAATAATGTTATGGCGCAGTCGGAAATTGAAGCCGGGCGACTGGTGTGTCCATTTAACGATGTTCTGGTGAGTAAGAATGCTTTTTATCTGGTTTGTCATGACAGCCAGGCAGAACTGGGTAAAATAGCCGCCTTCCGTCAGTGGATTTTGGCGAAGGCGGCGACGGAGCAAGAAAAATTCCGTTTTCGTTACGAACAATAATTAACTTAGGGTATGACCATGACCAGCCGTTTTATGCTGATTGTCGCCGCTATCAGCGGTTTTATTTACGTTGCTCTGGGCGCGTTCGGGGCGCATGTTTTGAGTAAAACCCTGGGCGTGGTTGAAATGGGCTGGATTCAGACCGGCCTGCAATATCAGGCGTTCCATACGCTGGCGATCTTTGGCCTGGCGGTGGCGATGCAGCGCCGTATCAGCATCTGGTTTTACTGGAGCAGCGTTTTTCTGGCGCTGGGCACGGTGCTGTTTAGCGGCAGCCTGTACTGCCTTGCGCTTTCGCATCTGCGCCTGTGGGCGTATATCACGCCTGTCGGCGGCGTCAGTTTCCTGGTGGGCTGGGCGCTATTGCTGATTGGCGCCATTCGTATGAAACGTAAGGGCGCGAGCCATGAATAAAGTTGTATTGCTCTGCCGTCCGGGGTTTGAAAAAGAGTGCGCTGCAGAAATTACCGATAAAGCGGGAAAACGGGAAATATTTGGTTTTGCACGCGTAAAAGAGAACGCAGGCTATGTCATTTATGAATGCTACCAGCCGGAAGATGGCGAAAAGCTGATTTCAGAACTGCCGTTCAGTTCGCTGATTTTCGCCCGCCAGTGGTTTGTGGTGGGTGAACTGCTGCAACATTTACCGCCGGAAGACAGAATTACGCCGATTGTCGGCATGTTGCAGGGCGTAGTGGAAAAGGGCGGCGAGCTGCGAGTTGAAGTCGCCGACACCAATGAAAGTAAAGAACTGATGAAGTTCTGCCGCAAATTTACGGTGCCGCTGCGCGCGGCTTTGCGTGATGCGGGCGTATTGACGAATTATGAAACGCCGAAGCGTCCGGTCGTTCATGTCTTTTTTATCGCGCCAGGATGCTGCTATACCGGTTATTCGCTCGCGCATAACAATTCACCGTTTTATATGGGCATCCCGCGTTTGAAGTTTCCGTCTGATGCGCCGAGCCGCTCAACGCTGAAACTGGAAGAGGCGCTCCACGTTTTCATCCCGGAAGATGAGTGGGATGAACGTCTGGCGAACGGCATGTATGCGGTGGATTTGGGCGCCTGTCCCGGCGGATGGACGTACCAGTTAGTGAAGCGCAATATGTGGGTCTACTCCGTAGATAACGGCCCGATGGCGCAAAGCCTGATGGACACCGGACAGGTGACCTGGTTGCGTGAGGATGGCTTCAGGTACCGTCCGAACCGGAATAATATTTCATGGATGGTCTGCGATATGGTGGAGAAGCCGGCCAAAGTCACCGCGTTAATGGCGCAGTGGCTGGTGAACGGCTGGTGTCGGGAGACGATTTTTAACCTTAAACTGCCGATGAAAAAACGCTATGAAGAGGTGTCGCATAATCTGGCGTATCTTCAGGCGCAGTTGGATGAGCACGGCGTTAATGCGCAGATCCAGGCGCGTCAGCTTTATCACGATCGCGAAGAAGTGACGGTACACGTGCGTCGGTTGTGGGCGGCTGTTGGCGGACGTCGCGACGAGCGATAAAAACGCGTTGCCGTCATCCGGCGCGTCATCAGCGCCGGATGACGCACGCTTATCCGGTCTACGATTGCGGCGCATCTGAAACAATATGCGTCACGTCATCCAGATGGCCGATGCGCGCCTCTCCTGAACGATTAAATTTACTTTTATCAATCAATAATAAAGACTGCGAGGCGCGCCTGAGCAGGATAGATTTAAAATCGGCGTTGATCGCATTGGAGTCCCACAGATCGCCGCCGCCGTCGATCCCCTCACAGGAAAAGATGAACAGATCGATATCAAGCGATTTTAGCTGTGAGATAAGCGACGGATTAACATAACAGCCATATTTACGTTCAAGCTGGCCGCCGGAACTTATCAGCGCAATGCGTTCGCGTTTTCCCAGCTCCTGACAGATAGGATGGCTATTGGTAAAAACCTGAATGGGAATATCCGGCAACTGGCGGGCCAGATACCAGCAGGTTGAACTGGCATCCAGCGCAATCGTCATTCCTTCTTCTATCCACGCTAACGCTTCACGGGCAATATCGGCTTTATGCGCATAATGGCTTTTCAGGCGGATATGGAATGGATCGCCGCTGTCCTGATTTTCACGATGAATATATTTAGCTCGTCCGTGATTACGCAGCACTTTTCCCTGCGTCTGTAGTTCACTGAGATCGCGGCGGATGGTCTCTTTACTGACGTTAAGCCGGGTGGCCAGCGCTTCGGTGGTCAGACTTTTATGATTGATCAGCAGATCGACTATCGCTTGTTGGCGTGCCGCTTTCATTTTTCTCACCCCATCATTCGATGAACGCCCGCGTCATGCGGGCGTACCGGCAAGAGATTACGGCGTTACCCCTTTTTTTAAAAGAATATTTCCGTACTTCGCGCACTCTCCTGTGATAACGATCGCAAACGCTTTTTGCGCCCGCTCATAAAACGCATAGCGGTCGATACGAACGATATCCGGGCACGGCGCTTCTAATGACAAAGCATCGCGATAACGCGCTTCAACGCTGGGATCGAGCGTGTCGCCTTCCACGGCGGCCATCATCACCAGCGGCGGGGCGTAGCTATCCAGCTCAAAGAGCGGAATGATTGCCTGCAGTAGATCGCTGACGCTAAGACCATCGGCGCGAATCACCTGCGGGCCCAGGCTATGCGCGGGAAAGTGAGCGTCGGAAAAAATGATTTCGTCCCCGTGGCCCATCTCGGCCAGCACTTTGAGCAGTGTCGGGGAAATTAACGGTGAAATGGTTTTTAGCATTTCATACTCCCTCAATAATTTCAGGTTCGGTTTGCGGCCAGAAATAGCGATACTGATAATTGACCTGCGCGCGCGCCTGCTCCGGGCTACTAAATTCGCCTACGCCGTACCAGCCAAACATGGCAGCGCCGGCCACGGTGGTTTCCGCGTCGTCCAGCACTTTGATAGGGATATCAAGTTGATTCGCTTTAATTTGATTCCACAAAGCGTTGCGACTGCCGCCGCCAACCAGTAACAGTTCTGTGGCGTTAAAATGGCCGATTTTCTCCAGCGTGCGCAGATTACGCTGAAGTTGCGCCGTCAGGCCTTCCAGCGCGGCGCGATAGAAATGGCCGCGGGTGGTATTGAGCGTCACGCCCTGCCAGCCTGCATTTTGGCAGGCGAGCAGATCGCACTGCATCCGTACGCCTTCCGCGCCAGCGGGAATAGCGCGCGCTTCGTCGATCAGCGTTTGCCATGGCGTTTCCGGCGTCCACAGCAGTTTTCGTACCCATTCGAGTACGCCGGAGGCCAGCCACTGCATTCCGGGGTTATAAAGCCCCGACTGACTGTCCAGTTCACAGGTCGAGCCCGGATACTGACTGAGCAGCGAGGTATCCACCTGACCGCTGCGCACCATCAGAATCTCCCATGTTCCGGAGGAGAGCACCGGTTCACCTTGCTGCGCGCCAGCGCCGAATAACGCGAACTGAGTATCGTGTCCGGCAGAGATCACCGGCACACCCGCCGGGAGACCGAGTAGCCTGGCCGCGTCTGTCTGTAGCGTGCCTATCGGGGCGCCCGCTTCCACGATACGCGGGAACAGGCGGCGCGCCAGGCCCGTCGCCTGCAGGATTTCCGGACTAAAGTCGCGCTGATGGATATCCAGTAGCTGGCTGGTGCCTGCCATAGTGATATCGGTCGTAAACTCGCCGGTCAGACGGTGGTTAATCAGCGACGAGATAAACAGCCAGCAGTGAGCTTGTTCCAGCAGGCGCGGATGATTCTCTTTAAGCCAGACCAGTTTATACAGCGTGTTAAAGCTGAACGCGCCGACGCCGGAGAGCGTCTGCAATTGCCGGGGCGAGATAAAGCGCTCAATCGTTTCCATCACGGCGGCGGTTCGCGGGCATTTCCAACTGATGACCGGGTAGAGCAGCTTACCCTGCGCATCGACCAGCGCGCCATCGACGCCGAACGTAGTCACCGTAATACCGCGAACAACACACTCCGACAGGGCGCTGGAGAGTGACCTGCAGCAGTCGGCGAAACGTTGCAGGATGGCGTCCAGAGACCACTGATGCCAGGCGCTATTTTCTGCGGCAATGTCGCTGGCGTTAGCGGTTGAGGCGCGGGCGACAATTTTCCCCTGGCGATCAACGGCGATCGCCCGAACGTTAGTCGCACCGCAGTCGAGAACCAGGATAACGTCTTGTTTCATAGATAACTCCATAAACGCCGCCCGATGGCGCTACGCTTATCCGGCCTACGGTTCACGCGCCCGTAGGCCCGGTAAGCCTGCGCCACCGGGCTAAGCCGCATTAACGTTTATACAGCGGGCCATAATTCTGGCAGGCGCGATAATCCTGGCCTTCGATATCCATACCGTGAGCCGCCCAGGCGGAAGGACGGTAGATCTTCGCCTCCTCCACGTTGTGCATACATACCGGGATACGCAGCATCGCGGCAAGAGTAATAAAGTCCGCCCCTACATGGCCGATGGTGAGTACGCCGTGGTTAGCGCCCCAGTTCGCCATCACCGAATAGACATCGGTAAACGGGCCTTTGCCGGTAAGACGCGGCGCAAACCAGGTGGTAGGCCAGGTAGAGTTGGTGCGGGCATCGAGCTGATCGTGCATCGCTTTCGGCAGTTCGACGCTCCAGCCCTCGGCGATTTGCAGTACTGGTCCCAGGCCTTTGATGATATTCACGCGGGTCATGGTGAATGGCACGCCGCCTTCGGTCAGGAAACGGGATGAGTAGCCGCCGCCGCGGAAGTATTCGTGAATCGCCGGGCACCATTCAGTGGCCGCCAGACACGCATCCGCCTCTTGTTGGCTGATTTCCCAGTGTGGTTTCATGGTCGGCTTGCCTTCGCTGTCGCGCTGTTTACAGGCACCGTCCAGAGCGGCAGAACCGGAGTTAATCAGGTGAATAATGCCGTGTTCCGCCAGGCCGCTGAGCGCCTGGCCGGTGACGCGTTCTACGGCTTCCGGCGACCAGTAGGTTCGCACGTCGGCGAATATCTGCGCGGTACCGGTGAGTTGATGGCCAAACAGCATCGCTACGCCGTTCAGACTGTCATTTTCGGTGGCGACGACAAACGGTTCGCGTACGCCGTTCCAGTCAAAAGAGCTATTGAGCAGCGCTTCGGCGGTATCGCCGTTCGGGTATTGATCGGTCCAGTGGCGCTGGCCCTGGAAGCCGGCGGCAATGGCGTTGTAGCCCAGCGATTCTTCAACTAACCCTTTGTCCGCCAGCGTCTTGTTGCCCTGCATCATATCGCGAATACACATCGCCATCAGCAGGCTCTCTTTTAGCACCGCGCGGTTCTGGGCTTCATTGCGCTTATACTGCGAGGCATTCTGATCTTCGCCGTAGCGGAAGTTTTTATCCGCCCACGCCAGCGCCATCTCCAGTTCGGCCTCATCATAAATTTTTTGATCGATACGGCGGCGCAGTTCGGTCATATCTACCGCTTGCACCTTCATGCCCAGCCAGGATTCAAAGAAGTTATGATCGACAATGGAACCCGCGATCCCCATCGACACGCCGCCGACGGAGAGGTAGCTTTTGCCTTTCATGCTGGCTACCGCTAACCCTGCCCGCGCAAAACGCAGCAGTTTTTCTTCGACGTCGGCGGGAATGGAGGTATCGTCGGCATCCTGCACGTCATGGCCATAAATGGAGAACGCCGGAATGCCTTTCTGGCTGTGCGCCGCCAGCGCCGCGGCAAGGTAAACCGCCCCAGGACGCTCTGTGCCGTTAAAGCCCCAGATGGCTTTCGGACGCATCGGGTCCATATCAATGGTTTCGCTGCCATAGCACCAACACGGCGTAACGGTAATGGTCACGCCCACGTTCTGGCTACTGAATTTTTCTTCACAGGCGGCGGATTCCGCCATTCCGGCAATACAGGTATCCGCAATGACGCACTCCACCTGTGCCCCGCAGGCGTGGCGGATTTTCTCGGTGATGAGCGCCGCCGTCGCTTTCGCCATGTTCATGGTTTGCTCTTCGAGCGACTCGCGTACGCCCATACGACGTCCATCAATCACCGGGCGGATACCGATTTTCGGTAAGCTGATTTTTTTCATGACAGATTCCTCACGTTATTCGGATAAATGTTCAGTTTGTCGCCGCTTGTGAACGGAAACGGGCAAAGATGAAGATGACGGCAAAGCACAATGCCGGAACCAGTTCGGCGGTCGGGATTTTGCCTGCGGCGTCGCTAACGAAGCCCATTACTGGCGTGACAATACCGCCGCCAATGATGGTCATGACGATAAAAGACGAGCCGTACTTAGTGTCCTGTCCCAGATTTTTGATACCCAGCGAGAAGATGGTCGGGTACTGGATTGACATAAATGCGCTACACAACGTCAGCGCCAGCAGGCCGATATGTCCGCCGCTAAAGGCGGAAATCAGACACAGGAGCATGGCAAACAGGGCGTAGGCGGCCAGCACTTTATGCGGCGCGAAGCGGCTGATAAGCCAGGTCCCGGTGAAACGGCCGATAAAGAAGCACACCATCGTGCCGGTCAGGTAGTTGGCGGCGAAACCGGGCGTCATTCCAGGGATCTCCTCAATGGCGTAGCGGATCAGATAGCTCCAGCAGGCGGTTTGCGCCCCCACGTAGCAGAACTGCGCCAGCACCGCCCAGCGCCAGTGGCGGATACGGATGAGTCGGGAGAGAGAAGATAAGAAAGAGCTTTGTTTAGCATCGCTATGATCGTCACTTTGCAGGGCCGGAAATTTGGTCAGCATAATCAGCAGCGCAACTACTAATACGATGGCGACGATAATCATGTATGGCGTTTGTACCGATAACACCAGGCTGTGTTTATAGGCGCTAAGCTGATCCGGCGTCATTTTATCAAGCGCTTCTTGCGATTGATGCGGCACGTTAGACAAAATAAGGCTTTGCCCAAACACAACGGCGATAATAGCGCCAAAGGAGTTAAAAGTTTGCGCCAGATTAAGCCGGAAATGTCCGCCGCTTTCTGGACCTAATACCGTAACAAAAGGGTTGGCTGCAGTTTCAAGGCAACCTAAACCGGCGGCGATGATAAACAGGCCAATTAAAAACAATGTGTAATTCATTATCTCGGCGGCGGGCCAGAATAATGCGGCGCCAACAGCATACAAAAAAAGCCCGGTGATAATCCCTGCTTTATAACTGAGTTTTTTCATCAAAATCCCAGCAGGAATTGGAATGACGAAATAACCGAAATAAAAGGCTGACTGAATAAGTCCGGCCTGAAAGTTAGTTAGCGTAAAAGCTTGTTGAAACTGCGGTAATAAAATGTCATTCAGATTATTGGCGACGGCCCACAGAAAAAATAGCGAGCAAAGTAAGGCGAATGGAATAATGTAGCGCTTGCTCTTGCTTTGCTCTGCATCCACAGCACGAAAACTCTGCGTTTGTATTGTTGTGTTTCCCATAGCATCCTCATCGGTTCAGAAGCTTTTGCGTGCGGTCGGTTCTGGTCACCAGACCGTAAAATTAGGTGAGTTCGCTTTTCTTACCGGTAATAAATTGGCGTCCGGAATGAACTCATGGATTCATTTTCAAATAAAAAAGGCCTTTTAATATGATGGCGGTCACATTTATACCTGAGAGCAGAGCGTTCTGTGATTATCATCACTTTAATTTTCATAAAAAAATGACCGTTTGAGATGTTTAATTTAAAAAACCACAGACTGAATGCCCGAATTAAATTATTGCCACGAAAACGGGCAGTAGTAACTTATTCTTCATCTTTGCCCGTTTTAAAAAATATTATTAAGAGCGGGCATTTATCGGCGAGAGAAACGGTAGTCGTCTGGTTTATCGTGGCGAATTAATTGATGTGAATCACAAAATATCGTTATTTAAATTCCCTTCTCTTTATTCAGTATGATGATAGTTGCTAACTATTCGATTATTTCAACAGGACAGCAGCGCGATGCGAAAGGCGGTTTTGTTGTCTCATTTTGAATCACAGAGAGAGGTAAATAATGGAACGAAATAGACTGGCGCGGCAGATTATTGATACCTGTCTGGAAATGACGCGGTTAGGGTTAAATCAGGGGACGGCAGGTAACGTGAGCGTACGTTATCAGGGCGGATTGCTGATTACGCCGACGGGGATCCCCTACGAGAAGCTGACAGAGTCGCACATTGTCTTTATTGATGCAGACGGTCAGCATGAGCAGGGCAAGCTGCCTTCCAGCGAGTGGCGTTTTCATATGGCGGCATACCAGACGCGCCCTGACGCCAATGCCGTGGTACATAACCACGCTGTCCATTGTACGGCAGTCTCGATCCTGAATCGCCCGATTCCGGCGATTCACTACATGATTGCCGCCGCAGGAGGAAACTCTATTCCCTGCGCGCCCTACGCCACTTTTGGCACCCGCGAACTTTCTGACCATGTTGCCGTGGCGCTTAAAAATCGTAAAGCGACGCTGTTACAGCATCACGGGCTTATCGCTTGTGAAGAAAATTTAGACAAAGCGTTGTGGCTGGCGCATGAAGTGGAAGTGCTGGCGCAGCTCTATTTAAGTACGCTGGCCATTGTCGATCCGGTACCGGTACTGGATGACGAGGCGATCGCTATCGTACTGGAGAAATTTAAAACTTACGGGTTACGTATTGAAGAGTGATGTCAGGAGACAGGCGATGGCGAACAGAATGATTCTGAATGAAACGGCATGGTTTGGCCGGGGAGCGGTGGACGCATTAACCGATGAGGTAACGCGCCGCGGTTATCATAAAGCGCTGATTGTTACCGATAAAACGCTGGTGCAATGCGGTGTGGTCGATAAGGTGACAAGCAGAATGGATGCCGCAGGGCTGGCGTGGGAGATCTATGCGGGCGTGATCCCTAATCCTACGATTTCTGTTGTCCAGGAAGGGCTTAAGGTCTTTACCCAAAGCGGCGCGGACTATCTCATCGCCATTGGCGGCGGTTCTCCGCAGGATACCTGCAAAGCGATCGGTATTATCAGTAACAATCCGGAATTTGCCGATGTGCGCAGTCTGGAAGGGCTATCGTCGACCCGTAAACCCAGCGTGCCGATTATGGCGATCCCGACAACGGCGGGAACCGCGGCGGAAGTCACTATCAATTATGTGATTACCGATGAAGAGAAACGGCGCAAATTCGTTTGTGTCGATCCACATGATATTCCGCAGGCGGCATTTATCGATGCCGATATGATGGACGGTATGCCGCCCGCGCTGAAAGCGGCAACGGGCGTGGATGCGCTAACCCATGCTATTGAAGGCTATATTACCCGGGCCGCATGGGCGCTGACGGATGCATTACATATCAAAGCCATTGAGATTATTGCTGGCGCGCTACGCGGCGCCGTAGCCGGAGAAAAAGAGGCTGGTGAGGCGATGGCGCTGGGGCAATACGTTGCCGGGATGGGGTTTTCCAATGTGGGGCTGGGACTGGTGCATGGGATGGCGCATCCGTTGGGCGCGTTTTACAACACGCCACACGGCGTCGCGAATGCTATTTTGCTTCCGCATGTGATGCGTTTCAATGCCGGGTCTACCAACGAGAAATTCCGTGATATCGCCCGGGCGATGGGGGTGAAGGTAGAAGGATTGAGTCTTGAAGAGGCGCGTAATGCCGCAGTGGAAGCCGTATTTACGCTAAATCGCGATGTGGGAATTCCGCTGCATTTGCGTGATGTCGGCGTTCGAAAAGAGGATATCCCGGCGCTGGCGCAGGCGGCGTTCGATGATGTCTGTACGGGCGGCAATCCGCGTGAAGCGAGTCTGGCGGATATTGTCGAACTGTATCATATCGCCTGGTAATTTTGCCGGATGGCGCTGCGCTTATCCGCTCTACATTTCGTGCAGTTCTGTAGGCCGGATAAGGCGTTCACGCCGCCATCCGGCAACAAAACTACCGCGCCAGCCGTAGCTGCTGTAAGTTTCCGTCGATATGTAAATCGGTTTGCAGACGTGCAATATCGCGGCAGAGAAATGCCATTTCTCTATGCGTCTCAAGCTTTTTGCGCCACTTTTCCGGCACCTCGTCCAGATGGGCGTAAATTCCCTCCAGATTTTGAAACTGAATCAATAGCTGGGTCGCGCTTTTGGGGCCGATACCGGCAACGCCGGGGACTTTCGAACTGCTGATTCCTGCCAGACCCCAGTAATCCGGCAACTGCCGGGGAAGTACGCCAAACTCTTTTTCAATAAACGGCGCGTCCAGCCAGCGTTTCTGGAAGTAGTCGCGAATGCGCAATCCCGGAGAGAGCAACTGGCAATAGCCTTTATCGGTTGACACAATGGTTGCCTGGTGTCCGGCTTCGGTAACTTTTAGCGCCAGCGTCGCCGCCAGATCGTCCGCTTCGTTACCGTCTGATGCCCAACAGCGTACGCCGCGCTGTTCAAACGCGGCGCGTAGGGCGGGCATTTCATTATGTAAATCGTCAGGCATCGGCGGACGTCCTGCTTTGTAGTCCGGCAAACGCTGATGACGCCAGCCGCTGCTGCGCGCGTCGTCATCAAATACCGCTACGGCATGGGTTGGCTGGCTGTGGATAATCAATTGATCGAGCGCGTGTTGGCAGGTTTCCACACAGGGCGATCCCTGAACGGCGTGAATACGGCGAATCAAATTGAGCGCGTCGACGATAAGCAGATGAGCAGCCACGGTGTTCTCCCTTACAAACCTGCGCGTAGGGTAACATTCACGGCGGGGGGAGGCGAGCATTGCGAAATAGCGCTATCCGTAGGCCTGATAAGCGAGGCGCCATCAGGCAACAAAAGCCGGATGGCGGCGAGCGCCTTATCCGGCCTACAGATCCTAAAATGTGCTGAGAATTAATCGCAGGTAACGATCTTCATCGCCAGGCCGCCGCGCGAAGTTTCGCGGTACTTAGCGTTCATGTCTTTACCGGTTTCGTACATGGTCTCAATCACTTTATCGAGGCATACGCGCGGTTCGCTGGTACGGCGCAGCGCCATACGCGCGGCGTTGACCGCTTTGACTGAAGCAATCGCGTTACGCTCAATGCAGGGAACCTGGACCTGGCCGGCAACCGGATCGCAAGTTAACCCCAGATTGTGCTCCATGGCGATTTCTGCGGCGATACACACCTGCGCCGGACTACCGCCCAGCAGCTCGGCCAGACCCGCTGCCGCCATGGAACAGGCCACGCCGACCTCTCCCTGACAACCCACTTCGGCGCCGGAAATAGAGGCGTTCATCTTATACAGCGAGCCAATCGCGCTGGCGACCAGCATATAGCGAGCAAGTGAGTTAGCATTTACTTCGCGGATAAACTTGTCATAGTACGCCAGCACCGCCGGAACAATACCACATGCGCCGTTAGTCGGCGCAGTGACTACTCGTCCGCCTGCGGCATTCTCTTCGTTCACCGCCAGCGCGAACATATTGATCCAGTCGACGACCGCCATCGGATCGGTGGTGGTCTTATCCTGACTGACCAGCACCCGACGCAGCGCCGCCGCGCGACGCGGAACGCGCAGTTTGCCCGGCAATACGCCCTCGGTGGTGATACCGCGCTCGATACCGCTGCGCATTACCTCCCAGACCCTGGCGAAGTGCTGCTCCAGCGCTTCTTTACTGTGCAGGGCCAGTTCGTTTTGCATCATCAGACCGGAGAGCGACAGACCCGTCTCCTGGCAATGGCGCTGTAAATCCGCGGCGGTTTTGTAAGGGTACGGTACGTTAACAGGTTCGCTATTCGTCAAACCAAAGTGCTCTTCATCGACGATAAAGCCGCCGCCAATGGAGTAGTAGGTTTGGCTGTAGAGCACCTTATCGCCCGCCAGCGCGGTAATACGCATCCCGTTTTCATGCAGAGACAGGTTGTCGGCGTGGAAATTCATGCATTTATCGACCGGAAATTCGACTTCATGCTGCCCATTGGCCAGTAGTAAACGCCCATGGGTGTTCACATCCTGGATAAAGGACGGAATGGCGTCGATATCGACGGTGTCCGGCAGATTCCCCGCCAGGCCCATAATAATGGCGATATCAGTGTGGTGGCCTTTGCCCGTCAATGACAGAGAGCCGTAGACATCCACCACGACGCGGGTGACATCTGTAAGGATATGGCGGGCAATCAGATCGTCCGTGAACTGCTTGCCTGCTTTCATTGGTCCGACGGTGTGAGAACTGGAAGGGCCAATGCCGATTTTAAAAATATCGAATACGCTAATCATAGGGCATCCATTGCGGTTGTATCATAGAGAAGCGCCGCGGTAAGCGGCGCTAAAGGACTTAGCTGAACAGTGAGTAGAAAATAGCGGAGATGGCAATCAGGCCCATAATCACAACGAATACGTTGCTGATATGACCGCTGTACTTACGCATTGCCGGTACTTTCTGGATGGCATACATCGGCATCAGGAACAGAATCATCGCGATGATCGGGCCGCCCAGGGTTTCAATCATGCCCAGGATGCTGGGGTTCAGCGTCGCCACAATCCAGGTGGTGACCAGCATGAACAGCGCGGTAATTTTATTCAGTTTGTTGATTTCGATGGATTTACCTTTACCACGCAGCGATTTAATCACCATCCCGTTAAAGCCTTCACGCGCGCCCAGGTAGTGGCCGAGGAAGGATTTGGTGATAGCAATCATCGCAATGATCGGCGCCATCCAGGCGATGATCGGCGCGTTAAAGTGGTTCGCCAGGTAAGACAGAATAGAGATGTTCTGCTCTTTTGCCGCCGCCAGATCTGCCGGCGTCAGGCTCAGCACGCAGCTGAAGACGAAGAACATTACGGTCAGCACCATCATGATGTGGGCGAAGGCCAGAATTTTAGAACATTTCTTCTCTGCGCCTTCACCGTACTCTTCACGCTTCGCAACCGCGAAGGAGGAGATGATCGGGGAGTGGTTGAAAGAGAAAACCATCACCGGAATCGCCAGCCACAGCGTCATCCACAGACCGTTACCGGTAGACGCGGCGGAATCAAAGGACAGCGTTTCCAGCGCCGCGCCGTTCCACTGCGGGATCAGGTACAAGGCCAGCAGCATCAGCGCAGCGACGAACGGGAATACCAGGATACTCATCGCCTTAACGATCATTTGCTCGCCGAAGCGCACGATGGTCATCATGCCAACAATCAGGATGAGGGAAAGAATCGCCCGCGGCGGCGGATTAATCGCTAACTGGTGGGTCAGGAAGCTTTCCACGGTATTAGTAATCGCCACGCTGTAAACCAGCAGGATGGGGTAAATCGCGAAGAAGTAGAGCAGGGTAATCAGTTTACCTGCGCCGATACCGAAGTGTTCCTCAACGACTTCAGTGATGTCTTCACCCGGGTTTTTACCGGACAGCACGAAGCGGGTTAAACCACGGTGTGCGAAAAAGGTCATCGGGAAAGCGAGAATCGCCATGATGATGAGCGGAATCATGCCGCCGACGCCTGCGTTGATCGGCAGGAACAGAACGCCCGCGCCGATAGCCGTGCCGTAAAGGCCCAGCATCCACATGGTATCCGTTTTGCGCCATGCGCTTCGAGAGTCAATCGAAGCAATAGTGCTGGTCTGAGTGGTTTCCATCTATTTCTCCTGGAGGATGCTAAAAATCAGGTTGCTGGTCTAATCCAATGAAAAAAGACCTGATCGTAAAATGAAATCTGCTTAGGGACGCTTTTTATATAATTTTTCGCCGTAATAATTTTCGGGCGGAAAGATACATTTAAGTGATGAATCTATCAGTGATCCCGATCTCAAATGCAATAATCCGCTTCTTACATGGATAAATTTGGACCATTAATCTATTAAAAAAACGTCATAACGAATTTCCGGGCGCGAAGGCTACCATTAACGATATAAGGCCGGAAAGATTGGGGCGCAAGATACGGAGGTTTGACTATAAAAATCAAGGTTTTTAGTGGATTCTGGCGAAGAATAAGAGTTTGAACCGATAAATCACGGTAAGAGGAGTGAAGTAAACGTTTGCCTGGCAATCTATTTATGATGAATTATAAATGGTGTTTATAAAACAATGCGGGCTATGCCTCTGATGATCATCATAAAAAATGAAGGCATACGTTAATTGCCATACCGCAATGAAAGGAATGGGAGAAGCGCCCGGCTGCTGGCGGCAACCGGGCATAAGCGCTAAGCGCAGATCTCGTAACAGGGGATGTAGGCGGAACCTGGCAATTTCATACGATGCTGCGCGACGAATCCCTGCAGCAGATCGTCCATGCGACGCATCATCTCTCGATCGCCGTGGATTTTATACGGACCATTAGCTTCAATGGCGCGTATCCCGACCTCCTTCACGTTCCCCGCGACAATACCGGAGAAGGCGCGTCGCAGATCCGCCGCCAGAATCTCAACCGGCTGATCCGGGTACAGTTTCAGGTTGGCCATATTTTCATGCGACGGCTCAAACGGCACTTGAAGATCCGGTGCAATACGCATCGACCAGTTAAAACTATAGGCGTCGCCGGTATCGCGGCGATTCTCTTTCACTTGCGGCATCGCTTTCTTCATCAGTCGCGCTACCTCCGCCGCATCGTCAATGATGATGCGGTAATGACGGCGGGCCGCTTCGCCCAGCGTATGGGTAATAAACTCATCCAGCACGCGGAAGTAATCGGCGCTCTCTTTTGGTCCGGTCAGGATCAGCGGCAGCACCTGATTTTTATTGGCTGGATTCATCAGAATCCCCAGCAAATAAAGCAGCTCTTCCGCCGTACCCACGCCGCCCGGGAAGATGATGATACCGTGTGCGATACGGACGAACGCTTCCAGGCGTTTTTCGATATCCGGCATGATGATCAGTTCATTCACCAGCGGGTTAGGCGGTTCAGCCGCAATAATGGAAGGCTCAGTCATGCCGATAAAGCGGCTGTCTTTATAGCGCTGCTGCGCGTGACCGACCGCCGCGCCCTTCATGGGGGCTTCCATCGCCCCAGGGCCGCAGCCGGTGCAGATGTTCAGCTCGCGTAATCCCAACTGCGTGCCGACGCGACGGGCATACAGGTACTCGTTTTCGTTAATTGAGTGGCCGCCCCAGCATACCACCATGTTTGGCGCTTCGCCGACGTGCAGCGCCCGGGCGTTGCGCAAAATAGAGAACACCAGATTGGTGATATGTGTTGAGCTTTCAAGATCCAGATGCTGGAAACGACCGGCATTATGGATCTGCCCATTCACAAAGAGAATGTCGCGCAGCACCGCGAACAGGTTAGCCTGTAGCGCACGAATAATCCGCCCGTCAACAAAAGCGTCTTCAGGCGGGTTAATCAATTCCAGCTTCACGCCGCGCTCGCGGCGCAGTACGTTAATATCGAAATTTTCAAAGCGGGACAGCAGCTCTTTGCTGTTGTCGGTCAGGCTGCCGGAGTTAAGAACGGCAAGTGAACAGTTACGAAACAGTTGATACAGGTCGCTACTGGCCGTGCGTTTCAGCATGTCCACTTCCAGTTGCGACAACATATCCATTGAGCCAAGCGGGCTAATATGTGTAATCAAGT
This sequence comes from Salmonella sp. SJTUF15581, assembly GCF_043356775.1. Lineage (NCBI taxonomy): Bacteria > Pseudomonadati > Pseudomonadota > Gammaproteobacteria > Enterobacterales > Enterobacteriaceae > Salmonella > Salmonella sp. SJTUF15581. The sequence goes on along the minus strand of NZ_JBEUJY010000002.1, from coordinate 222,345 downwards.
AAACTCCTTATGGGACGCAACACGCCATTCCCTATTGATTACAATAGCCCTGGCTGATGACCTTTCACAACCTTACATGCGCAATCCGGCACGCAAAATTGACAAAAAAATTACTGTCGCGCCAGCCTGCCCGTGGCGGGCACGAAATCGGTATTGCTGCGCCAGGGATTAATGTCCAGCCCGCCGCGACGGGTATAACGCGCATAAACGCTTAACGTTTCCGGCTGGCAGAAGCGCAGAATGTCATTAAAAATACGCTCTACGCACTGCTCGTGAAATTCATTATGGTGACGGAAGGAGACCAGATAACGCAGCAGTTTTTCCCTGTCGATTTTGCGCCCGCGATACTGAATTTGTATCGAGCCCCAGTCCGGTTGGTGGGTGATCAGGCAGTTGGATTTCAACAGATGGCTGACCAGCGTTTCTTCTACTTGCTTCTCGCCGCTGACCGCATGTTGCAGATAGTCGGTAGTAAACTGGTAGTTGTCGATACTGATATCCTGATCGTCAATACAGGTGCCGTGGAAATGGGCGACAGGCTGTCCTTCCAGCTCATCAAGACGATGAAGCCTCACGCTAACGTTGCCCTGCGCGCAGGCGCGCAGATCGCGCTCCAGCGTCTGGCGCACCGTCTCCCAGGTGTCAAAGCGCGTCTGGTTAAAGCTGTTCAGATACAGTTTAAAGCTTTTGGATTCGATTAAATTAACGCTGGTGTAATCCAGTTCGACATGCCCGACGGCGACCTGCGGAAGACCCTGGCTGTTAAGCCAGGAAAGTTCATACAACGTCCAGATATCCGCGCCGTGGAACGGCAAATTATCGGCTGTTAATCCGAGCGGGTCGCGATTCAAACTGCGCGGTACGCCCTGCAGCAGGCTGGCGTCATAATTGTCCCGGTAATCCGTTGATTTTCCGAGAGTCAGGCCATCGAGAGCCTGATGGTTTTCATAAGAAGACATGTTTCACCGTCATAAACCAGATACACTATGCGTCAAGTGTATCCTGGCTTTTATGAAGAGAGAAACTGGTGGACGAACTGACAGCGCAGGCATTGAAAGCCTTTACGACGCGTTACTGCGACGCGTGGCAAGAAAAACACGGTAGCTGGCCGTTGAGCGAAGAACTGTATGGCGTACCTTCTCCGTGCATTATTTCTTCAACCCGCGATGCCGTTTACTGGCAGCCGCAACCTTTTGAAGGCGAAGAAAATGTAAACGCGGTTGAACGCGCCTTTGATATTATGGTACAACCTGCGCTCCACGCGTTTTACACCACGCAGTTTGCTGGCGACATGCCCGCGCAGTTTGCGGATGAAAAGCTTACGCTACTGCAAACCTGGAGTCAGGATGACTTTCGGCGCGTGCAGGAAAATCTGATAGGCCACCTGGTCACGCAAAAGCGGCTCAAGCTTCCTCCCACGCTTTTTATTGCGACGCAGGAAAATGAGCTTGAGGTCATTTCGGTCTGTAATCTGTCCGGCGAGGTGATTAAAGAAACGCTGGGCACCCGTAATCGTACCGTTCTTGCCGCAACGCTTGCGGAATTCCTTACGCAACTTAATCCTCTTCTGTAATCGTTTGCCCTAACGGGTGTGAGAGATCTCTTACAAAGTCTGTAGGAGATCGCCAGGATATCAGCGGATACTGAGTCCCGTTTTCTTATGTAAGTCTATATAAAACAACTAATTAAAATGTTTTTGCGCACTTTCATATGAAAATTTACTTAAGGTATTGTCTGTAAGCGTCTTGTAAGACAAGGTGAAACAGGCGATTCTATCTTCGTCGACAGGGAGTCGTACAACGAAGCGAACGTCAGGATGATGACGCTTCAGCAGGACACGCCAGGATGGTGTTACAAGGAAAGGCTTCAGGATGAAGCAAAGTGGAAAGCGCAGGATGCGTTAAAGGACACCTCCAGGACGGAGAACGAGAGCCGATCAGGATGTTCGGCGGGTCTGGATGACCAGGGACGCTTCAGGAAGAAGCTATCACATCGGGCGATGTGCGCAGGATGCAAACGTTCAGGATGAACAGGCCGTAAGGTCACAGGAAAAGTTGTCACGGATGAGCAGGGAGCACGAAAAGTAGCTGGAATGCTGCGAAACGAACCGGGAGCACTGTTTATACAGTGCTCCCTTTTTTTGTTATTCTGCGCGCCAGATTTTCATCATTGAGGTTTTAACATGACGACTCATGACCGTGTGCGTCAGCAGTTACATGCGCTTGAAACGCTGTTGCGCGAGCATCGCCACTGGCGGCTGGATGCGCCGCAGGCGCACCTGTTTACCAGCACCCAACCATTTTTTATGGATACCATGGAACCGCTGGAATGGCTGCAATGGGTACTGATCCCACGTATGCATACCCTACTTGATAATGCGCAGCCGCTGCCCGAGGCATTTGCCGTCGCCCCTTATTATGAAATGGCGCTGGCGGCGGATCATCCGCAGCGGGAGGCGATCCTGGCGGTTTTGCAGGATCTGGATGCGCTATTCGCCCGCGATAAATCCTGATGCTGGAGATCCTCTATCAAGACCCGTGGCTGGTTGCCGTGAATAAACCCGCAGGCTGGCTTGTTCACCGGAGCTGGCTGGATCGCGACGAAAAAGTCGTGGTCATGCAAACGGTGCGCGACCAAATCGGCCAGCATGTTTTTACCGCCCACCGTCTCGACAGACCCACGTCGGGCGTACTGTTAATGGGGCTGTCCAGCGAAGCGGGACGCCGTCTGGCGCAGCAGTTCGAGCAGCACCACATCCGTAAACGCTACCATGCCATTGTGCGCGGCTGGCTGATGGATGACGCGGTACTGGATTATCCGCTGGTGGAAGAGCGCGATAAAATTGCCGATAAATTCGCCCGCGAAGATAAAGCGCCCCAGCCGGCTGTAACGCAGTATCGCGGACTGGCGACGGTCGAAATGGCGGTGCCGACCGGACGTTATCCCACCACGCGTTATGGTCTGGTTGAGCTGGAACCAAAAACGGGACGCAAGCACCAGCTTCGTCGTCATCTGGCGCATCTGCGTCATCCTATCATCGGCGACAGCAAGCATGGCGATTTGCGACAAAACCGCAGCGCCGCAGAGCATTTTGCCTGTCGTCGCCTGATGCTTCATGCCAGTCGGCTTGAACTGACGCACCCCTTCACCGGACAGCCGTTGATAATTCAGGCCGGGTTGGATGAAACCTGGATGCAGGCGCTGACACAGTTTGGCTGGCGTGGACTTCTCCCTGACAATGAAAGGGTTGAGTTTACGGCGGCGTCCCGGCAGGATGAGACTCATCAGGCATAATTCAGGGAGATACGCATAATGGCAGAAATTGGTATTTTTGTCGGGACCATGTATGGCAACTCACTGCTGGTGGCGGAAGAAGCGGAAGCGATCCTCGCCAGACAGGGCCACAGCGCGACCGTGTTTGAAGATCCTGAACTGTCCGACTGGCAGCAATATCAGGATAAGGTTGCGCTGGTCGTTACCTCGACGACCGGGCAGGGCGATCTACCGGATAGCATTGCGCCGCTCTTTCACGGCATTAAAGATACGTTGGGTTTTCAGCCAAACCTGCGTTACGGGGTGATTGCGCTAGGTGATAGCAGCTACCCCAATTTCTGTAATGGCGGCAAACAGTTTGATGCCCTGTTGCAAGAGCAAAGCGCGCAGCGGGTGGGGGAGATATTATTCATTGACGCCAGCGAACATCCGGAGCCGGAGAGCCAGTCCAATCCCTGGGTTGAAAACTGGGGAACTTTACTTTCCTGAGGTAAATCCCTCCCCCCTACGGGAGGGTACCTTTTCGTTTGCTTGCGTTGCCAGTAAGCAAAATAACGACCTGTACACAGTGTAAAGTAACTGAATCGTGTTAGCTTTGGGCATATGCCCGCAAAAGCGGCAGTTTTTTACGGGCGTTTTCATGTAATCAAGCGACCTGTTTCACATTCTTCTCTTTTTACTCCTCCTGCGTCGACGCCTGACGCCTTCTGATTTCATTTCCGTGAAGTGGCTTCCACTGTCCTGGGCTTTTGCCATAAACAGGCGTAATTCATCGCCAAAATACTGTGTTGTTGCACGGTGAGTGTGTGTGGCGCGCTTTTTATACTTCTCCTGCCAGTGAATAAAAGCATGCAGCGTGCAAAGCAAACGACCTAATAAAAGCTGCAACAAGGAAACGTTATCTCTGATTCCCTACCGGTTGTGCAGTTCAGAGTGAGCGTAGCTAACGCGAAATTTCAGGAGTGCAACAATGAGTTCATTAAGTCACGCGGCGAGCAGTGCGGAGAAACGCACGAACGCCCGCTACTGGATAGTGGTGATGCTGTTTATCGTCACATCCTTCAACTACGGCGACCGCGCCACATTGTCCATTGCCGGCTCAGAAATGGCCAAAGATATCGGCCTTGATCCGGTAGGCATGGGCTATGTTTTTTCTGCTTTTTCATGGGCCTATGTTATCGGGCAGATCCCGGGCGGCTGGCTGCTGGACCGCTTTGGTTCCAAACGCGTCTATTTCTGGTCTATTTTCATTTGGTCAGTCTTCACCCTGTTGCAGGGTTTTGTCGATATCTTTAGTGGTTTCGGCATTATTGTCGCCCTCTTTACGCTTCGTTTCCTGGTTGGTCTGGCGGAATCGCCTTCTTTCCCGGGCAACAGTCGCATTGTTGCAGCCTGGTTCCCGGCGCAGGAGAGGGGAACGGCGGTGGCCATCTTTAACTCCGCGCAATACTTTGCCACGGTTATTTTCGCGCCGATTATGGGCTGGCTGACGCACGAAGTGGGCTGGTCGCATGTCTTCTTCTTTATGGGCGGGTTAGGGATCATCATCAGCTTTATCTGGTTGAAAGTTATCCATGAACCAAATAACCATCCGGGCGTAAATAAGAAAGAGTTGGAGTACATCGCAGAAGGCGGCGCGCTGATCAATATGGATCAGAAAGACACCAAAGCGAAAGTACCGTTTAGCGTCAAATGGGGCCAGATCAAACAGCTGCTGGGCTCTCGTATGATGATTGGCGTTTACATCGGTCAGTACTGTATTAACGCATTGACCTATTTCTTTATTACCTGGTTCCCGGTCTATTTGGTCCAGGCGCGCGGCATGTCGATTCTCAAAGCGGGCTTTGTCGCCTCGGTTCCTGCGGTCTGCGGCTTTATCGGCGGCGTGTTGGGCGGCATCATTTCCGACTGGCTGATGCGTCGTACTGGCTCCCTGAATATCGCGCGCAAGACGCCGATTGTGCTGGGGATGTTGCTGTCAATGGTTATGGTGTTCTGTAACTATGTGAACGTGGAATGGATGATCATCGGCTTTATGGCGTTGGCCTTCTTCGGTAAAGGTATCGGCGCGTTGGGCTGGGCAGTAATGGCGGATACCGCGCCGAAAGAGATCAGCGGTCTTTCCGGCGGCTTGTTTAATATGTTCGGCAATATCTCCGGTATTGTGACGCCAATCGCGATTGGTTACATCGTTGGCACCACCGGTTCCTTCAACGGCGCGTTGATCTATGTCGGCGTACATGCCCTGGTGGCCATCATCAGCTATCTGGTGCTGGTAGGTGATATTAAGCGTATTGAACTGAAACCTGTCGCAGGACAATTATCATGACAACGCAATCCAGTCCCGTTATTACGGACATGAAGGTCATTCCGGTTGCCGGACATGACAGTATGCTACTCAACATCGGCGGCGCGCATAACGCGTACTTCACCCGTAACATCGTCGTCCTCACCGATAACGCCGGGCATACTGGCGTCGGCGAGGCGCCGGGCGGAGAAGTGATTTATCAGACGCTGGTCGATGCTATTCCGATGGTATTAGGCCAGGAAGTCGCCCGCCTGAACAAAGTGGTGCAGCAGGTGCATAAAGGCAACCAGGCTGCTGATTTTGACACCTTTGGTAAAGGCGCATGGACGTTTGAACTGCGGGTTAACGCGGTGGCAGCTTTGGAAGCGGCGCTGCTTGATCTACTGGGGCAGGCGCTTAATGTGCCGGTCTGTGAACTATTAGGACCCGGTAAACAGCGCGATGCCGTCACCGTGTTAGGCTATCTCTTCTATATTGGCGATCGTACTAAAACCGATCTGCCGTATCTGGAAAGCACGCCGGGCAGTCACGAATGGTATCGCCTGCGTCATCAGGAAGCGCTGAACAGCGACGCGGTCGTGCGGCTGGCGGAAGCGTCTCAGGATCGCTACGGCTTTAAAGATTTTAAACTCAAGGGCGGCGTGCTGCCGGGCGAACAAGAGATTGATACCGTTCGCGCGCTAAAAAAACGCTTCCCGGACGCGCGTATTACCGTGGATCCGAACGGCGCCTGGCTACTGGATGAAGCCATTGCGTTGTGCAAAGGGCTGAATGATGTACTGACCTACGCGGAAGATCCGTGCGGCGCGGAGCAAGGATTCTCTGGTCGTGAAGTCATGGCGGAGTTCCGCCGCGCGACAGGACTGCCGGTGGCGACCAATATGATTGCCACCAACTGGCGTGAAATGGGACACGCGGTGATGCTCAACGCGGTAGATATTCCTCTTGCCGATCCGCATTTCTGGACTCTCACCGGCGCCGTTCGCGTGGCGCAACTGTGCGATGACTGGGGGCTAACCTGGGGCTGCCATTCGAATAACCATTTTGATATTTCACTGGCGATGTTTACCCATGTCGGCGCGGCGGCGCCAGGCAAACCCACCGCTATTGATACGCACTGGATCTGGCAGGAGGGCGATTGCCGCCTGACTAAAAATCCGCTGGAAATTAAAAACGGCAAAATTGCCGTTCCGGATGCGCCAGGACTGGGCGTGGAGCTTGACTGGGAACAGGTGCGAAAAGCGCATGACGCGTATAAAAAGCTGCCAGGCGGCGCGCGTAATGATGCAGGCCCGATGCAATACCTGATCCCCGGCTGGACTTTTGACCGCAAACGCCCTGTTTTTGGTCGTCACTAATTCTGAATAAGGACACAGTTATGAGTACTCAATTTACGACGCCTGTAGTCACTGAAATGCAGGTTATCCCGGTTGCGGGTCATGACAGTATGCTGATGAACCTGAGCGGCGCGCACGCCCCGTTCTTCACGCGCAACATCGTCATTATTAAAGATAACTCCGGCCATACCGGGGTCGGCGAGATTCCGGGCGGCGAAAAAATTCGCAAAACGCTGGAAGATGCGATCCCACTGGTGGTGGGAAAAACGCTGGGTGAATATAAAAATGTCCTGACCGCCGTTCGCAACCAGTTTGCCGATCGCGATGCGGGCGGACGCGGTTTACAAACATTCGATCTCCGTACCACTATCCATGTGGTGACTGGTATTGAAGCGGCAATGCTTGACCTTTTGGGCCAACACCTGGGCGTCAACGTCGCTTCGCTGTTAGGCGACGGTCAGCAGCGCAGCGAAGTCGAAATGCTGGGTTATCTGTTCTTTGTCGGTAATCGCAAGGCTACGCCGCTGCCGTATCAGAGCCAGCCGGATGAGCAATGCGACTGGTATCGTCTGCGCCATGAAGAGGCGATGACGCCGGAAACGGTAGTGCGTCTGGCGGAAGCTGCCTATGAAAAATACGGCTTCAACGACTTCAAACTGAAAGGCGGCGTGCTGGCGGGCGAAGAAGAGGCCGAGTCAATCGTGGCGCTGGCGAAACGTTTCCCACAAGCGCGCGTTACGCTCGATCCAAACGGTGCCTGGTCGCTGAACGAAGCGATCAGCATTGGTAAATACCTGAAAGGTTCTCTGGCCTATGCAGAAGATCCGTGCGGCGCGGAACAGGGTTTTTCCGGGCGTGAAGTGATGGCGGAATTCCGTCGCGCGACCGGATTACCGACGGCCACCAATATGATAGCGACCGACTGGCGTCAAATGGGGCATACGCTGTCGCTGCAATCCGTCGATATCCCGCTGGCGGACCCGCACTTCTGGACTATGCAAGGCTCTGTACGCGTGGCGCAAATGTGTCATGAGTTCGGTCTGACCTGGGGCTCGCACTCTAACAACCACTTTGATATTTCGTTGGCGATGTTTACCCATGTTGCCGCGGCGGCGCCGGGCAAGATCACCGCGATCGATACCCACTGGATCTGGCAGGAAGGCAACCAACGTCTGACTAAAGAACCGTTTGAAATTAAAGGCGGCATGGTGCAAGTACCGACCAAACCGGGGCTGGGCGTTGAGCTCGATATGGATCAGGTGATGAAAGCGCATGAGCTCTATCAAAAGCATGGCTTAGGCGCGCGTGACGACGCGATGGGAATGCAGTACTTAATTCCTGGCTGGACGTTTGATAATAAGCGTCCTTGCATGGTGCGTTAAGTCAGAGCCGGTTCCGTAAGGAACCGGTCCTTCTCTGGGTGTATGCTTAACAGGATCAACATGCGTAAGGACGACTTATGAAAATAGTGATCGCACCAGACTCGTATAAGGAAAGTTTGAGTGCTCTTGAGGTAGCGACCGCCATTGAACAAGGATTTCGCGAGATCTGGCCTGACGCCGATTACCTGAAATTACCGCTGGCTGATGGCGGAGAAGGTACTGTCGAAGCGATGGTTGAAGCGACGGCGGGTCGAATTGTGCATGTTGAGGTCACCGGGCCGTTGGGGCATCGCGTCAATGCGTTTTATGGGCTTTCCGGCGATGCGCGTTCCGCATTCATTGAAATGGCGGCCGCCAGCGGGCTGGAACAGGTGCCGCCCGCGCAACGCGATCCGTTGAAGACCACGTCATGGGGAACCGGCGAGCTGATCCGTCATGCGCTGGATGCGGGCGTTGAGCATATCATTATTGGTATCGGCGGTAGCGCCACCAACGATGGCGGCGCGGGGATGGTGCAGGCACTGGGGGCCAGGCTACGGGATGCGCAGGGCAATGATATTGTGCAAGGCGGCATTGGGCTGGAAACACTCGCCAGCATTGATATCAGCGGTCTGGATAAGCGTTTGTCGGCGTGTCATATAGAGGTCGCCTGCGATGTCACGAATCCCCTTACCGGCAAAGAGGGCGCGTCTGCGGTTTTTGGTCCGCAAAAAGGGGCGACGCCGGAAATGATTGAACGCCTGGATACGGCATTGACTCGCTATGCGCATTTGATTGCCCGCGATCTGCATGTCGATGTGTTGGATCTGGCAGGCGGCGGAGCGGCAGGCGGCATGGGGGCGGCGTTATACGCGTTTTGCGGCGCGCAGCTACGGCGTGGCATTGAGATTGTCACCGATGCGCTTCATCTGGAAGCGTGTCTTGCGGATGCTGATTTAGTCATCACCGGCGAGGGACGCATCGACAGCCAGACCATTCACGGTAAAGTCCCTATTGGCGTGGCAAACATCGCCAAACGGTATAACAAGCCGGTAATTGGTATTGCGGGTAGCCTGACGGCGGACGTTGGCGTGGTTCATGAACATGGGCTTGATGCCGTTTTCAGCGTGATTTATACCATCTGCACGCTGGAGGACGCGCTGAAGAATGCGAGTGAAAACGTACGAATGACCGCGCGCAACGTGGCTGCAACGCTGAAAGCGGGGCAACAGTTACGCTGAGTTATAGGCCGGATAAGGCGGTCACGCCGCCATCCGGCGAATATCATCCTAATATCTTCTTCGCTTCACGCGCGACATTATCCATCTCATCCAGCAGCTCCAGAAACTCAGGCTCCAGCTCCTCTTCGTGGACGCCGCTGCGAAGCTGTTGCTCAATAAGCTGGCAAAGGTTCTTCATCCGCGGTACGCCGCTATAGCCGCAGCTCCCGTGTAGCTTATGGACCAGATCGACCAGACCGTTGGGATTTTCTCCCACCAGTTGTTCTTCAATTTTGTTGCGCACTTCCGGCAGAAAATCAATCAGCATTTGCAGCATATCCCGCGCCAGATCGGGCTTACCGGCAGCCTGGCGGAGCGCAAGCTGCCAGTCGAGCGTCGCATTCGGATTGAAGATAAATTCAGCCGGTTCCGGCGTCATCAGACGCGCTGCTACGTTGGCGCCGGGTTTATAGCGCAGCAACAGATTATGCAACTTCTCTTCTTCTATCGGTTTAGCCAGATAGTCGTTCATGCCCGCGCTGAGCAACTTCTCTTTTTGCCCGGCCATCGCATGTGCCGTAACGGCAATAACCGGTGTTTGCTGCTGATGAGGAAGCTGGTGAATCAATTCGCAGGCGCGTATGCCGTCCATATCCGGCATCTGAATATCCATCAAAATCAGATCAAACTGCATTTGTTTCGCCCGATCCACCGCCTGATGTCCGCTATCACAAAGCTCTACGTGCTGGACTTTATCTTCCAGTAACGCGCCGATAAGTTTCAGATTGGCGGGATTATCATCAACCGCCATAACCGTCATGGTGATTTTACTGGTATCCATTAGCAGCGGTTCAGGATGGTGATTCAACTGGCAATATTCCGTCAGCGCTGGCAACAGGCGCGTTGACGTCAATGGTTTTAACAGACAGGCCGCCGCGCCTCCTTGTTTCAGCTTTTCGGCGTTAATTTGCGCATGGCAAGGTAGCGCCAGCAGTAGAAAGTCCGTCATTGACGCCGCTTTCGCCAGACGTTCATGCTGCATGGTGAGCGGCTCGCGGAAGGTCACCGGAACGCTCAAAATCATAATATCGTAGTGCGCTAACGGCAGCGCGGAGAAGGTCGGGCTGTAAACCACCTCCACCGGCGTGTCGCTCAGTAGATCCAGGGTACATTGCGCGGCGGTAGCATTCGGTTCGACATAAGCCAGCCGTTTCCCGGCCAGGCACGCGGTCGACGGCCCGTCAATAATGACATTTGGGTTAAGATCAAGATTAATATGAAACCAGAAGGTCGAGCCGCGATTAGGCTGGCTGTGGAAAGAGATATCCCCGCCCATTTCGTTGACCAGCTTTTGCGTAATCACCAGCCCAAGCCCGGTGCCGCCGTGACGGCGAGAAATACTGGCATCGGCCTGGCGAAACGCCTGAAACAGTCGCGACTGGTCGCGTTCCGGAATGCCGATCCCCGTATCGCGGATCTGCACTTCAATCTGTACTTTGGTGTTACTAAGCGCCCGCTTTTCTACCAGAATGTCGATATTGCCACTCTCGGTGAACTTAATGGCATTACCCACCAGATTAGTAATGACCTGTTGCAGGCGCAGCGGGTCGCCAATCACATTATCCGGGACGTCGTTTTTAATATTTAACGTCAACTCCAGCCCTTTATCATGCGACGAGTGGGCCAGCAGCGTAACCACTTCATCCAGCGTATTACGCAGTGGAAAAGGGATACTTTCCAGAATGAGCTTACCGGCTTCCAGCTTGGAGAAGTCGAGCACGTCATTAATGATCGCCAGCAGATTATTCGCAGAACGCTCAATGGTGTTCAGATGGTCGCGCTGGGTGGGATTCAGCTCCGTTTTTAATGTCAGGCGGGTAAAGCCAATGACGCCGTTCAGCGGCGTTCGCAGTTCGTGCGACATGTTCGCCAGGAATTCCGACTTAATACGCGCCGCTTCCTGGGCGCGCTTTTTCGCCAGATCGAGCTCAACATTTTGGATTTCCATCTGCTCAAGGGTTTCACGCAGGTCTGAAGTGGCCTGATCGATATTATGCTGCATCTCTTCGTGATAGGCGGCAAGCGACATCGCCATGGAATTAATGCCGTTTTTCAGCATGTCCAGCTCGCCCAGCATAAATCCTTCCACACGGCTATCCAGTTGTCCGCGGCGAATGCGGTCAACGGTATTCACCATATTACGGATAGGCCCGGTGACATCGCGCATAAGCCGCCAGCCAAAGATCAGCGCAATGCCAATACAAAAAAGCATCATCACGCTGGAGATAAAAATCTCTTTGTATTGCTGTAGCCTGACCGATTTGAGATCCAGTTCAAGCGCCACATACCCCAGCATATTTTTGGTATTTTTTGCGTCGGCAATCGCTGACTCGTCCGGCGAATAGCTCTCCGAGATAATCGGGGTGCGCAGAATCATAATATCGCCGTGGCGATCGACGCTCAGACGACGTGGAAACGGCGCTCCGGCGGGAAGCTGCATCTGTGAGGGGTCCAGATGGAAATTAGACGTTACAAACAGGCGGTTATGATCGTCATAAACGGAAATCGCCCGCACAATATCAGAGTGTCTGCGGTGCAGGACGCTGATAAGTTGGCCGATAGACTCCCGGTTTTGTAAGTTCATACCATATTCGCTGGAGACGGCGAGCGGTTCAATAATACTGGCGCCGGCATCTTCCAGTTGACGCTGCAGGTCGTTATAGCGGTGCACTACAAAAAAGATACTGAGCAGCAAACCTATCAGGACGGTCGGGGCCAGGATCAGAATCATCATGCGTGCGCGCAGGCTGTAGTTGGTCATGGAGTTCCGTTATGGGACAATTAGGGTCACACTGTTAAATTGAGAAAAACCTGGTCGATGGCGCAATTCTACTCTGCAAAACGGCGCGTGACGACGCGTCAGATCATAACCGTTAAAGTCAATGACCTCGATTCATTTGGTCAGGGCGTAGCCCGTCATAACGGAAAGGCGCTGTTTATCCCCGGTTTATTGCCTGAGGAAAGCGCAGAAGTCATTATTACAGAAGATAAAAAGCAATTTGCCCGCGCACGCGTTTCGCGCCGTTTGAATGATAGCCCGGAACGAGAAACGCCGCGCTGCCCGCATTTTGGCGTCTGCGGCGGTTGTCAGCAACAGCATGTCAGCATCGCCCTGCAACAACGCAGCAAAAGCGCGGCGCTGGCGCGTTTGATGAAACACGAGGTGAATGACATCATCGCCGGCGCGCCCTGGGGTTATCGGCGTCGTGCGCGGTTAAGTCTGAATTGCCCGCCGGATAAACCGCTGCAAATGGGATTTCGCAAAGCGGGTTCCAGCGATATCGTCAATGTCGAACAGTGCCCTGTTTTGGCGCCCCAGCTTGCAGCATTGCTGCCCAGAATCAGGGCGTGTCTGGCGAGTTTACACGGCACCCGACATCTTGGGCATGTTGAGCTGGTACAGGCGGGAAGCGGTACGCTGATGATTCTGCGCCATACCGCGCCATTAAGTGCGGCGGATAAAGAAAAACTGGAACGCTTTTCGCATTCTGAGGGATTGTCTCTGTTTCTGGCGCCGTTTAGCGAGATACTGGAAACGGTATCTGGCGAAGCGCCCTGGTATGATTCGCACGGCTTACGTTTAGCCTTCAGTCCGCGAGACTTTATTCAGGTTAATGAGGCGGTAAACCAGCAAATGGTCGCCCGCGCGCTGGAGTGGCTTGATGTGCGCGCCGAGGATCGTGTCCTGGATCTGTTCTGCGGAATGGGGAATTTTACGCTGCCGCTGGCAACGCGCGCGGCAAGCGTGATTGGGGTTGAGGGCGTTCCGGCGCTGGTAGAAAAAGGCCGTGAAAACGCCATCCGCAATGGTTTACATAATGTGACATTCTTCCATGAGAACCTGGAGGAAGATGTCACGAAGCAGCCGTGGGCGAAAAACGGCTTTGACAAAGTCTTACTCGATCCTGCGCGTGCGGGGGCTACAGGAGTGATGCGACATATTATAAAATTAAAACCTATTCGCATTGTTTATGTATCCTGTAACCCGGCGACGCTGGCGCGCGATAGTGAAGCGCTGGTCAATGCGGGATATGAGGTTACGCGTTTAGCGATGCTCGACATGTTCCCGCACACAGGACATCTGGAATCAATGGTTCTGTTCGAGCGCATGTAATGATTACCGGCTTACCGACTTCGGTAGGCCTGGTCCCTTAAGGAGAGGACGATGGTCGCGGTAAGAAGTGCACATATTAATAAAGCTGGTGAATTTGATCCGAAGAAGTGGATCGCAAGCCTGGGAATTTCCAGCCAGCAGTCGTGTGAGCGCTTAGCCGAAACCTGGGCGTATTGCCTGCAACAGACACAAGGACATCCGGATGCGGATCTGTTGCTGTGGCGTGGCGTGGAGATGGTAGAAATTCTTTCCACGCTGAGTATGGATATCGACACGCTGCGGGCGGCGCTACTGTTCCCTCTGGCCGACGCCAACGTAGTCAGCGAAGATGTACTGCGCGAAAGCGTTGGCAAATCTATCGTTACCCTGATTCATGGCGTGCGCGATATGGCGGCGATCCGTCAGCTAAACGCCACTCATAACGACTCTGTTTCTTCGGAGCAGGTTGATAACGTCCGTCGAATGTTATTGGCGATGGTGGATGATTTCCGCTGCGTGGTGATCAAACTGGCCGAGCGAATCGCTCATTTGCGCGAAGTGAAAGAGGCGCCGGAAGATGAGCGCGTGCTGGCGGCGAAAGAATGTACCAACATCTATGCGCCGCTCGCTAATCGTCTGGGCATCGGGCAACTGAAGTGGGAACTGGAAGACTACTGTTTCCGCTACCTGCATCCGGCGGAATACAAACGCATCGCCAAACTGCTGCATGAGCGCCGTCTCGATCGCGAACATTACATCGAAGAGTTTGTTGGACATCTGCGCGCCGAAATGAAAAACGAAGGCGTGCAGGCGGAAGTCTACGGACGACCAAAACATATTTATAGCATCTGGCGCAAAATGCAGAAAAAGCATCTGGCGTTTGATGAACTCTTTGACGTGCGCGCCGTGCGTATTGTCGCTGAACGTCTGCAGGACTGCTACGCCGCGTTGGGGATAGTGCATACGCACTATCGTCACCTGCCGGATGAATTCGATGATTATGTCGCTAACCCCAAACCGAACGGTTACCAGTCTATCCACACCGTGGTCCTGGGGCCGGGCGGTAAAACCGTTGAGATCCAGATCCGTACCAAACAGATGCATGAAGACGCCGAACTGGGCGTGGCGGCGCACTGGAAGTATAAAGAAGGCGCCGCGTCCGGCGGCGTGCGTTCCGGTCATGAAGACAGAATTGCGTGGCTGCGTAAGCTGATCGCCTGGCAGGAAGAGATGGCCGATTCCGGCGAAATGCTGGATGAAGTGCGCAGCCAGGTGTTTGACGATCGGGTCTACGTTTTTACGCCAAAAGGCGACGTGGTTGACTTGCCTGCCGGATCTACGCCGCTCGATTTTGCTTACCACATCCACAGCGATGTCGGGCACCGCTGCATCGGCGCGAAGATTGGCGGCCGTATTGTGCCATTCACCTATCAGTTGCAGATGGGCGATCAGGTTGAAATTATCACTCAGAAGCAGCCGAATCCCAGCCGCGACTGGCTGAATCCAAACCTGGGCTATGTGACGACCAGCCGCGGACGCTCGAAAATTCACGCCTGGTTCCGTAAACAGGACCGTGACAAAAATATCCTGGCTGGACGGCAGATCCTCGACGATGAGCTGGCGCATTTGGGGATTAGCCTGAAAGAGGCCGAGAAACATCTGCTGCCGCGCTACAACTTTAATGAGCTGGAAGAGTTGCTGGCGGCGATAGGCGGCGGCGATATCCGTCTTAATCAGATGGTGAATTTCCTGCAATCGCAGTTCAATAAGCCGAGTGCAGAGGAGCAGGATGCAGCGGCGCTGAAACAGCTTCAGCAAAAAACATACGCGCCGCAAAATCGTCGTAAAGACGACGGGCGCGTGGTGGTAGAAGGTGTGGGTAATTTGATGCACCACATCGCCCGCTGCTGCCAGCCGATTCCGGGGGATGAAATTGTCGGCTTCATTACTCAGGGGCGGGGGATTTCCGTGCACCGGGCCGACTGCGAACAGCTGGCGGAACTGCGCTCCCATGCGCCGGAGCGGATCGTAGAGGCGGTATGGGGCGAAAGCTACTCGGCGGGATATTCGCTGGTGGTGCGCGTCCAGGCCAACGATCGCAGCGGCTTGCTACGTGATATCACCACCATTCTGGCTAACGAAAAAGTCAACGTGCTGGGCGTCGCCAGCCGCAGCGACATTAAACAGCAGATCGCCACCATTGATATGACCATCGAGATCTACAACCTGCAGGTGCTGGGCCGCGTGCTCGGTAAGCTGAACCAGGTGCCGGATGTGATTGATGCACGGCGACTGCACGGGGGGTAAACCCCAGACAGTAATCATGTAGCGGCTTTGCTACTCGTTCAGCAAAGCCGCATTAGCAACCCCATAAGCATGAGATATGGGGTATGTTTTTGACGTACATTTCATTTCCAGTGTACTCTTATGTAAGATTTATACTTACAGTGGAGGCTGTTATGGCCAGAACAATGACCGTTGATCTTGGCGATGAACTGCGCGAGTTTATTGAATCGCTCATAGAATCAGGTGATTACAGAACACAAAGTGAAGTGATCAGAGAGTCTCTTCGTCTGCTGAGGGAAAAACAGGCCGAGTCACGACTTCAGGCGTTACGTGAACTTCTGGCTGAAGGTCTGAACAGCGGAGAGCCGCAGGCCTGGGAAAAGGATGCCTTTTTACGGAAGGTCAAAACAGGGATGATCAAACCCGATGAGAATGGTAAAATTAACGCCAAAGGCCAGTGAAGATCTGGAAAATATCTGGCATTACGGCTGGCAGCATTTTGGCGAAATAAAGGCCGATCGATATATTAATCATCTATCAGAAATATTCAGCATTATGAGTGCCAATAACATTGGCACGCCTCGACCTGAACTGGGTGAATACATTTATGCCTTACCGTTTGAAAGGCATATTATCTATTTTATACAATCAGTTACGGAAGTTATCGTGATACGTATTCTGAGCCAGCATCAGGATGCTGGTAAGCATGTAAATTGGTTATAGCCTTTTTATTTAAAAAACAAGTTATACCCTATGTGATATCGCTTAAGATTTTATGTCTTTGAAATACGTAACACCTATTTTGAATTCCATTCATTACTATAATATTTATTGTATGAATAATTAGCTATGAGTCTGGATCTAAGCTTCCTCATTCTTTATCTTTTCTCATCATTAACTCTTTTCGCCCTGCAATTCTGGATCTATTTTCTGATCTATCCCGTGAGGGGCTGACCTCCTTTCTGGTATGCCGAAGCGTTCCCTGTGCAACCAAAACGAAAGATTTTCCCTTCGACGTTAAATCACTGTGCCTGCCCATCTACCTGCCATATCATTCAATTCGGCATTGATCTTAACGTATCCAGATCCAAATGTATTGTTGGTGAAGCACATAAATAGAATAAATGAAATTATGATTCTTTTGCTTATGGTCATCATTTTTCCTGTGTTTATTCGTAGGGTATCAAAACGGTGATTGCACAAGTTGTATCAATATTTACATTTCCCCATGAACCAACTAGGTTACCTATATTACCACCACTTACATACGATGCTGGTTTAAACTCTAAAGTTGCTTTTTCATCAGGGCATTGAACATTTACTTTGGCATTTTCATTAGTGTACATGCAATCATAGCCACTGCATAGATTCCCATCGCTAAAAGTATAAATAGATGTGATATTTAGTTTATCAGCGCTTCCAATATACTTTTTTTCTATGTTGTGAGTAATAATATCTCCATCAAAGGAAGCATCAAGTGCAGTGGGTATTAATTTACTGTCCATTGTTGATGCAGTTTCAGTGCCAGTGAAATAGGTGGCTGTTCCATAAAGACTTGTTGCAGTGGGACCATTAATCGATATGGAAGAGTTAATATCATTGCCTATGGTGGTGCTTAGTGAAGCGCGTATTGAGTTTGCGCTTGCATAAGTAATATTACTTGCAGTGATATCACCAGTTAATTGTATGGAACCTACACTGCTACTCGCATTCAACCAACTTTGTCTTGTATCTCTTATTCTAATAGTGTTATGTGTGATTACTGCGCCTTTATCAATAGTTAAGGGAATAGCTACATCGATTGGATTGTTACTTTGACACGGGGTAGGGAATACGGTCGGTATTCTGGGCTTGCTATCACAAGTACTTACGCTTGTGACATTAATGTTTTGGCTAACTGAAACACTATAATCCCCTATTTTGGCAATTTCTAATCCTGCAGGGATACTAAGGGTTGACGTAATAGTATAGTAGTCTCCGGTACCAGTATTGGTATAATTTGACTCTATAGGTGCCAGGCTGCAAACGGTGGAACAAGGAAACAGTGAACCATAGAGACGATTGTTAAATACTAATGTTCCCCCGAGGTTTACCTCAATCAAGGCCGCATAACTAAAGTTGCAAAAAATGTATAAAACAACACCGCAAAATATCTTTTTCATTTTTCTTTTTATCCGTAGTTAGTTTTATCCTTTCCACAGGAAGGGATCCTGGAGTGTGATGGCAGTGTTAATGATTATAAATTATCATGTGGTTTATCTTTTTTGAGCTTTAGATTTTTGTTCATATACCTACTGGTATTCAAAGCTCACGGTAGCAGTACCCTTAAATTCCCCCGGCATAACATCTTCACCAGCGTATTTTTGCAGCCTGGCCTGCAAGTTGATGGTGGTAATCCCTTCCTTCAGCACAAAAGCTGTACCCTCTGTTGCATTGATACTCACTGGTTGCTGTGCAGCCGTTTCCACGCCAATCGCAAAACCACTGGCTTCCGACGATGGCTCCAGCGCCAGCAGTCCGGGCAGGGTACTGTCTTCAACGCCCTGAAAGGTCACCAGCACGCCGTTGGCTAGCGCTGTTTTGCAATCCTGGAGGCTAAGTGTGAATGGAACAGGAGTCGTTTGTCCGCTGGCGTCGAAATTGTCACTGCCAATAGTATGAAAATCCACCGTCGCCATCGTGTCATTATCCACTACCAGGTTACAGGCGCCGGCAACCAACTTACCGCTGTAGTGCACATTAGGCGTGGCGGCAGGTAGCGTATTGCAAACCGCCCATAACATTACGCCTCCGATCAAATGCCCGGCAGTTTGAAAAATACGGTTCATTGGTAATCCACCTGTAACGTGGCAAAAGCCTCAAAATCGCCTTCGGCAGGCTCTTTACCTGGCTGTTTTACCGGCACGGCTTTTAGTGTGGGAAGCGATGACTCATCGATGGTTAGCGACGTGCCGGGAGGAAACACCGTGCCGTTCTGCTGAAGTTCAATGCCCAGTTCAGGGACATTAGTGGTTAAGGCATTTGCGGAGTAAGGCGTCGCCGTGCCCAGATAGCTCAACGTAAAAGTTAATGCGTCATCGCGAAAGCTGCTGTCGCAGGTAAGGGTCCACGGGATCTCGGTCAGGTAATTGACGCCGTCAATATTATCAATAATGACGCTACCAAAACTGACCTCCAGCGTTTCACCGTTATTGATAGTACAGGCGGGCGGGTTTATCAGTTTGCCGTGAAAGGTCAAATTGTCGGCGCAGGCAAACTGGGTGATTAAAAGCGTCAGGATAAGCACCCTTTTCACTATGAATCTCTCCATCACTGGTAATCCACGACTAACGTCGCACTGGCGTTAAAATCGCCACCCGCTAACTGCGTGGTGGGCTCTTTAACCGGTACGGCTTCCAGCTCCGGCCCATTGCTGCCGCTCAGGGTGAAGTTCAGCCAATCCGTTATGCCAACCGGAACCAGTTGCTTATTGCCCGCCTGCTGAATACGGATGCCTAACCCCTGAACCGAAGTTTGCAGAACCTGCTCCCCGCTGATGGTGGTAGTGGTCCCCTGAATTTGTAGCTTCAGATAGTCGCTCGCTCTGCCATCGCAGTTCAGGCTGTAGCCCACAGGTTTCGTTTGAGAAGCATCGCCAACTTTGGTGGTCAGGACATCGCCAAACTCTACGGAAGCGCCGCCTATCGTACAGGGCGGTGGTTGAGTGACGACCAGATGCAGCTCCAGTTGCACGGTTTTTGTGCCGGCAGCCTCGGTGCCGGCAACGAATCCACCGCACAGCAGCACCAGCATTTTCCAGCGAGTCAACATCGTCATAGATCTCTTTCGCACAGGATTACTTATTCGCTTTCTTCTCAGCGTCACGGGTTTTCTCCTCATTGACCTTGCAGGTATTCCCTGAGCAGGTGAAAACCAGCAGGCGATGGCCGCCGTAATCATCGACGTAGCCCACCACCGGCGAACTGCCGAGCGAGGCACCTTTGATGGGAGAGGTCACTTTTTCACGCGGGGCAATCAGCAGGTTTTTAAAGCCGGAGGCGGTTTCGTTCTCTTTGCTACCGGCATTGCTGATGACGAGGTAAAACGGTGTGGGGTTGTCGAAGATCACACCATCGCCCTGGTAGGTCAGCGTGAGCTTCGTCTGCCACGGGTGCGTCTTATCCACCTGCCGGGCGACGGCTACCGGGCGGTAGAAAAACTTAATACGCGTTTGCAGCGCCAGCTGGAGCGTATTAGGCTTATCGCTTTTCGGCGGAATTTCCCGCACGTTGAAATAAAACAGACTTTCCCGGTCCTGCGGTAGGCTAGCCGCGGCTGGTAACGGCTGGACTTTAACCTGCCCGTCGGATTTTGGCTCAATACGCTGCAGTGGCGGCAGGGCGGTAAAATAGCGGGTATCTTTGGCGAACTTATCGTCTTCCAGCCACGCCTGTGCGAGGTAGGGCAGAGTGGCGTTGCCGTTTTTCAGCGTGACGGTGATTGAATTTTCATTGCCGTTAAAAATAACGCGGGTACGATCCGGCACAATCGCGCTGTGTGATACCAGCGGCGCAGCCAGTAATACTGAAGCGATAAGCGCCTGGCGCTTAAAATGGTTGGTCTTGTTCATTACGGGTTCCCTTTATTCCCTATCCTTGCGATTCACCGCATGGTTGTCAGCCAGCGGTATGGGCGGGGTTTGAGTGGTTGTCGCCACCGGCGCGGCCGGTTGGCCATCGGTTTGCGTATGTTCCTGGATTAGCGGTTGCGCAGGCAGCGGAGAACTTTTCTGCGGTGCGGTGGGGGGCTGACCTTCCAGCATTTTGCACGGCAGCAATAGCGCGTTGGCCAATAGCTCCGGTGTAAACGTGGGCGGGAGTGATGCTTCACACTGCGCCGCGCCATCCCAGAAGACTTTCAATGTTTCCCCGGCTTTTACGCCCGCCAGCCAGGCGTTGCCGTCATCGGCCACCAGGCCCAACTGCTGCTGGCGCTCGTTTTTCACTTCGGCGCCGAACGGTGGGAAGTCGCCGTCTGCCAGCCGGAAAACCGCCATCATTTTCTCGCCGCTGACCACGTCAAAGTGACGGTAGCCGATGGCGCCTTCGGTGAGCGTGATCTGCACAACCGACTTAGTAGCTTCCGCCTTCTCCGGCAATTTGTTCAGATCGATACGCGCCAGGCTGCGCGAATAGCTTCCGACATCCGCAATCACGGCCTTGCCGAAAATGTTGGTTGAGGTTGGCGAGCCGTTACCGCTAACGGGGACGTCCGCAATGCCGTCGGTATCAACCAGCAAACGTGTGCTGCCCGCTAAACTTCCCCGGTGTAGCGCGCCGCCCTGGGTGGTCAGCGTCATGCCGCCGCGCAGCGACATGCCCAGTGAACGGTACGATCCTTCTTCATAATCCGCGCTCAGATCGATGTCCGTCAGCGCGCCCTGATGGCTGTAATAACCGTCTGCCTGCGCGCCTTGTTCATCCTGCCCGACGTGAAGCTGCCAGTTATCGCCGTTCTGGCTGTGGCCGGAATAGCCGAGCTGATTACGGTGTTGACTACCGTTAAACGTACCGTTGTAGCTGATGGAATCATTGCCCCAGGGAACAGACAGCGAGATATAGACGCCATCATCTTTATCACCGTTATATTCGCTGCGATAGCCGTTCAGCGACGCAC
Source organism: Salmonella sp. SJTUF15581 (assembly GCF_043356775.1). Taxonomy (NCBI): domain Bacteria; kingdom Pseudomonadati; phylum Pseudomonadota; class Gammaproteobacteria; order Enterobacterales; family Enterobacteriaceae; genus Salmonella; species Salmonella sp. SJTUF15581. The sequence goes on along the minus strand of NZ_JBEUJY010000002.1, from coordinate 200,752 downwards.
TGAGATTTTTTATCGACCCTAAGTCGAAGTACCAGGAAAGAGACAGGTTATAGTTACTCTGATCCGGGCTGTCCCAGAAGGTACTGCGTGAGTAGCTGAAATAGGCGCTCATGCCCTGTTCACGGAAGTTCTGGTTATAGGTGACCGTATAGCGTTCTTTTTCGTGACCGGCATTGAGATGATGGTAGGTTTTCGCATCCAGATAGTCGCTCATGCTCATAAAGTTCTTTTCTGAGAAGCGGTATCCGGCAAAGGTCAGTCGGCTGTCGATTTCATCAAAGTCACGGGAGTAGCTGATGCGATATGAGTTACCCTGCAGAGTTTCGCCGTCAAACCCGTCGTCTTGCGGCATGTGGGCGATGGAGTGCGTAATGTCGACCGCCACCGCGCCCACCACGCCAAGATCCTTACCGCTTCCCAGCGCCACGGCCTGATAGTTGCTTTCTCCAATTGCGCCGCCATATAGCGACCAGCCGTTGGTGACCCCCCACGAAGCTTCCGCCGAGGCGAATGTGCCGGTAATGGGGTGATGATCCCAGTCCTGCGGGCGGCCCAGCGCCATCTTGTAGCGCACCATGCCGGGGCGCGTCAGGAAGGGAACCGATGCGGTGTTAACGTCAAACTCCTGCGTCTGACCGTTCTGCTCTTCCACGGTGACGTGCAACGTACCGGAAACGGACTGGTTGAGATCCTGAATACGGAACGGTCCTGCGGGCACCTGCGTTTCATACAGTACGCGCCCCTGCCAGGAGACTTTGACTTTTGCGTTAGAGCGCGCAATGCCCACGATCTCCGGCGCATAGCCGCGCAGTTTCGGCGGCAGCATCTGATCGTCAGAAACGACGCTGGCACCGATATAGTTAAAGCTGTCGAAAACATCGGACTGGAGATAGCTTTCGCCCAGCGTAAGTTTGGCCCCGAGCGTTGGTAGTGCGCGATAGGCGTAGTAGCGGCTCCAGCTCTGATCGTGGAGGGTGGAAGTGTTCTCGTCATCGTCACGATGGTCGTAGCTGGCCTGCCAGTCGGCCCGCAGTCGCCATGCGCCCAGGTTCGCGCCTAACGTCCCGTTGCCGCTGATGCTTTGCTCTTCGCTGCCGCTTTCTTGATCGTGGCGGAGCTGATTATTAATGTTGTAATCCAGAATGATGCCGGGAATACCATTATCCCAGCGGGCGGGTGGGTCCCAGTCGACATCGCTGTATTCCATATACGCCTGGGGTAAATTCACCAGCAGCGTGGAGTGTCCCAGGTCAGCCTGAAAATCCATGCCTTTCAGTGAATCTGGCGCCAGACATTGTCGTTCACCGTGCGTTATCCAGACGAGTTTTTCCGCGAGTTCCGGCTTTATACCCAATTGCGTAACTAATTCTGGTTCTGCGCAAACCTCACTTCCTTGTGGGTCATGTTCTGGAATAACCCAGTTAACAGGAAATTCCTGCGGCAGAGTCTGTCCGTTAATTTTAATTTGTAAGAGGTAGACGCCTGGCAGAATAAAACCCTTACGAGAAAACTGTGCAATGTTGACGTTATCGCGATTTTTTACATCGAGGAAATCGGTATTAAATTCGATGTCTTTGCCTGACGCGCTATAAGGGGAGGCGCTTAGAAGCATTCCCACTCCGCACGCTATTGGGCAAAGAACACTTTTCCATGTGTTATTCATCAAATATATTCCGCAATAAAACTCAACAGGAATACCCTACCTAAAGCGGCAGGGTATTATCGTCGTGACTCTGTTAACTGAATTACAGGTAAGAGATAGTGACGTTGGCGGCGCTGCTGAATTCACCTGTGCCTACGGTGCCGGTTGCTGCGCCAACCAGCCAGGCGGTGAAATTCAGGCTTTGCTTCTCATCAAGAATGGTATCTCCGTCCAGGTCCGCAATGGCCTGTGTATAGGTATCGCCCAGTTTGATATTGTTTTTGCCAGCATCGCCGATTGCCAGGCTTACATTGCTAATAGCGCCAGTGCCGTCAGTCTTCATCAGCGCGAGATTATCCGTGGCGCCTGTAGCCGCTGTGGTTCCACTACCTGTAGTGAATACCACATTCATATTTTTCTCGGTAGCCCAGGTACAACCCTCAAGATCGATATGAAAGGTACGGGCATTGTTGATGGTCGTTTTACCATTACTCAGCGTGCCATTACCGATACTTGAACCCATATTGACTGTTTGATCTTCCGTATCCAATGTGACAGAGCAGGGGGAATCAACAATATTACCAAGGAAAGTGACCTTCGCTGTGTTGCTACCCGCGGCTTGAGCGCCGGAGACAATTCCCATAACTAAAGATGCAGTTACTGCCAGTTTACAAAAATGAGATGACTTCATCGTGTTATCCTTAATTAACGTGTTTTATGGCAACATTTTGTACGCGTATACCAAGGGATATGCGGCATAGAGCCATGCTGCGGGCTTTGGGTAAAAAATAGGTCATAATAAAAATATTATATTTCTACATTTTTATGAGTATATTCTTATGAGCTGAATGATCGTACCTGCTCATAGAATATTATATGTAATACTTTCAATATATTTATTTCATGTATGTTCCAGAAAAAACAAAAAAGCGGTCTTTTTTGAATATTAAACTGGCGTGCATGCTACTCGTTTTTCCGTAAAAGTGAAATAATTTATTTTTTTGAAAGGGAAGGCTCTTTGGGTGGGGTACTTATAGTGTTTGCATAATTTTTTTTACTTAATTGATGTTATTTATAATGCCTGGTGCAAATATCTGTTTTTTTAATAAATTAGTTATATGATTATTATATTGTTGTGTATCGATTAATAATTTTAAAGTTATACGGGGAAGGTGGCATTCAACACCTGTTAACAATATATTTTATTATATAGGCGTTACCGTAGTGTCTCTGTGCGTGAATGGTTAAGAATAATACGTTACAATTGTCGCTGGTATTTACAACCGATTAAAAACCATGACAACTAACCATCAAATTGACCGTCTTCTCACCCTCATGCAGCGCCTGCGTGACCCGGAAAACGGCTGCCCGTGGGATAAAGAGCAGACCTTCGCCAGCATCGCGCCTTATACGCTGGAAGAAACCTATGAAGTACTGGATGCGATTGCGCGTGAGGATTTTGACGATTTGCGCGGCGAACTGGGCGACCTGTTGTTCCAGGTGGTGTTTTACGCGCAGATGGCGCAGGAAGAAGGCCGCTTCGATTTTAATGATATCTGCGCTGCCATCAGCGACAAGCTGGAGCGCCGCCATCCGCATGTTTTTGGCGAGCTTTCCGCGGATAATAGCGAAGAAGCATTAGTTCGCTGGGAGCAAATCAAAACGGAAGAGCGCGCGCAAAAAGCGCAGCATTCCGCGCTGGACGATATTCCGCGCAGCTTACCGGCCTTGATGCGCGCGCAAAAAATCCAGAAACGTTGCTCAAACGTGGGCTTTGACTGGACGACGCTGGGACCGGTCGTCGATAAGGTCTATGAAGAGATCGATGAGGTGATGTTCGAGGCGCGGCAGGCGGTTGTTGATCAGGCTAAACTGGAAGAGGAAATGGGCGATTTGCTCTTTGCCACGGTCAACATGGCGCGTCATTTAGGTACGAAAGCAGAGCTCGCTTTGCAAAAAGCGAACGATAAATTTGAACGTCGTTTTCGCGAAGTTGAACGTATTGTCGCAGCCAGAGGCCTGGAAATGACCGGGGTGGACCTGGAAACAATGGAAGAAGTTTGGCAGGAAGTAAAACGCCAGGAAATTGATCTCTAAAGGTTTTAGGCGGTCAAGAGCGATTTGTGTGATTTTTTAAATAACAAGCGCTTGATTTACGTCAAAAACATTTACCTCAAAGGGGCTATTTTCTCCCTCCCTGTGTGAATGTCAGCCTGACGAAGAGGAGGAATAATGAAAGTTTGTGGCGTAGGTCATGTTCGGGTATACTGCTTTCCCGTCCTGGTTATTCCATCGTCTTTTAAACCTAACTTCTCAGGTTCCGCATGACAACGAACTATATTTTTGTGACCGGCGGGGTCGTATCCTCTCTGGGTAAAGGCATTGCCGCAGCCTCCCTCGCAGCCATTCTGGAAGCCCGTGGTCTCAACGTGACCATCATGAAACTGGATCCGTACATCAACGTCGATCCGGGTACTATGAGCCCAATCCAACACGGGGAAGTGTTCGTTACTGAAGACGGCGCTGAAACCGACCTGGACCTGGGGCACTACGAGCGTTTCATCCGCACCAAGATGTCTCGCCGCAACAACTTCACGACTGGCCGCATCTACTCCGACGTTCTGCGTAAAGAACGCCGTGGCGACTATCTGGGCGCAACCGTACAGGTAATCCCTCACATCACTAACGCGATTAAAGAGCGCGTGCTGGAAGGTGGCGAAGGCCACGATGTGGTACTGGTGGAAATCGGCGGTACCGTCGGTGATATCGAATCGCTGCCGTTTCTTGAGGCGATTCGTCAATTGGCGGTAGATATCGGTCGTGAACACGCGCTGTTTATGCACCTGACGCTGGTACCTTACCTGGCGGCTGCGGGCGAAGTGAAAACTAAACCGACTCAGCACTCCGTGAAAGAGCTGCTGTCTATCGGTATTCAGCCCGATATTCTGATTTGTCGTTCCGATCGCGCGGTTCCTGCCAACGAGCGTGCAAAAATTGCATTGTTCTGTAATGTGCCGGAAAAAGCCGTTATTTCAATGAAAGATGTCGATTCCATTTATAAAATTCCGGGCCTGTTGAAATCTCAGGGGCTTGATGATTATATTTGTAAACGATTCAGCTTGAACTGTCCGGAAGCTAACCTGTCTGAATGGGAACAGGTCATTTACGAAGAAGCGAACCCGGCAGGCGAAGTGACTATCGGCATGGTCGGCAAATATATTGAACTGCCGGATGCCTATAAGTCGGTGATCGAAGCGCTGAAACACGGTGGTCTGAAAAACCGCGTTACCGTCAACATCAAATTGATCGATTCGCAAGATGTTGAAACGCGCGGCGTCGAAATTCTGAAAGATTTGGACGCTATCCTGATCCCCGGCGGCTTCGGCTATCGTGGCGTTGAAGGTAAAATCGCCACTGCGCGCTATGCGCGTGAAAACAATATTCCTTATCTGGGCATTTGCCTGGGGATGCAGGTTGCGTTGATTGAGTTCGCTCGTAACGTGGCCGGCATGGACAACGCCAACTCAACGGAATTTGTGCCAGACTGTAAGTACCCGGTTGTGGCGTTAATTACCGAGTGGCGCGATGAAGACGGTAACGTTGAAGTCCGTAGCGAGAAAAGCGATCTGGGCGGCACCATGCGCCTGGGCGCGCAGCAGTGCCAGCTTAGCGATGACAGTCTGGTACGTCAGTTGTACGGCGCGTCGACGATTGTTGAACGTCATCGCCATCGTTACGAAGTCAACAATATGTTGTTGAAACAAATTGAAGCAGCGGGTCTGCGTGTCGCAGGCCGTTCCGGTGATGATCAGTTAGTCGAGATCATTGAGGTACCGAATCATCCGTGGTTCGTGGCCTGTCAGTTCCATCCGGAATTTACTTCCACGCCGCGTGATGGACATCCGTTGTTCGCCGGCTTTGTTAAAGCCGCCAACGAGCATCAGAAACGTCAGGCGAAGTAAAAAAGTTAGAACGGCGGTGCACCCTCAGCGGTGCACCGTTTGTCTGAAGTTTTAGTTTAACTAGTGACTTGAGGAAAACCTAATGTCCAAAATCGTTAAAGTCATCGGTCGTGAAATCATCGACTCCCGTGGTAACCCGACTGTTGAAGCTGAAGTACACCTGGAAGGTGGTTTCGTAGGTATGGCGGCGGCTCCGTCAGGTGCTTCTACTGGTTCCCGCGAAGCGCTGGAACTGCGCGATGGCGACAAATCCCGTTTCCTGGGTAAAGGCGTAACCAAAGCTGTTGGCGCGGTTAACGGCCCGATCGCTCAGGCTATTCTTGGCAAAGACGCTAAAGACCAGGCTGGCATCGACAAAATCATGATCGACCTGGACGGTACTGAAAACAAATCTAACTTCGGTGCAAACGCCATTCTGGCTGTCTCTCTGGCTAACGCCAAAGCTGCTGCTGCCGCTAAAGGTATGCCGCTGTACGAGCACATTGCTGAACTGAACGGCACTCCGGGCAAATACTCCATGCCGGTTCCGATGATGAACATCATCAACGGCGGCGAGCACGCTGACAACAACGTCGACATCCAGGAATTCATGATCCAGCCGGTTGGCGCGAAAACGGTTAAAGAAGCCATCCGTATGGGTTCTGAAGTTTTCCATCACCTGGCAAAAGTGCTGAAAGGCAAAGGCATGAACACCGCTGTGGGTGACGAAGGCGGCTATGCGCCGAACCTGGGCTCCAACGCGGAAGCGCTGGCTGTTATCGCTGAAGCGGTTAAAGCGGCTGGTTACGAGCTGGGTAAAGACATCACCCTGGCGATGGACTGCGCAGCATCTGAATTCTACAAAGACGGTAAATACGTTCTGGCTGGCGAAGGCAACAAAGCGTTCACCTCCGAAGAATTCACCCACTTCCTGGAAGAACTGACCAAACAGTACCCGATCGTTTCCATCGAAGATGGTCTGGACGAGTCTGACTGGGACGGTTTTGCATACCAGACCAAAGTACTGGGCGACAAAATCCAGCTGGTTGGTGACGACCTGTTCGTAACCAACACCAAAATCCTGAAAGAAGGCATCGAGAAAGGCATCGCTAACTCCATCCTGATCAAATTCAACCAGATCGGTTCTCTGACCGAAACTCTGGCTGCAATCAAAATGGCGAAAGACGCTGGCTATACTGCTGTCATCTCTCACCGTTCTGGTGAAACTGAAGACGCTACCATCGCTGACCTGGCTGTTGGTACCGCTGCAGGCCAGATCAAAACCGGTTCTATGAGCCGTTCTGACCGTGTTGCTAAATACAACCAGCTGATTCGTATCGAAGAAGCTCTGGGCGAAAAAGCACCGTACAACGGTCGTAAAGAGATCAAAGGCCAGGCGTAATCCTGCTTTTACCTCTTAACGTATAAACCCGCTTCGGCGGGTTTTTTTGTATCGGTTCAATAGCGCAGCCGCTGCGCATGACCGGGCAGACGAAATCTGCAATAATTAACGATTATCCCCTTAACAGAGAACGCTATGCAGTACCCGATTAACGAGATGTTCCAGACCCTACAAGGCGAGGGTTATTTTACCGGCGTCCCCGCTATTTTTATTCGTTTACAGGGATGTCCGGTCGGCTGTGCCTGGTGTGATACTAAGCATACCTGGGATAAACTGAGCGATCGGGAAGTGTCTCTGTTCAGCATTCTGGCAAAAACCAAAGAGAGCGACAAATGGGGTGCTGCGAGCAGTGAAGACTTGCTGGCAGTAATTAATCGTCAGGGCTATACCGCGCGTCACGTTGTCATCACCGGTGGCGAACCCTGTATTCACGACCTCATGCCGCTCACCGATCTGCTTGAAAAGAGTGGTTTTAGTTGTCAGATTGAAACCAGCGGGACGCACGAAGTGCGCTGTACGCCTAACACCTGGGTCACGGTTTCACCAAAAGTGAATATGCGCGGGGGATATGACGTGCTTTCCCAGGCGCTGGAGCGCGCCAATGAAATCAAGCATCCCGTTGGGCGAGTTCGTGATATTGAGGCACTGGATGAACTGTTAGCCACGTTGAGCGATGATAAACCGCGCGTGATTGCTTTGCAGCCCATTAGCCAGAAAGAAGACGCGACGCGTCTGTGTATTGAAACGTGTATTGCACGTAACTGGCGGCTGTCTATGCAAACGCATAAATATTTAAATATCGCCTGATGCATTACTAATCTTACAGACGGCCTGCCGATGCCGTCTGTGACTCATCCATTACCTTGCATTGTTTATTTTCTCTATGTGAATTTCGATGAGTGTATAAAAGCGCTGATAAATTTTTCCATAGCGATGCACGGATTACGCTATTTTGGTAAATTTAAAGAAAAAATCATTCTATGAACTTTTTTGCATCAAAATCAGCAAATTAGCTGTTCTTTAATAATTTAAATTGTTGCGATTATGTTGGTAGAATGTGGTGCTGATAAAAAGTAGTTTATAAACAATGATATCCGTTTAGTGTGTTCCCCGCGCCAGCGGGGATAAACCGGGGCACGCGGAGGTCTACGGCGAATATATTTAGTGTTCCCCGCGCCAGCGGGGATAAACCGGCGCTGCTTTCCTGAAGAGTGCCCATGCCAAAGTGTTCCCCGCGCCAGCGGGGATAAACCGACTCATTAACTCCCAGTTCATGCCGTGATCACGTGTTCCCCGCGCCAGCGGGGATAAACCGCGATCTTCTCTTTTGAAAACCACTGTTGGGATGTGTTCCCCGCGCCAGCGGGGATAAACCGGCAGTAACGGGAAATCCAGTGGCGGCAGTATTGTGTTCCCCGCGCCAGCGGGGATAAACCGGCCACCGGTGCGGCATACAGTGGGATCAATATGTGTTCCCCGCGCCAGCGGGGATAAACCGACAAGGATATTCTCGTCTACGTTATCCAGTTCGTGTTCCCCGCGCCAGCGGGGATAAACCGGCCGACGCCATCCGGATAGCGCTGTCAGCTGCGTGTTCCCCGCGCCAGCGGGGATAAACCGATTGCGGCAGAGGGTGTCAACACAGAGGGCGTGTGTTCCCCGCGCCAGCGGGGATAAACCGAGCCGTGAAACGCTAATCGCGCTATTGAGCGAGTGTTCCCCGCGCCAGCGGGGATAAACCGTGTCCACCGGCACGACCTATTCCAACAGCGCCGTGTTCCCCGCGCCAGCGGGGATAAACCGCTCCAGTATTTAAAAAGCTGCTGATCGCGATCGTGTTCCCCGCGCCAGCGGGGATAAACCGGAGATCGACCTCTCCCATGTTGTGCCGGTTACGTGTTCCCCGCGCCAGCGGGGATAAACCGCTGTTTAGTAGCGAGATAGTCAAACGGGAGTAGTGTTCCCCGCGCCAGCGGGGATAAACCGTTTGTCAGCTCGTTATGTGGGGTATAGCGATAGTGTTCCCCGCGCCAGCGGGGATAAACCGCGCATCGCGTCAGTGCGTCTGGGTGACGTTCCGTGTTCCCCGCGCCAGCGGGGATAAACCGCCGGATCAAACATTGCTCCAGATTGCCACTGAGTGTTCCCCGCGCCAGCGGGGATAAACCGCAGTAATTGAGGCAATTAGCGCGGCCGGCATCGTGTTCCCCGCGCCAGCGGGGATAAACCGAATCTACTTCCTGCCGGGTCATAGGGGTACGCGTGTTCCCCGCGCCAGCGGGGATAAACCGTTAATTCAGAAATTCAGGCAGGGGCAGCGCGTGTGTTCCCCGCGCCAGCGGGGATAAACCGCCTATAACCGACGAGGGCAAACGCCGTGCGCGGTGTTCCCCGCGCCAGCGGGGATAAACCGTTTTTGCGTCAAGTCCCATTTCATCTGCCTGGGTGTTCCCCGCGCCAGCGGGGATAAACCGATTTTAGAATTACGCATTGAGCCGATGATGTAGTGTTCCCCGCGCCAGCGGGGATAGCCGTTGCATAATCATAATCTGTGTACCAGTAATGGCTGCTACAAACCTGTAAAGTAAAAAGGCCGCGTTTTCCCGGGGAGGCTTTTATACAGGAGAAGGCCATGGCGTTAAGGATCAGGGTATTGCTCGAAAATCATAAGGGAGCTGGAGCGGATAAATCGTTGAAGGCCCGGCCAGGGTTAAGCCTGTTGGTCGAGGATGAGTCTACGTCTATCTTGTTCGATACCGGCCCTGATGGCAGTTTTATGCAAAACGCGTTGGCGATGGGGATCGACCTGTCCGATGTGTCTGCTGTGGTGCTTTCGCATGGTCATTACGATCATTGCGGCGGCGTGCCATGGCTTCCTGATAACAGTCGAATCATCTGCCATCCCGATATTGCGCGCGAACGTTATGCGGCAATGACTTTTCTCGGTATTACCCGCAAAATAAAAAAATTGTCGCGTGAGGTGGACTATTCACGCTACCGAATGATGTACACGCGTGACCCCCTGCCGATTGGCGAAAACTTTATCTGGTCAGGGGAAATACCGGTGGTCGCGCCTGAAGCCTACGGTATTTTTGGCGGCCACGATGCGGAGCCGGACTCTATTTTGGATGAGGGCGTACTGATTTACCAATCGACAAAAGGATTAGTCATCATTACGGGATGCGGGCATCGGGGAATCGCAAATATTGTCCGGCACTGTCAGAACATTACCGGTATAAAGCGGATTTACGCGCTTGTCGGCGGATTTCATCTCCGCTGCGCATCACCGTTCACGCTGTGGCGAGTCAGGCGCTTTCTGCAAGAACAAAAACCTGAAAAACTATGCGGTTGTCACTGTACAGGGGCCTGGGGGCGGTTGTGGCTACCGGAAATAACCGCACCTGCAACCGGTGATGTGCTGCGCTTTTAACACCGCACGCTGGACAATGTTTTCACTGATAAAACGTCGTGTGGATAGGCTGGAATCAATTTGACATCCAGCTCACGCGTTAATAAACCTTATTCGCCGCGATAGACGCAGCCGGCTGTACAGGTCTCTTTCACCATCACGGCGCTCAGTAGCGGCACGACGGGCTTAACCTGATCCCAAATCCATTTTGCCAGCACTTCGCTGGTGGGATTGGACAGCCCTGGAATATCATTCAGATAGTAGTGATCAAGACGATCGTAAGTCGGTTTAAACGCCGCTTTGAGATCCGCGAAATCCATAATCCAACCGGTATGCGGATCGACTTCACCGGTAATTTCGAGACGCACCATAAACGAGTGTCCGTGCAGGCGGCCGCACTTATGCCCTTCAGGCACGTGAGGCAGGCGGTGAGCGGCTTCAAAGGTGAAATCTTTATACAACGTGGTGGACATGATGAACTCTCAGGCAATAAAAAAACCGCCGTAGGGTACCGGAAAGCGCATTTTTTATCATTAACTAAAACCATTCTCCGCCTTGTGACGGGCAATTAATTTAAGAATTTCCAGAAAATTTAATAATTATCAATCAATTATAAAATCGATTTTGGCGTTAATCACGATAACTAAAACAGGTTAGTTCATTTGGTTATTTGTTATTTCCAACCCTTCTTTAATTGTTATTCCTCTCACCGTTAACCTTATCCTCAGTTTGGGATTTATCGCTTATACATTTCATCTTTCAAGCCGCATCTGTGTTGACTGCGCTTACTCACCCCAGTCACGTATTTATGTACGCTCCTGGGGCGCGCTCAGCTTACGGCGAACTTGAATGATTTTGTGTATAGATCCGCTTTGCTTACTGGAACATAACGACGCATGACGACACCGGCTCCACTGACTGGGTTGCTTCCGCTTAATCCGGAGCAACTGGCGCGCCTTCAGGCCGCGACAACCGACCTTACTCCCGAACAGCTTGCCTGGGTCTCCGGCTATTTTTGGGGCGTACTGAACCCGCGCTCAGGCGCTGTTGCCGTCACGCCTGCTCCTGAGGGGAAGATGCCGGGGGTTACGCTTATCTCCGCTTCGCAAACCGGCAATGCGCGTCGTGTGGCGGAAGCGCTGCGTGATGATCTGCTGGCGGCCAACCTTAATGTGACACTGGTGAACGCCGGCGACTACAAATTCAAACAGATTGCCAGTGAAAAACTGTTGGTGATAGTGACGTCCACCCAGGGAGAAGGCGAGCCGCCGGAAGAGGCCGTCGCTCTGCATAAATTCCTGTTCTCGAAAAAAGCGCCGAAACTGGAAAACACCGCTTTTGCCGTGTTTAGCCTCGGCGACACCTCTTATGAATTTTTCTGCCAGTCCGGAAAAGATTTCGACAGCAAACTGGCGGAACTGGGCGGTGAACGTCTGCTCGACCGTGTCGATGCTGACGTTGAATATCAGGCAGCTGCCAGCGAATGGCGCGCCCGCGTGGTTGATGTTCTGAAGTCTCGCGCACCTGTCGCGGCACCTTCGCAATCCGTCGCTACTGGCGCGGTAAACGACATCCACACCAGCCCCTATACCAAAGACGCGCCGCTGACCGCGACCCTCTCCGTGAATCAGAAAATCACCGGTCGCAACTCGGAAAAAGACGTTCGTCATATTGAGATTGATTTAGGCGACTCCGGTCTGCGTTACCAGCCGGGCGATGCGCTGGGCGTCTGGTATCAGAACGATCCGGCTCTGGTGAAGGAGCTGGTTGAGTTGCTGTGGCTGAAGGGCGATGAGCCGGTGACGGTTGACGGTAAAACCCTGCCGCTCGCCGAAGCGCTGGAGTGGCACTTCGAGCTGACAGTGAATACCGCCAACATTGTTGAGAGCTACGCGACCCTGACGCGCAGTGAGTCGCTGTTGCCATTAGTGGGCGACAAAGCGCAGCTCCAGCACTACGCCGCGACCACGCCAATCGTCGATATGGTGCGTTTCTCTCCGGCGCAACTGGATGCTCAGGCGCTAATCGACCTGCTGCGTCCGCTGACGCCGCGTTTGTACTCCATCGCCTCCGCGCAGGCGGAAGTCGAAAGCGAAGTACACGTAACCGTCGGCGTCGTGCGCTACGATATTGAAGGCCGCGCTCGCGCGGGTGGTGCTTCCAGCTTCCTTGCCGACCGCGTGGAAGAAGAGGGCGAAGTTCGCGTCTTTATTGAGCACAACGACAACTTCCGCCTGCCAGCTAACCCGGAAGCGCCGGTCATTATGATTGGCCCCGGCACCGGCATCGCGCCGTTCCGCGCCTTTATGCAACAGCGTGCGGCGGAAGGGGCGGAAGGCAAGAACTGGCTGTTCTTCGGCAACCCGCACTTTACCGAAGATTTCCTCTATCAGGTGGAGTGGCAGCGCTACGTGAAAGAGGGACTGTTAAGCCGTATCGATCTCGCCTGGTCACGCGATCAAAAAGAAAAAATTTACGTACAAGACAAGCTGCGTGAACAGGGCGCCGAGCTGTGGCGCTGGATCAATGATGGCGCGCATATTTATGTCTGCGGCGACGCCAGGCGTATGGCCGCAGATGTCGAAAAAGCATTGCTGGAAGTGATCGCTGAATTCGGCGGTATGGACCTCGAATCGGCAGATGAATATTTAAGTGAGCTGCGCGTAGAGCGCCGTTATCAGCGAGATGTCTACTAATGAGCGAAAAACATCCAGGCCCACTGGTGGTCGAAGGTAAACTGTCCGATGCCGAGCGCATGAAGCTGGAAAGCAACTATCTGCGCGGTACCATTGTGGAAGATCTGAACGACGGTCTCACCGGCGGTTTTAAAGGCGACAACTTCCTGCTAATACGCTTTCATGGCATGTATCAGCAGGATGACCGCGATATTCGCGCCGAGCGTGCGGCGCAGAAGCTGGAGCCGCGCCACGCCATGCTGCTGCGCTGCCGTCTGCCGGGCGGGGTGATTACTACGACGCAATGGCAGGCGATCGATAAATTCGCGGCGGATAACACGATTTATGGCAGTATCCGTCTGACCAACCGTCAGACCTTCCAGTTCCACGGCATTCTGAAGAAGAACGTTAAGCCGGTGCACCAGATGCTGCACTCGGTGGGGCTGGATGCGCTGGCAACCGCTAACGACATGAACCGTAACGTGCTGTGCACCTCCAACCCGTACGAATCGCAGTTGCACGCGGAAGCCTACGAGTGGGCGAAGAAGATCTCCGAACATCTGCTGCCGCGCACCCGTGCGTATGCGGAGATCTGGCTCGATCAGGAGAAGGTCGCGACCACTGACGAAGAACCGATCCTCGGCGCGACTTATTTACCGCGTAAATTCAAAACCACGGTGGTGATCCCGCCGCAGAACGATATCGATCTGCACGCCAACGACATGAACTTTGTGGCGATTGCCGAAAACGGCAAGCTGGTGGGCTTTAACCTGCTGGTCGGCGGCGGTCTGTCTATTGAGCACGGTAATAAGAAAACCTACGCTCGTACCGCGAGCGAGTTTGGCTATCTGCCGCTGGAGCACACCCTGGCGGTGGCCGAAGCGGTAGTGACGACGCAGCGCGACTGGGGTAACCGTACCGACCGTAAAAACGCCAAAACCAAATACACCCTTGAGCGCGTGGGACTGGAGACGTTTAAAGCGGAAGTCGAGCGTCGCGCGGGGATCACATTTGAACCCATTCGTCCGTATGAATTTACCGGGCGTGGCGACAGGATTGGCTGGGTGAAAGGCATTGATGATAAATGGCACCTGACGCTGTTTATCGAAAGTGGCCGCATTCTGGATTATCCGGGGCGTCCGCTGAAAACCGGCCTGCTGGAGATCGCGAAGATTCATCAGGGCGAGTTCCGTATCACCGCTAACCAGAACCTGATTATTGCCAGCGTGCCGGAAAGCCAGAAGGCGAAGATCGAGAAACTGGCGCGCGATCATGGGCTGATGAATGCCGTGAGCGCGCAGCGTGAAAACTCAATGGCCTGCGTGTCGTTCCCGACCTGCCCGCTGGCAATGGCGGAAGCCGAGCGTTTCCTGCCGTCGTTCACGGACAAAGTGGAAGCGATTCTGGAAAAACACGGCATTCCTGATGAGCATATCGTGATGCGCGTGACCGGCTGCCCGAACGGCTGTGGTCGCGCGATGCTGGCGGAAATTGGCTTAGTAGGGAAAGCGCCTGGTCGTTATAACCTGCATCTTGGCGGCAACCGTATTGGGACACGTATCCCACGGATGTATCAAGAAAATATCACCGAGCCGGATATTCTGGCTTCGCTGGATGAACTGATTGGGCGCTGGGCGAAAGAGCGTGAAGCGGGTGAAGGCTTCGGCGACTTTACGGTGCGTGCGGGCATCATTCGCCCGGTGCTCGATCCCGCGCGTGATTTCTGGGAATAACCTGAATTGCCGGATGGCGTCTGTGTAGGCCTGATAAGCACACGCCATCAGGCAAGGCAAACAGTGAGGAACTTATGTCCCAACTCGATCTCAACGCATTGAATGAACTGCCAAAAGTCGATCGCGTACTGGCGTTGGCGGAAACCAACGCTCAACTGGAAACGCTGACTGCCGAAGAACGCGTGGCATGGGCGCTGGAAAATCTGCCCGGCGAATATGTGCTCTCCTCAAGCTTTGGTATCCAGGCGGCGGTGAGCCTGCACCTGGTGAACCAGATTCGCCCGGATATCCCGGTGATCCTCACCGATACCGGCTATTTGTTCCCGGAAACCTATCAGTTTATTGATGAGCTAACGGACAAACTCAAACTCAACCTGAAAGTTTACCGCGCGGGCGAAAGTCCGGCCTGGCAGGAGGCACGCTACGGCAAACTGTGGGAGCAGGGCGTAGAAGGTATTGAGAAATACAATGACATCAACAAAGTCGAGCCGATGAACCGGGCGCTAAAAGAGCTGAAAGCGCAGACGTGGTTTGCGGGTCTGCGTCGCGAGCAGTCCGGTAGCCGCGCGCATTTACCCGTTCTCGCTATCCAGCGCGGCGTGTTTAAAGTGCTGCCGATTATCGACTGGGATAACCGCACGGTTTACCAGTATCTGCAAAAGCACGGTCTGAAATACCATCCGCTGTGGGATCAGGGCTATCTGTCGGTAGGCGATACGCACACCACCCGCAAATGGGAGCCGGGTATGGCGGAAGAAGAGACACGCTTCTTCGGACTGAAGCGCGAGTGCGGGCTGCATGAAGGGTGATTGTCCTTACGCGGTATGATTATACTTGCTGTTATGAAAAATCCGGCAGGCAGCCGGATTTTAAATTGGTTATATTACTGACTATCTTTATGTCAGTAATATGTTACGACTGCACCCATCTTTACCAATGTGCAAAGAACGTTCATGGGTTAGATATAGCTTTTCAAGAATTACATCAATAAAAATTTTTTTTGCATGATAGTCGTTATAATCCTGATTAAGTTTTTTTAAAAAACCGGAATTTGTTGGTTTAAACTCTGCAAACGGTGAATAGCTATGTAGTAAATAGGAGATGCATGGATGCATCATGCTAAAAGCGACTTCACCTTGTACCTCCTGATAACCTATTTTGCAAAACTGAGTTGTAGGCTCAAAGTTACCGGCATTAATACAGGCCAGCATCGATTTTTCATCTGCAGTAAGTGAGTCCTGCCATTCGACAAGCGGGTGGTCTGGAGCCTCTGCGGGACGCATCATCTCATAAACCGCCGCTTTGATTTGTGCATTGCCCGTCACTTCTTTTCGTAGAGTTGAAATCGACTCTTGAAGTAATTCCGGGTGCCAGGTCATCTTCGAACCAATCACCTCACATATTTGTAAAAATAATTGTCTCTCCTCTCTACTCATAGATTCTATCACTGTATCATCTGAGATATTAAGGATGTCCTTAATACTGCTTTGGCTAATCACCGTGTCGCCGACCATAAGTAAAAATTGTGTCTGAGAAGCGTCCATCTTGATAGTAAACAGATCCTGATGAGCCGGGCAGGCCAGATGTTGTAGCCGTTTAAAGGCGTAAATTTTATTTATATCCTCTACGTTAACTTCCATCTCTCCAGGTTCACCACGGCCCTGTCCGTGAATGATGGAGTGTAACACTTCCAGCGCATGGTCCTTTTTTTCCGCTCTAAAATGATCCTGGACTTTATCCCAGCCCCCCATATGGATTGCTTTTTCTTTATCTGCGCTTAACAGATGAGCAAGCCGACTTTCATTAAGCGTATAATTTTGATGATTACCGAAGCTTAAAGTGACTGGCATAATATTTTCCTTCAAATTTATATTATTCAATATTCGGAGTAAAATATATCGTTCAATTCTCTCTTTTTTATTAAACAGATAAAGTTTACTACAGGAGAGAATTTGAACGACATTATTAATACGGCACATTTATGGTTGGTAATCCTTTGTGGTGACGATAATTCAGACAAAAGGTAGATGATTCGCCGCAAATGGTCGTTTTTTTAAATTTTGGTTTATGCAGGGGGCGTTGGAAGAAGCCTCTTTGATCGCTTCTTCCAGAAGAAAAGAGCGGAAAAATTTATAATAATTATTCGTGGGGTAAATATTTCTGAAGAATATATAAAGTTGAGTGAGCATATTTAAATGTAATCTCAGGAGGTGCAATTTTTGTGAGATATATCAACAAAAAAGACCATTAAAAAGGCGTAGAGTGCTTTTATTATCCACATGCTGGAGTTTACGTGTCGATATATCACTATTGGGGAAAGTCTCGACGAGGAGAAACTGACGGCGGTGATGATTACCATTTGCTTTGCTGGCATTCTTTAGATGTTGCGGCTGTGGGTTACTGGATGGTGATAAATAATATTTATTTTATTGACCACTATCTAAAAAAATTAGGCATCCAGGATAAGGAGCAGGCGGCGCAATTTTTTGCCTGGATTTTATGTTGGCATGATATTGGAAAATTTGCTCATTCCTTCCAGCAACTATACCGTCATGAGGCTTTAAACATCTTTAATGAGCCTACACGGCATTATGAAAAAATCGCGCATACCACGCTGGGATACGTGTTGTGGAACTCCTGGCTAAGTGAATGCCCTGAATTGTTTCCTCCTTCTTCGCTTTCAGTTCGTAAAAGTAAGCGCGTTATGGCGCTTTGGATGCCAGTCACTACAGGTCATCATGGACGCCCTCCAGAGGCAATCCAGGAGCTGGACCATTTTCGCCAGCAGGATAAAGATGCGGCAAGAGATTTTCTTCTGAGAATAAAAGCGCTCTTTCCTTTAATTACCTTGCCTGAAGCCTGGGATGAAGATGAGGGTATCGACCAATTTCAGCAACTTTCCTGGTTTATTTCCGCTGCGGTTGTACTGGCTGACTGGACTGGTTCCGCCAGCCGTTATTTTCCGCGTACTGCGGAAAAAATGCCTGTTGATACCTACTGGCAGCAAGCTCTCGCTAAAGCACAAACTGCCATCACGCTATTTCCCTCAGCGGCGAATGTGTCTGCCTTTACGGGCATAGAAACGCTTTTCCCTTTTATTCAGCATCCCACACCGTTACAACAAAAGGCGCTTGAGCTGGATATCAACGTGGATGGCGCCCAACTCTTTATTCTTGAAGATGTCACCGGGGCCGGAAAAACAGAGGCGGCGCTCATATTAGCTCATCGACTGATGGCGGCAGGTAAAGCGCAGGGACTCTATTTTGGACTACCGACAATGGCGACAGCCAACGCGATGTTTGAACGTATGGCGAACACCTGGCTGGCGCTGTATCAGCCGGACTCCCGTCCCAGCCTTATTCTGGCGCATAGCGCGCGTCGTTTAATGGATCGTTTCAATCAGTCAATATGGTCGGTCACTCTTTCTGGTACGGAAGAACCCGATGAAGCGCAGCCTTATAGTCAGGGATGCGCCGCCTGGTTTGCCGACAGCAATAAAAAAGCGTTGTTGGCGGAGGTTGGCGTAGGCACGTTGGATCAGGCGATGATGGCGGTAATGCCATTTAAACATAACAACCTGCGGTTACTGGGTCTTAGCAACAAGATTTTACTGGCTGATGAGATCCATGCCTGTGATGCATGGATGTCCCGAATACTTGAAGGTTTGATCGAACGGCAGGCCAGTAATGGCAACGCCACTATTCTGTTATCTGCGACGCTATCGCAGCAGCAGCGAGATAAGCTGGTGGCGGCATTTTCCCGTGGCGTGAGGCGTAGTGTGCAGGCGCCGTTGCTAGGCCATGACGATTATCCCTGGCTGACTCAGGTCACACAAACAGAGCTGATTTCTCAGCGGGTTGATACACGCAAAGAGGTTGAGCGTAGCGTAGATATTGGCTGGCTACATAGTGAAGAGTCGTGTCTTGAACGTATAGGTGAAGCAGTGGAAAAAGGAAACTGTATCGCCTGGATACGTAACTCCGTTGATGATGCGATTCGTATCTATCGCCAGCTTCAACTGAGTAAGGTCGTCGCCACGGAAAACCTTTTACTCTTCCATAGTCGCTTTGCTTTTCACGATCGTCAGCGGATTGAGTCGCAGACGCTGAATCTCTTTGGCAAACAGAGCGGTGCGCAACGTGCCGGTAAGGTCATTATCGCCACGCAGGTCATCGAACAAAGTCTGGATATTGACTGCGATGAGATGATCTCTGATTTAGCGCCGGTGGATTTATTAATTCAGCGGGCCGGTCGACTACAGCGTCATATTCGCGATCGTAACGGTCTGGTGAAAAAGACTGGGCAGGATGAGCGAGAGACGCCAGTGCTGCGCATTCTTGCTCCGGAGTGGGATGACGCGCCGAGAGAGAACTGGTTATCCAGCGCCATGCGTAACAGCGCCTATGTCTATCCCGATCATGGGCGCATGTGGCTGACGCAGCGCATATTACGTGAGCAGGGGACGATTCGGATGCCGCAATCTGCCCGATTGTTGATTGAGTCGGTCTACGGCGAGCATGTCAACATGCCGGTTGGATTTGCAAAAACCGAGCAATTGCAGGAAGGCAAATTTTATTGCGACCGGGCATTTGCCGGCCAGATGCTGCTTAACTTTGCGCCGGGCTACTGTGCTGAAATTAGCGATTCTTTACCGGAGAAAATGTCAACGCGGTTGGCGGAAGAGTCTGTCACGCTGTGGCTGGCGAAAATCGTGGATGGCGTCGTAACCCCTTATGCCAGCGGTGAACACGCCTGGGAGATGAGTGTGCTGCGGGTACGTCAGAGCTGGTGGGATAAACATAAAGACGAGTTTGAACGGTTAAAAGGCGAATCGTTTCAACAGTGGTGCGTTGAACAACATCAGAATAAGGATTTTGCCATCGTGATCGTGGTAACGGACTCAGCAGCATGCGGTTACTCAGCGAATGAGGGATTGACCGGGAAAATGGAGTAGATTGCCCGGCGCCGAAGGGCGCCGGGGCTTATCCCCGCTGGCGCGGGGAACACCATAGCATAACACCGATATCGGCCTTAATTACTGGTTGAACCCCATTGAGGGGAACCTTAGCAGTTTAACAGATTTTGCTGTTTATGATGTCTTCAGGTACTGCTAATTTTTATATCGGCCTTTATTACCTTTTGTTTTTTTGGTGAGAGGTGTACTATCACTCTTAATTCATGTGGATTAAAGCTCCAGAGCCTTTCCATAAGAAGAAACGCCCTGAAGCCTAATCATGTCTCGCAGCTTGATACTACTTCCTGGGCTTAGCTGTTATCAATAGTAAGGGATCTCCCATGGAAGAAAAAACAAACCGATACAAACAATTGTGCTGTCGGTTGATGATTCGTCTGGGTAAGAAGCTGTCAGTTAGCTTTCAACTGTCAGTTCGCTAACATTACAGGGAACACTTTTGCGCCATGGATCGGCGCATCAGGTAAGGAAAAGTATGTTTCCGATAAATTTACTGACAACGCCCTGGCTCCCCGTCCGTTTCAAAGACGGCTCCACGGGTAAGTTGGCCCCCGTCGATCTGGCGGATGAAAACGTGGTGGATATTGCCGCAACGCGAGCAGATTTGCAGGGAGCGGCCTGGCAGTTTCTGTTGGGATTGCTGCAATGCAGTATCGCGCCGAAAAGATACAAAAACTGGGAGGATATCTGGTTTGATGGATTGCATGCCGATGCGCTCCATAAGGCATTAGCACCGTTAGAACACGCTTTTCAGTTTGGCGCGGAAACGCCGTCTTTTATGCAGGATTTTGAACCGTTAACCGGCGAAAAAGTGTCGATCGCCTCATTGTTGCCGGAAATACCTGGCGCGCAAACCACGAAGTTCAATAAAGACCATTTTATCAAACGCGGCGTAACGGAACGTTTTTGTCCACACTGCGCGGCGCTGGCGCTGTTCTCGTTGCAGCTTAACGCGCCTGCGGGCGGCAAAGGCTATCGTACCGGGCTGCGCGGCGGTGGGCCGCTGACCACGCTGGTTGAATTGCAGGAATATCAGGGCGAACGGCAAACGCCGCTCTGGCGCAAGCTGTGGCTCAACGTAATGCCGCAGGATGTTGCGGATCTGCCTTTATCAGACCAGTGTGATGCGGCCGTTTTCCCGTGGCTTGCCGCGACGCGGACCAGCGAGCAGGCGAATGCCGTTACCACGCCGGAGCAGGTCAATAAACTCCAGGCGTACTGGGGGATGCCGCGTCGTATCCGCCTGGATTTTGCCACCTTACAGTCAGGTTGCTGCGATATTTGCGGCGCTGAAAGTGATGAGCTTCTTGGCTTTATGACCGTCAAGAACTACGGCGTTAACTACGATGGCTGGCGGCACCCGCTGACGCCTTATCGCGCCCCGGTAAAAGATCAAAACGCCTTCTTTTCCGTTAAACCGCAGCCTGGCGGCCTTATCTGGCGCGACTGGCTGGGGTTAAGTCAGAACAACCAGACGGAAGCGAATAAAGAATATCCGGCGCTGGTTGTTAACGTGTTTAACGCACGTCGCCTCAGGGATGTCAAAGCGGGGATCTGGGGCTTTGGCGCGGATTTCGACAATATGAAAATTCGCTGCTGGTATGAGCATCACTTTCCGTTGCTGATGACGGAAGGTCTGATTCCTGATTTACGTAAAGCAACACAAACTGCTACCCGCCTCCTCAGCCTGCTACGCGGTGCGCTAAAAGAAGCGTGGTTCACTAATGCGAAGGATGCGCGGGGTGATTTCAGTTTTATCGATATTGATTTCTGGAACCTGACGCAGGGGCGCTTTCTCAATCTGATCCACGATCTGGAAAACGGTCAGAAGCCGGACGAAAGGCTGAATAAATGGCAAAGAGAACTTTGGCTGTTTACCCGTTGTTACTTCGATGATCACGTCTTTACCAACCCCTACGAGAGCAGCGATCTGGAGCGCATCATGAAGGCGCGCAAAAAATATTTTACTTCATCGGCGGAAAAGCAAAGCGCGAAAGCCGCCAAAGCAAAGAAGCAGGAGGCTGCTGAATGAGTATTGTGCAAGAGGATCACAAAGCCACGCTGCGCAAATGGCATGAGGATTTACAGGAGAAGCGGGGTGCACGGGCCAGCTTGCGGCGCAGTAAAACGGTGAATGAGGCCTGCTTGTCTGAGGGATTTCATTTGCTGTTAATGCAGACGCATTCGTTGTGGAAAAACAAGGCAGCCTGGCATGTTACTGCATTGGCAATTACTGCGGTGCTGGCTGCGCATATCAAATTTATTGATGAGCGACAGAGTTTTGCTACGCAGCTTGGACAGAAGAAGAGTGGTGACAATCCGGTAATGTCAAAACTACGCTTCTCCCGCCTGTCTGCGGTGAAAACACCCGACGAGCTATTACGCCAGTTGCGTCGTGCAGTGCAGTTGCTTGATGGTTCGGTAAATCTAATTTCTCTGGCGGACGATATTTTCCGCTGGTGTCAGGAACAAGACGACTTGCTGAGCCACCATCGCCGTCAGCAGCGGCCAACCGAATTTCTCCGTATCCGCTGGGCGCTGGAATACTACCAGGCCGGCGATGGCGATACCGATAACGAACAAGATTAACAGGGATATCTTTATGACAACGTTTATTCAGCTCCATTTACTGACCGCTTACCCCGCCGCTAACCTGAACCGTGATGATACCGGTGCGCCAAAAACCGTGGTGCTTGGCGGAGCAACACGTCTGCGTATCTCCTCTCAGAGCCTGAAACGCGCCTGGCGTACATCTGAGTTATTTGAACAGGCATTAGCTGGCCATATTGGTATTCGTACTGGTCGCATTGCTCGTGAGGCGGCGCAAATCCTCGTTGATAGCGGCATTGACGCCAAAAAAGCGGTTGAGTACGTCAAGAACATCGCCAACTGCTTTGGCAAGGTAAAAGAGGATAAGAAACCCAAAGAAGATTTGACGAATGCTGAAACCGAGCAACTGGTGCATATCAGCCCTGCTGAGTTTGAGGCCGTGAAAGCGCTGGCGCGCCGTCTGGCAGAAGAAAAACGTCCGGCAACAGAAGAGGAAGCGGAACTGTTACGTCACGATCGCATGGCCGTCGATATTGCCATGTTTGGCCGGATGTTAGCGAAGAAAACTGATTTTAACGTGGAAGCCGCCTGCCAGGTCGCCCACGCCTTCGGCGTCAGCGAAACGATCATCGAAGACGATTTCTTTACCGCTGTGGATGACCTACGCCAGGCATCGGCAGAAGATGCAGGCGCAGGCCATCTCGGCGAAGCCGGCTTTGGCTCCGCGCTGTTTTACACCTATATCTGCATCGACAAAGATCTGCTGGTGAAAAACCTGAACGGCAATGAAGAACTGGCAAACAAAACGCTGCGCGCCTTTACTGAAGCGGCGCTGAAAGTGTCGCCGACCGGCAAACAGAACAGCTTTGCCAGCCGTGCCTATGCCTCGTGGGCGCTGGCCGAAAAAGGCACCGACCAACCACGTTCACTGGCGGCCGCGTTTTATGAACCGATCAACGGTACAGACCAATTGAACGTTGCGGTTAAGCGTATTACCGCGCTGCGTGAAAATATGAATGCGGTCTATGTACAGGAGACGGCGTTCAAAGACTTTAACGTTATGAATCAGCAGGGAAGCATGAAAGACGTGCTTGACTTCATCTGCGCGTAAGGGGCGGCTTATGAGCCAATATCTGGTTTTTCAGCTTCATGGGCCGATGGCCTCTTGGGGCGTGGATGCGCCAGGCGAAGTGCGCCACAGCCATGAACTTCCTTCGCGTTCTGCGCTGTTGGGGTTATTAGCTGCGGCGCTGGGTATTCGCCGCGATGAGGAGGAACGGCTAAACGCCTTCAATCGTCATTACCAATTTTTGCTGTGCGCCAGCGGCAACCCGCGCTGGGCGCGGGATTATCACACGGTGCAGATGCCGAAAGAGGTACGTAAGGCACGTTACTTCAGCCGCCGTGAAGAGTTGCAGGCTCCTGAGTTACTGAGCGCGCTGATTTCCCGACGCGACTACTACACCGACGCCTGGTGGATGATCGCTGTCAGCGCGACGCCGGACGCGCCTTACACGTTGGCGCAGCTTCAGGCGGCGTTACAACATCCTGTGTTCCCGCTGTATCTGGGGCGCAAAAGTCACCCTCTGGCGTTGCCGCTTGCGCCGCAACTGCTGGAAGGGAGTGCGGCGGATGTCCTGCGTGAAGCATATCGTTGGTATCAGGATAAATTCAATACGCTGAAACTGACTCTCCCCGGATTACAGAATGAATGCTGGTGGGAAGGTGAACACGATGGCTTAACGGCGAACAAAATTTTACGTCGTCGCGACATGCCGTTGAGCCGCCAGCAATGGCTGTTCGGTGAACGTAGCGTGAATCAGGGGCCGTGGCTCCGCAAGGAGGACGCGTGTATCTCTCAAGAATAACGCTGCACACCAGCGAGCTTTCGCCGGCACAGCTCTTGCATCTGGTGGAGCGCGGCGAGTACGTGATGCACCAGTGGTTATGGGATCTCTTTCCCGGCGGCAAGGAACGGCAGTTTCTTTATCGCCGCGAAGAGTTACAGGGCGCGTTTCGCTTTTTTGTTCTCTCACAGGAACAGCCTGCCGCCAGCGCGATTTTTGACGTGCAGACTCGCCCATTTGCGCCAATGCTGAGCGCGGGACAGACGCTGCGGTTTAACTTGCGCGCCAATCCGACGGTTTGCAAAAACGGCAAGCGTCACGATTTGCTGATGGAGGCGAAACGCCAGCGTAAAACGCAGGGTGATAGCCAGGATATTTGGTCTTATCAGCAGCAGGCGGCGCTGACGTGGTTGGCGCGCCAGGGGGAGCAAAATGGCTTCACCCTGCGCGAAACGAGCGTTGATGCTTATCGGCAGCAGCAGATACGTCGAGAGAAATCCCGGCAGATGATTCAGTTTAGCAGCGTGGACTATACCGGCGTGCTGGTGCTTAACGATCCCGTGCTTTTCCTGCAACGTCTGGCGCAGGGGTACGGTAAAAGCCGGGCGTTTGGCTGCGGAATGATGATGATCAAACCCGGAGACGACGCGTGACGTTCGTACCGCTCAACCCGATCCCGTTAAAAGATCGAACCTCGATGATCTTCCTCCAGTACGGTCAAATTGACGTGCTGGATGGGGCATTCGTGCTGATCGATAAAACGGGAGTCCGCACGCATATTCCCGTCGGTTCGGTCGCTTGTATCATGCTGGAACCGGGAACGCGGGTTTCCCATGCGGCAGTGCATTTGGCATCAACGGTCGGCACCCTGTTGGTATGGGTGGGCGAGGCGGGAGTGCGGGTCTATTCCTCCGGACAACCCGGAGGCGCACGAGCCGATAAGTTGCTTTATCAGGCAAAGCTGGCGTTAGATGATGACCTGCGGCTTAAAGTAGTCCGCAAAATGTATGAGCTGCGTTTTCGTGAGCCGCCTCCCGCCCGTCGTTCCGTTGAGCAACTGCGCGGTATTGAAGGATCCCGTGTGCGGGCGACCTATGCATTACTGGCGAAGCAGTATGGCGTGAAATGGCATGGTCGTAACTATGATCCGAAAGACTGGGAGAAGGGGGATGTCGTCAACCGATGTATTAGCGCGGCGACATCGTGCCTGTACGGGATTTCAGAAGCGGCTATCCTGGCGGCGGGATATGCGCCGGCTATCGGTTTTATCCATAGCGGTAAGCCGCTTTCTTTTGTTTATGACATTGCCGATATCATCAAATTTGAATCGGTGGTGCCCAAAGCATTTGAGATCGCCGCTCGTCACCCGGCGGAACCTGATAAAGAAGTGCGCCTGGCCTGCCGGGATATTTTTCGCAGTTCGAAGCTGACCGGAAAATTGATCCCGCCGATCGAAGAGGTGCTCGCTGCCGGTGAAATTAAACCACCTCAGCCTGCGCCGGATATGCTGCCGCCAGCAATACCGGAACCTGAATCATTGGGTGATAGCGGCCATCGGGGGCATGGTTGATGAGTATGGTGGTTGTAGTCACGGAAAACGTACCGCCGCGCCTGCGGGGACGTCTTGCCGTCTGGTTACTCGAGGTTCGTGCAGGTGTTTATGTTGGCGATACCTCGAAGCGTATTCGGGAAATGATTTGGCAACAGATCACACAGCTTGGCGGAGTCGGAAACGTAGTAATGGCTTGGGCAACAAATACTGAGTCTGGTTTTGAGTTCCAGACCTGGGGTGAAAACAGACGTATTCCGGTAGATTTGGATGGACTTAGATTAGTTTCTTTTCTTCCTGTTGAAAATCAATAAGTTGAATGTTCTTTAATAATAAGGAATTGTTATCTTACCGTTGGTAGTTTGTTAGGTAGTAAAAAAGGGCTTTTAGAACAAATATATAGTTTTAGTGTGTTCCCCGCGCCAGCGGGGATAAACCGGATGATTTAAACACCCAAACGCTGGGAATAATGTGTTCCCCGCGCCAGCGGGGATAAACCGTTCCTGGACACTGAGACCGGATCTGATTGGGTGTGTTCCCCGCGCCAGCGGGGATAAACCAATTCGACGACTTTCCACTCCTGAGAGTGTGTCGTGTTCCCCGCGCCAGCGGGGATAAACCGTAGATGCTTGTATGTGGGTGAGAGAAGAACAAGTGTTCCCCGCGCCAGCGGGGATAAACCGCCCGCATCAACGATTTGTTGACACATCCAGAGGTGTTCCCCGCGCCAGCGGGGATAAACCGCGCAATTAACTCACACTATTGCGCTGATATACGTGTTCCCCGCGCCAGCGGGGATAAACCGCGCTTCATCGACAGCGTGTTGTCGCGGTGCTTGTGTTCCCCGCGCCAGCGGGGATAAACCGGTGGGATGGAAAAAATGGGAGCCAGTTTTAAAGTGTTCCCCGCGCCAGCGGGGATAAACCGTATGCCACGAAAGCGGCGCGTTTCTAGCGGAGGTGTTCCCCGCGCCAGCGGGGATAAACCGGTAGCCTTCAGACACTTTAGCCAGGTTCCCTAGTGTTCCCCGCGCCAGCGGGGATAAACCGAGCGAAAAAAAAGACGACGAACTCGTCACAACGTGTTCCCCGCGCCAGCGGGGATAAACCGGCTGATATCCGCCTGATTGGTGATCTGCGTCGGTGTTCCCCGCGCCAGCGGGGATAAACCGCTGGCGCAGGTTCGCCTTTCGGGCCTTTGAGTGTGTTCCCCGCGCCAGCGGGGATAAACCGAATAAACGTCTTTTGCTAGGTAGCATTCTATTGTGTTCCCCGCGCCAGCGGGGATAAACCGCGCGCCACCGAGCTATTCGGGCCGCTCGGTTCGTGTTCCCCGCGCCAGCGGGGATAAACCGGGATTTTATGACGACTGGCCGAAATCGTACAAGTGTTCCCCGCGCCAGCGGGGATAAACCGAAAAAATACTCTCCAAAATGAGTCAGTCCGAGGTGTTCCCCGCGCCAGCGGGGATAAACCGAATCCACATCCTGTTTAGCTCCATATAGCCCCGTGTTCCCCGCGCCAGCGGGGATAAACCGCCGAATTTCTCCGCGAACGCCCACCAGTCGCGGTGTTCCCCGCGCCAGCGGGGATAAACCGAGTTCGCCAGCGGTGCCCGCGATCTGGAGCTGGTGTTCCCCGCGCCAGCGGGGATAAACCGTCGTTTTTTTTATCGGTGTGGTTCGGTCGTAAGTGTTCCCCGCGCCAGCGGGGATAAACCTGGCGCAACGTTCCCTGAGTCCCGGTTAATAGAGTGTTCCCCGCGCCAGCGGGGATAAACCGACAGACCAGACAAATAACGTATTTTCTGTTGAGTGTTCCCCGCGCCAGCGGGGATAAACCGGCGGAGATCCGGAGGAGCTATTTCAGGTCATAGTGTTCCCCGCGCCAGCGGGGATAAACCGTGCGGCCACGCCCGCGTAGCAGATAGCCGCCAGTGTTCCCCGCGCCAGCGGGGATAAACCGAATAGCGTTCCTGACGTCTGAATTTCATATCCGTGTTCCCCGCGCCAGCGGGGATAAACCGTCGATATCGAACATTTGATGCGTATTGCGGGGGTGTTCCCCGCGCCAGCGGGGATAAACCGTCGCTTATCTTGAAATCGTCATCGGTCAGACCGTGTTCCCCGCGCCAGCGGGGATAAACCGGATCATCACCCAGGCATTTTCTGGAATATGAAGTGTTCCCCGCGCCAGCGGGGATAAACCGAATCCCGATGATCATGAATATTTCTGGCGCCAGTGTTCCCCGCGCCAGCGGGGATAAACCGAGGGGCGTTCCGCAGTCGGCAAGGGCTGAAAAATGTTCCCCGCGTCAGCGGGGATAAACACGTTTCACCAGCATATCAGGACGTTTTTTCCGCCTTCGCCAGCTCTTTTACCAACGGCAGCATTATCCGCACTACATCGCGGCTACGGCGCTCAATCCGCCCTGGCAGCGCCTTGTCAATATGCTGTTGATTATCAAGCCGTACGTCGTGCCAGCTATTGCCGTTCGGGAAGGATGCATTTTTCACACGTTGCTGGTATCCGTCTTTTTTACCCAGGTTCCAGTTCGTCGCCTCAACAGAAAGCACCGATATTCCCGCTTTATCGAAAACCTCCGCATCATTACAGCAACCCGTTCCTTTGGGGTAGGATGGATTGCGTCCCGGATTGGTGTTGGCGGCGATACCATAACGGCGCGCAATCGCTAATGCCCGATCGCGGGTCAGTGTACGCACCGCTTCAGGCGTATTTTTCCCGCTATTAAAATAGAGCTTGTCGCCAACAATCAGGTTATCGAGATTAATCACCAGCAGCGTATTTTTCTTCTCAGCGTCACTCATTCGTTTGAGTAAATTTTCCGCGCCTAGCTTTCCCTCTTCTTCCCCGCTGGTGGCGATAAAACGAATCCCGTAATGGGTCGGTATATCTTTCAGACGCGCCGCCAGTTCCAGCATAACGCCTAATCCCGCGGCATTATCATCCATTCCCTGTAACGTTAAACCGCCCAGATTGGCATCGACATCAGCGTCGCTCTGCGGAGCGTACGTATCCAGATGCGCCATAATGATGATCTGTTGCGGCACGCGCCCTTCATGGGCGGCGATGACCGTACTGCCCGTCACGTTATGCCAGTTTTTGCGATTATCCTTCGTGGTATAAATAAATCGGCTATTAAACGTTCGAATATCGCTTTGGTATCCCATCTGGGTAAATTGTTGGCGTAAATAATCGGCAGACAACATCTCGGCGGGGGAGCCCGTCATTCTCCCGGGAAAAAAGGTGGCGATATGTCGTGCCTGAGTATTCGCTATTTCACCAGGCCCTGGTGATGCTGCTTGTGCAGGAAGGATAAAGCCTACGCCGAGCGCCAGAATGACGGCAAAGCGGCGCGTTGCGGAAAACATAATGAGTCCTTAAATACAGAACAAAATTTTACGTGGCTAGTATGAAACCGCGATCGTGTTAATACAATTTCATTTGCTCCTAAATGCTGGCAATCCGGTACGTTAAGCATTTTTTGATATTGGTTTTTGGGCCGCGTTATTCCTTTGAGGAACTACTCATTCCAATTCGTCATTTCATTCACTCTCCTGCGCTCCCTATAGTCGTGTAATCGAAATGTTTAGCAAAAAACGGTATTGCAAAGGAACGGTTATGGATCAAAAACGACTCACCCACCTGCGGCAACTGGAGGCGGAAAGTATCCACATTATCCGTGAAGTGGCAGCGGAATTCGCTAATCCGGTCATGCTGTACTCTATTGGTAAAGACTCCAGCGTCATGCTGCATCTGGCGCGTAAGGCGTTTTATCCGGGTACGTTACCGTTCCCGCTATTGCACGTTGATACCGGTTGGAAATTCCGTGAGATGTACGCCTTTCGCGATCGTACCGCCAACGCATACGGCTGCGAATTGCTGGTACATAAAAATCCGGAAGGCGTGGCGATGGGTATCAATCCGTTCGTTCACGGTAGCGCTAAACACACCGACATTATGAAAACCGAAGGGTTAAAGCAGGCGCTGAATAAGTACGGTTTTGATGCCGCGTTCGGCGGCGCACGGCGCGATGAGGAAAAATCCCGCGCGAAAGAACGTATTTACTCCTTTCGTGACCGTTTCCATCGCTGGGACCCGAAAAATCAGCGGCCAGAGTTGTGGCGTAACTATAACGGTCAGATTAATAAAGGCGAAAGTATACGCGTCTTCCCGCTCTCCAACTGGACAGAGCAGGATATCTGGCAATACATCTGGCTGGAAAACATCGACATCGTGCCGCTGTATTTGGCTGCTGAACGCCCGGTTCTGGAACGTGACGGCATGTTGATGATGGTGGATGACGATCGTATCGATCTCCAGCCTGGCGAAGTCATCAAAAAAAGGATGGTGCGCTTCCGTACACTTGGCTGTTGGCCGCTCACCGGGGCGGTGGAATCCCACGCGCAAACGCTGCCGGAAATTATCGAAGAGATGCTGGTTTCTACCACCAGCGAGCGCCAGGGGAGGATGATTGACCGCGATCAGGCGGGGTCGATGGAGCTTAAAAAACGTCAGGGGTATTTCTAAGGAGTCGCCATGAACACCATACTTGCACAACAAATCGCCAATGAAGGCGGCGTCGAAGCCTGGATGATTGCCCAACAACACAAAAGCCTGCTGCGTTTTTTAACCTGTGGCAGCGTTGATGACGGTAAAAGTACGCTGATAGGTCGTTTGCTGCACGATACCCTGCAAATTTACGAAGATCAGCTCTCTTCTCTGCATAATGACAGTAAACGTCATGGCACGCAGGGAGAAAAACTCGATCTGGCGCTGCTGGTAGATGGGCTGCAGGCCGAGCGTGAGCAGGGCATTACTATTGACGTCGCGTACCGCTATTTCTCCACGGAAAAACGAAAATTTATTATCGCCGACACGCCGGGCCATGAACAATATACTCGTAATATGGCGACCGGAGCGTCCACCTGCGATCTGGCGATCCTACTGATCGACGCGCGTAAAGGCGTGCTGGATCAGACGCGTCGTCATAGCTTTATCTCCACTCTGTTGGGGATCAAACACCTGGTGGTGGCAATCAACAAAATGGATCTCGTTGACTACCGCGAAGAGACCTTCGCCCGTATTCGTGAAGATTACCTGACCTTTGCTGAACAGTTGCCGGGCGATCTGGATATTCGCTTTGTCCCGCTTTCGGCGCTGGAAGGGGATAATGTCGCCGCGCAGAGCGCGAATATGCGCTGGTACAGCGGTCCGACGCTGCTGGAAGTCCTGGAAACGGTAGACATACAGCGTGCGATAGACCGTCAGCCGATGCGCTTTCCGGTACAATACGTCAATCGCCCGAATCTTGATTTTCGGGGGTATGCCGGCACTCTGGCGTCTGGTAGCGTCAAAGTCGGAGAGCGCATTAAAGTGCTGCCGTCTGGCGTGGAATCCAGCGTGGCGCGTATCGTCACTTTTGATGGCGATAAAGAAGAAGCCTGTGCGGGCGAAGCCATTACCCTGGTACTCAACGACGACATTGATATTAGCCGCGGCGATCTGCTGCTGGCGGCAAACGAGACGCTGGCACCTGCGCGGCACGCCGCGATCGACGTGGTATGGATGGCGGAACAGCCGCTGGCGCCGGGCCAAAGCTACGACGTTAAACTCGCGGGTAAGAAAACCCGCGCGCGTATCGAGGCTATTCGCTATCAGATTGATATCAACAATCTGACCCAACGAGACGTCGAGAGCCTGCCGTTAAACGGTATTGGTCTGGTAGAGATGACATTCGATGAGCCGCTCGCGCTGGATATTTATCAGCAAAATCCGGTGACGGGCGGACTGATTTTTATCGACCGGCTTTCTAACGTTACCGTGGGCGCTGGCATGGTGCGGGAACTGGACGAACGCGGAGCGACGCCGCCCGTGGAATACAGTGCGTTTGAGCTGGAGCTGAATGCGCTGGTACGCCGTCATTTTCCGCACTGGGACGCCCGAGATTTGCTGGGAGATAAACATGGCGCTGCATGATGAGAACGTGGTCTGGCACTCTCATCCCGTTACTGTCGCCGCCCGTGAACAGCTCCACGGCCACCGTGGCGTGGTGCTGTGGTTTACCGGACTCTCCGGTTCGGGAAAATCAACGGTGGCCGGCGCGCTGGAAGAGGCGTTACATCAGCGTGGCGTCAGTACCTACCTGTTGGATGGCGATAATGTGCGCCACGGTTTGTGCCGTGATTTAGGCTTTAGCGATGCCGATCGCCAGGAGAATATCCGGCGGGTAGGCGAAGTGGCCAGCCTGATGGCGGACGCCGGCCTGATTGTTTTGACGGCATTTATTTCTCCGCACCGCGCCGAGCGGCAACTGGTAAAAGAGCGCGTCGGCCACGATCGTTTTATCGAGATTTATGTCAATACGCCGCTGGCTATCTGTGAACAGCGCGATCCTAAAGGGTTGTATAAAAAAGCGCGTGCGGGCGAGTTGCGTAACTTTACCGGCATCGACGCCATTTACGAAGCGCCTGACTCGCCACAGGTTCATCTTAATGGTGAACAATTAGTAACAAATTTGGTTTCCCAATTATTAGACCTGCTGAGACGGCGCGATATTATCAGATCCTGAGACACCACCGGGCTTGTATGCCCGGTATGGTCAAGGTTACAGGATTTAATATGCGTAATAGCCATAACATTACTTTCACAAGGTCAGACGCCTTCATGGTCGACGATGACGCCACCAGTGCATTTCCGGGGGCGGTGGTCGGCTTTGTGTCATGGCTGCTGGCGTTGGGGATCCCTTTTCTGCTTTATGGCCCTAACACGCTGTTTTTTTTCCTCTATACCTGGCCCTTTTTCCTCGCGTTAATGCCGGTATCGGTGATTATCGGCATTGCGTTGCATCTGTTGGTAAAGGGCAAAATACTTTTTAGCATCATGTTTACTCTACTGGCCGTAGGCGCGCTGTTCGGCGCGTTATTCATATGGCTATTAGGGTAGACGGGTTATCACTGCGCCTCCGGTCATAATTCAAACCGTAACCAACAATGAGATTATGTTCTCCTTACTCGGGTATACGTAACATCCGGCAAATGTGGTACATTTGCCGGCGTTGTCGCGGCAATCCCGTCCTTAATGTGGAGTCACAGAGGACGTTATGGGATGATGATGCCGTTTTTCAGGGGGCAGGATGGGTAAACTAACGCT
Organism: Salmonella sp. SJTUF15581; assembly: GCF_043356775.1. NCBI lineage: Bacteria > Pseudomonadati > Pseudomonadota > Gammaproteobacteria > Enterobacterales > Enterobacteriaceae > Salmonella > Salmonella sp. SJTUF15581. The sequence continues at coordinate 167,860 of NZ_JBEUJY010000002.1, read as the reverse complement.
GCTGTTGCTGGCTTTACTGGTCTGGCTACAGTACTCGCTGTGGTTCGGTAAGAACGGCATACATGACTATAGCCGCGTCAACGATGATGTGGTCGCGCAGCAGGCGACAAACGCCAAACTTAAAGCGCGTAACGATCAGCTTTTTGCCGAAATTGACGATCTCAATGGCGGCCAGGAAGCGATTGAGGAGCGCGCGCGCAACGAACTTAGCATGACCAAACCGGGCGAAACCTTCTATCGTCTGGTGCCTGACGCCTCAAAACGCGCGGCAACGGCGGGGCAAACTCATCGATAAACCATCCAGGGATTTAACATGGCAGCCACTTTATTGGACGTTTGCGCCGTGGTGCCGGCTGCCGGATTTGGCCGCCGAATGCAAACAGAATGTCCTAAGCAGTATCTCTCAATCGGTAATAAAACCATTCTGGAGCACTCAGTTCATGCGCTGCTGGCGCATCCTCGGGTGACACGCGTTGTTATTGCTATCAGCCCTGGCGATCATCGCTTTGCCCAACTTCCGCTGGCGAATCATCCGCAAATCACCGTTGTGGATGGCGGCAACGAACGCGCTGATTCCGTTTTGGCCGGGTTACAGGCCGTTGCAAAGGCGCAGTGGGTGCTGGTGCACGACGCGGCAAGACCCTGTTTGCATCAGGATGACCTTGCGCGGTTGCTGACCATCAGCGAAAACAGCCGGGTCGGCGGTATCCTCGCCAGTCCGGTGCGCGACACCATGAAACGCGGCGAACCGGGGAAGAACGCTATTGCCCATACCGTAGAGCGCGCCGATTTATGGCACGCGCTCACCCCGCAGTTTTTCCCCCGCGAACTCTTGCACGATTGTCTGACGCGTGCGCTGAATGAAGGCGCGACCATCACCGACGAAGCGTCAGCGCTGGAATATTGTGGTTTTCATCCGGCGCTGGTAGAAGGTCGCGCGGATAACATCAAGGTCACCCGTCCGGAAGATCTGGCGCTGGCGGAATTTTATCTGACCCGAACCATCCACCAGGAGAAAGCATAATGCGAATTGGACACGGTTTTGACGTACACGCGTTTGGCGGAGAAGGGCCGATTATTATTGGCGGCGTGCGTATCCCTTATGAAAAAGGGCTATTGGCGCATTCCGATGGCGATGTGGCGTTACATGCGCTGACCGATGCGCTGCTGGGTGCGGCGGCGCTTGGCGATATCGGCAAGCTCTTCCCGGATACCGATCCGGCATTTAAGGGAGCGGATAGCCGCGAACTACTGCGTGAAGCCTGGCGTCGTATTCAGGCGAAGGGGTACACCCTCGGCAACGTAGATGTCACCATTATTGCGCAGGCGCCGAAAATGCTGCCGCATATTCCGCAAATGCGCGTCTTTATCGCCGAAGATCTCGGCTGCCATATGGATGAGGTTAACGTGAAGGCGACGACGACGGAAAAGCTCGGATTTACCGGACGCGGAGAAGGCATTGCCTGCGAAGCGGTCGCGCTGCTGATGAAGGCGGCGAAATGACAGAGTTTGACAATCTCACCTGGCTGCACGGAAAACCACAAGGTAGCGGATTGCTGAAAGCGAATCCGGAAGATTTTGTGGTGGTTGAAGATTTAGGCTTTACGCCGGATGGTGAAGGCGAGCACATTCTGCTGCGTATTTTGAAAAACGGTTGCAATACCCGTTTTGTCGCTGACGCGCTGGCGAAATTCCTGAAAATTCACACTCGCGAAGTGAGCTTTGCCGGGCAAAAAGATAAACACGCCGTTACCGAGCAGTGGCTGTGCGCGCGCGTGCCGGGGAAAGAGATGCCCGATTTCAGCGCCTTTCAGCTGGAAGGTTGTAAAGTGCTGGAATACGCGCGTCACAAGCGTAAGCTGCGTTTAGGCGCGCTGAAAGGCAATGCCTTTACGCTGGTGTTGCGTGAAATAAGCGATCGCCGCGATGTCGAAACACGATTGCAGGCGATTCGCGATGGCGGCGTGCCGAACTATTTCGGCGCACAGCGATTCGGCATTGGCGGCAGCAACTTGCAGGGCGCGCTGCGCTGGGCGCAAAGTAACGCGCCGGTGCGCGATCGCAATAAACGCAGTTTTTGGTTGTCGGCGGCACGTAGCGCGTTGTTTAATCAAATTGTTCACCAGCGGCTGAAGAAACCAGACTTTAATCAAGTTGTTGACGGCGATGCGCTACAATTAGCGGGGCGTGGAAGCTGGTTCGTCGCGACATCTGAAGAACTGCCTGAATTGCAGCGCCGGGTAGACGAAAAAGAGCTGATGATTACAGCGTCGTTACCGGGCAGCGGAGAGTGGGGAACACAGCGTGCGGCGCTGGCGTTTGAGCAAGATGCCATTGCCCAGGAAACGGTGTTGCAATCGCTGTTGCTGCGCGAAAAAGTAGAAGCGTCGCGCAGAGCGATGCTGCTTTATCCGCAACAATTAAGCTGGAACTGGTGGGATGACGTTACCGTCGAGTTACGTTTCTGGCTGCCCGCAGGCAGTTTTGCCACCAGCGTAGTAAGGGAACTGATCAACACAATGGGTGATTATGCGCATATTGCTGAGTAACGATGACGGGGTTCACGCGCCCGGTATACAAACGCTGGCGAAAGCGCTGCGTGAGTTTGCTGATGTACAGGTCGTAGCCCCGGATCGTAACCGCAGCGGCGCGTCTAATTCCCTCACGCTGGAATCTTCGCTTCGTACTTTTACCTTTGATAATGGCGATATCGCCGTACAGATGGGGACGCCGACCGATTGCGTCTATCTGGGCGTTAATGCCTTAATGCGTCCGCGTCCGGATATTGTCGTTTCCGGTATTAACGCGGGTCCGAATCTGGGCGATGATGTGATCTATTCCGGTACTGTCGCCGCGGCGATGGAAGGTCGTCATCTCGGCTTTCCGGCATTAGCGGTCTCCCTTAACGGCTATCAGCATTATGATACGGCTGCAGCCGTGACTTGCGCGCTTTTGCGAGGGTTAAGCCGGGAGCCGTTGCGTACCGGGCGTATTCTCAACGTGAATGTCCCGGATCTACCGTTAGCGCAGGTTAAAGGCATCCGCGTGACTCGCTGTGGTAGCCGCCATCCAGCGGATAAAGTAATCCCGCAGGAAGATCCGCGCGGTAATACATTGTACTGGATTGGCCCGCCGGGCGATAAATACGATGCCGGGCCGGATACCGATTTCGCGGCGGTGGATGAAGGCTACGTCTCCGTCACGCCGTTGCATGTGGATTTAACCGCGCACAGCGCGCATGATGTGGTTTCAGACTGGTTAGACAGCGTGGGAGTTGGCACGCAATGGTAAGTGGACGTGTACAGGCTCTTCTTGAACAATTGCGCGCGCAGGGCATCAGAGATGAGCAGGTGCTTAATGCGCTTGCCGCAGTGCCGCGCGAGAAATTTATTGATGAAGCGTTTGAACATAAGGCCTGGGAAAATATCGCTTTGCCGATAGGCCAGGGTCAGACGATTTCGCAGCCCTATATGGTGGCGCGAATGACGGAACTGCTCGAACTGACGCCGCAATCCAGGGTGTTGGAAATTGGCACTGGTTCCGGCTATCAGACGGCGATTCTGGCGCATCTGGTACATCACGTTTGCTCCGTTGAGCGGATTAAGGGGCTGCAATGGCAGGCGCGCCGCCGCCTGAAGCAGCTCGATTTACATAATGTTTCTACCCGTCATGGCGATGGCTGGCAAGGCTGGCAGGCGCGTGCGCCGTTTGACGCTATCATTGTGACGGCCGCGCCGCCGGAAATTCCTACCGCGCTCATGGCACAGTTGGATGAAGGCGGCATTCTTGTTCTGCCTGTGGGCGATGAGCAGCAGTTTTTGAAACGCGTGCGTCGCCGGGGCGGCGAATTTATTATCGATACCGTGGAGGCCGTTCGCTTCGTCCCGTTAGTCAAGGGAGAGCTGGCCTAGTTTGCTCTGCAAACACCCACTCTTACGCCTGATGAAGCCGAAACGAATACCTGGAGTTTTCCTGGTTATTCCCGGTGGGTTAAGCGTATCGTGAACACATTTTCCCGTGTTCACTTAATGCGTTGCACGGTTCTTACGTCACTGGTTGTTAACCAAATTTTTTCCTGGGGGATAAATGAGCGCGGGAAGCCCAAAATTCACCGTTAGTCGCATTGCGGCACTATCACTGGTTTCACTATGGCTGGCAGGTTGTACCAGTTCGTCAAACCCTCCGGCGCCGGTCACGTCTGTGGACAGTGGTTCGTCATCAAATACCAATTCCGGGATGTTGATCACACCGCCGCCAAAAATGGGCGCGACGCCGCAACAAACGCCGCAACAAGCGCCGCAAATTCAACCCGTTCAGCGTCCTGTAACGCAGCCCATGCAAACTCAACCGGTCACGGAACAACCCGTGCAGATGGAAAATGGGCGAATCGTATACAATCGCCAGTATGGGAATATTCCGAAAGGTAGCTATACGGGTGGCAGTACTTACACCGTGAAAAAGGGTGATACGCTTTTTTACATCGCCTGGATTACCGGGAACGATTTCCGCGATCTGGCCCAGAGAAACAGTATTTCTGCCCCGTATAGCCTGAATGTAGGGCAAACTTTGCAAGTTGGTAACGCATCCGGCACGCCAATTACTGGCGGAAATGCGATCACCCAGGCGGATGCAGCACAGCAAGGAGTTGTGACCAGGTCTGCACAAAATTCCACCGTTGCAGTTGCGTCTCAACCAACAATTACGTATTCTGAGGGCTCAGGTGAACAAAGTGCTAACAAAATGTTGCCAAACAACAAGCCTGCTGGGACGGTTGTCACAGGGCCTGTAACGGCACCAACGGTAAGCACGACCGAACCAAATGCAAGCAGTACGTCAACCAGCGCGCCGATTTCCGCATGGCGCTGGCCGACGGATGGCAAAGTGATCGAAAACTTTGGCGCTTCCGAAGGGGGCAATAAAGGGATCGACATTGCAGGCAGTAAGGGACAGGCTATCGTCGCAACCGCTGATGGGCGCGTCGTATATGCCGGTAACGCACTGCGTGGTTACGGTAATCTTATTATCATCAAACATAACGATGATTACCTGAGTGCCTACGCCCATAATGATACGATGCTGGTCCGGGAACAACAGGAAGTTAAGGCGGGGCAAAAAATCGCTACTATGGGTAGCACCGGCACCAGCTCTACACGCTTGCATTTTGAAATTCGTTACAAGGGGAAATCCGTAAACCCGCTGCGTTATTTACCGCAGCGATAAAGCGGCGGAACCAGGCTTTGACTTGCTAGTTCCGTCAAGGGATCACGGGTAGGAGCCACCTTATGAGTCAGAATACGCTGAAAGTTCATGATTTAAATGAAGACGCGGAATTTGATGAGAACGGAGTAGAGGCTTTTGACGAAAAAGCCTTGAGTGAAGAGGAACCCAGTGATAACGACCTGGCTGAAGAAGAGCTGTTATCGCAAGGGGCCACACAGCGTGTGTTGGACGCGACTCAGCTTTACCTTGGTGAGATTGGGTATTCACCACTGTTAACAGCCGAAGAAGAAGTCTATTTTGCGCGTCGCGCACTGCGTGGAGATGTCGCTTCTCGCCGTCGCATGATTGAGAGTAACCTGCGTCTGGTGGTAAAAATTGCCCGCCGTTATGGCAATCGTGGACTGGCGTTGCTGGACCTGATTGAAGAGGGCAACCTGGGGCTTATCCGTGCAGTCGAGAAGTTTGACCCGGAACGCGGGTTCCGCTTCTCAACATACGCAACCTGGTGGATTCGCCAGACAATCGAACGGGCGATTATGAACCAAACCCGTACGATTCGCTTGCCGATTCACATTGTTAAAGAGCTGAACGTATACCTGCGCACCGCACGTGAGTTGTCGCATAAACTGGACCACGAACCGAGTGCGGAAGAAATTGCAGAGCAACTGGATAAACCGGTTGATGACGTCAGCCGTATGCTTCGTCTCAACGAGCGCATTACCTCGGTAGACACCCCGCTGGGCGGTGATTCCGAAAAAGCGTTGCTGGACATCCTGGCCGATGAAAAAGAGAACGGTCCGGAAGACACCACGCAAGATGACGATATGAAACAGAGCATCGTCAAATGGTTGTTCGAACTGAACGCCAAACAGCGTGAAGTGCTGGCGCGCCGTTTCGGTCTGCTGGGATATGAAGCTGCGACACTGGAAGATGTAGGCCGTGAAATCGGTCTTACGCGTGAACGTGTTCGTCAGATTCAGGTTGAAGGCCTGCGCCGTCTGCGCGAAATTCTGCAGACGCAGGGGCTGAATATCGAAGCGCTGTTCCGCGAGTAAGTACCCTTGTCAAAAAAAGGCCAGTCGACAGACTGGCCTTTTTTTTTACCGTTTGTCTTCTGCCAGCAGCGGCGGGATACTCGGCACCATTGGCGCGTCATCAATATCTTTTTGCGTCATGCGAAACGCTTGTGGATAGTGTTCGCGGCTGGTACGGCGTAACGGTTCGGTATCGCGCCAGGTATACAGACAATGCTGACACTGATATACCGTCCAGACTCCTTTTACCGGCGAAGTCGCCATGAGTTCAATATGTGCATCGGCACAGCGTGGACAAATCATCGGTTGCTCCTTATTTACGGTTGGCCAGCATGGCGGTCAGCTTTTCAGCCCAGGCTTTAGTTTCCGGTAAATCAACAACCGGCTGGCTATAGTGACCACGGTTATCTGGCGCAACCGGCGTGGTGGCGTCAATGATCAGCTTGTCGGTAATCCCCGCCGGGCTTGAGCCCGGATCCAGTTCCAGGACGGACATATTCGGTAGCTGTACCAGATCGCCTGCCGGATTCACTTTCGACGACAACGCCCACATCACCTGTGGCAGATTGAATGGATCGACATCTTCATCGACCATGATCACCATCTTCACATATCCCAGACCATGCGGCGTCGTCATCGCTCGCAGGCCCACCGCGCGGGCAAAGCCGCCGTAGCGTTTTTTGGTCGAGATGATGGCCAGCAGGCCGTGGGTGTACATGGCGTTTACCGCCTGCACTTCCGGAAATTCGGCTTTCAGCTGTTGATACAGTGGCACGCAGGTCGCCGGCCCCATCAGGTAGTCGATTTCCGTCCACGGCATCCCCAAATAGAGCGATTCAAAAATGGGTTTGCTGCGGTAAGAGACCTTATCGATACGCACCACGGTCATGTTGCGACCGCCGGAATAGTGGCCGGTAAATTCGCCGAACGGTCCTTCAATTTCACGTTTACGGCTTTCGATGACCCCTTCAAGAATGACTTCAGATCCCCACGGCACATCAAAACCGGTCAACGGCGCGGTGGCGATAGGATAGGGGCTTTCACGCAGCGCGCCTGCCATTTCATACTCTGACTGATCGTATTTCAGCGGCGTTGCGCCCATCAGGGTAATGATCGGATCGTTACCCAGCGTGATCGCAATCGGCAGATCTTCCCCACGCTCTTCGGCTTTGTGCAGGTGCAATGCGATATCATGCATCGGCACTGGTTGCAGACCCAGCTTACGCTTGCCTTTAACTTCCATACGGTAGATGCCGACATTCTGCTTGCCGAAGTTATCGGGATCGAGCGGATCGCGTGATACCACACAGGCTTTATCCAGATAGAATCCACCGTCGCCGTCGTTCAGACGAAACAGCGGCAGGATATCAAACAGGTTGATCGCGTCGCCGTCGACGGTATTTTCCGCCCAGCCCGGATTCGCCCGTCGTTCCGGCGCTACCGGAAAATTGTCCCAGCGGCGAATAAATTCATCGATCTGTTTTTTAACCGGCGTGTTAGGCGGCAAACCCAGTGAGATGGCATGGTTCTGCCAGGAACCGATGGTATTCATCGCCACGCGGGCGTCGGTAAAACCACGAATATTGTCAAACCACAGCGCGGGCGCGCCATCGCCGATGCGTCCCGTTGCGTTGGCAGCGGCGGCGAGATCCGGCTCCGCATTCACTTCCTCGCTGATTTTCAGCAGTTGTCCCTGCTGATCCAGCGCATGTAAAAAACTGCGCAAATCATCAAATGCCATTATCCATTCTCCTGTGAAAAATTTGCTGCCTGTCGCAGTCCTTGCCAGCGACGCGCGCGCGTATGCTCCAGACCAAACTGGTCGAGAACGCGCGCTACGATGTGCTGGATAATATCGTCAACGGTTTGCGGCAGGTTGTAGAACGCGGGCATGGGCGGCACTATCGCCACCCCCATACGAGAAAGCGCAAGCATGTTTTCCAGATGAATCGTGCTGAGCGGCATTTCCCGCGGTACAAGCACCAGCTTGCGACCCTCTTTCAACACGACATCGGCAGCGCGTCCCACCAGCCCCTCGGCATAGCCGGCGCGAACCCCCGCCAGTGTTTTCATACTGCAGGGGATAATAATCATGCCGTCGGTACGAAATGAGCCGGAGGAAATGGTCGCCGCCTGATCGGCCGGGCTATGACAATAATCTGCCAGGGCGGCTACCTCAGCGGGCGTGTAGGGCGTCTCCAGTTCAATAGTGGTTTTCGCCCACTTTGACATTACCAGATGCGTTTCAACATCAGGTATCGCCCGCAATGCCTGGAGTAGCTCGACGCCAAGCGGCGCGCCGGTCGCACCGGTCATCCCCACAATCAATCTCATTTCTTACCTCAAATATCGTTCGTATACGAACATTTTGATCAAAATACGCCCACACGGCCTTTGCGACAAGATCGCTCCCGACGCCTGCGCACGTTTAGCTAAAGCATTCGTCATTAAAAAACCGTGCATAAGTCGTTATGATAGAAAAAGTTAATTTATCCGGAGCGCTCATGGAGTTACGAAACACCGCGTTTCATCTGTTACGCCAACTTTTTCAGCAACATACCGCACGCTGGCAGCATGAACTACCGGAGCTCACCAAACCTCAATATGCGGTGATGCGCGTTATTGCTGAACATCCGGGTATTGAACAGGTCGATCTGACCGAAGCGGCGGTCAGCACTAAAGCGACGCTGGCGGAGATGTTAAGCCGGATGGAAAATCGTGGGCTGGTAAAGCGAGAAAACGATCCGCTGGATAAACGTCGGCGTTTTGTCTATCTCACCGTTCAGGGCCAAACGTTGCTCGCCGCCTCGATACCACTGGGGGATCGCGTTGACGATGAATTTTTGGGGCGACTGAGCGCTGAAGAACGCGAACAGTTTACGCAACTGGTACGCAAGATGATGACGTAAGCGGCTTGCGCCGCTCCGCTATTTTTTGGCCATCAGCAGTGAGATATCCACTTTGGCCAGCGCCCGAATTGCGCTTTCCGGCAGGCCGTCATCGGTGACGATTTGGTTGAATTCCGCCAGCGGTAACGCCAGCCACGTCGCGACCTGGCCGTATTTGGTCGCGTCGCACACCAGAATTTTTTGGCGGCTGGCGCTGGCGACGGCCCGTTTCACCGTGACTTTATCTTCTGCCGGCGTTGAAATACCGCGCACGCTCCAGGACGAGGCGGAAATAAAGGCCTGGTCAATCATCAGCCCGCGCAAAAGCGTCGCCGCGGCTTCACCGACGCACGACCGGTTTTCCCGGCATACCGCCCCGCCAGTGTGAATAATTGTGCAATCGCTGTTGTCCATCAGGTAATCGGCGATAACGAAATCATTCGTCACCACCGTAAGTTTATTCATCGTAACCAGCTGCCTGGCGATCGCCAGCGTGGTCGTACCTGCATCAAGGTAGATACAGCTTTCTGGCTGTACCAGGCTGGCGGCCAGTTTGCCAATCGCCGCTTTCTGCGGCGTCGCCAGTTCGGTTTTGATCTGATGCGAGGGTTCGTGCGCCACGCGAGTCGATGATTGCACGCCGCCAGAGACCTGGATTACCGCGCCTTGCTGCTCCAGTTTTTGTAAATCACGGCGGATAGTCATGTGGGATACATGCATGCGCTCGGTCAGTTCAGCGATACTGACGATGCCTTTCTCCGCCACCATATCAAGAATGATTTGTCGACGCTCAGTAGGTATCAACGTCTGCTCCTTTCTTTAGTCCTGTCGCGATTTTACGCGATTTCTCGTCACAGCGTGTGAAGTTCTATGAGGATTGCCTTCACAAAAAATAACACATTTTGTTATTTTTTGTGAAACAACTCACCGCAATTGTTTACAAAAACGCCTATATTCACATAACAAAACATAATATCACGTAAATTAACATGGAGTGATAATGACAACAGGAACCGATTTTCATGTCGGCATTGTGGGGCTTGGCTCAATGGGAATGGGCGCTGCGCGTTCATGCCTGCGCGCCGGGCTTTCCACATGGGGGGCCGATCTTAACCCGCAAGCGTGCGCGAATCTTCTTGCTGAAGGGGCTTGTGGGGCTGCCGCCAGCGCCAGGGAGTTCGCCGGCGTCGTGGATGCGTTAGTCATTCTGGTCGTCAATGCCGCCCAGGTCAGACAGGTGTTATTCGGTGAGGATGGCGTCGCCCATCTGATGAAACCCGGAAGCGCGGTGATGGTTTCGTCTACGATCTCAAGCGCCGACGCCCAAGAGATCGCCGCGGCGTTGACGGCATTGAATCTTAACATGCTGGATGCGCCGGTTTCCGGCGGCGCGGTAAAAGCGGCGCAGGGCGAAATGACGGTGATGGCCTCCGGGAGCGAGGCGGCGTTTACCCGCCTGAAGCCTGTGCTGGACGCCGTTGCCAGCAACGTTTATCGCATCAGCGATACGCCGGGCGCAGGCTCAACTGTCAAAATCATTCATCAGCTGCTGGCTGGCGTGCATATTGCGGCGGCGGCCGAAGCGATGGCGCTGGCCGCGCGGGCCGGTATTCCTCTGGACGTGATGTATGACGTCGTGACCCATGCCGCCGGAAACTCCTGGATGTTCGAAAACCGTATGCAGCATGTCGTTGACGGCGACTATACCCCGCGTTCGGCCGTCGACATTTTTGTCAAAGATTTGGGGCTGGTTGCCGACACGGCGAAAGCGCTGCGCTTCCCCTTACCGCTGGCCTCTACGGCGTTAAATATGTTCACCAGCGCCAGTAACGCCGGTTATGGCAAAGAGGATGACAGCGCTGTGATCAAAATTTTCTCAGGGATTACTCTGCCTGGCGTCACGCCTGAGGAGCCGTCATGTTAAAAATTGGCGTCATTGCCGACGATTTTACCGGCGCGACTGACATCGCCAGTTTTCTGGTCGAAAACGGGATGCCGACAGTGCAGATCAATGATGTCCCAACCGGGACGCAACCGGAAGGGTGCGACGCGGTGGTTATCAGCCTGAAAACCCGCTCATGCCCGGCGCAAGAGGCGATAAAACAATCGCTGGCGGCGCTGGTATGGCTGAAAAAACAGGGCTGCCAGCAAGTCTATTTCAAATATTGCTCGACTTTCGATAGTACCGCCGAAGGCAATATCGGCCCGGTCACCGATGCGCTGATGGTGGCGCTGGATACCTCATTTACCGTGATTTCTCCCGCGCTGCCGGTTAACGGACGCACGGTTTATCAGGGCTATCTGTTTGTCATGAACCACTTGCTGGCGGAGTCCGGTATGCGCCACCACCCTATCAATCCGATGACCGACAGCTACCTGCCGCGTCTGATGGAAGCGCAGGCGCAAGGGCGCTGCGGCGTTATTCCGGCTCAGACGCTTGATGAAGGCGTTGCCGCGACCCGTGCGGCGCTGTCGCGTTTACAGCAGGAAGGATATCGCTACGCGGTACTTGACGCGCTCAATGAGCGGCACCTGGAAATTCAGGGCGAGGTTTTGCGTGATGCCCTGCTGGTGACCGGCGGTTCCGGGATGGCAATGGGGCTGGCGCGTCAGTGGGCGAAGCACGGCGTTTCTCAGGCCCGTTCCGCAGGCTATCCGCTGAGCGGTCGCGCGGTGGTGCTTTCCGGTTCCTGTTCGCAAATGACGAATCAGCAGGTGGCCTTCTATCGACAACATGCTCCCACACGCGACGTTGATGTGGCGCGCTGCCTGTCATCCGAGACGCGCGAGGCCTACGCTGAAGCGCTGGCGCAGTGGGTGCTCAGTCAGGACAGCGAACTGGCGCCAATGATTAGCGCCACCGCCTCCACGCAGGCGCTGGCCGCCATCCAGCAGCAATATGGCGCTACTGAAGCCAGCCATGCGGTAGAGGCGCTTTTTTCCCTGCTGGCCGCTCGCTTAGCGGAAGGCGGTATCACCCGGTTTATCGTGGCGGGCGGCGAAACTTCGGGCGTGGTGACGCAAAGCCTCGGTATTACCGGTTTTCACATCGGACCGTGCATTTCACCCGGCGTGCCGTGGGTCAACGCGCTCCATGCGCCAGTCTCGCTGGCGCTAAAGTCAGGTAATTTTGGCGATGAATCCTTTTTCATCCGCGCTCAAAGGGAGTTTCAGGTATGACGATACTGGCAAAAGAAGAGCACGCTTTGCGAGAAGAGATGGTCAGGATAGCCGCCTCGTTTTTCCAGCGCGGCTATGCCACCGGCTCGGCAGGCAACCTCTCGCTGTTACTGCCGGACGGCAATATTCTGGCGACGCCCACCGGTTCGTGTCTGGGTAATCTCGACCCGCAGCGGCTATCCAAAGTGGACCCGCAGGGCGAATGGCTCAGCGGCGATAAACCGTCTAAAGAGGTGCGTTTTCATCTGGCGTTGTATCGCAATAACCCTTGCTGCAAGGCCGTGGTACATCTGCACAGCACCTGGTCAACGGCGCTTTCCTGTCTCGAAGGGCTGGACCCGCAAAATGTGATTCGCCCGTTTACCCCCTATGTGGTGATGCGGATGGGAGACATTCCGCTGGTTCCCTACTATCGCCCGGGGGATGACCGAATTGCTCGCGATTTGGCTGCGCTGGCGGCCCGGCATCAGGCCTTTTTACTGGCTAATCATGGGCCGGTCGTGTGCGGGGAGAATTTGCAGGAAGCCGCTAATAATACCGAGGAGCTGGAAGAGACGGCAAAGCTGATTTTTATCCTTGGCGAACGCCCGATTCGTTATTTAACCACCGAAGAAATTGCGCAGTTAAGGAGATAACCCGATGCCGCGTTTTGCCGCCAATTTGTCGATGATGTTTACCGAAGTGCCGTTTATCGAGCGTTTTGCCGCTGCTGCCGCAGCCGGTTTTCAGGCCGTTGAGTTTCTGTTCCCCTACGGCTTTGCCGCCAGCGAGATTAAAGCCCAGCTATCGCGTCATGATCTGACGCTGGCGCTGTTTAATACTTCGGCGGGCGATACCGCGGCGGGCGAGTGGGGACGTGCCGCGCTACCGGGGCGCGAACACGACGCGCGCGCCGATATTGATCTGGCTCTGGAATACGCTCTGGCGCTGGAATGCGAGCAGGTTCACATCATGGCGGGCGTAGTGCCGGATGGCGCTGATGGCGCACGTTATCGCGCCACGTTTATCGATAATTTGCGTTATGCCGCCGACCGGTTTGCCGCCCACGATAAACGTATTTTGATCGAAGCGCTGAGTCCCGGCGTTAAACCCGGCTACCTCTTTTCCAGCCAATATCAGGCGCTGGGCATCGCAGAAGAGGTTGACCGCCCGAATGTATTCATCCAGCTCGACACTTTCCACGCGCAAAAAGTGGATGGCAATTTGAGTCACCTGATTCGCGAGTACGCGGGCCGCTATGCCCATGTACAAATCGCCTCGCTACCGGACAGACATGAACCGGATGATGGCGAGATCAACTACCCGTGGCTGTTCCGGCTGTTCGATGACGTAGGTTATCGCGGCTGGATAGGCTGCGAATACCAACCACGGAATACCACTCAGGACGGGCTTGGCTGGTTTAACGCCTGGCGCTAACCCTGAACTACCCTACACAACAATAAAGAGGACATCCGGATGCAGATTATCATTACCGGCGGGGGCGGCTTTTTAGGCCAGAAACTCGCAAGCGCCTTATTAAACTCATCGCTGGCGTTTAACGAACTGCTTCTTGTTGATTTAAAAATGCCTGCACGGTTATCAGATTCCCCTCGTTTACGCTGCCTGGAAGCTGACTTAACCCAGCCGGGCGTGCTGGAGAATGTGATTACCGCTAATACCTCTGTTGTTTATCATCTCGCTGCGATTGTCAGCAGTCATGCGGAAGACGATTTCGATCTGGGATGGAAAGTTAACCTGGATCTTACCCGCCAGTTACTTGAGGCGTGTCGTCGGCAACCGCAGAAAATTCGTTTTGTCTTCTCCAGCTCGCTTGCCGTTTATGGCGGTACGCTGCCGGAATGCGTCACCGATACCACCGCGCTCACGCCGCGCTCGTCTTATGGCGCGCAGAAGGCCGCCTGTGAACTGTTGGTCAACGACTATACCCGCAAAGGCTATGTGGATGGGCTGGCGCTGCGTTTGCCGACGATCTGTGTTCGCCCGGGTAAACCAAACCGCGCCGCTTCTTCTTTTGTCAGCGCGATTATTCGTGAACCGTTGCAGGGCGAGACGACCGTCTGCCCGGTATCGGAAAGTTTGCGGCTGTGGATTTCCAGCCCGGCGACGGTGATCCATAACCTGTCGCTGGCCGCAACGTTACCCGCGCCTGGCGAGGCGAGCAGCATCAACTTACCGGGGATCAGCGTAACCGTGGGCGAGATGCTGGAAACGTTGCGTCAGGCGGGCGGCCAGGCGGCGCGCGATCGGGTTGCGCATCAGCGCGACGAAGGCGTCGAGAAAATTGTCGCCTCCTGGCCGGGACGTATCGATAACCAGCGTGCGCTGGCGTTAGGTTTTGTCGCCGATAAACGCTTCGATGACATTATTGAACGCTTTCGACAAGATGATATGGAGGGGAGGTCATGACAAGTTTACCGACCCCAATTATCGGCCTGATCGTTGCCGTTTTCGTGCTGGTATGGCTGGTGTTACGCACCCGTGTTCATGCGCTGATCGCGATGCTGGCGGCGGCCTGTATCGCCGGTCTGTTGGGGGGAATGGGCATTGATAAAACGCTCTCTGTCATCACCAGCGGATTCGGTACGACGCTGGGCAGCATTGGCCTGGTGATTGGTCTCGGCGTAATGATGGGGCGCTTGCTGGAGGTTTCCGGCGCGGCGGAGCGTATCGCCTGGAGCTTTATCAAATGGCTGGGGAAACGCCGTGAAGAGTGGGCGCTGGCGATCACGGGTTATATTGTCAGCATCCCCATTTTCGTCGATTCCGCTTTTGTCATTCTTTATCCGGTGGCGAAAGCGCTGGCGAAAAGCGGTAAGCGTTCGCTACTGACGCTGGGCGTCGCGCTGGCGGGCGGGCTGGTGGTCACTCACCATACGGTACCTCCGACTCCAGGCCCGCTGGGGGTAGCCGGGATTTTTAACGTCGACATCGGCGCAATGTTATTGACCGGGATGGCGCTGGCGGTGCCCTGTGTGATCGGCATTGTGTTCTATGCGCAGTGGCTGGATAAACGCTACCCTGATTTCGTGCCGCGTACGCTGAACGCCGATGAAGTCAATGCCGCGCTGGAGCAGTACAATAAAGAGAAAGAGCAAAAGGATCTGCCGAGCCTGACGCTCTCTCTGCTGCCTATTGTGGTGCCGATCGTGCTGATCTTCCTGAAGGCTATCTGTTCCACCCTCGCCACTGTAGAAGGATGGTCCGGCCTGGCGACGCATCCGGTGGTACAGGCAATCAACTTTGTGGGAAGCCCAGTGATCGCGTTGGCCATCAGCGTTCTGCTGGCGGTGTATACGCTGGTGCCGCGCATGGATAAACATACCACCGCAGAGCGTCTGGAAGAGGGCTTGCAAAGCGCCGGGATTATCTTACTGGTCACGGGCGCTGGCGGCGCGTTGGGCGCGATCCTGCGCGACAGCGGCGCGGGACAACAGCTGGCGGAGCAGGTTGCCAACCTGCCGATCTCGCCGATCCTGATCCCGTTTATCGTGGCGACGCTGGTACGCCTGATTCAGGGATCGGGGACGGTGGCGATGATCACTGCCGCCTCGATTTCCGCGCCGATCCTGGCGCAGATCCCCGGCATCAATATGTTGCTTGCCGCTCAGGCCGCAACGATGGGGTCGCTGTTTTTCGGCTACTTCAACGACAGCCTGTTCTGGGTGGTTAACCGCATGATGGGCGTCTCTGATGTCAAACAGCAGATGGTGGTTTGGTCTGTACCGACGACCATTGCCTGGGCGATTGGCGGCACCGGCGTGGCGCTGATTAACCTGCTGTTCGGTTCCGGCGGCAGTTGGCTCGATCCGTTACTGCCGATTGTCGTTCTGGCGGCAATTATGCTGTGGGTGCGTTGGCAGGCGCAGGGGATCAAAGACAAGCTGGTAGTTAAGGATTAAGACGGTATTATCCGTCCGGGAGCGCAATGCTCCCGGACTGGCTACAATGATGGGGCGTGCTCCCCGCAATCCCATTGCGAACGTAAAAAATCAATAAATGTGCGTACTTTTGTCGATACATGGCGGGCGTCCGGATAAACGGCATAAATGCCCTGACGGGGAAAATGATAGTCGGGTAACAGGTGAATTAACGTTCCATCCTCCAGTGCGGTGTTGACTAACCATTGCGGCAGTAATGCGACGCCGCTTCCTGCGAGAGCGAAGGCCATCAGCGAGCGCGCGCTGTCGACAGAAATTTTGCCGGCTTTGCTTATCTCCAGGCGTGAGTGTTGGCCATGATTATTCGTTACTGTCCACCGTAGCGGCGTAGGTAATCGCTCATGAATAATCCATTCCGCCTGAGCCAACGACTCCAGCGACGACACGGGGTGGCGGGCGAGCCACTGCGGCGCGGCGACCGGCAGAATGGTAAAGCGGGATATCAGCGCGGCGCGATAGCGGGAGTCGGCCAGCGAGCCAAGCCGAATCGCCACATCAAAGCGCTCGGCAATTAAATCGGCATGATGTGATGAGGACATATGCCGAATACGGAGATCGGGATGGCGCTGACTAAACTGCGCCAGTACCGGAATGACCACCTGTTCGCCAAACTCGGGCGTAGTGGTAATACGTAACTCGCCGCCCAGCCCACTATGGCTGGCACGCACTTCATCCTGCAAATTTTTCGCTGCATTGAGTAAATTCACGCCTTTTTGGTAAAAGAGGACGCCGGCGTCTGTGAGCGTCAGTCGTCGGGTGGAACGTAGCAGTAACGTTACGCCAAGCTCTTTTTCAAGCTGCCGAATATTAAAACTCACTACCGCTTTTGTTTGGCCCGATGCGGCGGCGGCGGCCGTGAAGCTGCCGCTATCTACCACGGCGATAAACAGCGACATACGCTGCAAATTGAGCATGGCGAGCTCCTTTACTGTCAAAATTATTTTGACAGTATATCGTTGAAGCGCGGACTTATCTGGCTTTCTCCGGACGGCTACATTAGCGCCTCTGACGGAGGATGCATAATGACGTATCGCAGTAAAGTGGCAGTGGTTTACCTGCTCGGCTTCTTTCTTGATCTGATTAATCTGTTTATTGCCAGCGTGGCTTTTCCTGCGATGTCCGTGGATCTGCATACGTCCATATCGGCGCTGGCATGGGTGAGTAACGGTTATATCGCAGGATTAACGCTGATCGTTCCGTTTAGCGCGTTTCTTTCGCGTTATCTCGGCGCACGACGGCTGATCATATTTTCGCTCATTCTGTTTAGCGTTGCCGCCGCTGCCGCAGGTTTTGCCGATTCATTACACAGCCTTGTTTTCTGGCGTATTGTGCAGGGGGCGGGCGGTGGCTTATTGATCCCGGTTGGTCAGGCGTTAACCTGGCAACAGTTTAAACCGCATGAACGCGCTGGCGTGTCATCGGTTGTCATGATGGTGGCGCTACTGGCGCCGGCATGTTCGCCTGCGATTGGCGGGCTGCTGGTGGAAACGTGCGGCTGGCGCTGGATATTCTTTGCCACTCTGCCGGTGGCCGTTCTCACTTTATTGCTCGCTTATCGTTGGCTGAACGCCGCGTCGACGACAATGGCGTCAGCAAGATTGCTCCATCTGCCGTTGTTGACGGACAGGCTGCTGCGTTTTGCCATGATCGTCTATCTGTGCGTACCGGGTATGTTCATTGGTATCAGCGTGGTCGGGATGTTTTATCTACAGAACGTCGCGCAGCTATCGCCTGTGGCGGCGGGGTCGCTGATGCTTCCCTGGTCGATCGCTTCATTTGTCGCCATTATGCTTACCGGACGTTACTTCAATCGGCTTGGGCCGCGTCCGCTGATTATCGTCGGCTGTCTTCTTCAGGCCGCAGGGATACTGCTTTTAACTAACGTTACGCCTGCGACATCGCACCGTGTACTGATGATGATATTCGCCTTAATGGGCGCTGGCGGCAGTTTGTGCAGCAGTACCGCGCAGAGTGGCGCTTTCCTGACTATTGCTCGCCGGGACATGCCTGACGCCAGCGCGCTATGGAATCTTAATCGTCAGATCAGCTTTTTCCTTGGCGCGACGCTGTTGACGCTGCTGTTAAATGCGCTCCAGCGCGTTATGTCGCTTGAGGTTGCTTATCGCTGGACCTTTATTGCCGCCGCCGGTATCACCCTGCTGCCCCTTATTTACGCTGTCTGTCTAAACAATAGACAGGCGCTTCTGTGCCTGAAAAAGGAAAGATCATGAATCCATATAAAGAAGAAATTATTCACGCCCATGCGGCGATTGAGAACTGGCTTAGTAAGGGGATGGGTAGCCTGGAGGCGTTGATAGCGCGTTTCGCTGTTGATTTTACGATGATAACGCCAGGAGGTATTTGTCTGGATTATCCGGCGCTGGGCGCTTTTTTCCAGGCGCAGCGCGCGTGTCGCCCGGGGCTGGTTATCGTGGTTGAGCACATTGACCTTGTGGCGGAGTGGCCGGAAGGCGCCGCGCTGCGTTATCGTGAGCGCCAGCAACTGCCGGGCCAGGCTGAGACGGTACGCTGGTCGACGGTTATTTTAAAAAGGGAAAGAAGACGGATAGTCTGGCGTCATTTACACGAAACGACAGTCACAGCCTGAAAAGCCTGTTCCGGCGCGCAGACCCGATAGCGCGGTGCTATCGGGTCTGACACGTTTACACTAGACTTTTCAGCCGATAGATCCACTCCAGCGCCTGGCGTGGCGTCAGGGAGTCCGGATCGAGATTCTCCAGCGCTTCAACGGCAGGCGATGTCTCCTCCGGGGCGGCAAGCAACGACATTTGCGTGCCGTCCACCTGCGTTGCCGCCGCATTGGGCGAGATGCTTTCCAGCTCGCGGAGTTTCTGGCGCGCGCGTTTGATGACTTCTTTAGGGACGCCCGCAAGCGCCGCGACCGCCAGGCCATAGCTCTTACTTGCCGCGCCGTCCTGCACGCTGTGCATAAACGCGATAGTATCGCCGTGTTCCAGCGCATCCAGGTGGACGTTCGCCACGCCTTCCATTTTCTCCGGTAATTGGGTCAGCTCGAAGTAGTGGGTAGCGAACAGCGTTAACGCTTTAATCTTATTCGCGAGATTCTCCGCGCAGGCCCAGGCCAACGACAGCCCGTCATACGTGGAGGTACCGCGCCCGATTTCATCCATCAATACCAGACTGTTTTCCGTGGCATTATGCAGAATGTTCGCGGTTTCGGTCATCTCCACCATAAAGGTCGAACGCCCGGAGGCCAGGTCATCCGCTGCGCCGACGCGGGTAAAAATACGGTCGATGGGGCCGATTTCCACGTTTTGCGCCGGAACGTAACTGCCGATATAGGCCAGCAGGGCGATCAATGCCGTTTGCCGCATATAGGTACTTTTACCGCCCATATTGGGGCCGGTAATGATCAACATCCGGCGCTGCGGCGACAGGTTGAGCGGGTTAGCGATAAACGGCTCATTCAGTACCTGTTCAACCACCGGGTGGCGACCTTCGGTAATACGGATACCGGGTTTATCGGTAAATGTCGGGCAGGTGTAATTCAGCGTCCAGGCGCGTTCGGCCAGGTTAACCAGCACATCCAGCTCCGCCAGCGCGTTGGCGCTCTGCTGTAAATCGGCCAGATGCGGCAACAGCAGATCAAACAATTCGTCATATAGCTGTTTTTCCAGCGCCAGCGCTTTGCCTTTCGAGGTCAGAACTTTATCTTCGTACTCTTTAAGCTCAGGAATAATGTAGCGTTCGGCATTTTTCAGCGTCTGGCGACGCACATAATTGATGGGTGCCAGATGGCTTTGACCACGGCTAATCTGAATGTAATAACCATGTACCGCGTTATAGCCGACTTTCAGCGTATCCAGCCCGGTACGCTCGCGTTCGCGAATTTCCAGACGATCGAGATAATCGGTGGCGCCGTCCGCCAGCGCGCGCCATTCATCCAGCTCTTCATGGTAGCCGGGCGCAATAACGCCGCCGTCGCGGACCAGTACCGGCGGCGCGTCAATAATGGCGCGTTCCAGGAGGTCGCGCAGCTCGGCGAAATCGCCCATTTTTTTACGCAACGCCTGTACCGGCGCGCTGTCAACGGTTTCAAGCTGAGCGTGCAATTCCGGCAGTTGCTGGAAGGCGTGACGCATTCGGGCGAGATCGCGCGGACGCGCGGTGCGCAGCGCCAGACGCGCAAGGATGCGCTCCAAATCGCCGACCTGACGCAGCACCGGTTGCAGTTCGCTGACGGTGTCCTGCAAGGCGCCGATGGTCTGCTGGCGTTCACGCAATATGTCGGTATTTCGTACCGGCATATGCAGCCAGCGTTTAAGCATTCGGCTACCCATTGGCGTCACGGTACAGTCAAGCACCGCGGCGAGGGTATTTTCGACACCACCGGCCAGGTTTTGGGTAATTTCCAGATTGCGGCGGGTCGCGGCATCCATAATGATGCTGTCCTGCTGGCGTTCCATCGTAATGGAACGAATATGCGGCAGGGAGGTGCGCTGGGTATCTTTTGCGTACTGTAACAGGCAGCCTGCCGCACATAATCCACGCGAGGCATTTTCGACGCCGAAACCGACCAGATCCCGCGTACCGAATTGCAGATTTAACTGCTGGCGGGCGGTATCAATCTCAAACTCCCACAACGGGCGACGGCGCAGACCCCGGCGTCCCTCTATTAACGCCATTTCAGCAAAATCTTCGGCATACAACAGTTCGGCGGGATTGGTGCGCTGCAGCTCTGCGGCCATCGTTTCACGGTCGGCGGGTTCGCTCAGACGAAAGCGCCCGGAGCTGATATCCAGCGTGGCGTAACCGTAGCCTTTACCATCCTGCCAGATAGCCGCCAGCAGGTTATCCTGACGCTCCTGTAACAGGGCTTCATCGCTGATGGTGCCTGGCGTAACGATACGCACGACCTTACGTTCAACGGGACCTTTGCTGGTGGCCGGATCGCCAATCTGTTCGCAAATAGCGACGGATTCGCCCTGATTGACCAGTTTCGCGAGGTAGTTTTCTACGGCGTGGTGCGGGATACCCGCCATAGGGATAGGTTCGCCAGCCGATGCGCCGCGTTTGGTCAGCGAAATATCGAGCAACTGCGACGCACGCTTTGCGTCGTCATAAAACAGCTCGTAAAAGTCTCCCATACGATAAAAGAGCAGGATCTCCGGATGCTGGGCTTTCAGCTTGAGATACTGCTGCATCATGGGGGTGTGGTTGGAGAAGTCCTTATCAAATGACTCATTCATATTGATTTTACTCGTTTTTTTATTCTTTCAAGTGCTCATGTGGCCACGGGTAAAACCCTTATAAACTCACATAAACCCATAAATTTGTAGCTCACCTGTAGCCTAAAATGTGACAGGTTACATTCTCATCATTCCTGGACTACAACAGGGGTGATACTTTGAAAACAACTCTCAGCCAGCCTTTCATTATCAACAAGTTAAGTATCAATGTTAAGCCTGCACTCAGTCGCTCTGGAAAAATCGTTTTCGAAGCTAACCCAGCTCAAAAACTCTACATTGTTTTCGATGACCACAGACAAGCTCCTGCTGGTTTCGGGGTAAAAGCCAGTTTGACGAAAAAAACCTACGTAATCCAGCGAAGAGTAGCCTCGTCAGATCGTAATGTCAGTGAGGGTAGGAAGCCAAGTTCTGTCTTGAAAGTAAAAGTTGGAAATGTGTTCGATTTTCCAAATATTGACGAAACAAGGCAAGTAACCAGGCAATTAGTTCAGACCATGCTCGCAACAAAGAGAAATCCCAACAAAATTAAGAGGGGAGCGGATGCTTCCGAACTCAAAATGAGACTGTAATTAAAATTGTGTAATTACCTGATTTTGATATGTTCGATTCAACATCAAAAGCTGGTTGCTTTATGGACGAAAAACAGTTGCAGGCTCTGGCTAATGCACTGGCCAAAATCTCAAAATACCTGAAGATCTCAGCCCGTTCGATCGTCTGCTGAAGAAAAACCAGACCCGCATTTCCGGTATAGATAACCAACATGCTATCAAAAGCGTACGGTGTTTCCGACGGACGAGTCAGTGAAAAAGGTCGTGTGACTGGCAATTCAGGCCGACATCCGAAAATGGACAATGTCGCTAAGGGACTGGCTCATGACAACGAGTCGCTTTATTATCACGCTCGGGTTCGGTAGCCGCCTGGACGTTCACTTCCGAGAAAGGCATTTACACCGAATGGTGTATAAGCTCGTGGTTGGTCTTCGGTGAGAGGCAGGATGTCTCTCATTAATCTCCGGGAGCGTACAATAGTTGCTCCGGCAGCCTGAAGGATGAAGTGTATATAACCTAAAACATAACGGATATAGCTTCCTTACTCAACCTGACGTAATACGCCGACAGTAAAATCAGGGATACCATACCATCATGGAAAGTCGTCAATACACCCGGCATCTTTCGCTTTCGGAGCTGAAATGGTTTGCTATCGGGATCGGTTTTTTTATTCTCAGCATAGCAACAGCCACCGTGAATTATCGGCTTTCCGGTATATCGCTACTGGTGGGCCTGTTGTTTATCATCTGGAAATTCAGCGTCACAGTTCTGTTTCTGTTTACGCCGCGCAGGATGACGTTAACCGAAACCGCGTTGCAGGCCGGGCATCGGGTTATCCATTACGATGCGCTTGAATCAATGCGTCTGCTCCACCAATCCGACAAACTCATCTTGCGCCACAGTGGCGGCAAGAAGTACGTCATCTACCTTGATTTCTGGAACGATGGCAACGGAATTTACGACCAACTGGCTGCTGAACTTGTCCGGCGACACGGTTCTGCGCTGGGTGCGCGCCTCGCCGCCGATGGACGTCTTAAATTCGGCAAAGTGACCGCGCTGGCGGATCGGCTTGAACACAAAAACCGGGCGGTGCCGTATGCGCAGATCGCCAGTATTCGCACCCAGCGCGAGGAGGGTGCTGGCAGTTCAATGAGCTATCTGATGATTAGCACCGCTACGGGCCGGATCTGCAAAATCGACCGCTCCACTATCGTCAATGAGCCGCTGCTGCTCAACTTTCTTTCCCAGCGTTTACCCGCCTGACGACATTTTTATACAAGGATGAATCAATGGAACTGTATGTATCAAAAACCAGCCAGCAAAACATGCCTGTGGAGTTCAATATCTATTATTCCAGATCTAAAACGTTGGTTGGTATTGTGTTCTGGATTTGTATGATGGGAGTTTTTATTGCGCTGGCGGTGAGTATGGCCACCGATCCCGAGGAGCCCAAAACTGGCGGAGCCGTCTTTATGGGACTTATTTGTTGCGGCAGTCTGTTATTTATTGTGCGCCTGGCTCGCTCATTTTTAAGCGCGGCAAAGCCGGCAGTCACCATCAGTCGTGAAGGTATTCGCTTCTGTAATGGCAAATTCGCGGCCTGGACAAATATCGCCGAAAACACCTGGCATTCACAGAGCATTAACTTCATCCCGGCCGCCGCCGGTATTAAAATTGTGTTGCATGAAGGCAAGCCGATCCATTTCGCCACCACGGTTATTGCGCTTTCTTCCGATAGGTATCTTGAGATGTGCGATCTTTACTCGTCTCAGGCGATCGGGTAACTACCTGCGTCGGATTACGGCTTCGTTTTTTTGGCCTGCGATCTTAATGCTGAAATGGGCAGAAAAACGCGAAATTTAGACGCTATTACGAATGGGCAATGGTACTTATTGAAGGCTATATCATTGCCCATAATGCAGGGAGGGTTAATATTCTATGATAGAATTCTATGTTTGAATATATATCCTCAGAATACAAAATAAAGTAACGCTATCGTTGCGTATATTATATAATTCTATTTCCAGATTACTTTATTTTAAAAAAAGACAGATTGCCTGAACAGAAAGAACCGGTGTCAATGTAGATTTGATTGGCGAATGTTGTTGTGTAGTCAACAATCATATGGCCGAAGATAAAAGTATCCGCACCGCGTATTGGATGGATATTCCCCTGTAACGAACCAAGCAGACGATCGCGTGACCATAGAACGCTATCAATATCAACTTGCTTCCCATAATCGTAGCTGTCATCTGGATAATCGGCATGGGCAATCACGTACTTCTTTGAGGACGTTTCAACCTCTATGATGTGAGGACGCTGCTTAAAAGTTAGTAATAGCTCAGTGGCTTCTTGCCTGTCTTTTTCGGTGACCGAGTCGTACCAGTAACCACCGTTTACATACCAGAAATTGCCATCCTGTGTTTCAAAAGCGTCAAGCGCCATAGCTTCATGATTACCCACTACAGAAATAAACCATGAGGTATTTAACAGTCTCAGTGTTTCAAGATTTTCTTTTCCTCGATCAATGTTATCTCCAGTGGAGATCAAGAGATCGGTATCAGGAGAGAAATGTAATTGAGCCAGTCTGGTTAACAATAAGGAGTAACATCCATGAATATCACCAACGACCCAAATGTGGCGATAGAGATCGCTGTTGATGTCAGCATAACGGATTAATTCCATGATGTTCCTATAGCACAATTTTGGAGGCTGGTATTATAACAAAGAAGTAGGGTAATATTAATTTTTATTGTTTAAAATACACCGTTATTAAAATAGCCTACAAGCTAGAAATGAACAGAGAATATATATTTTATGAATCGGTTAATTAAAGTAGACGATGTGCTTGAAAGATGCACGATTTCTCGCGCAACACTTTCCTGATTAATTGCAAAGGCATACTTTCCCGCTCAGCGGAAGCTCTATCCCGAAGGGGCTTTGTTGAATAAAGAGATTGGCGGATCTGATCGTTACTGTCGTTTCAGCATCGGGTTCCCATGGCAAAGCAAAAGTTTAAAATCAACATCGGAGCGGCAGCAATGAGGTCTGGAAAAGAAAGTGGGCTATCACCGTCGTTCAGTAGCGGAAACGGTCATGTTCCGTATCAAAACCTTGCTGGGCGGCCATCTGAGCCTGCGGAACTATGGTGCGCAGGTGGGTGAAGCGATGGCGATGGCCAAAGCGCTGAACAGGATGACGTTGTTGGCAATGTCGACCAGCGTCAGGCTCGTATAACGAGTGCTCCGGTGGGAGTCCTGTATTCTTATCGTTGGCCGATTCTGAATTATTCAACAAAGCCTCATGTTGTCATAACCTACCAGATGCAGATAAAGCAGCATAAAGCGTTTTAAACGACAGCAACAAGGAAAGGGGTTGATCGTTTAATGGTACTGCGCCAAATCCTTTGTACCAGTCGCAGACCTGTTTATTTTTGGCATCAATAAGCAGGGCTACGCCACCGACCTGCAAAGCCGCTTGTATGCAACGCTTTCCGGCAGATAACAAAAGTTGTGCTCCCAGCCCTTGCCCCTGCATAGATTTGTCTACGGCTAAACGACCCAGACGAAACACTGGCACATCGTGTCTCCCTAATCCTTTGCTTATTGCGCCGGGAACCTGTGCATATATCAGTGATGCAGGACTGACTGAGTAAAAGCCATGGATACGTGTAACATCCGAATTATCAAGCGCAACATAGGTTTTCGTTGTCCCTTTCTCATGATTTTGTCGTGCATGGCGTTGCAGGAATTGGTTCAGATCGGCATCCCCACAATCAAAATTCATTCGATTGTGGGTTTTCCCTATCGCGGCCTCATGCCAGTCTGTAAACATCATTTCTTCATGTCCGGCAGGGCGAAAGCAGCAGCAAGAAGCTTTTCATTCGGCGCTGGCGGGTTATCTAAAATTTCCATGATCATTTGAGTATCACGCTCCGTCAGATATACCCGTTCGGCGGCATCAACAATCTTCTGTGCGACAGGTAGTACGTTACTGACCACAAAATCCGTCAGGTTGGTTTGCTGGATTGCCGCAGCGCGGACTATCAACTTTTTGGCATCCGTCGATACACGTAACGACAGTCTTTCGTTAGATTCTATAGCTATCTGAGGCATGGTTTTCATCCTCCTGTTTATGAACAATATGTACAATTATAATACATATCTGTACGCTTTCAAGGCGTACATGTGAGGCTAATATAGTCCAGACATGGCAAGAAGGTCGTTCACTGTCTTTAAACAGGGGATTAACTTCGGTTTATCGCGATTGCATTACTTTAATCTCACTGATTACGTATCATCAGGGAGTTTGCTAAATATATTCATGATTCTCTTTTTTGCCGTAACTGCTTGATTGATCCTACCCGCGTAATAGGGACACAACCCTAAGCGGCGGACATCTTCTGCTCACGTTCAGAAGAAGAGAGCTGAGTTTGCTGTTTGCTTCGCCAGCTGTAGAGCTATGATTCATACAGGTTAAGCTCGCTGGTGGCAGCGGCCACCCCAATGCGTTCCGCCAGTTTCAGGGCTTGCTGACGAAATTCAGGCGTGTGCTACTTGCGTAGCTTTTTGGTGGTTGATGCTGGTTTTGTCATGTGAGTCACCTCTTGCTTGAGCGTTTACTCACTTAGTTGCGTGTCCACTATTGCTGAGTAAGATCAGATGGTTAAAAATCAACAAAGGCCCAACGGCGTGCATTAGGCCCTGGTGATGAAGGTGGCATACGGGAGGATGTATATCCTACACTTTCATCCGGATGATGTAACAAAAATACAGATATCGGTAATGAAAGGATCATCACCGTTTAATAGAGGCCCATATATTGAGGTTCCATAATGGAAGAAGTTAACGCTGAGTTCACAATCGTTGTTGAGTCTGATCTGGATAAATATGAGTTAATTGATTTTTTATCCCAAGGGATTCCAGACATAATAAAAGTGAATTCATTATATTTAAGATACGAAAACACAATGATTACAATAGAAAGAAATTATGACTGGAATCCTAAGTTGATAAATGTGAATGATGGTTGGCTGTATTATAAATATGAATTAACAGTATTTTTCATGGAGAATACCTCGTATGAATATCAGTATGAATTAGCGAATAAAATTATGAATGCTCTACGTGAGGCGGGATATCTGGCAGAATCAATTTGGTAATATACCGGTACCTATGTAACAGCATCGTCGCCACCATACATGCAGGCTAAAAAAGAGTGAATAGTCAAGCAGTTCAGAAATGTCTACTCGCGATATACACCAGAACAAAATGGTCAATTTGAAACGGATGGCGTCAAAGTTACTGGTGGTCGAAAGGTAGATACAACAAACTATTTTAATTTGAAAATCATATGAAATTTACTACTTTTAATTTTAATCGATTAACAAAATTCATAATAATTAACCCCTGATTAATCCGAAATATTTTTCATTAATCATAAAGCCATTTCCCAGCTTTCGCTGACTCAGAAAACATTCTGATTGTTAAAGGTGTACGAGTTCGTTCTACATCTTCCCGTTTTAATTTAAACCATCGTGTAAGCAGTGGAGTATTCTCCCAGGGAAAATAACACGACCATTTAACTTGTGATAAATCTACATTAAATTTTTTTTCAAATTTATCCAAAGCTTCATGCAGGTCATCGCCTGGAGCTTCAAATAAATCAGAATCAAGTTCTAAAGGGATTTCTTTCCAATTGCTGTCTAAATATCCGGGAATCTCTTCACGGAAGAGTGCTAACACCTCTTGCTGAATTGTGTCCATCAAAAGGATGTCCATTGTATACGATCTTTAGGGCGTGCTATTAGGTTGTATTTTGCCTGAGTTCTCCTTGATACCTGGTAAATTGAATTCACAAGACCAACCCAACCTAACCATGGAACATATCGTGCTATGACTGCGGCAAGATTATTTGTTTTTCGCATTCTTATACCAACGGGTGTAGGAATTCTAATACCAAAAGGAGTTCGTGCATTTCGTAAAAGCATTCTCCCATACCTGGAGATAACACTTGTCCCTTTGATTGCCTCTCCCGGTTTCGTTCTGGTTTTTAACCACGGTTGCCCGGCGAGGATAGCAGCACCTGACTCAATGCCAATCCCTGGTTCATCACAAAATTGCTCAAGGAAAATTACATCAAATAGTTCACCTGCTGACAGGTTCGATTGTCCGTGGTAGAAGTAGGTTCCGTTTAGTTCTTCTGTCGTATCCATTCAATCACCTTATAGACTGTTTGCCATTCATTCCAGACATCGGGACGTTTCTGCCGCTATACTAGCCTGGTCGTCAATACGCTGTCACAGGTAAAAAGAACGTTGGATGGGGTATCGTAAGAATGCCAACATGTGGGGCAAGAGGGGGATGTCAGTTTATCGCGATATACGAGACGATAGTTTGTCAGTATAAGTTTCGGCTATTTTCCCGAGTCTGGGAGGCAGTTCTTTATCGCAAATAAAAAAAGCAGCAGCGAGGTGCTGCTGTATCAAAAAGCAGATTGATAAATGCAACGTAAGAGACAAATGGCCAACCGTAAAAGTGACCATAGCTATAATAATTATATTGATATTAAGTGGCAATGCAAAATATGGTCTTAATTATATCATGATGAGTTCAGCCAACGGTGATATGGCCTTATAAGGCTTGCAGTCTTTCATGGGCAGCAAGTAACGTCTGATATATGCTTAAATTCTTACTTCCGGGTTCAAGCAAAACTTTTTTAAATTCGGTCATGAGTTGCTCTTCATCTTCTTTCGAACGCATGTATTGTGGATGTTCCTGGAAGAAGGTGAGCGCCTGCTCTTTGGTTTGTTTATATTTTTCGCAAAAAATGCTTGAGCTGATTGCGCTATTTTTTGATGCGGAATTATCAGCGTTCTGGTTTGATAATGATTTATTCTTCGCAAGGTCTGACGGCACATACGGAAGAGACTGACACTCATCAATACTATTTGCGTTGGCCAGTTGCTCTTTCTGAGCGCCAGGTTGCTGTACCGGTTTGCTCACGGAGGAAGGGAGGGGTACCTGGGCACAGCCGATCAGTAAAAAGACAGGAAGACAGCTATAAAATTTTTTCATATTAACTCCAACTACAGAAGAATGAGGCGCCATGTTTTTACACAACCGTCAGAACGTTATCTGACAATAGTTATAAGGGGGCGAATGCGTTTCAGGAATGCTAGCAAAAAAAACTCCTGATATAAATAATTAATTCTCCATCCCGATGACAATATCTGAATTTTTGCTGCTGTAGAATAATAAGCCAGAATTTATATACTATGAGCTGATTTTCTATTTTAAATCAGCGGGTGCTGTGCAAGTTGGCTAATTTAATTAGCGGGTGGCATCAGTTTCATAATGATTGCATCAGGATTTTGCCACCCGCTCCCGGTATTGTTTACATATTAAAATGATTTTTAACTGGTGCTGACAACTATGCTAAATACGCAGGAAGTACTTAAAGAAGGAGAGAAGCGGAAAATCCGCAGCCCGGAAGCATGGTTTATACAGACGTGTTCCGCGCAAAAGCTGCATATGTCATTTTCTGAAAGCCGACACAATGAAAACTGCCTGATTCAGGAAGGCGCGCTGCTTTTTTGCGAGCAGGCCGTTGTCGCACCAGTATCAGGAGACGTGGTTTTTCGACCGTTAAAAATTGAAGTACTCAGCAAATTACTGGCATTTATCGATGGCGCAGGATTAGTGGACACGACATATGCTGAATCCGATAAATGGGTTTTGCTGAGTCCTGAGTTTCGCGCTATTTGGCAAGATCGTAAACGCTGCGAGTACTGGTTTTTGCAGCAAATTATTACGCCTTCTCCGGCCTTCAATAAGGTACTGGCGCTGTTACGAAAAAGCGAGAGTTACTGGTTGGTTGGCTATTTACTCGCTCAGTCAACCAGCGGCAACACGATGAGAATGCTGGGAGAAGACTATGGCGTTTCTTATACCCATTTTCGTCGTTTGTGCAGCAGAGCGTTGGGCGGAAAAGCGAAGAGTGAATTACGAAACTGGCGTATGGCGCAATCGCTGCTGAATAGTGTAGAAGGCCACGAGAACATCACCCAATTAGCCGTTAATCATGGTTACTCATCGCCTTCACATTTTTCTAGTGAGATCAAAGAGCTGATCGGCGTTTCGCCGCGGAAATTATCAAATATTATTCAATTGGCAGACAAATGAAGACACATATTCTTTTGGCCAGAGTGCTGGCATGTGCCGCGCTTGTTCTGGTTGCACCTGGTTATTCTAGTGAAAAAATACCTGTAACGGGAAGTGGGTTTGTTGCGAAAGACGATAGCCTGCGGACATTTTTCGATGCCATGGCGCTACAGCTAAAGGAGCCTGTCATTGTTAGCAAAATGGCGGCACGAAAAAAAATTACGGGCAACTTTGAGTTTCACGATCCTAACGCATTACTGGAGAAGCTTTCCCTACAACTGGGGCTGATTTGGTATTTCGATGGGCAGGCTATCTATATTTATGACGCCAGTGAAATGCGCAATGCCGTGGTTTCTTTACGCAACGTCTCACTCAATGAGTTCAACAATTTTCTAAAACGCTCAGGTTTATATAACAAAAATTACCCGCTACGTGGCGATAACCGTAAAGGAACATTCTATGTTTCAGGGCCACCCGTCTATGTTGATATGGTGGTCAACGCCGCCACCATGATGGACAAGCAAAACGATGGTATTGAGCTGGGACGCCAGAAAATAGGGGTGATGCGTCTGAACAATACCTTCGTGGGCGATCGTACCTACAATCTGCGCGATCAGAAAATGGTTATTCCCGGTATTGCTACGGCCATTGAAAGGTTATTGCAGGGAGAAGAGCAACCCTTAGGTAATATTGTCAGTAGCGAACCCCCGGCGATGCCAGCATTTTCAGCGAATGGAGAAAAAGGTAAAGCAGCAAATTATGCCGGTGGCATGAGTCTGCAGGAAGCTTTAAAGCAAAATGCCGCGGCGGGCAATATTAAAATCGTGGCCTATCCGGATACCAACAGTTTGTTAGTAAAGGGAACGGCTGAGCAGGTGCATTTTATCGAAATGCTGGTTAAAGCGCTGGATGTCGCCAAACGTCACGTAGAATTATCCCTGTGGATTGTCGATCTTAATAAAAGCGATCTGGAGCGTTTGGGCACTTCATGGAGCGGCAGCATAACTATTGGGGACAAACTTGGCGTGTCATTAAACCAGTCTTCAATAAGTACCCTCGATGGCAGTCGATTCATCGCCGCGGTCAATGCGTTAGAAGAGAAGAAACAGGCGACGGTGGTTTCGCGCCCGGTATTACTGACTCAGGAAAATGTTCCCGCTATTTTTGATAACAACAGAACGTTTTACACCAAGCTGATTGGGGAACGTAATGTGGCGCTTGAGCATGTAACATACGGAACAATGATCCGAGTGCTGCCCCGTTTTTCCGCAGATGGTCAGATAGAAATGTCGCTGGACATTGAAGATGGCAACGATAAGACGCCGCAATCCGATACTACCACCTCCGTAGATGCGTTACCCGAAGTCGGGCGAACGTTAATTAGCACTATTGCGAGAGTTCCGCACGGAAAAAGTTTGCTGGTCGGTGGTTATACACGGGATGCAAATACCGATACTGTCCAAAGTATTCCGTTTTTAGGCAAATTACCGCTTATTGGTAGCCTGTTCCGTTATTCCAGTAAGAATAAAAGTAATGTTGTTCGTGTGTTCATGATTGAACCAAAAGAAATTGTCGACCCGTTAACGCCGGATGCCAGCGAATCGGTAAACAATATTCTGAAACAAAGCGGTGCCTGGAGTGGGGACGATAAGTTACAGAAATGGGTTCGTGTTTATCTGGATAGAGGTCAGGAGGCAATTAAATGATTCCTGGCTCAACCTCCGGTATTTCATTTTCCAGAATATTGTCCCGGCAGACATCTCATCAGGATGCGACCCAGCATACTGATGCGCAACAGGCGGAAATACAACAGGCCGCGGAGGATTCGTCTCCAGGGGCGGAAGTACAAAAATTTGTCCAGTCGACGGACGAAATGTCAGCGGCGCTGGCGCAATTTCGTAACCGTCGCGATTATGAAAAAAAATCCAGTAATTTATCTAACAGTTTTGAACGCGTGCTGGAGGATGAGGCTTTACCGAAGGCGAAGCAAATATTAAAGCTAATTAGCGTACATGGCGGCGCGTTAGAAGATTTTTTACGTCAGGCGCGTAGCTTATTTCCTGACCCCAGTGATTTAGTCCTTGTGTTACGTGAATTGCTTCGTCGTAAAGATCTGGAAGAGATCGTGCGGAAAAAGCTGGAGTCGTTACTTAAGCACGTTGAAGAGCAAACCGATCCGAAGACCCTCAAGGCAGGGATTAATTGTGCGTTGAAGGCCCGGCTTTTTGGGAAAACATTATCGTTAAAACCAGGCTTATTGCGCGCCAGCTATCGGCAATTTATCCAGAGTGAATCACATGAAGTGGAGATTTACTCTGACTGGATAGCCAGTTATGGCTATCAACGTCGACTGGTGGTACTGGATTTTATCGAGGGTTCGCTATTAACCGATATTGACGCGAATGACGCCAGCTGTTCGCGTCTGGAGTTTGGCCAGCTTTTACGACGCCTGACGCAACTCAAAATGTTGCGCTCCGCTGACCTACTGTTTGTGAGTACATTGTTGTCGTATTCGTTTACCAAAGCGTTTAATGCGGAGGAGTCGTCGTGGCTACTACTGATGCTTTCGCTATTGCAACAGCCACATGAAGTGGATTCGCTGTTAGCCGATATTATAGGTTTGAATGCGTTATTGCTTAGTCATAAAGAACATGCATCCTTTTTGCAGATATTTTATCAAGTATGTAAAGCCATACCCTCTTCACTCTTTTATGAAGAATATTGGCAGGAAGAATTGTTAATGGCGTTACGTAGTATGACCGATATTGCCTACAAGCATGAAATGGCAGAACAGCGTCGTACTATTGAAAAGCTGTCTTAATTTAATATTAACAGGATACCTATAGTGCTGCTTTCTCTACTTAACAGTGCTCGTTTACGACCTGAATTACTGATTCTGGTACTAATGGTGATGATCATTTCTATGTTCGTCATTCCATTACCTACCTATCTGGTTGATTTCCTGATCGCACTGAATATCGTACTGGCGATATTGGTGTTTATGGGGTCGTTCTACATTGACAGAATCCTCAGTTTTTCAACGTTTCCTGCGGTACTGTTAATTACCACGCTCTTTCGTCTGGCATTATCGATCAGTACCAGCCGTCTTATCTTGATTGAAGCCGATGCCGGTGAAATTATCGCCACGTTCGGGCAATTCGTTATTGGCGATAGCCTGGCGGTGGGTTTTGTTGTCTTCTCTATTGTCACCGTGGTCCAGTTTATCGTTATTACCAAAGGTTCAGAACGTGTCGCGGAAGTCGCGGCCCGATTTTCTCTGGATGGTATGCCCGGTAAACAGATGAGTATTGATGCCGATTTGAAGGCCGGTATTATTGATGCGGATGCTGCGCGCGAACGGCGAAGCGTACTGGAAAGGGAAAGCCAGCTTTACGGTTCCTTTGACGGTGCGATGAAGTTTATCAAAGGTGACGCTATTGCCGGCATCATTATTATCTTTGTGAACTTTATTGGCGGTATTTCGGTGGGGATGACCCGCCATGGTATGGATTTGTCCTCCGCTCTGTCTACTTATACCATGCTGACCATTGGTGATGGTCTTGTCGCCCAGATCCCCGCATTGTTGATTGCGATTAGTGCCGGTTTTATCGTGACTCGCGTAAATGGCGATAGCGATAATATGGGGCGGAATATCATGACGCAGCTGTTGAACAACCCATTTGTATTGGTTGTTACGGCTATTTTGACCATTTCAATGGGAACTCTTCCGGGATTCCCGCTGCCGGTATTTGTTATTTTATCGGTGGTTTTAAGCGTACTCTTCTATTTTAAATTCCGTGAAGCAAAACGTAGCGCCGCCAAACCTAAAACCAGCAAAGGCGAGCAGCCGCTTAGTATTGAGGAAAAAGAAGGGTCGTCGTTAGGACTGATTGGCGATCTCGATAAAGTCTCTACAGAGACTGTACCGTTGATATTACTTGTGCCGAAGAGCCGGCGTGAAGATCTGGAAAAAGCTCAACTTGCGGAGCGTCTACGTAGTCAGTTCTTTATTGATTATGGCGTGCGCCTGCCGGAAGTATTGTTACGCGATGGCGAGGGCCTGGACGATAACAGCATCGTATTGTTGATTAATGAGATCCGTGTTGAACAATTTACGGTCTATTTTGATTTGATGCGAGTGGTAAATTATTCCGATGAAGTCGTGTCCTTTGGTATTAATCCAACAATCCATCAGCAAGGTAGCAGTCAGTATTTCTGGGTAACGCATGAAGAGGGGGAGAAACTCCGGGAGCTTGGCTATGTGTTGCGGAACGCGCTTGATGAGCTTTACCACTGTCTGGCGGTGACGCTGGCGCGCAACGTCAATGAATATTTCGGTATTCAGGAAACAAAACATATGCTGGACCAACTGGAAGCGAAATTTCCTGATTTACTTAAAGAAGTGCTCAGACATGCCACGGTACAACGTATATCTGAAGTTTTGCAGCGTTTGTTAAGCGAACGTGTTTCCGTGCGTAATATGAAATTAATTATGGAAGCGCTCGCATTGTGGGCGCCAAGAGAAAAAGATGTCATTAACCTTGTGGAGCATATTCGTGGGGCAATGGCGCGTTATATTTGCCATAAATTCGCCAATGGCGGCGAATTACGAGCAGTAATGGTATCTGCTGAAGTTGAGGATGTTATTCGCAAAGGGATCCGTCAGACCTCTGGCAGTACCTTCCTCAGCCTTGACCCGGAAGCCTCCGCTAATTTGATGGATCTCATTACACTTAAGTTGGATGATTTATTGATTGCACATAAAGATCTTGTCCTCCTTACGTCTGTCGATGTCCGTCGATTTATTAAGAAAATGATTGAAGGTCGTTTTCCGGATCTGGAGGTTTTATCTTTCGGTGAGATAGCAGATAGCAAGTCAGTGAATGTTATAAAAACAATATAAGGGCTTAATTAAGGAAAAGATCTATGCAACATTTGGATATCGCTGAATTAGTTCGTTCCGCACTGGAAGTAAGTGGTTGCGATCCTTCACTCATCGGAGGAATAGATAGCCATTCAACAATTGTTCTGGATTTATTTGCATTGCCAAGTATCTGTATCAGCGTCAAGGACGATGATGTATGGATCTGGGCGCAATTGGGTGCTGACAGCATGGTGGTATTACAACAGCGGGCTTATGAAATCTTAATGACCATAATGGAAGGATGCCATTTTGCCCGCGGCGGGCAATTACTACTGGGGGAGCAGAATGGGGAGCTAACTCTTAAAGCCTTAGTGCATCCGGATTTTTTATCTGACGGTGAAAAGTTCTCTACTGCCTTGAATGGGTTTTACAACTATCTGGAAGTTTTTAGTCGGTCGCTAATGAGATGAAAACACCTCGTTTACTGCAATATCTGGCCTACCCACAAAAAATAACCGGCCCAATTATTGAGGCGGAATTGCGCGATGTGGCCATTGGCGAACTGTGTGAAATACGCCGTGGCTGGCACCAAAAACAGGTTGTTGCACGTGCGCAGGTGGTTGGCTTACAGCGGGAACGCACCGTGCTGAGCCTTATCGGCAATGCCCAGGGGCTGAGCCGCGATGTCGTGCTTTATCCCACTGGACGTGCGTTATCGGCGTGGGTGGGATACTCAGTATTAGGCGCGGTGTTGGATCCGACAGGGAAAATCGTTGAGCGTTTTACCCCTGAAGTGGCGCCGATTAGCGAAGAACGCGTTATTGATGTCGCACCGCCGTCTTACGCTTCGCGCGTTGGCGTCCGTGAACCGCTGATTACCGGTGTGCGCGCGATTGACGGGTTATTGACCTGTGGCGTAGGCCAGCGAATGGGCATTTTTGCCTCCGCAGGATGCGGTAAGACCATGCTGATGCATATGCTGATCGAGCAAACGGAGGCGGATGTCTTTGTTATTGGTCTTATCGGTGAACGAGGCCGTGAGGTCACTGAATTCGTGGATATGTTGCGCGCTTCGCATAAGAAAGAAAAATGCGTGCTGGTTTTTGCCACTTCCGATTTCCCCTCGGTCGATCGCTGCAATGCGGCGCAACTGGCGACAACCGTAGCGGAATATTTTCGTGACCAGGGAAAACGGGTCGTGCTTTTTATCGATTCCATGACCCGTTATGCGCGTGCTTTGCGAGACGTGGCACTGGCGTCGGGCGAGCGTCCGGCCCGTCGAGGTTATCCCGCCTCCGTATTCGATAATTTGCCCCGCTTGCTGGAACGCCCCGGGGCGACCAGCGAGGGAAGCATTACTGCCTTTTATACGGTACTGCTGGAAAGCGAGGAAGAGGCGGACCCGATGGCGGATGAAATTCGCTCTATCCTTGACGGTCACCTGTATCTGAGCAGAAAGCTGGCCGGGCAGGGACATTACCCGGCAATCGATGTACTGAAAAGCGTAAGCCGCGTTTTTGGACAAGTCACGACGCCGACACATGCTGAACAGGCATCTGCCGTGCGTAAATTAATGACGCGTCTGGAAGAGCTCCAGCTTTTCATTGACTTGGGAGAATATCGTCCTGGCGAAAATATCGATAACGATCGGGCGATGCAGATGCGGGATAGCCTGAAAGCCTGGTTATGCCAGCCGGTAGCGCAATATTCATCCTTTGATGACACGTTGAGCGGTATGAATGCATTCGCTGACCAGAATTAAAGTATTGCAGCGGCGCTGTACGGTATTTCATTCACAGTGTGAGTCGATATTACTTCGCTATCAGGATGAGGATCGCGGGCTGCAGGCCGAGGAGGAGGCACTCCTTGAACAAATAGCGGGTCTGAAATTGTTATTAGATACGCTGCGTGCAGAAAACAGACAGCTCAGTCGTGAGGAAATTTATACGTTATTACGTAAGCAGTCTATTGTTCGCCGGCAGATAAAAGATTTAGAACTCCAGATTATACAAATTCAGGAAAAACGGAGCGAGCTGGAAAAGAAAAGGGAAGAGTTTCAGAAAAAAAGTAAATATTGGTTGCGCAAAGAAGGGAACTATCAACGCTGGATAATCCGTCAGAAAAGACACTACATCCAGCGAGAGATACAGCAGGAAGAGGCCGAGTCAGAGGAGATAATTTAATGGGCGATGTGTCAGCTGTCAGTTCATCCGGAAACATTTTACTGCCGCAGCAGGATGAGGTCGGCGGTTTATCAGAAGCATTAAAAAAAGCGGTGGAGAAACATAAGACAGAATATTCCGGTGATAAAAAAGATCGCGACTATGGCGATGCTTTCGTAATGCATAAAGAAACGGCTTTACCGGTATTACTGGCGGCATGGCGACATGGCGCGCCAGCGAAATCAGAACATCACAATGGCAACGTTTCTGGTCTGCATCATAACGGAAAAGGCGAACTCAGGATTGCTGAAAAACTGTTGAAAGTCACTGCTGAAAAATCTGTCGGTTTGATTTCTGCGGAGGCCAAAGTAGATAAATCTGCAGCGTTGCTATCGTCTAAAAATAGGCCGTTAGAAAGCGTAAGCGGTAAAAAATTATCTGCTGATTTAAAAGCCGTGGAATCCGCTAGTGAAGTAGCCGATAACGCCACGGGAATCTCTGACGATAATATCAAGGCATTGCCTGGAGATAATAAAGCCATCGCGGGCGAAGGCGTTCGTAAAGAGGGCGCGCCGCTGGCGCGGGATGTCGCACCTGCCCGAATGGCCGCAGCCAACACCGGTAAGCCTGACGATAAAGATCATAAAAAGGTTAAAGATGTTTCTCAGCTTCCGCTGCAACCAACCACTATCGCCGATCTTAGCCAATTAACCGGCGGCGATGAAAAAATGCCTTTAGCGGCGCAATCAAAGCCGATGATGACTATTTTTCCCACTGCCGATGGCGTGAAAGGAGAGGATAGCTCGCTGACTTACCGTTTTCAGCGCTGGGGAAATGACTATTCCGTCAATATTCAGGCGCGGCAAGCAGGGGAGTTTTCGTTAATACCGTCAAATACGCAGGTTGAACATCGTTTGCATGATCAATGGCAAAACGGTAATCCCCAGCGCTGGCACCTGACGCGAGACGATCAACAAAATCCGCAGCAGCAACAGCACAGACAGCAATCTGGCGAGGAGGATGACGCCTGATGTCATTGCGTGTGAGACAGATTGATCGTCGCGAATGGCTATTGGCGCAAACCGCGACAGAATGCCAGCGCCATGGCCGGGAAGCTACGCTGGAATATCCGACGCGACAGGGAATGTGGGTTCGATTGAGCGATGCAGAAAAACGGTGGTCGGCCTGGATTAAACCTGGGGACTGGCTTGAGCATGTCTCTCCCGCTCTGGCGGGGGCGGCGGTTTCTGCTGGCGCTGAGCACCTGGTCGTTCCCTGGCTTGCTGCGACAGAGCGACCGTTTGAGTTGCCCGTGCCGCATTTGTCCTGTCGGCGTTTATGCGTAGAGAACCCCGTGCCGGGAAGCGCGCTGCCGGAAGGGAAATTGTTGCACATTATGAGCGATCGGGGGGGCCTGTGGTTTGAGCATCTTCCTGAACTGCCTGCAGTCGGGGGCGGCAGGCCGAAAATGCTGCGTTGGCCGTTGCGCTTTGTAATCGGTAGCAGTGATACGCAGCGTTCGTTGCTGGGCCGAATCGGGATCGGAGATGTACTCCTGATTCGTACTTCCCGTGCGGAAGTTTATTGCTACGCGAAAAAGTTAGGTCATTTCAACCGTGTTGAAGGGGGAATTATTGTGGAAACGTTAGATATTCAACATATCGAAGAAGAAAATAATACAACTGAAACTGCAGAAACTCTGCCTGGCTTGAACCAATTGCCCGTCAAACTGGAATTTGTTTTGTATCGTAAGAACGTTACCCTCGCCGAACTCGAAGCCATGGGGCAGCAACAGCTATTATCACTGCCGACCAATGCTGAACTTAACGTTGAAATTATGGCGAATGGTGTTTTGCTGGGTAATGGCGAACTGGTACAGATGAATGACACCTTAGGCGTTGAGATCCATGAATGGCTGAGCGAGTCTGGTAATGGGGAATGATATCTCATTAATTGCCTTACTGGCATTTTCCACCCTGTTGCCATTTATTATTGCGTCAGGAACCTGTTTCGTTAAATTTTCTATTGTATTTGTCATGGTGCGTAACGCCCTGGGATTGCAGCAGATACCTTCAAATATGACGCTTAACGGCGTCGCATTGCTGCTTTCTATGTTTGTTATGTGGCCCATAATGCATGATGCCTACGTCTATTTTGAGGACGAAGATGTCACCTTTAATGATATTTCGTCATTAAGTAAACACGTTGATGAAGGTCTGGATGGTTATCGCGATTATCTGATCAAATATTCAGATCGCGAGTTAGTTCAGTTTTTTGAAAACGCGCAACTGAAGCGTCAGTATGGAGAAGAGACCGAGACGGTAAAGCGTGACAAAGATGAAATTGAAAAACCTTCAATATTTGCGTTATTACCTGCTTATGCGCTGAGCGAAATAAAAAGCGCGTTTAAAATTGGTTTTTATCTCTATTTGCCCTTTGTCGTCGTCGACCTGGTGGTATCCAGCGTGCTACTGGCGCTGGGGATGATGATGATGAGTCCGGTGACGATATCTACACCTATTAAGCTGGTGCTTTTTGTCGCGCTTGATGGCTGGACCTTACTGTCTAAGGGATTGATATTACAGTATATGGACATTGCAACATGACATCATTACGAGACGGGATAGTTAAATGGATGATTTAGTGTTTGCAGGTAATAAGGCGCTCTATCTTGTTTTGATCCTGTCAGGGTGGCCGACGATTGTCGCAACGATTATCGGCCTCCTGGTAGGGTTATTCCAGACGGTAACGCAATTACAGGAACAGACGCTGCCTTTTGGCATTAAATTACTTGGCGTGTGTTTGTGCTTGTTTTTACTGTCTGGCTGGTATGGCGAAGTTTTACTCTCTTACGGGCGTCAGGTGATATTCCTGGCGTTGGCTAAGGGGTAAAAAATGTTTTACGCGTTGTACTTTGAAATTCATCACCTGGTTGCGTCTGCGGCGCTAGGGTTTGCTCGCGTGGCGCCGATTTTTTTCTTCCTGCCGTTTTTGAATAGCGGGGTATTAAGCGGCGCGCCGAGAAACGCCATTATCATCCTGGTGGCATTGGGAGTATGGCCGCATGCATTGAACGAGGCGCCGCCGTTTTTATCGGTGGCGATGATCCCGTTAGTTCTGCAAGAAGCGGCGGTAGGCGTCATGCTGGGCTGTCTGCTGTCATGGCCTTTTTGGGTTATGCATGCGCTGGGTTGTATTATCGATAACCAGCGAGGGGCAACGCTAAGTAGCAGTATCGATCCGGCAAACGGTATTGATACCTCGGAAATGGCTAATTTCCTGAATATGTTTGCCGCTGTCGTTTATTTACAAAACGGCGGTCTGGTCACGATGGTTGACGTGTTAAATAAAAGCTATCAGCTATGCGATCCGATGAACGAGTGCACGCCTTCATTACCGCCGCTATTAACGTTTATTAATCAGGTGGCTCAAAACGCCTTGGTTCTGGCCAGTCCGGTGGTATTAGTGCTGTTGCTGTCAGAAGTATTCCTGGGTTTATTGTCGCGCTTTGCTCCGCAAATGAACGCCTTTGCGATTTCACTGACGGTAAAAAGCGGCATTGCCGTTTTAATTATGCTGCTTTATTTCTCTCCGGTACTACCGGACAATGTACTGCGACTCTCTTTCCAGGCCACAGGGTTAAGCAGTTGGTTTTACGAGCGAGGGGCGACGCATGTCCTCGAATAAAACAGAAAAACCGACTAAAAAACGGCTGGAAGACTCCGCTAAAAAAGGCCAGTCATTTAAAAGTAAAGATCTCATTATCGCCTGTCTGACGCTGGGAGGAATTGCCTATCTGGTGTCGTATGGCTCATTTAATGAGTTTATGGGGATAATTAAGATCATTATTGCGGATAATTTTGATCAGAGTATGGCTGATTACAGTTTGGCCGTTTTTGGGATAGGGTTAAAATATCTGATTCCATTTATGCTGCTCTGCTTAGTGTGTTCCGCATTACCGGCGTTATTACAGGCCGGTTTTGTGCTGGCGACAGAAGCATTAAAACCTAATTTATCGGCGTTAAACCCGGTAGAAGGGGCGAAAAAACTTTTTAGTATGCGCACGGTTAAAGATACGGTCAAAACCCTACTGTATCTCTCATCCTTTGTGGTGGCCGCCATCATTTGCTGGAAGAAATATAAGGTTGAAATCTTTTCTCAGTTAAATGGCAATGTTGTGGATATTGCCGTCATTTGGCGTGAACTTCTCCTCGCATTGGTATTAACTTGCCTTGCTTGCGCATTGATTGTCTTATTATTGGATGCTATTGCGGAATATTTCCTGACCATGAAAGATATGAAAATGGATAAGGAAGAAGT
This sequence comes from Salmonella sp. SJTUF15581, assembly GCF_043356775.1. Taxonomy (NCBI): domain Bacteria; kingdom Pseudomonadati; phylum Pseudomonadota; class Gammaproteobacteria; order Enterobacterales; family Enterobacteriaceae; genus Salmonella; species Salmonella sp. SJTUF15581. The sequence continues at coordinate 126,313 of NZ_JBEUJY010000002.1, read as the reverse complement.
GAAGCGTGAAATGAAGGAGCAGGAAGGGAACCCAGAGGTTAAATCTAAAAGACGTGAAGTTCATATGGAAATTCTGTCTGAACAGGTGAAATCTGATATTGAAAACTCACGCCTGATTGTTGCCAACCCCACGCATATTACGATCGGGATTTATTTTAAACCCGAACTGATGCCGATTCCGATGATCTCGGTGTATGAAACGAATCAGCGCGCACTGGCCGTCCGCGCCTATGCGGAGAAGGTTGGCGTACCTGTGATCGTCGATATCAAACTGGCGCGCAGTCTTTTCAAAACCCATCGCCGTTATGATCTGGTGAGTCTGGAAGAAATTGATGAAGTTTTACGTCTTCTGGTTTGGCTGGAAGAGGTAGAAAACGCGGGCAAAGACGTTATTCAGCCACAAGAAAACGAGGTACGGCATTGAGCCGCGTAAAGCAGTAGCGATGTATTCATTGGGCGTTTTTTGAATGTTCACTAACCACCGTCGGGGTTTAATAACTGCATCAGATAAACGCAGTCGTTAAGTTCTACAAAGTCGGTGACAGATAACAGGAGTAAGTAATGGATTATCAAAATAATGTCAGCGAAGAACGTGTTGCGGAAATGATTTGGGATGCCGTTAGTGAAGGCGCCACGCTAAAAGACGTTCATGGGATCCCTCAAGATATGATGGACGGTTTATATGCTCATGCTTATGAGTTTTATAACCAGGGACGACTGGATGAAGCTGAGACATTCTTTCGTTTCTTATGCATTTATGATTTTTACAATCCCGATTACACCATGGGACTGGCGGCGGTATGCCAACTGAAAAAACAATTTCAGAAAGCATGTGACCTTTATGCAGTAGCGTTTACGTTACTTAAAAATGATTATCGCCCCGTTTTTTTTACCGGGCAGTGTCAATTATTAATGCGTAAGGCGGCAAAAGCCAGACAGTGTTTTGAACTTGTCAATGAACGTACTGAAGATGAGTCTCTGCGGGCAAAAGCGTTGGTCTATCTGGAGGCGCTAAAAACGGCGGAGACAGAGCAGCACAGTGAACAAGAAAAGGAATAATTATGGTAAATGACGCAAGTAGCATTAGCCGTAGCGGATATACCCAAAATCCGCGCCTCGCTGAGGCGGCTTTTGAGGGCGTTCGTAAGAACACGGACTTTTTAAAAGCGGCGGATAAAGCTTTTAAAGATGTGGTGGCAACGAAAGCGGGCGACCTTAAAGCCGGAACAAAGTCCGGCGAGAGCGCTATTAATACGGTGGGTCTAAAGCCGCCTACGGACGCCGCCCGGGAAAAACTCTCCAGCGAAGGGCAATTGACGTTACTGCTTGGCAAGTTAATGACCCTACTGGGCGATGTTTCGCTGTCTCAACTGGAGTCTCGTCTGGCGGTATGGCAGGCGATGATTGAGTCACAAAAAGAGATGGGGATTCAGGTATCGAAAGAATTCCAGACGGCTCTGGGAGAGGCTCAGGAGGCGACGGATCTCTATGAAGCCAGCATCAAAAAGACGGATACCGCCAAGAGTGTTTATGACGCTGCGGCCAAAAAACTGACGCAGGCGCAAAATAAATTGCAATCGCTGGACCCGGCTGACCCCGGCTATGCACAAGCTGAAGCCGCGGTAGAACAGGCAGGAAAAGAAGCGACAGAGGCGAAAGAGGCATTAGATAAGGCCACGGATGCGGCGGTTAAAGCAGGCACAGACGCCAAAGCGAAAGCCGAGAAAGCGGATAACATTCTGACTAAATTCCAGGGAACGGCTAATGCCGCCTCTCAGAATCAGGTTTCCCAGGGTGAGCAGGATAATCTGTCAAATGTCGCCCGCCTCACTATGCTCATGGCCATGTTTATTGAGATTGTGGGCAAAAATACGGAAGAAAGCCTGCAAAACGATCTTGCGCTTTTCAACGCCTTGCAGGAAGGGCGTCAGGCGGAGATGGAAAAGAAATCGGCTGAATTTCAGGAAGAGACGCGCAAAGCCGAGGAAACGAACCGCATTATGGGATGTATCGGGAAAGTCCTCGGCGCGCTGCTAACCATTGTCAGCGTTGTGGCCGCTGTTTTTACCGGTGGGGCGAGTCTGGCGCTGGCTGCGGTGGGACTTGCGGTAATGGTTGCCGATGAAATTGTGAAGGCGGCGACGGGGGTGTCGTTTATTCAGCAGGCGCTAAACCCGATTATGGAGCATGTGCTGAAGCCGTTAATGGAGCTGATTGGCAAGGCGATTACCAAAGCGCTGGAAGGATTAGGCGTCGATAAGAAAACGGCAGAGATGGCCGGCAGCATTGTTGGTGCGATTGTCGCCGCTATTGCGATGGTCGCGGTCATTGTGGTGGTCGCAGTTGTCGGGAAAGGCGCGGCGGCGAAACTGGGTAACGCGCTGAGCAAAATGATGGGCGAAACGATTAAGAAGTTGGTGCCTAACGTGCTGAAACAGTTGGCGCAAAACGGCAGCAAACTCTTTACCCAGGGGATGCAACGTATTACTAGCGGTCTGGGTAATGTGGGTAGCAAGATGGGCCTGCAAACGAATGCCTTAAGTAAAGAGCTGGTAGGTAATACCCTAAATAAAGTGGCGTTGGGCATGGAAGTCACGAATACCGCAGCCCAGTCAGCCGGTGGTGTTGCCGAGGGCGTATTTATTAAAAATGCCAGCGAGGCGCTTGCTGATTTTATGCTCGCCCGTTTTGCCATGGATCAGATTCAGCAGTGGCTTAAACAATCCGTAGAAATATTTGGTGAAAACCAGAAGGTAACGGCGGAACTGCAAAAAGCCATGTCTTCCGCGGTACAGCAAAATGCGGATGCTTCGCGTTTTATTCTGCGCCAGAGTCGCGCATAAAAACTGCCAAAATAAAGGGAGAAAAATATGTTAATTAGTAATGTGGGAGTAAATCCCGCCGCTTATTTAAATAATCATTCTGTTGAGAATAGTTCACAGACAGCTTCGCAATCCGTTAGCGCTAAAGATATTCTGAATAGTATTGGTATTAGCAGCAGTAAAGTCAGTGACCTGGGGTTGAGTCCTACACTGAGCGCGCCTGCGCCAGGGGTATTAACGCAAACCCCCGGAACGATCACGTCCTTTTTAAAAGCCAGTATTCAAAATACCGACATGAATCAGGATTTGAATGCTCTGGCAAATAATGTCACGACTAAAGCGAATGAGGTTGTGCAAACCCAGTTACGCGAGCAGCAGGCAGAAGTCGGAAAGTTTTTTGATATTAGCGGAATGTCTTCCAGTGCCGTTGCGCTGTTGGCTGCCGCGAATACGTTAATGCTGACGTTGAACCAGGCTGATAGCAAACTGTCTGGTAAGTTGTCATTAGTCAGTTTTGATGCAGCTAAAACGACGGCAAGCTCCATGATGCGCGAAGGGATGAATGCGTTGTCCGGTAGTATTTCCCAGAGCGCGCTTCAGTTGGGGATCACTGGCGTGGGCGCCAAACTGGAATATAAGGGGCTGCAGAATGAAAGAGGCGCGCTTAAACATAATGCCGCGAAGATCGATAAACTGACCACTGAAAGCCACAGTATTAAAAACGTGCTGAACGGGCAGAATAGCGTCAAACTCGGTGCTGAAGGCGTCGATTCTCTGAAATCGTTAAATATGAAGAAAACCGGTACCGATGCGACGAAAAATCTTAATGATGCGACGCTTAAATCTAATGCCGGAACCAGCGCCACGGAAAGTCTGGGTATTAAAGACAGTAATAAACAAATCTCCCCTGAACATCAGGCTATTCTGTCGAAACGTCTTGAGTCTGTCGAATCCGATATTCGTCTTGAGCAGAATACCATGGATATGACCCGAATTGATGCGCGCAAGATGCAGATGACGGGCGATCTGATTATGAAGAACTCGGTCACGGTCGGTGGTATTGCAGGGGCGTCCGGGCAGTACGCCGCTACTCAGGAACGTTCCGAGCAGCAAATTAGCCAGGTGAATAACCGGGTTGCCAGCACCGCATCGGACGAAGCCCGTGAAAGTTCACGTAAATCGACCAGCCTGATTCAGGAAATGCTGAAAACAATGGAGAGCATTAACCAGTCGAAAGCATCCGCACTCGCTGCTATCGCAGGCAATATTCGCGCTTAATCTGAAAGGTCATCTATACGCCATCAGGGGTGTGATTTAATCGCGCTCCTGATGGCGAACTGGGGATATTATGCTTAATATTCAAAATTATTCCGCTTCTCCTCATCCGGGGATCGTTGCCGAACGGCCGCAGACTCCCTCGGCGAGCGAGCATGTCGAGGCTGCCGTGGTACCGTCTACCACAGAACATCGCGGCACAGATATCATTTCATTATCGCAGGCGGCTACTAAAATCCAGCAGGCACAGCAGACGCTGCAGTCAACGCTACCGATTTCTGAAGAGAATAATGACGAGCGCACGCTGGCGCGCCAACAGTTGACCAGCAGCCTGAATGCGCTGGCGAAGTCTGGCGTGTCATTATCCGCAGAACAAAATGAGAACCTGCGGAGCGCGTTTTCTGCGCCGACGTCGGCCTTATTTAGCGCTTCACCTATGGCGCAGCCGAGAACAACCATTTCTGATGCTGAGATTTGGGATATGGTTTCCCAAAATATATCGGCGATAGGTGACAGCTATCTGGGCGTTTATGAAAATGTTGTCGCAGTCTATACCGATTTTTATCAGGCCTTCAGTGACATTCTGTCCAAAATGGGAGGCTGGTTATTACCAGGTAAGGACGGTAATACCGTTAAGCTAGATGTTACCTCACTCAAAAATGATTTAAACAGTTTAGTCAATAAATATAATCAAATAAACAGTAATACCGTTTTATTCCCAGCGCAGTCAGGCAGCGGCGTTAAAGTAGCTACTGAAGCGGAAGCGAGACAGTGGCTCAGTGAATTGAATTTGCCGAATAGCTGCCTGAAATCTTATGGATCCGGTTATGTCGTCACCGTTGATCTGACGCCATTACAAAAAATGGTTCAGGATATTGATGGTTTAGGCGCGCCGGGAAAAGATTCAAAACTCGAAATGGATAACGCCAAATATCAAGCCTGGCAGTCGGGTTTTAAAGCGCAGGAAGAAAATCTGAAAACCACATTACAGACGCTGACGCAAAAATATAGCAATGCCAATTCATTATACGACAACCTGGTAAAAGTGCTGAGCAGTACGATAAGTAGCAGCCTGGAAACCGCCAAAAGCTTCCTGCAAGGATAACAGAAGAGGATATTAATAATGGTTACAAGTGTAAGGACTCAGCCCCCCGTCATAATGCCAGGTATGCAGACCGAGATCAAAACGCAGGCCACGAATCTTGCGGCGAATCTTTCCGCAGTCAGAGAAAGTGCCACAGCGACGCTGTCAGGGGAAATTAGAGGCCCGCAACTGGAAGATTTTCCCGCGCTGATCAAACAGGCGAGTCTGGATGCGTTGTTTAAATGCGGGAAAGACGCTGAGGCGTTAAAAGAAGTTTTTACCAATTCAAATAATGTCGCCGGTAAGAAAGCGATAATGGAGTTTGCCGGGCTCTTTCGTTCAGCGCTCAACGCCACCAGTGATTCTCCTGCGGCGAAGACGCTACTGATGAAGGTGGGGGCAGAGTATACCGCGCAAATCATAAAAGATGGCCTGAAAGAAAAGTCAGCTTTTGGGCCATGGCTGCCAGAAACAAAGAAAGCGGAAGCGAAGCTGGAAAACCTGGAAAAGCAGCTGTTAGATATCATCAAAAATAACACTGGCGGTGAATTAAGTAAATTATCGACGAATCTTGTTATGCAGGAGGTGATGCCCTATATTGCCAGCTGCATTGAACATAACTTTGGCTGTACGTTGGATCCGTTAACCCGCAGCAGTCTTACGCAGCTTGTTGACAAAGCGGCGGCGAAGGCGGTTGAGGCGCTTGATATGTGCCACCAAAAATTAACGCAAGAGCAGGGTACCAGCGTAGGACGGGAAGCCCGGCACCTTGAAACGCAAACGTTGATACCCCTGCTGCTACGTAATGTTTTTGCACAAATTCCTGCAGATAAACTGCCTGACCCTAAAATTCCGGAACCTGCGGCTGGACCAGTACCTGATGGTGGGAAAAAAGCAGAACCTACGGGTATTAATATCAATATTAATATTGATAGCAGTAGCCATAGCGTGGATAACAGTAAGCATATTAACAATAGCCGAAGCCATGTCGATAATAGCCAGCGCCATATCGATAATAGCAACCATGATAATAGCCGGAAGACGATTGATAATAGCCGAACATTTATTGATAACAGCCAACGCCATGGCGAGTCACACCATTCGACTAACAGCAGTAACGTAAGTCATAGTCATTCGCGTGTGGATTCGACTACGCATCAAACGGAGACGGCACACAGCGCCAGCACAGGGGCAATTGACCATGGCATCGCGGGTAAAATTGACGTCACGGCTCATGCGACGGCAGAAGCTGTGACCAATTCTTCATCCGAAAGTAAAGATGGAAAGGTGGTCACGTCAGAAAAGGGCACTACGGGTGAAACACCCTCTTTTGATGAAGTCGATAGCGTAACCAGCAAGAGCATTATCGGCAAGCCGGTACAGGCCACGGTGCACGGCGTTGATGATAATAAAAAGCAAAGCCAGACGGCAGAGATTGTGAATGTGAAGCCGCTTGCCAGTCAACTGGCTGGCGTCGAGAATGTTAAAATCAATACTTTACAATCAGACTCGACGGTAATTACAGGTAATAAAGCCGGTACGACCGATAATGATAATAGCCAGACAGATAAGACTGGCCCATTTTCTGGTTTGAAGTTTAAGCAAAATAGTTTCCTCTCAACAGTACCGAGCGTTACGAATATGCATTCAATGCATTTCGACGCCCGTGAGACGTTTTTGGGTGTGATACGTAAAGCCCTGGAGCCAGATACCTCCACACCGTTCCCTGTACGCAGAGCGTTTGACGGCTTGCGTGCGGAAATATTACCCAATGACACGATAAAGAGTGCAGCGTTGAAAGCGCAATGTAGCGATATTGACAAGCACCCAGAATTGAAAGCGAAAATGGAGACTCTCAAAGAGGTCATTACTCATCATCCACAAAAAGAAAAACTGGCTGAGATTGCACTGCAGTTTGCCAGAGAGGCGGGGCTGACCAGGCTAAAAGGGGAAACTGACTATGTGTTAAGTAATGTGCTGGACGGCCTTATCGGAGACGGTAGCTGGCGAGCTGGCCCGGCTTACGAGTCATACCTGAATAAACCTGGCGTGGATCGGGTTATTACTACCGTTGATGGCTTGCACATGCAGCGTTAATTAACCGGGAAAGATGCGATGAATATGGATATTGAAGCAAGAGTCAAAAAAGTGATCACCTCTTGTATTGCCGTTGATGTTGATAGTATCAATGGTCAGACCCATCTGGTAGAGGATCTTTACGCTGACTCATTGGATTTAATTGATATTGTATTTGGTCTTAGTGAGGAGTTTGACATTAGTTGCAATGAAAACGATCTTCCTGATATGACGACCTTTGCGGATATATGCCGTGTTGTTAAAAAAAGTCTTGAGTCCAGGGTGTAGTATTTTTCTCTCGCTCGACAACAATTGAACAAGATTAATTGTTATGAAAATCATCACACATGTAGTACCCGGTTCAGGTATGGCTGCAATATATGATGATATTGCTGACAGTCCGCGTTTTGTTATTAAAGGCAAGTTACGTCATGTTGAAAATGATCCGAAGGAGCTGCTGATATGTGTTCCGATGCGTAGTGAATGGCTATTCTACTGGATTAAAGGAGAGAAATATTGCGCCCGGCGATGGGCGCGAAAATGCATCAAAACATCATGTAACCAGATTAAATTTGAAGAAGCAATCTTATAAAAGATATAATTCAAGAGGAAAGTAAATTGCAAGCACACCAGGATATTATCGCTAATATTGGTGAGAAATTGGGTTTACCGCTCACTTTTGACGACAACAATCAGTGCTTATTACTACTCGATAGCGATATTTTTACGTCTATTGAAGCTAAAGATGATATCTGGTTATTGAACGGTATGATTATACCGTTATCGCCTGTTTGTGGCGATTCTATCTGGCGGCAGATTATGGTGATTAATGGTGAACTGGCTGCGAATAATGAAGGTACGTTAGCGTATATTGATGCTGCAGAGACGTTGTTGTTTATACATGCAATTACCGATCTGACAAATACTTACCATATTATATCGCAGCTTGAGTCATTTGTGAATCAGCAGGAAGCGCTCAAAAACATACTGCAGGAATATGCTAAAGTATGAGGAGAGAAAATTGAATAATTTAACGTTGTCTTCGTTTTCAAAAGTTGGTGTGTCGAATGATGCCCGACTTTATATTGCTAAGGAAAATACTGATAAGGCATATGTTGCGCCTGAAAAATTTTCGTCAAAAGTATTAACCTGGCTTGGAAAAATGCCGTTATTTAAAAACACTGAAGTGGTGCAAAAACATACGGAAAATATCAGAGTACAGGACCAAAAGATTTTACAGACATTTCTCCATGCACTAACGGAAAAATATGGGGAAACAGCGGTTAATGACGCACTGTTAATGTCCCGTATAAATATGAACAAACCCCTTACCCAACGTTTAGCAGTGCAGATCACGGAGTGTGTAAAAGCTGCTGACGAAGGGTTTATAAACCTTATTAATAGCAAGGATAATATTGGTGTCAGGAATGCCGCTTTAGTCATAAAAGGCGGCGATACAAAAGTGGCAGAAAAAAATAACGATGTTGGAGCAGAAAGTAAGCAACCTTTACTCGATATCGCGCTAAAGGGACTTAAAAGAACATTACCGCAACTGGAACAAATGGATGGAAATAGCCTGCGAGAAAACTTCCAGGAGATGGCTTCAGGTAACGGCCCGCTGCGTTCATTAATGACGAATTTACAGAATTTAAATAAAATTCCAGAGGCTAAACAACTTAATGATTATGTTACAACGTTAACAAATATTCAGATAGGAGCAGACAGGTTCTCACAATGGGGAACCTGTGGGGGAGTGGTTGAGAGGTGGATTGATAAAGCCTCTACCCATGAATTAACCCAGGCTGTAAAAAAAATTCACGTTATTGCTAAAGAACTGAAAAACGTTACAGCTGAACTTGAGAAAATAAAAGCCGGCGCGCCAATGCCACAGACGATGAGCGGACCGACACTGGGCCTGGCACGGTTTGCGGTCAGCAGCATTCCAATTAATCAGCAAACCCAGGTGAAACTGAGCGATGGAATGCCTGTGCCAGTGAATACGTTAACTTTTGACGGTAAGCCTGTGGCATTAGCCGGTTCGTACCCAAAAAATACGCCGGATGCGCTGGAAGCGCATATGAAAATGCTTCTTGAAAAAGAATGCTCGTGCCTGGTGGTGTTAACGTCGGAAGATCAGATGCAGGCAAAACAATTACCACCCTATTTCAGAGGGAGCTACACCTTTGGCGAGGTGCATACCAACAGCCAAAAAGTGAGCTCAGCCAGTCAGGGAGGTGCGGTAGACCAATACAATATGCAACTGTCCTGCGGAGAAAAGCAGTATACAATCCCGGTATTACATGTCAAAAATTGGCCAGATCACCAGCCGTTACCGTCTACTAATCAGTTAGAATACCTGGCGGATATTGTGAAAAATAGTAACCAAAATGGCGCGCCGGGGCGTAGTTCATCAGATAAGCATTTACCGATGATTCATTGTCTGGGCGGAGTGGGAAGAACCGGAACGATGGCGGCGGCCCTTGTACTTAAGGATAATCCTCATAGTAATCTGGAGCAGGTACGTGCAGATTTCCGGGATTCACGGAACAATAGAATGCTGGAAGACGCCTCACAGTTTGTACAACTAAAAGCAATGCAAGCCCAGTTGCTTATGACGACGGCAAGCTGATAAAAATATAGCTTACTTTTAGAACTATCTGAAAGTAAGCTATTCCTGTCTCATTATTTGTTTACCGCGATAGAAAGTCTTTTGTTTTTCTCTTCTGCTGACATCCCTTTTAATTTTCTGTAATTCTCCCAAACTTTTTTAGCATAACGTTTCCTTATATCCGATCGTTTCGGTGACGTCCCGGCATTATAAGCGCCAACGGCCTCCCAGCTATAACCGTAGATTTTCATCATATCTGATAAAATGGATGCGCCCACAATGACAGAAATGCAGGGATCCTGTAACAACTGTTTTTCACTAATCCCCATTTTTTTCAGCCTTTTCATATGGAAGCTGTTAATTTGCATCAGGCCAAGATCGGTTGAACCATCTCGGTTATGACCAATGGCGCCAGGTTTCATCGCCGATTCCTGCTGGGCGATAGCGTAAAGTAGTTCGGATTCAATATTGAACATTTTTTCAGCCTGAAGCCAGCAATCAGCCCATGCTGTATTTATGCTAAGCAACCAGATTACGATGATAAAAAAATAATGCATATCTCCTCTCTCAGATTTTACCGTAATTTAATCAAGCGGGGATCCTGTTTCCATCTTTTGAACCAAATATTGTCTTCGTTTTTAAATTTATTCCACATTTTCTCGGCAATAGCTTCGCCGTGGGCAACCAGCACTAACGGTAATAATCCCGGATTATTATCAATACGCTGTTCGCTTTCCAGAAACTCTCTTATCGTCGGTAAGGCACGCTCACTATTCTGACAGTATTCAGCATAAAGAAGATTAACAGCAATAAGCCCTGTTATTTCCTGCGTGGATATTTCTTTAGTTAATTTTCGTGCCAGTTCATGTTTACCTTTAAGCGAAAGAAACATAACCTGCATACTTAATAATATTGGATTATCCTGCAGGTGTTGTGAGCGTAATTCATCGCCTAAACGTATAGCATCATCAATACCGGTATGATAATAGGTAATCCACAGCTTAGTGATCCCTGCGGCTGCGCGCGTTGGATCCAATTTTAAACACTCGTTAATCGTTTGTAAGGCCTCCTCCAACTGACCAGCCATGAAAAGATTCCAGCCATAATAATATTTAATATCTGCAGAGATGGGCGAAAGTAAGTTAGCTTGTTTGAATAGCAAACTCCCGACGATGTATTCTGAATGAATCGTATTAATTAGCCCCAGTAATCCTAAAGCTTGTGGATTATTGTGGTCCAGCTCTGTCGCCTTAATCGCATGTTCTTTAGCTTTGATCATGGCATTTTGTTTATCAAAAATCCCCATTTGCGCCATGCTGAGGTAGCATTCTGCCAGCGCACAGTAAGGCGCAATGCTGTTTGGCGACATGTTAACGCATTGAGTCAGCAATTTAAGCGCTTGCTGTAAGCTATAGGGGGTGTATTGATTTAACTCATGCTTACCGCGTAAGTAAACCATAGTACTGTCAATCGAATTTAGCTCGCTAATCTGCTTTGTGTCCCAGCGAAGTCCGGGAATACATCTGAGCAAAAGATTCGCAATTTTGTTTTGCAAGAGAGAAGCGGGTTGGTGTTCTATCAACTTAATGCTTTCCTGGTGCAGCAGGTGATAACCTTTAACCCGAACTATCTCGATCTGTACAATGTTATCATTACCATCGGGTATCATCTGCCCGGAGATATAATAATCGGGGCGTAATTGATCCATGAGCTCGAGAATATCCTTAACACTACGGCAGTTCTTCGTAATGGTCACCGGCAGCACGCTCAGGCCAAAGGGCGCATACTGCGATAATCCCTTCACGATAGAGTAATGCAGACTCTCGGATTGAACCTGATCCTGCATCTGAAAAGGAAGTATCGCCAATGTATGAGTCGTAGGTTGCGGCGCTGGCGGAGACACCACTACGACCGGACGATTAAACCGATAGCCCTGTCCGTACAGTGTTTCAATGTAACGATGCTCTTTATCTTCCGACAGAATACGTCGTAAGGCATAAATACAGCGGGTAAGAGATTCTTCGTTAACTTCCGCGTCGCCCCATACCTGGTCCAGTAAGGTGTTTTTACTCACAATCTCGCCGGCGGCTTCGAGCAGGATGACCAGAACGGCATATTCTTTTGGCGGAATATTGACTTTCTTTTCTGAGCGTAGCAGGGAGCCGTCCATGTTGAGTATGAAATCATCAAAGACGAATTTTTTATTCGATACAGGAACAGGATTAAAATGTGGCATGATAATAGTGTATTCTCTTACAGGGTGAAAAGTTATAATAGCTAATACAAGTCGTTAGGATAGAATCTACTGTTTCAGTAATTCTGCTGTTAGTACTAACGGTCAGGTTGAGCTTTTATTATGAGCTTAATGTCATATTCTACGGGCTCGGGTTTATATGTTTTTAACATTTGATTATTTAGCTTATGCCTGTGCTTTAAATAACTGACATGTTGGTAATAATATTGTTATAACTAACCGTGATTATCGAATGGACGCTGTCGTATATCCTGGAGCAGAGAGTCAGCGCCGGGCATCTAAATATTTACATATTTAACTTGGCCTCATTGCAATAGAGATTAGTTTTGTAGCTATCTTACTGCATTTTTGGGAGGTGTAAATGCTGCTTATTATATCTTCATGGTTAATGGTCTGATAATTACACCATCAGAACCATTTTTCTCGAAGATTTCCACTAAATGACCATTCGTTGAAAGTTTAAGAGTGTAATTTGTCTTAGGTGTCAAAATATAAATGAAAGACTGTTTTTAATGGTGCGCTTATTTTTATATTTTTTTTGCAAAATAATGATATCGTCTTTTCTTTACTCCTTTCAGCTATAGCGTCAAAAAGGCAGGGGGGTTATGAGCAGTATCATCCTCATGCTGGCCCCCAGGCATTATATCGATATCAGGATGAAGAGAAGAGGTATACCTGGCAGAAAGCTAACAAGCGTGACTGTTTCGGTGTAGACCGTTCAGGCAAATAGTTCTCAGAGGGAACGGATGATGTATAAATATGAATAAAATGCCGGCCTTAATCCACAGGGTTAAAGCCGGAAGGAGATAGTGTCATCTGGACGAATTCTTACGCTGTGAATAAGGCAATATCGGTTTACCAGTCATCATAGCGATGACAAGTTCACAAAAATCGTGTTATATAATCAGCCTTACTTTAAATTACCAGAGATATCAGTATAAGCTGTCTTCCGGACAGAACAATGATATTAAATAGCCTCCCATCCTGATATAGCGTGTTAATGCGCAGTCTGAATTTTAAATTATTACAATTTTAATAAAAATCTTTACTTGAGTGACAGATACAAAAAATGTTAATGGTTCGCCATTTTTATGAATGTCGATGGCGTAGTTTTAAAATATTTTTTGAAACATTGAATGAAGTAGGACGTGCTGTCATAACCACATTTTAATGCTACAGCATTAACATTATGGTTGCCTATGCGTAAAAGTTTTGCTGCCTGATTCATTCTTGCCGATAAGTAGATGTCGCTAAAGCTGGTACCTTCTTCTGCAAGTTTCCGTTTGAGCGTTGACGTACTCATAAATATATGATCGGCAACATCCGTAAGCTTCCACTGTCTACTGGGTGACGAAGATATAATGTTGTAAACGCGCTCCTTTAACGTTATCTGAGCCGAGCTAAGGATGATCTCATAACTCTCCGGGAGTCGGAGAAAAGCAGTAAGCAGGAACAGCAGAAAATAAGGAATTAACTCTTCATTTTCAATACAACTCTTGTTGTTACAGTTACTGCAACCTTTGCTTGTATCCTTCGTACAGGAGAACGCCGTTTTCAGATGTTCAAATACCTCTCTTCTGGCAGGAAAGTCAGGCGTATAGAAAATTTTCTGCGCTTTCTCTGTGGGTACCGCCATTTTGGTTTGCTGCTCGTTTGGGATAAGTGCATAGAGAGCGCCAAGTCGTTGCGTCGGTATCTCGAGTATATCGAAATCCATGTGGCCATTGACCTCTTCAAGCGTCACGTTAACTACCTGCTCTTTTTTGAGCACCAACATCCCAGGTTCGTCACAGTAAATCGTATCGTGATTATTGCTAATCGTCAGTTTACCGCTCCGAAAGCAAACTAAAGTGAAACTGCTTACATAAAGATTTTTGATGGTAACCTGCTGAGTCTGACTTTTAATTTGCTGCCGGGTATTTGTCAAAAGTGATTTTAATTTCTGTAAGTTATCTGCGGCAGGACGCTGATGACTATTACTTACAAAGGTTACATTTTCCATATTATCCCTTTGTTGATGTTATTTTAATGTTCCTTACTGGTATCCTACTGAAAAAATCTGAGTTGTAAATGCTCTTTATTAGCGTGTGTTGGCAATGGTCTGATTGTTACACCAAAAGAACCCAAATTTGGGTAATTTATCTACAGTAGTTTAAGCCCCAATGGGGATGATGGTTCTTTTAATATGTGTTGAGACGCATTATACAGAATAAATTGATTTTATTTCTCACTTTTCATTCTATTTTCATCAGGAATCCCTGTGTCCTGTGCGGTAATCTGCTGCTATCGAGAACGACAGACATCGCTAACAGTATATATGGAAACATCAAAAGAGAAGACGATAACAAGCCCTGGGCCATACATAGTTCGATTACTTAACAGCTCACTGAACGGCTGTGAGTTTCCATTGCTGACAGGCCGAACACTCTTTGTGGTAGGTCAGAGTGATGCGCTCACTGCTTCAGGCCAACTCCCTGATATACCTGCCGATAGCTTTTTTATCCCGCTGGACCATGGCGGAGTAAATTTTGAAATCCAGGTGGATACGGATGCGACCGAAATTATACTCCATGAGCTGAAAGAAGGAAATTCTGAATCTCGTTCGGTGCAATTAAATACGCCAATACAGGTCGGTGAATTGCTTATCCTGATTCGCCCGGAAAGCGAGCCGTGGGTGCCCGAGCAGCCTGAGAAGTTAGAAACGTCTGCAAAAAAGAACGAGCCGCGTTTTAAAAACGGAATTGTAGCCGCACTGGCCGGGTTTTTTATATTGGGAATTGGGACGGTGGGGACGTTATGGATACTTAACTCGCCGCAGCGGCAGGCCGCAGAGCTCGATTCGTTATTGGGGCAGGAGAAGGAGCGCTTTCAGGTGTTGCCAGGACGGGACAAAATGCTCTATGTCGCTGCGCAAAATGAAAGAGATACGCTGTGGGCTCGTCAGGTTTTAGCGAGGGGCGATTATGATAAAAATGCGCGAGTGATTAACGAAAACGAAGAAAATAAGCGTATCTCTACCTGGCTGGATACCTATTATCCGCAGCTGGCTTATTATCGGCTTCATTTCGATGAGCCGCGTAAACCCGTTTTCTGGCTAAGCCGCCAGCGAAACACGATGAGCAAGAAAGAGCTCGAGGTGTTAAGTCAAAAGCTGAGAGCGCTAATGCCTTACGCGGATTCGGTTAACATCACGTTGATGGACGATGTTACCGCCGCAGGCCAGGCGGAAGCGGGGCTAAAACAGCAGGCGTTACCTTATTCCCGCAGGAATCATAAGGGGGGCGTAACGTTTGTTATTCAGGGGGCGCTCGATGATGTAGAAATACTCAGAGCCCGTCAATTTGTCGATAGCTATTACCGCACATGGGGAGGACGCTATGTGCAGTTTGCGATCGAATTAAAAGATGACTGGCTCAAGGGGCGCTCATTTCAGTACGGGGCGGAAGGTTATATCAAAATGAGCCCAGGCCATTGGTATTTCCCAAGCCCACTTTAATTTAACGCAAATAAGGAAGTCATTATGGCAACACCTTGGTCAGGCTATCTGGATGACGTCTCAGCAAAATTTGATACGGGCGTTCAGGATCTACAAACGCAGGTAACAGATGCGCTGGATAAATTAGCAGCAAAACCCTCCGATCCGGCGCTACTGGCGGCGTATCAGAGTAAGCTCTCGGAATATAACTTGTACCGTAACGCGCAATCGAACACGGTAAAAGTCTTTAAGGATATTGATGCTGCCATTATTCAGAACTTCCGTTAATCAGTTATAAGGTGGATTATGTCGATTGCAACTATTGTCCCTGAGAATGCCGTTATAGGGCAGGCGGTCAATATCAGGTCTATGGAAACGGACATTGTCTCGCTGGATGACCGGCTACTCCAGGCTTTTTCTGGTTCGGCGATTGCCACGGCTGTGGATAAACAGACGATTACCAACAGGATTGAGGACCCTAATCTGGTGACGGATCCTAAAGAGCTGGCTATTTCGCAAGAGATGATTTCAGATTATAACCTGTATGTTTCTATGGTAAGTACCCTTACTCGTAAAGGAGTCGGGGCTGTTGAAACGCTATTACGCTCATGATTCGTCGATATCTATATACCTTTCTGCTGGTAATGACCCTTGCCGGCTGTAAGGATAAGGATCTTTTAAAAGGACTGGACCAGGAACAGGCTAATGAGGTCATTGCCGTTCTGCAAATGCACAATATAGAGGCGAATAAAATTGATAGCGGAAAATTGGGCTATAGCATTACTGTTGCTGAGCCTGATTTTACCGCTGCGGTGTACTGGATTAAAACTTATCAGCTTCCTCCCCGGCCACGGGTGGAAATAGCGCAGATGTTCCCGGCGGATTCGCTGGTATCGTCTCCGCGAGCTGAAAAGGCCAGGTTATATTCGGCTATTGAACAGCGACTGGAACAGTCATTACAGACGATGGAGGGCGTGCTCTCCGCCAGGGTCCATATTAGTTATGATATTGATGCTGGTGAAAATGGCCGTCCGCCAAAACCTGTTCATCTGTCGGCATTAGCCGTATATGAACGAGGTTCGCCGCTTGCGCATCAGATCAGCGATATCAAGCGTTTCTTAAAGAATAGTTTTGCCGATGTGGATTATGACAACATTTCTGTTGTGTTGTCAGAACGTTCTGATGCCCAATTACAGGCTCCCGGCACACCAGTAAAACGTAATTCTTTTGCAACCAGTTGGATTGTGTTGATTATTTTGTTATCCGTGATGTCAGCAGGCTTTGGCGTCTGGTATTACAAAAACCATTATGCCCGCAATAAGAAAGGCATAACGGCTGATGATAAGGCGAAATCGTCAAATGAATAGGCAGCCATTACCCATTATCTGGCAAAGAATCATTTTTGATCCGTTATCGTATATCCATCCTCAGCGGTTGCAGATAGCGCCGGAAATGATTGTCAGACCCGCCGCCAGGGCGGCGGCAAATGAGTTAATACTGGCGGCATGGCGGCTTAAGAATGGAGAAAAGGAGTGTATTCAAAACTCACTGACGCAGCTGTGGCTGCGTCAGTGGCGCCGACTGCCGCAAGTAGCGTATTTACTCGGTTGCCATAAACTGAGAGCCGATCTGGCAAGGCAGGGAGCCTTGCTTGGCCTGCCGGATTGGGCGCAAGCATTTTTGGCAATGCATCAGGGAACAAGTTTATCTGTCTGCAATAAGGCGCCGAATCACCGGTTTTTACTTAGCGTCGGGTATGCACAGTTAAATGCCCTGAATGAATTTTTACCTGAATCTTTAGCACAGCGTTTTCCTTTGCTTTTTCCTCCATTTATTGAGGAGGCATCGAAGCAGGATGCTGTAGAAATGTCAATTTTGCTACTGGCCTTACAATATGCTCAAAAATATCCCAATTCCGTCCCCGCTTTCGCCTGTTGAGGGGATACTGATAAAGCGTAAAACGCTGGAACGTTATTTCTCTATTGAAAGATTAGAACAGCAGGCGCATCAACGGGCTAAGCGTATTTTGCGAGAGGCGGAAGAAGAGGCAAAGACCTTGCGGATGTACGCCTATCAGGAAGGTTACGAGCAGGGAATGATAGACGCGTTACAGCAGGTCGCCGCTTATCTTACTGATAATCAGACAATGGCCTGGAAGTGGATGGAAAAAATACAGATTTATGCCCGCGAGTTATTTTCAGCTGCGGTCGACCATCCCGAAACGCTTTTAACCGTCCTGGATGAGTGGCTAAGGGATTTCGATAAGCCTGAGGGGCAACTTTTTTTAACACTACCAGTTAATGCGAAAAAAGATCACCAAAAACTGATGGTGTTGCTTATGGAGAACTGGCCAGGCACTTTTAATCTTAAATATCATCAGGAACAGCGCTTTATCATGAGTTGCGGCGATCAGATCGCAGAATTTTCACCTGAACAATTTGTTGAAACGGCAGTAGGCGTCATTAAGCATCATCTTGATGAACTTCCACAAGACTGCCGGACGATTTCTGATAACGCCATTAACGCACTTATTGATGAATGGAAGACAAAAACGCAAGCATTGTAAAATGGAGGTTATAAGGTGATACCGGGTACGATTCCGACTTCTTATTTGGTCCCGACAGCGGATACTGAAGCGACGGGTGTGGTTTCGTTGAGTGCCAGGGCCGCTATGCTGAATAATGTGGATAGCGCGCCTTTAAGCAATGGCGGCGACGTTGAGCTTTATGATGCATTCTACCAACGACTTTTGGCGCTTCCTGAGTCAGCCTCTTCTGAAACGCTTAAAGATAGCATCTATCAAGAGATGAATGCCTTCAAAGATCCTAAAAGTGGTGATTCGGCTTTTGTTTCTTTTGAGCAGCAAACGGCTATGCTACAAAACATGTTAGCAAAAGTTGAACCGGGCACCCATTTATATGAGGCTTTAAACGGGGTATTAGTTGGTACAATGAATGCGCAGTCACAAATGACCTCCTGGATGCAGGAGATTATTTTATCGGGCGGGGAAAACAAAGAGGCAATTGACTGGTGAACCCCCCATTGCTGGCGATTTGTGATAAGGTATGGTGTATATATTAGCAAATAATGCAGAAAATGCACCATGCCAGTGTATCTATCTTATTGATGCATATGGATTATTAAGGTATCTACCAGGCGTTTTATTCTGAAATGATTATATTAATATTGTAAGCTTCCATTACAAAATTGTGCATAAAGTTTGTAAGAGTATCTTTTTGTGACGAAATGAACGCGCGTTGGAATGTAATTATTGGCTATAATAATAAAAAAATCGGATTTAAATCATCTCTGTGAGTTTTAATTATTTGTTTATAAGAATATAACGATTTTGAGTTCCTTATAGCACACAGGATAAAATATGGTATTGCCTTCAATGAATAAATCAGTTGAGGCCATTAGCAATAATCACCTTCAACAGCCGAACAAATTTCCATTAATAAATGGATTAGCTGACGTAAGAGACTATTATGTCGCAAACTGCTTATTATTTAAACTTAATAAAGGCAGTTTGCGAATTGAAAACGAATTTGGGGAGTTCATCGAACAATCTGCGCCGTGTTTATTTTTATTGGAAAAAGATCAAACAATCACGCTTAGTATGAGCGAAATAGAAGGGCATATTGATTTTTCTTCACTGGAAGTTTCCTATGACTTAATGCAAAAGTTCTACAAAGTTTTTTACAGTACAAGAAACTATAATGATCGAGAGCTATCATTAAAAACGAAACCAAAGTATTTTTTTCATGCGGACTTGTTGCCCGGGATGAGTGATACTTTTGACTCTATTTTGCATGGTATGGCATGTCCACGGGTTTGTAGTAATGTGAGTATTGATGATCATGATTATTCATATTTCTCATTGATGTATCTTATATCGGCATTTGTACGTAAGCCCGGTGGGTTTGATTTCCTTGAGCGAGCAATAAAAATTACGACAAAAGAGAAAGTTTATAACATTATTATCAGCGATCTCACCCGCAAATGGTCACAGGCTGAGGTGGCAGGAAAGCTGTTTATGAGCGTATCAAGTTTGAAGCGAAAACTGGCCGCTGAAGAGGTGAGTTTTAGCAAAATATATCTGGATGCTCGTATGAATCAGGCTATAAAATTATTACGTATGGGGGCTGGAAATATTTCACAAGTCGCGACGATGTGTGGCTATGATACGCCTTCTTATTTTATCGCTATTTTTAAACGGCATTTTAAGATTACACCGCTTAGCTTTATGCGTACGATGAACCATTGATTTGTGAAATTATTTTAAACGTTACTATCTGTTTGCGTTACAGATACCAAATATTTTTTTAATCGTAGTGTATATTTCAGTATCGCTACACCAGTGATATATAGTTAATGAAAGGGAATCGAAAGCGTTCATTGTCAGACATACATGGCCGCCAGGCGCCGGGCAATGGTTGTACTCTAAGAGATTACAGTAAAGTAAAACAGCAAATTTAATCATTATCAGATTTGTAAAAGGAATTCATTTCGGTAACGACATTGCGCATGTAATAACGTATCTGGTCTTATTACCTTTGTAGTAAGAAGGCGTTATCTACTTGCGCAGTAGTCGCCCAGGAAGAAAAATCATTACCGAAGCTGTGGTCAGTTTTCAAAAAAGGATAAATAAATGAGAAATGTAATTATATACGGTATTAACTGGACTAATTGTTATGCCCTTCAGTCTATTTTTAAGCAAAAATATCCGGAAAAGTGCGTTAAAACGTGTAACTCATTAACCGCACTTTTGCATTCTCTATCCGATATGCCGGACGCCGGGCTGATTTTAGCTTTGAACCCGCATGAGCATGTTTATCTTTTTCATGCGTTGCAAACGCGGTTGCAGAACCGTAAAGTTTTGGTAGTGGCAGATCGCTTGTATTATATCGATCGCTGTGTGCTGCAATATTTTGGCGTTATGGATTATGTTTTAAAAGACGAACTATCCTGCGCTATCCGCTCGGATCGAGAGAAGCTCCGTCTTCCGGAAGCCTGGCTGCGTTTCTGCCACAGGCCACAAAAGAAAACCGTGGTTGCTACGTATGCTTTTAATGCCGGCGAGACGCCGGAAGAGGTATTGTTTAATATCAATCAATACGCCTGGTGGAATCTACCTCCCGGCGTCACTCAGGCGAAATATGCGCTGCTGATATTATTATCCTCCGGACATCCGGCAATTGAACTGGCGAAAAAATTTGGTCTGGGAACAAAAACCGTCAGTATTTATCGTAAGAAGGTTATGTATCGTTTGGGGATGGACTCTTCACCGCTATCGCTGTTCCGGGGGCTGAAACTAGACGCGCATTTACAGCGCACTGCTTTTGCACATAACCCTGGTGTACCTGACGATAATTGCGCGTTACCGATTGCGGTAGGAATGAATTAAAATATTTTTTATCATTTATGACCATGTGTTGAGCTTTTATTATAAAAAAGATTTTTTGAGTAGTAATTCTTATATATAATCATCCGGAGGTGGTTGGTAGCCTGGCTCAAGCATTGAGGCATATTTTTGCAGGCAATATATTGAATCTGAAAAGTTAAAGATGATATTTTCGGTGCAGGAGCTATCATGTGGAGGGAAAAGTATGCTAAGTCCTACGACTCGTAATATGGGGGCGAGTTTATCGCCTCAGCCTGACGTCAGCGGGGAGCTAAACACCGAAGCATTGACCTGTATTGTTGAGCGTCTGGAAAGTGAAATTATAGATGGCAGCTGGATTCATATCAGTTACGAGGAAACCGATCTCGAAATGATGCCTTTTCTTGTTGCACAGGCCAATAAGAAGTATCCAGAGTTAAATCTTAAATTTGTTATGTCAGTCCATGAGCTTGTTTCCTCTATAAAGGAGACCAGAATGGAAGGCGTTGAATCTGCCCGATTTCTCGTAAATATGGGAAGTTCAGGTATCCATATTTCAGTCGTCGATTTTAGAGTTATGGACGGAAAGACATCGGTGATTTTGTTCGAACCAGCAGCGTGTAGCGCTTTTGGACCTGCTTTACTGGCGTTGAGGACCAAAGCAGCTCTTGAACGTGAACAACTGCCTGATTGTTATTTTGCTATGGTCGAGCTGGACATTCAACGAAGCTCTTCTGAATGCGGTATTTTTAGCCTGGCGCTCGCCAAAAAACTTCATCTTGAATTTATGAACTTAGTAAAAATTCATGAAGATAATATTTGTGAACGTCTGTGTGGTGAGGAACCTTTTCTCCCGTCTGATAAAGCAGACCGTTATCTGCCGGTGAGTTTTTACAAACATACTCAAGGCGTACAACGATTAAATGAATATGTGCAGGCCAATCCGGCGGCGGGAAGCAGTATAGTAAACAAAAAGAATGAAACGCTTTATGAGCGATTCGATAACAATGCCGTTATGCTAAACGATAAAAAACTCTCTATATCCGCTCATAAAAAAAGGATAGCTGAATATAAGTCTTTACTTAAACCGTAATGAAATTATAAGGTTGCCTGCCAGAGGAAATCCTTCCAGCGCCATAAAACTACTCTATATTATGACCGTATGTTTCCTGAATAGCAGGCAAAAAAGTGTTAACCTTGCGCCTCTGGTACGATTTCATTACGCCTGTCGCGCCATGTTGCGTAAATAAATGCCGCAATAAACACGATGGCAAATAATACCACGATGGTCGGCGCTGGCGCGCTATCAAGATAAAAAGACAGATAGACGCCCGCAAAAGCGGTAATAACTGACAGACTCACCGCTAATCCCAGCGCGCGCGCAAAGCGTCGCGTCAGCAAAATGGCAATTGCGCCGGGGGCGATAAGTAGTGAGATTGACAGAATAATGCCCACCGATTTCAGCGTGGCGACGATAGTCAGCGCAATCATACATAGCAGGCCATAATGCAGTAGCGTGGTATTCAGCCCGCTGGCTTTCGCCTGGTGCGGGTCAAAAGCGTGTAGCAGGAGATCTTTCCATTTCAGCCCTATGATTAACGCAATACCCAGTGCAATAACCGACGTTTGTACGATATCCCCCAGCGATACGCCCAGCATATCCCCAAACAGGATGTGATCCAGATGCACTTCCGATTGAATAGAAACATAGAGCACCAGACCTGCGCCAAACATCCCGGAAAAGACGATGCCCATCACCGTATCACGTTTGATGCGGCTGTTATCGTCCAGATAGCCGGTCGCGATAGCGCAAAATAATCCGGCAATGAAAGCGCCAATCGCCAGGGGGATCCCCACAATATATGCCAGCACGACCCCGGGGAATACCGCATGACTCATTGCATCGCCCATTAACGCCCAGCCTTTTAACACTAAAAACACGGACAGTAAGGCGCAGGGAATCGCCACAATGACCGAAACCATAAGGGCGTTCACCATAAAATCAAACTGAAAGGGTTCCAGTAACGTTGTTAAGAACATGTCGGCTCCTTCTGCAGGCGGGCGCGTCGACGGTTGGCTAACAGACCGTGTTTCGGGGCGAAAATAAAGGCTGTGATGAACAGTAAGGTTTGCATGACGACAATAATTCCGCCAGTGGCGCCATCCAGCCAGTAGCTAAGCCATGCGCCCAGAAAACTGGTCAGGCTACCAATCACGACGGCAATCATGAGCAGACGTGGAAAACGGTCGGTGAGTAACCAGGCCGTCGCGCCCGGCGTGACGACGAGACAGATCACCAGGAACGCCCCAACGGTTTGCAGGGCCGCCACGGTAGAGACGGACAATAGAGTGAAAAACAACAGCTTTAGTCGACCCGGATTAAGCCCGATAGAACGCGCATGGGTCTCATCGAAAAAGACGACCATCAGATCTTTCCACTTTAACAGCAGAATCGTCAGCGAGACTGCGCCGATAATCGCCAGTTGCGCAATATCCGCTGGCGCGATCGCCAGCACGTTGCCGAGAATAATCGTCTGGATATTCACCGACATCGGATTGAGCGACACCATAAAAAGGCCGACGCCAAAAAAAGAGGAGAAGATAAGCCCGATAATCGCGTCTTCTTTCAGGCGTGAGCGTTGGTTAAGAAAGAGCATACTGCCTGCCGCCAGTCCGCCGGAAAGAAACGCGCCGAGCGAGAAAGGCAGCCCTAACATCCAGGCGCCAGCGACGCCAGGCACAATAGAGTGAGATAGCGCATCGCCAATGAGCGACCAGCCTTTGAGCATCAAATAGCAGGAGAGAAACGCGCACAGACCGCCCACCATCGCGGAGACCCACATCGCGTTGAGCATATACTGGTAGCCAAACGGCTCAACAAGCCAGTTCATGACGATTTTCCTCCGCTGGCCACGCGCCGGGAAATAAAGGGGCGCTCGTCATCGGTGATGATGTGCTCTTCGCCTCCGCTTAGCGCGATATGACGTAGAACGCCGCTAAACGCCTGTTCCAGATTCGCGGCGGTAAACGTGGTTTCGGTAGGGCCGCTGGCCAGTACGGTTCCTTTAATCATTACCGTATAGTCGCAAAACTCGGTGACGGAGCCGAGATTATGCGTTGAGACCAGCATCGTGCGGCCTTCATCGCGCAGTTCCCGCAGTAGATCGATGATTCGCGCTTCGGTTTTTACATCCACGCCGGTAAAAGGTTCATCCAACAGGATTACCTGTCCATCCTGAGCGATGGCCCTGGCAAGAAACACACGTTTTTTCTGCCCGCCGGACAGCTCGCCAATCTGCCTGTGACGATATTCTTGCATATCCACCCGCGCCAGCGCGGCGTCAACACAGGCGTGATCATGCGCTGTGGGACGGCGTAGCCAGCCCATATGGCCGTAGCGTCCCATCATCACCACATCTTCTACCAGCACCGGAAATGACCAGTCCACTTCTTCCGATTGCGGAACATAAGCAATGAGGTTTTTTTTCAGCGCCTTGTTGACTGACTGTTGCAGGATAGTGATATCGCCCTGCGCAAGATGCACAAAGCCCATTAACGCTTTAAATAACGTAGACTTACCGGAGCCATTTACGCCTACCAGCGCGGCGATTGAACCGCCAGGCACCTGAAAAGTGGCGTCCCGTAGGGCGGTATGACCGTTGCGATACGTCACCGTGACTTGATCAACGGTAATCGCAGATTGACTCATTGTTGACTCCTCAGTCCGTCGTTAATGCCGTTGACGATGGTTTCGGTCGTGACGCGCAGCAGATCCAGATAGGTTGGCACAGGGCCGTCAGCGGCGCTCAGAGAATCGACATACAGCACGCCGCCATAATGCGCGCCGGATTCACGCGCGACCTGGCGGGCGGGTTTATCGGAAACCGTACTCTCGCTAAAGATGGCGGGAATATGGTGCTTTTTAATGGTATCAATCACTTTACGCACCTGTTTTGGCGTCCCCTGTTGATCGGCGTTAATTGGCCAGAGATAAAGCTCTTTCATGTCATTATCGCGCGCCAGGTAAGAGAACGCGCCTTCACTGGTGACCAGCCAGCGCTGATCGGCGGGAATTTTTTCCAGTTCGGCACGCAACGGATCGGCCATCTGGCGAATTTTCGCTTTATAGCGTTCGGCGTTTTGCTTATAGATCTGCGCATTATCCGGATCGTACTTCACCAGGGCGTCGCGAATGTTATCGACATAAATCAGCGCGTTTTCTGCCGACATCCAGGCGTGCGGGTTCGGTTTACCGTTATACGGGCCTTCGGTAATGCCCATCGGTTTGACACCGGTGGAGACGATGACTTCCGGTACGCCGGAAAGGTGCTGATAAAAGCGGGCGAACCATCGCTCCAGGTTCAGACCATTCGCGAGGATAAGCTGCGCCCCCTGCGCTCGTTTAATATCGCCGGGCGTTGGCTGATACTCATGGATTTCAGCGCCGGGTTTGGTAATCGAGCTGACTTCCGCTGCGTCGCCCGCCACGTTTTTCGCCATGTCGGCAATAACGGTAAACGTGGTGATGACTTTAAATTTCTCTTTTGCATAGGCTGGCGATAGCGCGAGTATCGCGACAATACCGGCAATCAGGAGTGTTTTCAGACGATGTAGATTCGTCATAGTATCCCTCGCAACAATGTGGTTAATTAATCATCGAATATAGCCTTTGCTATGTTATATAGCACAAGGCATGAATAAATGAAAATAATTCTTATTTGCGAAATGGCGACGATATGCAGTGATAGTGCTAAAGAGGGATAAGGTGTAAAATAAATACACCTTAATGTTCGGAGAGAGCACGATGCCTGGTAAACGTATCGCTCGTGAAAAACTGACGATCAAAAAAATGATCGCGCTGTATGAAAGCCAGTGCCCACAGGCGTCAGCGGTGCAGGGGCATTACGAGGCGCTGTTCGCCTACGCGCAAAAACGTCTTGATAAATGCGTATTTGGCGAGGAAAAACCCGCCTGTAAGCAGTGCCCGGTGCACTGCTATCAGCCGGCTAAACGCGAGGAGATGAAGCAGATTATGCGTTGGGCAGGTCCGCGAATGCTTTGGCGGCATCCTGTCCTGACCGTGCGGCACCTTATCGACGATAAGCGCCCCGTTCCGGAATTGCCGGAAAAATATCAGCGCAAGAAGTGAAGGGGAAGCGCCAGGCCTACGGCGCGCATCATCTCCTGGCCGGAGCAGATCCGGCAACCCGTTACGCTAACGCGTCTTTATCAATACCCAATCGCTTCATACGCGACAGCAGGGTGGTTCGTTTAAGCCCCAGACGCTGCGCCGCGCCTTTTGGTCCAGCCACTACGCCATTGGTCTCTTTCAGCACGCGTATAATAAGCTGATATTCATCTTCGCCTTCTTTGGCGCTTTCAGTCGCAACAGGCGAGGTATCGGGCGTTACGGCGGTAATATCCGGCAGCGACAGTTGTAGCACATTGCCGCGCGTCAGCAGCACGGCGCGCTCGACGACATTCTCCAGCTCGCGAACGTTCCCCGGCCATTCCATGCTGCTGAGCGTGCGCAGCGTTTCGGCGGGAATGCTGTCGATATTACGCCCCATTCGGCGGGCGATTTTGAAGGTGAACGCTTTGACCAGTAGTGGAATATCTTCCGGACGTTCGCGCAACGGAGGAAGCTGGATCGGAAAAACATTCAGCCGATAGTAGAGATCGTTACGGAATTCGCGATCGGCGACCATTTTTTTCAGATCGCGGTTAGTCGCGGCGATCAGCCGCACGTCGGTCTGGATCAGTTTATTGCTGCCGAGACGTTCAAACTCTTGCTCCTGAAGGACACGCAGCAGCTTAGGCTGTAGCTCCAGCGGCATGTCGCCCACTTCATCCAGAAACAGCGAGCTTTTATCCGCCAGCTCGAAACGGCCAATCCGTTGCGCGCTGGCGCCGGTAAACGCGCCGCGCTCATGACCAAACAGATCGCTTTCCAGCAGCCCCGCCGGCATCGCGGCGCAGTTCATCTTTACCATCCTGCGCCCGCTACGTCCGCTCAGGTTGTGAATGGCGCGGGCAATCAACTCTTTACCGGTTCCCGTTTCGCCCAGAATCAGCACGGTACTGTCGCTCTGCGCCACCATCTCAACCTGCTTTAGCACGTTGTACATCGCTTCGCTGCGTCCGATGATCTCGCCAAACTCGCTGTCGACGTTATTAAGCTGCTCCGTGAGCGCCAGATTTTCGTCGACCAGGCGTTCCTTCAGTCGGTGGATTTCCTGATAGGCCAGCGCATTATCCACGGCAATGGCTACTCGTTCGGCAATCTGACGCAGCAGCTTGAGGTTGGCGGTGGTAAACACTTTTTCTTCGCACTGGGCCAGTTTGAGCACGCCAAGCATCGTCTTGCCGGACATCAACGGCAGCAGGCAAAGCGTCTGGATCTGATTGCCCCAGGTATCGAACAGCATGCGTTCGTAGGGAGCAAGCGGATCGCGTTCGTTGAGGTTGATAAGCAGCATCTCTTTACTTTTAAAGACGCGCTCCGTGAGCGTGCCGGCTTCGTCGACTTCGCTCTGTTCGTGCGCCGGATGATGCTCATCAAGGTAGTGGGTGGAGTAGATATTCAGCTTATTTTTGCGATGGCTGCGCAACACGATGCTGATTGCGTCGATATTGAAATAGTGGTGGATCTCTTTTGCGACTTCGCTTACCAGCTCATCAATATCCAGACGCGACAGGACGGCGTTGGTAATCGCAACCAGAATACGGAAGTTATCGCGTTCGCGGCACAACAGATCATAATCGACATTATTGTTTACCCGGTTTTGAATTTGCTCGGCGACCACGCCGACAATTTGGGTAAACGTATGCAGACGGTCATATTCCTTTTCACTCCAGGGGCGATCTTCCTGACGGATGAATTCGCAGCCGCCGAAAATACGGCCCTCCGCGGCTAAAGGAAGCAGACAGTAATGACCAAATTCAGGATAGAGGCCGCTCGCGGCAAGCTGTGGCCAGGTTTCGGTAAACTCATGGAAATTACAGTGCAATGCATCGGGGCGAGAAAGGATGCGACGTACCGGGCCGTGCGCCAGTACGGTTTCATCTTCATATTCAACAGGACGGCCATTTTCTCGCGTCGCATAATATTGTGCGCGTTGCGACTGCGCCTGCCATAGCACAATGCCGGCGCTGTCGGCGAGCGCTGAACGCTTTACCAGTTGCGAAAGCGCTTCACTGAGCGACGCCAAATCGGGCTGCTGCAATAAGGTACGAGTGATATCGAACAAGCCTTGCTGTCCAAGATCGCTCATGGGTGTATACGACATGTTGCTTTTCCAGGAAAATACCGCAAAACGGTGCGAAAACGGTAAATGAATTATAGGTATAAGTCGTAAGTTATTGCCGGATGGCTGACCGCAAACTCGCTGGTCACACACTCCGTAGGCCTGATAAGCAAAGCGCCATCAGGCGTTAATGCAGCGTTAATGCCGGATGTCGACGCAAATGCGTCTTATCCGGCCTACAGTATGCTGCCAACAGGCTGCTAGCATATACGAGGTAATGGTTCGGCGTGTGGCAAATCAAGGGTTCGCTTCACGCCATAGAGTCCGGCTAAGCGAACGCCTTTGCGTTCCACGACTTCGCCAATCAGCGCTGCATCACGTCCCAGCGGATGCGCGCGTAATGCCGCCAACGCCCGATCTGCGGCCTGCCGTTCAACGGCAATCACCAGTTTTCCTTCGTTGGCAAAGTTCAGGGCATCCAGCCCCAACAGCTCGCAGACGCCGCGCACGGCAGGTTTGAGCGGCAGTGCGGATTCGGACAATTCAATACCGTAACCACAGGACGCCGCAAACTCATGGGCGACCGCATTCACGCCGCCGCGCGTGGCGTCACGCAATGCCTTCACTCCGTCAATATGACGCAGCGTCTGAATAAGCGGCGTTAATACTGCGCAGTCGCTCGCCAGCTCGCCATCCAGTCCCAGTTGCTCACGCAGGTTGAGGATAGTGGCGCCGTGATCGCCAAGCGTACCGCTGACTAACAGCACATCGCCAACGCTCAGCGTTTGCGCGCCCCAGCGAATATCGGCGGGAATCGCCCCCATGCCGGCAGTGTTGATAAACAATTTATCCGCCGCGCCGCGCTGCACAACTTTGGTGTCGCCGGTTACAATGGCGATACCCGCTTCCCGCGCGGTCGCCGCCATGCTATTGACCACGCTTTTTAACGTCTCCATCGGCAGCCCTTCTTCAAGGATAAAGCCGCAGGAGAGATAGCGGGGGATCGCGCCGCTCACCGCTACGTCGTTCGCCGTACCGCAAATCGCCAGTTTGCCGATATTGCCGCCGGGGAAAAAGAGCGGATCGATCACATAGCTATCGGTAGAAAACGCCAGACGGTCGCCCTCCGCCGTCAGCTGCGCCAGCTCCAGACGCGCCTGATCTTCTTGTTCCGCCAGCCACGGGTTGGCAAAGGCCTCCATAAACAGGCTATTAATCAACTGTTGCATAGCCTGGCCGCCGCTGCCGTGGGCGAGTTGTATATTGTTCAAACTTCACACTCCTGCTGACGATACTGATACCAGGCGGCGCATGCGCCTTCGGAAGAGACCATCAGCGCGCCAAACGCGGTCTCTGGATTACATGTTTTACCAAATAGCGGGCACTGATGCGGCTTGCATCTGCCGGTCAGCACTTCGCCGCAGCGGGCGCGCGGATCATCATAGACCTGCTGCGGCGCTGGGCGGAAATGCGCTTCGGCGTCAAAGCGCTGATACTCTGGCGTCAGGTGGACGCCGGAGGATTCAATTACGCCCAGACCGCGCCACTCGCTATCGCCATTAACGCAGAACACATCGGCGATGGCCTGCTGCGCCAGCATGTTTCCGGCATCCGGCACCACGCGACGGTATTGGTTTTCAACCTGGCTTAGGGCCGCTATTTTCTGCTCAACCAGCATGACCACGCCTTGCAGTAGATCAAGCGGTTCGAATC
Source organism: Salmonella sp. SJTUF15581 (assembly GCF_043356775.1). Classification (NCBI taxonomy): domain Bacteria; kingdom Pseudomonadati; phylum Pseudomonadota; class Gammaproteobacteria; order Enterobacterales; family Enterobacteriaceae; genus Salmonella; species Salmonella sp. SJTUF15581. The sequence goes on along the minus strand of NZ_JBEUJY010000002.1, from coordinate 96,376 downwards.
CAGCCACCACCAGCGGGCGATTAAAATCGGCGGCGATAAACTGGTACGCCTCGGTGCCGATGACCATGCTGACGTGGCCTGGCGCAAGAAAGGCGTCAATGCCGTTGTCCGGCTGCTCCAGTAGGCTACGCAGCGTCGGGATCAGCGTAATGTGCTGGCAGAAAAAGTAGAAGTTTTGCACGTCACGCTGTTTTGCCTGCTGTAGCGTGATGGCGGTGGTCGGCATGGTGGTTTCAAAGCCCAGCCCGAAAAATACCACTTTGCGGGTCGGGTTATCCTGCGCCAGCTTCAGCGCGTCCATCGGAGAGTAAACAATACGGACATCCGCGCCGCGCGCTTTAGCCTGCAACAGCGAACCCTGTTTCCCCGGCACGCGCATGGCATCGCCAAAGGTGCAGAAAATCACCTCCGGATGGCTGGCGATTTCCACGCAACTGTCGATACGTCCCATCGGCAGCACGCAGACCGGACAACCGGGGCCGTGAATAAACTCCACGTTTTCGGGCAGTAACTGATCGAGACCAAATTTAAAAATTGCGTGGGTATGACCCCCGCAGACTTCCATAATGCGCAACGGACGTTCGGCAGTGTAAGGAAGAAGGGCGGCGCGTTCACGCAGGTGTTCAATGAGCTGCATTACCTGTTCCGGCGCACGGTACTCGTCAACAAAACGCATTATCTCTCCTCACCATACAGCAGTGCGCCGACGTCCGGCTCAACATCAAACATATTTTGTAGCGCGTCGAGCGTGTCGCGCGCTTCCGCTTCGTTAATGACGCTCATGGCGAATCCGACATGAACCAGCACCCACTGACCCAGACGCGGCTGACCGTTTTCATCACAACTGCCGACTAATGTGAGATCGACGTCGCGCTGAATGCCGCAGACGTCAACTTTTGCCTGATTGCCGTCAATGGCGCGGATTTGACCCGGCACGCCTATGCACATCGCTGCGCCTCCAGCCAGGCCAGCCACTGATCCATGCCTTCGCCGCTGGTGGCGGAAATCAGGATAATTTCAATCTCCGGGTTCACTTCACGCGCGCTGGCGATGCACTTCTCAACGTCAAAATTGAGGTAGGGCAGCAGATCGACTTTATTGAGCAGCATGAGCGACGCAGCGGCAAACATATGGGGATATTTCAGCGGCTTATCTTCACCTTCGGTCACGGAAAGCACTGCGACTTTATGCTTTTCGCCCAGATCGAAGCTGGCCGGGCAGACAAGATTACCGACGTTTTCGATAAACAGAATACCGTGGTCATCCAGCGGCAGGCGCGGCGCGGCGTCGGCGATCATTTGCGCGTCAAGATGGCAGCCTTTACCGGTGTTGACCTGAATGGCGGGCGTGCCGGTAGCACGGATGCGGGCGGCGTCGTTCACTGTCTGCTGGTCGCCTTCAATCACCGCGCACGGTACACGGTCTTTCAATTTCATCAGCGTTTCGGTCAGCAGGGTGGTTTTACCGGACCCGGGGCTGGACACCAGGTTGAGCACCAGTTGCTGGCGGGCGGCGAAACGGGCGCGGTTGCGCTCAGCCAGACGATTATTTTTGTCCAGCACGTCGATTTCAACCTCCAGCATCCGCCGCTGACTCATACCAGGCGCGTGGGTTCCGGCTTCGCCGTGGCCGTAATGCAGATCGCCTTCTGCGGTCTGACTTGGGGCAAAGTCAGGCGTTTTAATGCCGGTAATATTCAGCGCCGGGCGAGCCGCTGGGGCAAAGGGCGCGCTACGAAACGCTGAGTGCGGATTATGTTCATCGCCTTCTATATAAAGGTTGCCTTCAGCGCAACCGCAAGTCGTACACATCGCTTACTCCTGATCTTTTTCTTGTTACAGGCTTTCTGCCGGATGGCGACGCGAGCGTCTATCCGGCATTAATCTTCAGTTTCATCAATCTCTATGCGCCGAATTTGTAAGCCGTCATCGGCCACAATTCGCAGTGTATCGCTATGACATTGCGGACAACGACGTACACGGTGGGTTAACAACGTGACATATTGTTGACAATGCTCACACCAGCATTCGGCTTCCTGTTCTTCGAGGTGCAGTTTACAACCTTCTGCTATCGTGCCGCGGCATACCAGATCAAAACAAAAGGAAAGAGCGCTGGTTTCCACGCAAGAAAATGCGCCAATTTTGATCCAGACGGCTGTCACACGTTTTGCACCGTATGCTGAAGCCTGTTGTTCAATCAATTCCAGTGCCCGTTGGCAGAGGGTGATTTCGTGCATATCGCCTCCCGTAGTGGTTGCCCCTGTAAAGCAATATTTATGCCAATATTTTTATCCCCTGGCAGGTTAATGTCGACGATGACGAAATGACATGTCGTCACCGCGTCGAAACGGCAGTGACTGTGCTCGTCTGCCATTAAAAACAATAAGTTAAAAATTGGCATGGAAAATGCTTAACGCAGGCATCTCTGTTAAACGGGTAACCTGACATGACTATTTGGGAAATAAGCGAAAAGGCCGATTACATCGCGCAACGGCATCGTCGCCTACAGGACCAGTGGCATATTTACTGCAACTCGCTGGTTCAGGGGATCACCCTCTCGAAAGCGCGCCTGCATCACGCAATGAGCTGCGCGCCGGAAAGGGATCTTTGCTTTGTCCTGTTTGAGCACTTTCGTATTTACGTCGCGTTGGCGGATGGTTTTAACAGCCACACCATTGAGTACTACGTTGAAACCAAAGATGGCGAAGATAAGCAATTGATTGCACAGGCGCAGCTCGATATCGACGGCAAGGTTGATGAACGGGTTAACAACCGCGATCGCGAGCAGGTGCTGGAGCACTATCTGGAAAAAATCGCCAGCGTTTACGACAGCCTCTATACCGCTATAGAAACCAACTCGCCGGTTAATTTGCGTCAATTGGTAAAGGGAAACAGCCCGGCGGTATAAGCCTGAGGCGTTGCCCGCTTTGATTCGCGATGTGGCGTTGCGCCATGTCATGAATGTTTTGGGGATGGGCGTGTCGATAAGTGTCGAAAATGACATTTCAACGGCATGTTTTCGTCAAAAATGACAATCACCTGAGGAATGCCTGGTGAATCGTTTTGTAATTGCTGACTCCACTCTCTGTATCGGCTGCCACACCTGTGAGGCCGCCTGTTCAGAGACGCATCGCCAGCATGGCCTGCAGTCAATGCCGCGCCTGAAAGTGATGCTGAATGAAAAAGAATCTGCGCCGCAGCTTTGTCACCACTGTGAAGATGCGCCATGCGCCACGGTATGCCCGGTCAACGCGATTAATCGCGTTGACGGCGCTGTCCAGCTTAATGAAAGCCTGTGCGTGAGCTGCAAACTGTGCGGTATTGCCTGTCCGTTTGGCGCTATTGAGTTTTCCGGCAGCCGTCCGCTGCATATTCCGGCGAACGCCAATACGCCGAAAGCGCCGCCCGCGCCGCCAGCGCCTGCGCGCGTCAGTACGTTGCTCGACTGGGTGCCGGGCGTACGCGCTATCGCGGTGAAATGCGACCTGTGCAGCTTTGACGAGCAAGGCCCGGCCTGTGTGCGGATGTGCCCGACTAAAGCGCTACACCTGGTGGAGAACACGGATATCGCCCGCGCCAGCAAACGTAAACGTGAGCTGACGTTTAATACCGATTTTGGCGATCTCACCTTGTTTCAGCAGGCTCAGAGTGGGGATGCATAATGAGTTCACTTTCACTGATTACTAGCGGCGTCGCGTGGTTTGCCGCCGCCGCCGTTCTGGCGTTTCTGTTTTCGTTTCATAAAGCGCTGAGCGGCTGGATTGCCGGTATCGGCGGCGCGGTCGGCAGCCTGTGTACGGCTGGCGCGGGGTTCACCGCGCTGACCAGCGCCGTTACGGTGAGCGGCGTGATGCCGTTTACCGGTCACATGCTGCAAATAACGCCGCTGAATGCTATCTGGCTGATTACGCTGGGGCTGTGCGGTCTGTTCGTCAGCCTGTTCAATATCGACTGGCATCGCCATCCACAGGTAAAAGCCAACGGACTGTTGATCAACCTGCTGATGGCGGCAGCCGTCTGCGCCGTGGTCGCCAGTAATCTGGGGACGATGGTGGTGATGGCGGAAATCATGGCGCTCTGCGCCGTGTTCCTCACCGGCGGTAGCAAAGAGGGCAAACTGTGGTTTGCGCTGGGCCGTCTCGGTACGCTGCTGCTGGCAATCGCCTGCTGGCTGGTGTGGCAGCGCTACGGCACGCTGGATCTGGGGCTGCTGGATCAACGCGCTCAGCAACTGCCGCTGGGCTCCGATATCTGGCTGCTCGGCGTTATCGGTTTTGGTCTGCTGGCCGGGATTATCCCGCTACACGGTTGGGTGCCGCAGGCGCACGCCAACGCCAGCGCTCCCGCCGCCGCGCTGTTCTCGACCGTGGTGATGAAAATCGGGCTGCTGGGCATTCTCACGCTATCTCTGCTTGGCGGCAATGCGCCGCTGTGGTGGGGCGTGGCGCTGTTGGTGCTTGGGATGATCACCGCCTTTGTCGGCGGTCTGTACGCGCTGATGGAGCATAACATTCAGCGCCTGCTGGCCTATCACACGCTGGAAAATATCGGCATCATTTTGCTCGGTCTGGGCGCAGGCGTTACCGGGATTGCTCTCAATCAGCCGGTACTGATCGCGCTGGGTCTGACCGGCGGGCTCTATCACCTGCTGAACCATAGCCTGTTCAAAAGCGTGCTGTTTCTGGGCGCGGGCAGCATCTGGTTCCGTACCGGTCATCGCGATATCGAAAAACTGGGCGGTATTGGTAAACGGATGCCGGTTATTTCTATCGCCATGCTGGTCGGTCTGATGGCGATGGCTGCGCTGCCGCCGCTGAACGGCTTTGCCGGCGAGTGGGTGATTTATCAGTCCTTCTTCAAACTGGGCAACAGCGGCGCGTTTGTTGGTCGTCTGTTAGGACCGCTGCTGGCGGTTGGCCTGGCGATTACCGGCGCGCTGGCGGTGATGTGTATGGCGAAAGTTTACGGCGTGACGTTCCTTGGCGCGCCGCGCACGAAGGAAGCTGAAAACGCCAGCTGCGCGCCGATCCTGATGGGCGTCAGCGTGGTGGCATTGGCGATTTGCTGCGTACTGGGCGGGGTTGCCGCGCCGTGGCTGCTGCCGATGATTTCCACTGCGGTACCGTTGCCGCTGGAAACCGCGCACACCACCGTATCGCAGCCGATGATCACGCTGCTGTTGGTCGCCTGTCCGCTACTGCCGTTCATCATTATGGCGATGTTCAAAGGCAACCGTCTGCCGTCGCGTTCTCGCGGCGCGGCCTGGGTGTGCGGCTACGACCATGAGCAGTCGATGGTGGTCACCGCGCACGGTTTTGCCATGCCGGTGAAAGAGGCCTTTGCCCCGGTACTTAAACTGCGTAAATGGCTTAACCCGGTATCGCTGGTACCGGGCTGGCAGAACGCGGCGGCCGCGGTGCTGTTCCGTCGTCTGGCGCTGATTGAGCTGGCGGTGCTGGTGGTGATTGTGGTTTCACGAGGAGCCTGAAAATGAGTGTGTTTTATCCGTTAATTCAGGCGCTGGTGCTATTTGCCGTTGCGCCATTGCTGTCCGGTATTACTCGCGTGGCGCGCGCCCGTCTACACAATCGCCGAGGGCCGGGTGTGTTGCAGGAGTACCGCGACATTATCAAACTGCTCGGTCGTCAGAGTATTGCGCCCGCGGATTCCGGCTGGGTTTTTCGCCTGACGCCGTTTGTGATGGTCGGCGTGATGCTGACTATCGCCACCGCGCTGCCGGTCGTCACCGTTGGATCTCCGTTGCCGCAACTGGGTGATTTAATCACCCTGATTTACCTGTTCGCCATCGCGCGCTTCTTCTTCTCTATTGCAGGCCTGGATACCGGCAGCCCGTTCACCGCGATCGGCGCCAGCCGTGAAGCGATGCTCGGCGTGCTGGTGGAGCCGATTCTGCTGCTGGGTCTGTGGGTCGCCGCGCAGGTGGCGGGTTCAACTCATATCAGCAATATCGCCGACACCATTTATCACTGGCCTGTCGCGCGCAGTATTCCGCTGATTCTGGCGCTGTGCGCCTGCGCCTTCGCCACCTTTATCGAAATGGGCAAGCTGCCGTTCGACCTGGCGGAAGCGGAGCAGGAGTTGCAGGAAGGGCCGTTGACCGAATACAGCGGTAGCGGCTTTGCGGTGCTGAAATGGGGCATCAGCCTGAAACAACTGGTGGTGCTGCAAATGTTCGTCGGCGTGTTTCTGCCGTGGGGACAAATGGAAACCTTCAGCGCAGGCGGACTGTTGCTGGCGCTGGTGATTGCCGTCGTCAAGCTGATTGTCGGCGTACTGGTGATCGCCCTGTTTGAAAACAGCATGGCGCGACTGCGTTTTTGCGCCACTTCACGCGTGACCTGGGCCGGTTTTGGGTTTGCGTTTTTAGCCTTCGTCTCCTTGCTGGCGGCGTGATTTAAGAGAGTTTGAGCATGTCTGAAGAAAAATTAGGTCAACAATACCTTGCGGCGCTGCACCAGGCGTTTCCGGGCGTAGTGCTGGACGAAGCCTGGCAGACCAAAGATCAGCTGACTATTACGGTGAAAGTAAACTATCTGCCGGAAGTGGTGGAGTTTCTTTACTACCAGCAGGGTGGGTGGCTGTCGGTGCTGTTCGGTAATGACGAACGCCAGTTGTGCGGCCACTATGCCGTTTATTACGTGCTGTCGATGGAGCAGGGCACGAAGTGCTGGATTACCGTCCGCGTTGAAGTGGATGCCAATAAGCTGGAATTCCCATCCGTTACGCCGCGCGTGCCGGCTGCCGTGTGGGGTGAGCGCGAAGTACGCGACATGTACGGTTTAATCCCGGTCGGTCTGCCGGACGAGCGCCGTCTGGTGCTGCCGGACGACTGGCCGGATGAACTCTATCCGCTGCGTAAAGACAGCATGGATTATCGTCAGCGCCCGGCGCCGACCACCGATGCGGAAACCTACGAGTTCATTAACGAGCTGGGTGACAAGAAAAATAACGTGGTGCCGATTGGCCCGCTGCATGTCACCTCCGATGAACCGGGCCACTTCCGTCTGTTCGTCGATGGTGAAAACATTATCGACGCCGACTACCGCCTGTTCTACGTCCACCGTGGTATGGAAAAACTGGCGGAAACCCGCATGGGTTATAACGAAGTCACCTTCCTGTCGGATCGCGTGTGTGGTATCTGCGGCTTCGCCCACAGCACCGCCTACACCACTTCCGTGGAAAACGCGATGGGCATTCAGGTGCCGGAACGTGCGCAGATGATCCGCGCTATTCTGCTGGAAGTGGAACGCCTGCACTCGCATCTGCTCAACCTTGGCCTGGCCTGTCACTTCACCGGCTTTGACTCCGGCTTTATGCAGTTCTTCCGCGTGCGTGAAACCTCCATGAAAATGGCGGAGATACTGACCGGGGCGCGCAAAACTTACGGACTGAACCTGATCGGCGGGATTCGCCGCGATCTGCTCAAAGAGGACATGATCCAGACCCGTCAACTGGCGCAGCAGATGCGTCGTGACGTGCAGGAGCTGGTGGACATGCTGCTGAGCACGCCGAATATGGAACAGCGTACCGTGGGTATCGGTCGTCTGGACCCGGAAATTGCCCGCGACTTCAGTAATGTCGGCCCGATGGTGCGCGCCAGCGGTCACGCCCGCGACACCCGCGCCGACCACCCGTTTGTCGGTTACGGTCTGCTGCCGATGGAAGTACATAGCGAGCAGGGCTGCGATGTGATTTCTCGTCTGAAAGTCCGTATCAACGAAGTTTACACCTCGCTGAATATGATCGATTTCGGTCTGGATAATCTACCGGGCGGCCCGCTGATGGTGGAAGGCTTTACCTATATTCCGCACCGTTTTGCGCTCGGCTTTGCCGAAGCGCCGCGTGGCGATGATATCCACTGGAGCATGACCGGCGACAACCAAAAGCTGTACCGCTGGCGCTGTCGTGCGGCGACCTACGCCAACTGGCCGACGCTGCGCTATATGCTGCGCGGCAACACCGTCTCCGATGCGCCGCTGATTATCGGCAGCCTCGACCCTTGCTACTCCTGTACCGACCGGATGACCGTGGTCGATGTGCGTAAGAAGAAGAGCAAAGTCGTGCCGTACAAAGAACTTGAGCGCTACAGCATTGAGCGTAAAAACTCGCCGCTGAAATAAGGAATCGCCATGTTTACCTTTATCAAAAAAGTTATCAAAACCGGCACGGCGACCTCGTCTTATCCGCTGGAGCCGATTGCGGTTGATAAAAACTTCCGCGGCAAGCCGGAACATAATCCGCAGCAGTGCATCGGCTGCGCCGCCTGCGTTAATGCCTGCCCGTCGAACGCGCTGACGGTGGAAACCGATCTTGCGACCAATGAGCTGGCGTGGCAATTCAATCTTGGCCGCTGCATCTTCTGCGGCCGCTGCGAAGAGGTGTGCCCGACGGCGGCGATCAAACTGTCGCAAGAGTACGAACTGGCAGTGTGGAAGAAAGAAGACTTCCTGCAACAGTCCCGCTTTGCGCTGTGCAATTGCCGCGTGTGCAATCGTCCTTTCGCCGTACAGAAAGAGATTGACTACGCCATTGCGCTGCTTGCGCACAACGGCGACAGCCGCGCGGAAAACCACCGCGAAAGCTTTGAGACCTGCCCGGACTGTAAGCGTCAGAAATGCCTGGTGCCGTCCGACCGTATTGAACTGACTCGCCATATGAAAGAGGTCAGCTAATGAGCAATTTATTAGGCCCGCGTGACGCCAACGGCATTCCGGTACCGATGACGGTGGATGAATCCATCGCCAGCATGAAGGCGTCTCTACTGAAAAATATTAAGCGTTCGGCATACGTTTACCGCGTGGACTGCGGCGGCTGTAACGGCTGTGAAATCGAAATCTTTGCGACGCTTTCGCCGCTGTTTGATGCCGAGCGTTTCGGTATCAAAGTGGTACCGTCGCCGCGTCATGCCGATATTCTGCTGTTTACCGGCGCGGTGACCCGCGCCATGCGCTCTCCGGCGCTGCGCGCCTGGCAGTCGGCGCCGGACCCGAAAATCTGTATCTCTTACGGCGCCTGCGGCAACAGCGGCGGCATCTTCCATGATCTGTACTGCGTCTGGGGCGGTACGGATAAAATCGTACCGGTGGATGTGTACATTCCGGGGTGCCCGCCAACGCCTGCCGCCACGCTGTACGGATTTGCAATGGCGCTTGGCCTGCTGGAGCAGAAAATCCACGCCCGCGCGCCGGGTGAGCTGGACGATCAGCCCGCAGAGATCCTGCATCCGGATATGGTGCAGCCGCTGCGCGTGAAGGTGGATCGCGCGGCGCGCCGGCTGGCGGGTTATCGCTATGGTCGTCAGATCGCCGATGATTACCTGACACAGTTGGGGCAGGGCGAGCAGCAAGTGGCGCGTTGGCTGGAAGCGGAAAACGATCCGCGTTTAACCGAAATTGTCACCCATCTCAATCATGTTGTTGAAGAGGCGCGTATCCGATGAGCGAACAGGTGGTGTTCAGTCAACTGAGCCGTAAGTTTATTGATGAGAACGATGCGACGCCTGCCGAGGCGCAGCAGGTTGTCTATTACAGCCTGGCGATTGGTCACCACCTGGGGGTTATCGATTGTCTGGAGGCCGCGCTCACCTGCCCATGGGATGAGTATCTGGCGTGGATCGCCACCCTGGAAGCCGGTAGCGATGCCCGGCGTAAAATGGAAGGCGTGCCGAAGTATGGCGAGATCGTCATCGATTTCAACCATGTGCAAATGCTGGCGCGCGCGTTTGATGAGGCGCGCGCCGCGCAGACCCCGCAGCAGGAAGAATGGAGCAAACTGATGCTCAGTATGCTGCATGACATTCATCAGGAAAGCGCCATCTACCTGATGGTGAGGAGGCTTCGTGACTGACGTTTTACTCTGTGTCGGCAACAGCATGATGGGCGACGACGGCGCAGGCCCGTTACTGGCGGAAATGTGCGCGGCGCAGCCGAAGGGCAACTGGGTTGTCATCGATGGCGGCAGCGCGCCGGAAAACGACATTGTGGCGATTCGCGAACTGCGCCCGCAGCGTCTGTTGATTGTCGACGCCACCGATATGGGACTTAATCCGGGCGAGATCCGCATTATCGATCCGGATGATATCGCCGAAATGTTTATGATGACCACCCACAATATGCCGCTCAACTACCTGGTCGATCAGCTCAAAGAGGATGTCGGCGAGGTGATTTTTGTTGGTATCCAGCCGGATATCGTCGGGTTTTATTATCCGATGACTCAACCGATTAAGGACGCGGTAAACACTGTCTATCAGCGCCTGGAAGGCTGGCAGGGAAACGGCGGATTTGCCGCGCTGGAAGCGCCGGAGGCGTAAAATGCGTACCCATTGGACGGATTTGTGTTCCCCGGCATAGGCGGTAAGAAGAACGTGAAGGTTATCGTATGGAGCGGACTGCTATTTTTCTGCATCGCCGCGCGCGCACTGGCCACCGGTTTTGTCGGTTACCTGCCGATGAGCGACGGTGAATATGCGCAAAAGCGTGCGCTGAAGCCGCTGTTGACCCTGCCTTATTCTGTATCGCCCGACCAGACCTGGCATTTTCGCCAGGTCGGAGTCAGTGGCGTGACGCTACTGCCGGAGCCGAAAAAAGATAACGAATGGCGGATTAGCGGAAAAGACAGAGCCGGTAATTCGTGGGTTGTCCCGGTGGGAATGCTGATTAATTTGGCGGGTAATGCGCAATTTTATCGTGCTGACCTCGATCGTAACGGCATTCAGGACCTGGTTATCTGGTTGGGCAATCCTGGGTTGGGCCTGGCGCCGAGCGCGCAATACATCATTTTCACCTTTCTCAAGAATGGCCGCCCCTGCGTCTTTGAACCGTGGGGGTTTTATACCGCGACCGATACTGGCGTCGATGATTTGCTTGATTTACAGGGCAATGGGCGCACGCAACTGTTGGATATGCAGTTTGACTCAGGCTACTGGATAACCAATTTATATCAGGTGAAGGACGCCCGCTGGCAGCGCGTACACGGCTGGTTTGGCCGGTTGAGTTATCCGGCGCTGACCCGTTTTAATCACTATCCTGGCCGTAAATTAATTATCAAACCTATTGCCGGAAGGAATCCGCAAACGGACGATCTTTCCCTTACGCAGCGCTGTTTAATACGCGGTAACGTATTGCCAGGCGTTAATCAGGATTGATGTCAGTTGCGGTGCAGAGTTGACTGGCTATCACTGCAAATCTTGACCACCACTGGCGACATTACGTGTCATCGACACTTGTGACGATGACACGTAAATGCTCACGAAAATAGAAATAATATTCTTAAATAACAATGAAATAAAAATTGGCACGATTCGTGTATATATCGGCACATCATCTGTTATTGCTGGAGAATTTGATGAACCGTTTCATCATTGCAGACGCGAGTAAGTGCATTGGTTGCCGTACCTGTGAAGTGGCTTGCGTCGTATCCCATCAGGAAAATCAGGATTGCGCATCGCTGACCCCTGAAACCTTTTTACCTCGTATCCATGTCATCAAAGGCGTGAATGTTTCCACGGCAACGCTGTGTCGCCAGTGTGAAGACGCGCCGTGCGCCAACGTTTGCCCGAATGGCGCCATCAGCCGTGACAAAGGCTTTGTTCATGTGATGCAGGAACGCTGCATTGGCTGTAAAACTTGCGTAGTGGCATGTCCTTACGGCGCCATGGAAGTGGTGGTACGTCCGGTGGTTCGCAATAGCGGCGCGGGGCTGAACGTGCGTGCCGAAAAAGCCGAAGCCAACAAGTGCGATCTGTGTCACCACCGTGAAGCCGGTCCGGCCTGTATGGCCGCTTGCCCAACGCACGCCCTCATCTGCGTGGACCGCAATAAGCTCGAACAGCTAAGCGCGGAAAAACGCCGTCGTGCGGCGCTGGATTCAACGGCATCGCTGCTTTTCTGATTTCTGCGATTGCGCGTAGAATACGCCACAAAGCATTGCCGGATGGCGGCATCAATGCCTTATCCGGTCTACGGTCCGTGCGGTTGTAGGCCTGATAAGCGTCGCGCCATCAGGCATCCGGGTTCGATGATGGCGGGAAAATAAGATGGCGATAGACACACCTTCCGGCGTACAGCTACGCATTCGGGGCAAAGTACAGGGCGTCGGTTTTCGTCCTTTTGTCTGGCAGCTGGCGCAGCAGTTGCGATTACACGGCGACGTGTGTAATGACGGCGACGGCGTCGTCGTTCGGCTGCTGGAAGATCCGTCGCAATTTATTGCCGCGCTCTATCAGGATTGCCCGCCGCTGGCGCGCATTGACAGCGTTGAACACGCGTCGTTGGTATGGGAGCGCGCACCGACGGATTTCACCATTCGTCAGAGCGCAGGCGGTTCGATGAACACGCAAATCGTGCCGGATGCGGCGACCTGCCCGGCATGTCTTGCCGAGATGAATACCCCAGGCGAGCGGCGCTACCGTTATCCTTTCATCAATTGCACCCACTGCGGACCACGCTTCACCATTATTCGCGCTATGCCCTATGACCGGCCATTTACGGTGATGGCGGCGTTTCCCTTGTGTCCGGAATGCGACAGCGAATACCGCGATCCGTACGATCGCCGTTTTCATGCCCAGCCCGTTGCCTGTCCGTCATGCGGGCCGCATCTTGAGTGGCTGAGCCAACATGAACGAGCGGAAAAAGAGGCGGCTTTGCAGGCGGCGGTCGCCCAACTGAACGCCGGAGGCATTATTGCCGTTAAAGGGCTGGGTGGTTTTCATCTGGCCTGCGATGCGCGCAACGCTAACGCAGTGGCGATGCTGCGGGCGCGTAAACATCGTCCGGCGAAACCATTGGCGGTGATGTTGCCCACGGCGCAAACGCTGCCGACCGCGGCGCGTTCGCTGCTGACCACGCCAGCGGCCCCGATTGTACTGGTGGATAAGCAGTATGTACCTTCGCTGAGTGAGGGCATCGCGCCAGGACTTACGGAGGTGGGTGTGATGCTGCCAGCCAACCCATTGCAACACCTCTTGTTGCAGGAGCTCAATTACCCGCTGGTGATGACATCCGGCAACCTGAGCGGCAAACCGCCCGCCATCACCAACGAACAGGCGCTGGACGATTTACACGATATTGCCGATGGTTTTCTGTTGCACAATCGCGACATTGTACAGCGCATGGACGACTCTGTCGTACGCGACAGCGGCGAAATGCTGCGTCGTTCGCGGGGATACGTGCCGGACGCGATTGCGTTGCCGCCCGGATTTCGCGATGTGCCGCCGATGCTTTGTCTGGGCGCGGATCTGAAAAACACGTTCTGTCTGGTACGCGGCGAACAGGCGGTTGTCAGCCAACATTTAGGCGATCTCAGCGATGACGGTATCCAGGCGCAGTGGCGCGAGGCATTGCGTTTGATCCAGTCAATCTACGATTTTACGCCAGAGCGTATCGTCTGTGATGCGCATCCGGGCTATGTTTCCAGTCAGTGGGCCAGTGAGATGCGTCTGCCGACAGAGACGGTGTTACACCATCATGCCCATGCGGCGGCTTGCCTGGCCGAGCATGGTTGGCCGCTGGACGGCGGAGAGGTGATTGCCCTGACGGTAGACGGTATCGGCATGGGTGAGAATGGCGCGCTATGGGGCGGAGAATGTTTGCGGGTCAATTATCGCGAATGCGAACATTTAGGCGGTTTACCCGCCGTGGCGCTGCCGGGAGGCGATCTGGCTGCCAAACAGCCGTGGCGTAATCTGTTGGCGCAGTGCCTGCGCTTTGTGCCGGACTGGCTGGATTACCCGGAGACAGCGGGGCTGCAACAGCAAAACTGGAGTGTCCTGGCGCGCGCCATTGAGCGCGGCGTCAATGCCCCGTTGGCCTCTTCCTGCGGGCGGTTGTTCGACGCGGTGGCTGCCGCGCTTCGCTGCGCGCCAGCATCGCTTAGCTATGAGGGTGAGGCCGCCTGCGCGCTGGAGGCGCTGGCCTCTCAATGCGCTAACGTTGAGCATCCGGTAACGATGCCGCTTAACGGCGCTCAACTGGACGTCGCCGTTTTCTGGCGGCAATGGTTGAACTGGCAGGCCACGCCCGCGCAACGCGCCTGGGCTTTTCATGATGCGCTGGCGTGCGGGTTTGCCACGCTAATGCGCCAGCAGGCTACGGCGCGGGGGATAACCACTCTGGTCTTCAGCGGCGGGGTGATACACAACCGCTTACTGCGCGCGCGTCTTGCCTTTTATCTTTCTGATTTTAAATTGTTATTTCCGCAGCGGTTACCGGCGGGCGACGGCGGACTGTCGTTTGGACAGGGCGTGATTGCCGCAGCGCGAGCATTAAGGGAAGTGTAGGGCACCGGATGGCGGCTGCGCCTTATCCGGCGTGTAAACAGATGCTCATTCTTAGGCCGGATAAGACGCGAAGCGGCGCCATCCGGCATCACAGGCTTATACGGGCAACGTTTTCAGCAGTGCAAAGGCCTCTTTCATGCGGTCTTCACTCACCACAAAGGCGCGTAGTTGGCCTTCTCCGCTCATGCCTTTGGCAATCATACCGTCAGATTCTGCGGTAATCTGCCAGCTCAAATCGCGGCGCTGAGTTTCTCCCGCCAGATGCAGCGGCAGTTCCGGCGTTTTGACTTTGACCAGCATCGCCGGTAGCTTCAGGGGCGCGTTGCCACCAAGTAGAGTTTTCGCCAGGTACATCGCGCTTAACTGGATCGGTTGCAGGAAGGGCAGCACCTGACCGTTGATCTCCGCGCAATCGCCGATCGCATAAATATCCGGGTGACTGGTCTGTAGATAGCTATCCACGCAGACGCCGCGGTTGACGACTACCCCAGCGCGGCGCGCCAGAGCGGTTTCCGGGCGTAAGCCGGTGGCGGCAATCACCGCATCGACCTCAATACTACGCTGGCTTGCCAGCGTAGCGCGGATACCGGCTTCGATTTTCTCCAGTTTTTGCAACTGCGATTTCAGCAGCAGATGCACCCCCATATCGGTCAGGTGATGCTGTAAGCGACTGCTCACTTCCGGTGGCATCAGTGAGGCGAGAAGGCTGGCGGCGTTATCCATCAGCGTTACCGTTTTCCCGGCGCGGCAGAAATCCATCGCTAATTCACTGCCAATGAGACCGCCGCCGACAATCAGCACTCGCTGCGCGTCGCGCAGTTGTGTCTCACAGGCTCGGTACTCCTGCTGGCTATTCAAAGTAAGCATTAACTCACGTCCTGCAATCGGCGGCACAAAGGCTGTCGCCCCGGTCGCCAGTACCAGCTTGTCGTACTGCCACTGCTTATCCTGACTTTTCACCACATGGGCATCGGCATCAATGTCAGCAACCCAGGTATGCGGGAACAGTCGCAGATTAAACTGTTCAGCAAATTCCCCCGCTAACTGGCGGGTGAGATCATCGGCGCGCTGCGACTGGCTGATAACGTGGCTGAGATCGGGCTTGTTGTACTCATCCATGCTGTCCGCCGCAATCAGGGTTAACGGCACATGCGCATCTTGTTTACGGATATTTTTGACGAGCTGGCGGGCGGCGAAGCCCGACCCAATAATGATGATTCCCCGACTCATTTTGCCTCCGTCGCCAGTACGTCGAACACGTCTTTACCTAATGAACATTCCGGGCACAGGAAGTTATCCGGCACGTCGCTCCACGGCGTACCCGGCGCGACATCCTGCAACGGCTCGCCCAGCGCAGGGTCGTAAATCCACTGGCATACGCTGCATTGCATTTTAGGACCGAGGTCTGCGGCGGCGCAGGTTGTGGTTTCTTCGGCTGGCGTGGTTTTCTGTGTGGTTTCCGGCAGCGGAGCAAGCGCCCACTGACGCGCGATGTCGCGACCGTGCTGACGGCACAGCTCCAGCGCATCCAGATCCGGACGCCATTTCGCTTTCAGACTCAGGGACATTTCAAAACCGGCATCCTGTAAGCGCGTGGACAGTCGATCCACCGCGCCGCCGCTCCAGCCATGAGAACCGAAGGCGCTGGCGCGTTTGTTGCGAAAGCGCAGGCCGGTCATCTCTTCCACCAGACCAGCGATTTTCGGCATCATCACGTTGTTCATGGTAGAAGTGCCGACCAGCACGCCTTTCGAACGGAAGACGTTGGTCAATATTTCATTTTTATCGCTGCGGGCGACGTTAAAGATTTTGACCGCCACGTTGGGGTCCACTTCGTTGATACCCTGCGCGATGGCATCCGCCATCATGCGAGTATTGTTCGACATGGTATCGTAGAAAATAGTGATACGATCTTCCTGATAATCTGCCGCCCATTTCAGATACAGTTCCACGATTTGCGTTGGGTTGTCGCGCCATACCACGCCGTGTGAGGTGGCAATCATATCCACCGGCAGGTTGAAGCCGAGGATTTCGGTAATTTTTGGCGTTACCAGACGGCTGAACGGCGTCAGGATATTGGCGTAGTAGCGCTGGCATTGTTCAAACAGTTCGGTTTGGTCCACTTCATCATTGAACAGGCGCTCGTCGCAGTAGTGCTGACCAAAGGCGTCGTTGCTGAATAACACCGCGTCGCCGGTCATATAGGTCATCATGCTGTCCGGCCAGTGCAGCATCGGCGTTTCCACGAAGATCAACTGCTTGCCGTTGCCGATATCCAGCGTATCGCCGGTTTTCACCACCTTAAAATTCCATTCCGGATGATGGTGATGGCCGTTGATAGAATCAATGGCGTTGGCGGTACAGTAGATAGGCGTGTCCGGGATCTGCGCCATCAGTTCGGTCAGCGCGCCTGCATGGTCTTCCTCGGCATGGTTAATGATGATGTAGTCGATATCCGCGAGGTCGATTTCACTGCGCAGATTTTGCACAAACTCACGGCTAAACTTATGATCCACAGTATCGATCAGCACATTCTTTTCTTCACGAATGAGATAGCTGTTATAGCTGCTGCCACGCAGCGTTTTGTATTCAGTGCCGTGAAAATCACGTACTTCCCAGTCGCGTTGGCCAACCCAATGAATATTATTTTTAACCAGAATAGACATAACCACCTCAATTCATTCAACGTTTACAAAAAGTTGTTTTGCTTATTGCAGGTAGTGTGCCAACTTTTTATATTATTGATTTATATATATTTATGATGATTTGTATTTTTGATATAGTCAAAAAGACTATAAATGATGCTGTCAATATGACACTATAGGTTGTCAAAATGACAATGAGGTAACCATGAGTTTTTCCGTGGAGGTATTGGCGGGCATCGCCATTGAGTTACAACGCGGCATTGGGCATCAGGATCGTTTTCAGCGGCTGATTACTACGCTGCGTCAGGTGCTGGCGTGCGACGCCTCGGCGCTGTTGCGCTATGAATCACGACAATTTATTCCACTGGCGATTGATGGCCTGGCGCAGGACGTCCTCGGCAGACGTTTTACCCTGGAAGGGCATCCGCGCCTGGAAGCCATCGCCCGCGCGGGGGACGTGGTGCGTTTTCCGGCTGATAGCGATTTACCCGATCCGTATGACGGGTTAATTCCCGGACAGGAAAGCCTGAAAGTCCACGCCTGTGTTGGTCTGCCGCTGTTTGCCGGACAGAACCTCATCGGTGCGCTGACCCTTGATGCTATGACGCCGGAGCAGTTCGAGGTATTTAGCGATGAAGAGCTACGGCTTGTCGCCGCGTTGGCCGCCGGGGCATTGAGTAATGCGCTGTTAATTGAACAACTGGAAAGCCAGAACATGCTGCCGGGGTCGTCAGGCGTGTTTGAACCGATAAAAGAGACGCACATGATCGGCCTGTCGCCGGCGATGACGCAGTTGAAAAAAGAGATCGAGATTGTGGCGGGCTCCGATCTTAACGTGCTGATCGGCGGTGAAACGGGGACCGGTAAAGAGCTGGTGGCGAAAGCTATTCACCAGGGCTCTCCCAGAGCGGTCAATCCGCTGGTCTATCTCAACTGCGCCGCGCTGCCGGAAAGCGTGGCGGAGAGCGAGTTGTTTGGTCATGTAAAAGGGGCTTTTACCGGGGCTATCAGTAATCGTAGCGGTAAGTTTGAAATGGCGGATAACGGCACGCTGTTTCTGGATGAGATTGGCGAACTGTCGCTGGCGCTACAGGCCAAGCTACTTCGCGTGTTGCAGTATGGCGATATTCAGCGCGTCGGCGACGATCGTAGCCTGCGCGTGGATGTGCGGGTGTTGGCGGCGACCAACCGTGACCTGCGTGAAGAGGTGCTGGCGGGGCGTTTTCGCGCCGATCTGTTCCATCGCCTGAGCGTTTTCCCGCTCTTTGTGCCGCCGCTGCGCGAGCGCGGCGATGATGTGGTGCTGCTGGCGGGCTATTTTTGCGAGCAGTGCCGACTGCGGCTGGGGCTGTCCCGCGTGGTGCTGAGTCCCGGCGCGCGCCGCCATTTGCTCAACTATGGCTGGCCGGGCAACGTCCGGGAGCTGGAACATGCCATTCACCGTGCGGTTGTACTGGCGAGAGCGACCCGGGCAGGGGATGAGGTGATACTGGAGGCGCAGCATTTTGCCTTGTCAGAGGACGTTTTACCCGCGCCGCCTGCGGAAAGCTTTCTGGCGCTGCCGACTTGCCGCAATTTGCGCGAATCGACGGAGAACTTCCAGCGAGAGATGATTCGCCAGGCGCTGGCGCAAAATAATCACAACTGGGCGGCCAGCGCGCGGGCGCTGGAAACCGACGTCGCCAACCTGCACCGGCTGGCGAAGCGTCTGGGACTGAAGGATTAGATAATCCCCGCCTGGTAGAAATCCTGTAGGTTAATGGCGCCGGTGAGTTTGCCGTTTTCATCGACCACTGGCGCGGCGGTAATTTTGCGCTTCATCAGGAGCTCTTTGGCGTCAATGGCGCGGCTTTGCGCCTGGAGCGTAATACCGTTGGGCGTCATGGCTTCGCTTACCGGCGTGGTGAGCGCGCCGCCGCCCACCAGCCAGCGGCGCAGGTCGCCGTCGGTAAAGACGCCTTTCACAACATGTTGCTCATCGCAAACCGCCACCAGCCCCAGCCCGGTACGGCTAAGTTCCAGCATGGCATCCATCACGCTGGTGGCGAGCATCACCTGCGGTATTGCATCGCCCTGGCGCATCAGGTGATGCACATTATTGAGCAAACGCGCGCCCAGTGCGCCAGCCGGATGCGAACGGGCGAAATCTTCTTCGTTAAAACCGCGCGCCTGCATGACCGCCATCGCCAGCGCATCGCCCATCATCAGCGTATTGACGGTACTGGATGTCGGCGCCAGATGCATCGGACAGGCTTCACGCTCGACGGAAATATCCAGAACGGCTTTTGCCGCTCGCCCCAGCGGAGAGTGAGGTTTACCGGTCATCGCCAGCAGCGCGACGGATTTATCTTCCAGACGCGGGATGATGAGGTCGAGTTCTTTTGCGCCGCCGGAATAGGAGATAAATAACATCACGTCGCGGCTTTCAATCATCCCCAGATCGCCATGCAATGCTTCCGCCGGATGAACAAAAAAAGCGGGAGTACCGGTACTGGCAAGCGTCGCGGCGATTTTTTTACCAATATGACCTGACTTGCCAATGCCGGAAACGATCACTTTGCCTTCACAGTGAATAATGATATTGGCGGCGCGGACAAAATCATCGCCCAGACGCTCCGGCAGACGGCTGGCTTCCTGTAGCTCCAGCATTAAGGTCTGACGGCCCGCGTTTAGTAGTGCATCACTCATTGCTTTCTCCGGTTATGATTACTTCAATCCCTTTTGCTTCCAGCGCCTGACGAAATGCCGGATCGATCCCCGCGTCCGTGATCAGTTTGTCGACGGTTTCCAGACTGCACACCACATTGGGGCTTTTACGACCAAATTTTGAGGAGTCCGCCATCAGAATCACCTCGCGTGCTGCATTGCACATTGCGTTACTGACGGTGTAAACCTCATTGAACGTGGTCACACCGACATTCAGGTCAATACCGTCAGTTCCCATGAACAGTTTATCAAAGCTGAATTGCTCAAAGGCGTTTTCCGCCAGTTGACCGTGAAACGACGCCGATTTTTTACGGAAGGTGCCGCCGGGCATCAGGATAGTTTGTTCGTTGTCCAGTTCCGATAGCGCGTTAACAATATGGAGGCTGTTGGTCATCACCGTGATGTTGCTAAAACGCGAAAGCAACGGCACCATCTGTAACACGGTACTTCCGGCGTCCAGAATAATGGAATCGCCATCATGGATATATTTCACAGCGGCTGCGGCTATCAGCGCTTTTTTGTGGGTGTTGATAAGCGTTTTGTGATCAATAGGCGGATCGGACTCTTCTTTATTCAACACCACGCCGCCATAGGTGCG
Organism: Salmonella sp. SJTUF15581; assembly: GCF_043356775.1. NCBI lineage: Bacteria > Pseudomonadati > Pseudomonadota > Gammaproteobacteria > Enterobacterales > Enterobacteriaceae > Salmonella > Salmonella sp. SJTUF15581. The sequence continues at coordinate 76,132 of NZ_JBEUJY010000002.1, read as the reverse complement.
GATGACGGTTCCGGCATTTTCCAGAATGACCAGATCTTTACGGATAGTGGTGCCTGTCGTGTCAAAGTACTGGGCCAGTTCTTCAACCGAGCATTTTCCCTGTTTTTGCAGGTGCTCCAGAATCGCGGCCTGACGCTGACGAGGTTTCATAGGCGTGATTACCCTGACTTATGTATTTACCCGTCATACTTCACGCTGCATGTGCGTTGGCTTTCCTCGCTTACCCCGGTCACGTACTGATGTACGCTCCTGGGATTCACTGCGTCGCCGCCTTCCTGCAACTCGAATTATTTAGGGTATTGGTTGCAAAATGATAATTTCGCAAGCTATACGCATTCACAACGAAATTACCCATGTTTCAGTTTAAGCGCCAATGATAGTGCATTCTGCGCGAGCGAATCATGGGGAAAGATCACATCAGGCTGTAATTCATGCAAATGTTTTCCTTGCATTGCGGCAATTTTAACCGGTCTGGCGAATACCGTAAGGCCTTTCATCAATAAAGTGTCCGTCACCCGCTGCTGTTCGTCCAGCGCCACGGCAACCACCACCCGGGGCTTAAAACGCCCGCCGGAGCGCCCGACGCCGACCCGCCCCTGTTGGCTAAGTTTATCGAAAGCTCGATTAAAGCGGGAAATCTGCCAGCCGCCCAGCGCCAGCTGCGCACACCAGGCGATAACGGCGACGGTAATCAGAGTGGAAACCATAATGTGCTCCTGTTGTTTTGCCTGATGGCGGCGTAACCGTCTTATCCGGCCTACGGCGCCATCCGGCAATTCACGGTCAGAACATCACTTGACCGCCGGTTACGTTGATCGACTGCCCGGTGCAATAAGACGCTTTCGGGCCGGCATAAAATAGCAGCATGTTCAGCACATCCTGATAATCACACCCGCGTTTGAGCGGTACTTTATCAATGTAATACTGTTCCACCTCGTCGGGCTTAATGCCCAGTTTAGTGGCGTATTGCGGCAGCAGTGACTGGAACATCGGCGATTTCAACAGGTTGCCGAGCATCAACGAGTGTACGGTAATGCCGTATTCCGCCAGATCCAGCGCCAGAGACTGGGTTAACCCCACGCCACCGAATTTCGCCGCGCTGTAGCCGGAGTTGTGTTTACTGCCCACTTTGCCGGATTTAGAGTTAATCTGAATAATGCGCCCCTGAATGCCGTCGCGGATCATCAGGCGGGAAAACTCACGGGCGCAGAGGAAATAGCCCACCAGATTCACCTGTAGCGAGCGGTCAAAATCGCCCAACTGGAAATCGCTGATAAACGCCGCTTTGGCGATACCCGCGCTGTAAACCAGCAGATCGACGCGCCCGAAAATCTCGTCTACGCCGCGGGAAAGCGCCAGCACGCTCTGCTCGCTGGTGGCGTCGGCGCCAAAACCGTACGCCATACCTTCGCCAAAATCGGCGTTAATTTCCTGGGCGACATTCGCGGCTTTATCGCTTTGAATATCAACGACCGCCACGCGGTATCCTTCTTCTGCAAGCCCACGGCAAAGGAATGCCCCCAGGGTCTGGCCTCCGCCAATGACAACGGCAACTTGATTCATGTTTTTTCTCCTTAAGCGACAAACGTCAAAATACAGCCCGGCGCGATATCGTCCGGTACAGGCCCCGCAACGTGTACGGTGCCGGGAAATTCCGCTTCACGCAGACCATCGAAGCGCAAAGTGATATGCCCCAGTTCACGCAGGTTTTGCTCGGCTACGCTGCCGACCGCCGTGACCGGATAGCAATGTTGGCCCAATTCACACCGCGCGCCAGGCTGCAGCGCGCCGGTCAGTTCGCCATGACAATGGATGAAGCAAAATTCTTCGATATCCGCCGGCGCACCTTCCCGAAACGTAATCAGCATCTGTTCGCCGAGCGCCTCCTTCGCGCTCTGGCCGATACGGGTGATGGTGGTTTGATAAATCACGCTCATGTCTGAACCTCTTATTGATAGATAAAGCCGGAAACAAACCAGGCGATAAGTACCGTGGGCGCGCCAGTCAGGAAGCGTCCGACCAGCACAGAAGGTACGCCGACGCGAACGGTGTCTTGTTTCGCTTCCGCCAGCGACAGGCCGACCGGGATAAAGTCGCAGGCCGCCTGTGCGTTAATCGCGAACAGGGCGGGAAGCGCCAGATGCGGGGGGATATTGCCCAGGCCTATCTGAACGCCGATCAGGACGCCAATGACCTGAGCGATAACCGCGCCAGGGCCGAGAAAGGGCGACAGCAGCGGGAAAGAGCAGATCAATGCCAGCGTCACCAGCCCCAGTGGATGGCTGGCTAATGGCGCCAGGCCGTGGGCGATCCAGTCGCCAAGACCTGAGGCCATAATGATGCCGATCAGCGCCGAAACGAACGCCATAAACGGCAGGATTGTTTTCAGGACCGTATCAATGGTGTCGCGACCGGACTGGAACAGTACCGCCACGGCGGAGCCCATTCCCATACCGACTTTTGCCAGCAGCCCGTCGCTCTGCTCGGTGATTTTTTTGCTGGTGTCGTAGTCACGTCCTAATGTCGTTTTGGCAGGCTGGGGACTGGCAGGCGTTTCGCCGACAAGAGTAATGTTTTCTTCTTTTACGCCGGAGACATAAATATCCTCAACAATATACTGCGCCAGTGGGCCGGACTTACCCGTCGAGTGAATATTAATGGTTGGAATCCGGCGTTTCGGATAGATACCGCAGCGCAGCGTACCGCCGCAGTCGATAATGGCCGCGCCGATTTCCGCTTCCGGCGGTTCGCCTTCTTTAAAGCCGTCCACCGCTTGCCAGCCTGTTAGTTGCGCCAGTTTGTCGACGATCGCCGGGCGCGTACCGGCTGTGATATAGACGATCTTTTTGCCTGGCGTAACGTCCAGTTCAAGCGGGCCGCCCCAGCCGCCGGCGCCTTTCTCAATACGAACCCGTGTCATGATACCGCTCCTGTCAGATGAACTTTCTGCTCAAGTTGAATCCCCATTTTTTTCTCAAAAATAGCGGTGGTGAGATCGGTTACCCAACCGCGGAAGAAGTTCGTCACCAGACCTACCAGCAGATAGCTCACCGCGAGCGGGCCGAGAGGAAGCCCTAACGTGGTGAGTCCGCTGGCGATACCCAGATAAACAAACAGTTCGCCGGGATTGATATGCGGAAACAGACCGTTCATGGAGTGACAGCTATAGGAGGCCGCCGCGTAATAGCTCGGCTTGTACTTCTCCGGCATAAAGCGTCCCAGGCTCAGGGTCATCGGATTACAAAAAACAAACGTTCCGATAAACGGTAAAAGCAGGTAGCGGGATAGCGGATTTCCGGCGCAGCGTTGGGCAAAACGCTCAATACGCTGCTGGCCGATAAAATTGATGAGCGCATTCATGATAACCAGCAGGCTTATCAGTAGCGGAAGAATACCTGTCACCATACCGGTAAACACCTCTCCGCCTTTCTGGAATAACCCGATGAACCACTCCGCACCATGTGTAATGGTTTCGATCATTGTTCTCTCCTGTAGGGTTTTTAGTTTTCTTGCTAATTTCCTGTTCATTGTAATCATGTTGAAAGATTAAAAAGTGTTATTGTGATCGCAAAATAAAAGAAAAATATTTTAAGTTGAAAGATTGCGGGAGTGGGGGAGCGGATACAAACTGAAAAGAGGAGAAAGGTGATTTATTCTCTTGTGCCGCTTCCTTGTGCGGCGGGGGATGCTTTACCATACTTCTTCCTGGCTGAATTTGTTTAATGGATCTCTCATGTTCAAGCGTCGTTATGTAGCGTTACTTCCACTTTGCGTATTGCTTGCTGCCTGTAGCAGCACGCCAAAATCTTCCGAGACTCAAGCGACGACTGGCACGTCTTCCGGCGGCTTCCTGCTTGAGCCGCAGCATAACGTCATGCAAATGGGCGGCGACTTCGCCAACAACCCTAATGCGCAGCAGTTCATTGATAAAATGGTCAGCAAACACGGTTTCGACCGTCAGCAGCTGCAGGAGATCCTCTCGCAGTCTAAAAGACTGGATTACGTCCTGCGTCTGATGGACAGACAAGCGCCGACCACTCAGCCGCCCGCCGGACCAAATGGCGCCTGGCTGCGCTACCGCAAACAATTTATTACGCCGGATAACGTGCAAAACGGCGTCGCGTTCTGGAATCAGTATGAAGACGCGCTGAACCGCGCCTGGCAGGTATACGGCGTACCGCCGGAAATCATCGTGGGGATTATCGGCGTGGAAACCCGCTGGGGACGTATCATGGGGAAAACGCGGATTCTGGATGCGCTGGCGACGCTGTCATTTAACTATCCGCGCCGGGCGGAATATTTCTCCGGCGAGCTGGAAACCTTCCTGCTCATGGCGCGCGATGAGCAAGACGATCCGCTCAATCTGAAAGGTTCCTTTGCGGGCGCGATGGGCTACGGCCAGTTTATGCCATCTTCCTATAAAGAATATGCGGTCGATTTCAATGGCGATGGGCACATTAACTTGTGGGATCCGGTAGATGCCATCGGCAGTGTGGCGAACTACTTCAAGGCGCATGGTTGGGTGAAAGGCGATACGGTTGCGGTGCCGGCGAATGGTCAGGCGCCGGGACTGGCGAATGGTTTCAAAACAAAATACAGCCTCTCTCAGCTTGCCGCCGCAGGCTTAACGCCGCAGCAATCGTTGGGCAATCATCAGGAAGCCAGCCTGCTGCGTCTGGATATCGGTACGGGCTACCAGTACTGGTACGGCCTGCCGAACTTCTACACCATTACCCGATATAACCACAGCACGCATTATGCGATGGCGGTTTGGCAACTGGGCCAGGCGGTAGCGCTGGCGCGGGTGCGCTAATTTACGCTTAGGGAGGGGAGTCCCCCCTCCGCTATTATTATGGCTTTTTGGGCTGATTCTCTGCCTGCAAGTGGGATATCTTCTTTGATAGTGCCAGACTATATCCCAGACATCCCAGGCCTAAGATAATTTGACCGCCATCATACGGTTCAAAATAGCCTGACGACAATATATTCAGTACTCCCATTCCTAATGAACATACTCCACCCACAATTAACCACAGCCGTAGTTGACAGGTTTGTTTCAGTTTGTGCTGTGTGCTTTCCGTTTTTTTGAGTGACATCCTTGCTTTCTCTCCGTGCGTGTAAATTTAGCGACATGGTACTGCTATTTAGTCATGTGCTACCTCATTTCATTCTGCATAAATAACCTGCTGGCATTTTTTCGGAATCCGACTCGTAAAATCGACTGCTCGTCCCCATCTCTGGTGAGAAAGTGCTATCTTGTGCGGCAGGATTTCTAACTGACAGAGGTCATGATGACTGACAGTGAACTGATGCGGCTTAGCGAGCAGGTCGGGCTGGCGTTAAAAGCGCGCGGGGCGACCGTAACGACAGCAGAGTCCTGTACCGGCGGCTGGCTGGCGAAAGCCATTACCGACATCGCCGGAAGCTCCGCCTGGTTTGAACGCGGCTTTGTCACCTATAGTAATGATGCCAAAGCGCAGATGATTGGCGTGCGTGAAGAGACTCTGGCGCAGCATGGCGCGGTCAGCGAACCCGTAGTGGTCGAAATGGCGATCGGGGCGCTGAAGGCCGCTCGCGCCGATTTTGCTGTCGCTATTAGCGGAATTGCCGGGCCGGATGGCGGCAGTGAAGAAAAGCCGGTTGGTACGGTGTGGTTTGCTTTCGCCAGCGTCAGCGGAGAAGGGATTACGCGTCGGGAATGCTTCAGCGGCGACCGTGAATCGGTGCGTCGACAGGCGACGACGTACGCGCTACAAACCCTGTGGCAACAATTTCTACAAAACACTTGATACTGTATGAGCATACAGTATAATTGCTTCAACAGTACGAATTCACTATCCGGTTCAATACCAAGTTGCATGACAGGAGTAATAATGGCTATCGACGAAAACAAACAGAAAGCGTTGGCGGCAGCACTGGGCCAAATTGAAAAGCAATTTGGTAAAGGCTCCATCATGCGTCTGGGTGAAGACCGTTCTATGGATGTGGAAACTATCTCCACCGGTTCGCTTTCACTGGACATCGCACTCGGTGCGGGCGGTCTGCCGATGGGGCGTATCGTCGAAATTTACGGGCCGGAATCTTCCGGTAAAACGACCCTGACGCTGCAGGTGATTGCCGCTGCGCAGCGTGAAGGTAAAACCTGTGCGTTTATCGATGCGGAACACGCGCTTGACCCTGTTTACGCACGCAAGCTGGGCGTCGATATCGATAACCTGCTCTGTTCTCAGCCGGATACCGGCGAGCAGGCGCTGGAAATCTGTGACGCGCTGGCGCGTTCAGGCGCGGTGGACGTCATTGTGGTCGACTCCGTAGCGGCGCTAACGCCGAAAGCGGAAATCGAAGGCGAAATTGGCGACTCTCACATGGGCCTCGCGGCGCGTATGATGAGCCAGGCGATGCGTAAGCTGGCGGGGAACCTGAAACAGTCCAACACGCTGTTGATTTTCATCAACCAGATCCGTATGAAGATTGGCGTGATGTTCGGTAACCCGGAAACCACCACCGGCGGTAACGCGCTGAAATTCTACGCCTCTGTTCGTCTTGATATCCGTCGTATTGGCGCGGTGAAAGAGGGCGATAATGTCGTGGGTAGCGAAACGCGTGTGAAAGTGGTGAAAAACAAAATCGCCGCGCCGTTTAAGCAGGCCGAGTTCCAGATCCTCTACGGTGAAGGCATCAACTTCTATGGCGAACTGGTTGACCTGGGCGTGAAAGAGAAGCTGATCGAGAAAGCGGGCGCATGGTACAGCTACAACGGCGAGAAGATTGGCCAGGGCAAAGCGAACGCGACTACCTGGCTGAAAGAGAACCCGGCGACAGCGAAAGAGATCGAGAAAAGGGTTCGTGAATTACTGTTGAGTAATCAGAATGCCACGCCCGATTTCGCCGTTGACGATAGCGAAGGCGTTGCAGAAACCAACGAAGATTTTTAATCATCAGGTGATGGTGGGTCGGGCAAAACGAAGCCGCCATTCAGCAAAACGTTAAATTACCATCAAGGGCTGCATTTATGCGGCCCTTTTGGCATTTCTCCCTGTTAAGGTTTTTTATGAGTGAACCCACATCGCGCCGTCCCGCTTATGCTCGTCTCCTTGATCGTGCGGTACGTATTCTTGCTGTCCGCGATCACAGCGAGCAGGAATTACGGCGTAAACTCTCCGCGCCGGTGATGGGCAAAAATGGGCCGGAAGAGATTGATGCGACGGCAGACGATTATGAACGCGTGATCGCCTGGTGCCACGAACATCACTATCTTGATGACGAGCGCTTCGTGATGCGCTTTATCGCCAGTCGTAGCCGCAAAGGCTATGGCCCGGCGCGTATTCGCCAGGAGTTGAATCAGAAAGGCATTTCCCGTGAATCGACTGAAAAAGCGATGCGAGAATGTGAAATTGACTGGAGTGAAATGGCACGTGAACAGGCCGTTCGCAAATATGGCGAGCCGCTCCCTTCAAACTTTTCAGAAAAGGTTAAGGTACAGCGCTTTTTGCTCTATCGCGGGTATCTGATGGACGATATCCAGCAAATATGGCGAAATTTTGCAGATTGAGCGCATACGGGATTTTACTTCCCGGTAAAGAAAACTTATCTTATTCCCACTTTTTCCGTCTGGACGCGGGTTGCTTAACGGCGAACAGCGTCTGCGACGAATATTCCTTAAATACACAAAATCATTCAAGCCGCATCAAAGCGGCAAGTGAGCCTCGGGAACGCGTGACCGGGAAACTCGCAGCCAACGCAGAGGCGGCCTGAAGGATGAAGTGTAGCTTGATTTCAGGATAATTATGAGCAAGAGCACCGCTGAGATCCGTCAGGCGTTTCTCGACTTTTTCCATAGTAAAGGGCATCAGGTAGTTGCCAGCAGTTCCCTGGTGCCTAACAATGACCCCACTCTGTTGTTTACCAATGCCGGGATGAACCAGTTCAAGGATGTTTTCCTTGGGCTCGATAAACGTAATTATTCCCGTGCAACCACTTCCCAGCGTTGCGTACGCGCGGGGGGTAAACACAACGATCTGGAAAACGTCGGATACACTGCACGTCACCATACTTTCTTCGAAATGCTGGGCAACTTCAGCTTCGGCGATTACTTCAAACACGACGCCATTCAGTTCGCATGGGAATTACTGACCGGTGAAAACTGGTTTGCTCTGCCAAAAGAGCGTTTATGGGTCACCGTTTATGAAACCGACGACGAAGCCTATGAGATCTGGGAAAAAGAAGTCGGCATCCCGCGCGAGCGTATCATCCGTATCGGCGACAATAAAGGCGCGCCATACGCATCGGATAACTTCTGGCAGATGGGCGACACCGGTCCCTGCGGTCCGTGCACCGAAATCTTCTACGATCATGGCGACCACATCTGGGGCGGCCCTCCGGGAAGCCCGGAAGAAGACGGCGATCGCTATATTGAGATCTGGAACATCGTCTTTATGCAGTTCAACCGTCAGGCTGACGGGACGATGGAACCATTGCCGAAACCGTCTGTAGATACCGGTATGGGGCTGGAGCGTATTGCCGCGGTACTGCAACACGTTAACTCTAACTATGACATCGACCTGTTCCGCACGTTGATTGAAGCGGTAGCGAAAGTCACCGGCGCCACCGATCTGGGTAATAAATCGCTGCGTGTTATCGCCGACCACATCCGTTCCTGCGCATTCCTGGTTGCCGATGGCGTGCTGCCGTCGAATGAAAACCGTGGCTATGTGCTGCGTCGCATTATTCGTCGCGCGGTTCGTCACGGCAACATGCTGGGCGCGAAAGAGACCTTCTTCTACAAGCTGGTTGGGCCGCTGATTGAGGTAATGGGCTCCGCAGGCGAAGAGTTGAAACGTCAGCAGGCGCAGGTCGAGCAGGTTCTGAAAACGGAAGAAGAGCAGTTCGCCCGTACGCTGGAGCGCGGTCTGGCGCTGCTGGATGAAGAGCTGGCGAAATTGCAGGGCGACACCCTGGACGGCGAAACAGCTTTCCGTCTGTATGATACTTATGGTTTCCCGGTCGATCTAACGGCGGACGTCTGCCGTGAGCGCAACATCAAAGTCGATGAAGCCGGTTTTGAAGCCGCTATGGAAGAGCAACGCCGTCGCGCGCGCGAAGCTAGCGGTTTTGGCGCGGACTACAACGCGATGATCCGCGTTGACAGCGCTTCTGAATTTAAAGGTTATGACCATCTGGAACTGAACGGCAAAGTGACCGCGCTGTTTGTCGATGGTAAAGCGGTTGAAGTGATTAACGCGGGACAGGAAGCGGTTGTCGTGCTGGATCAGACCCCATTCTATGCGGAATCAGGCGGTCAGGTTGGCGATAAAGGCGAGCTGAAAGGCGCTGGATTTACTTTCGCTGTGGACGACACGCAAAAATATGGTCAGGCGATTGGTCACCTCGGCAAATTGTCTGCGGGCGCTCTGAAAGTGGGCGATGCGGTACAGGCTGACGTAGATGAAGCGCGCCGCGCACGTATCCGTCTGAACCACTCCGCCACGCACCTGATGCACGCGGCGTTGCGCCAGGTGCTTGGGACACACGTTGCGCAGAAAGGTTCGCTGGTTAGCGATAAAGTGCTGCGCTTCGACTTCTCGCACAATGAAGCGATGAAGCCGTCGGAGATTCGTGAGGTTGAAGATTTGGTGAATGCGCAAATTCGCCGCAACCTGCCGATTGAAACGAACATCATGGATCTCGACGCGGCCAGGGCGAAAGGCGCCATGGCGTTGTTTGGCGAGAAATATGACGAACGTGTACGCGTTCTGAGCATGGGCGATTTCTCTACCGAACTGTGCGGCGGTACTCACGCCAGTCGTACCGGTGATATCGGTCTATTCCGTATTATCTCTGAGTCCGGCACCGCAGCGGGCATTCGTCGTATTGAGGCGGTAACCGGTGAAGGCGCTATGGCCACCGTTCATGCGCAAAGCGATCGCTTAAACGATATTGCGCATCTGCTGAAGGGCGACAGCCAGAATCTGGGCGACAAAGTGCGTGCCGTGCTGGAACGTACACGTCAGCTGGAAAAAGAGTTGCAGCAGTTGAAGGACCAGGCCGCAGCGCAGGAGAGTGCAAATCTTTCCAGTAAAGCGGTCGATCTCAACGGCGTGAAGCTCCTGGTTAGCGAGCTTGCTGGTATTGAGCCGAAAATGCTGCGAACCATGGTTGATGATCTGAAAAATCAACTGGGGTCTACCGTTATCGTACTGGCAACGGTTGTTGAAGGTAAGGTTTCTCTGATTGCGGGCGTGTCGAAGGATGTGACCGACCGGGTTAAAGCAGGGGAATTGATTGGTATGGTCGCTCAGCAGGTGGGCGGTAAGGGTGGTGGTCGTCCGGACATGGCGCAAGCCGGTGGTACGGATGCGGCAGCTCTGCCTGCAGCGTTAGCCAGTGTACAAGGCTGGGTCAGCGCAAAATTGCAATAATTATAAGCGTTCGTTGGCGCCGCAGCCCGTGCTGCGGCGTTTACGTCAACGCTATCGACAACGATAAAGTCAGGTTGAAGTTTTGTATATCGGCTAAACTTAGGTTTAACAGAATGTAATGCCATGACTGCTTACACCTAAGGTGTTTGTCATCGCTTACTTTTTGGCGTTATATGATGGATAATGCCGGGATACAGAGAGACCCGACTCTTTTAATCTTTCAAGGAGCAAAGAATGCTGATTCTGACTCGTCGAGTTGGTGAGACCCTCATGATTGGCGATGAGGTCACCGTGACAGTTTTAGGGGTGAAGGGCAACCAGGTGCGTATTGGCGTGAACGCCCCGAAAGAAGTTTCTGTCCATCGTGAAGAGATCTACCAGCGTATCCAGGCTGAAAAATCCCAGCAGTCCAGTTACTAAGGTTTTCGCGTCTCACTTTTCGGGTGAGGCGCAGCCTCTCTTCTCGCTCGCCCGCGTTGTCCCTTCATGACTTTTTTCAACCTCACTGTTGATATGGTGCGCTTTTGGAGGCCAGCGTGTCATCAAATTATCTGTTGATAAAACACTCTTTTTGGCTTTTTTACAGACTAATTGAGCGTGAAGTGTGCAAACGATAAAAGCTCTGGAAAAATTGTTTGACTTATAAGTCCCAGAAAGTAATATGTGCGCCACGCAGCGACGATGAGCAGAACAAGTTCTTCGAAGCACTCGTAAGAGGCGTGTGGTGAGGTGGCCGAGAGGCTGAAGGCGCTCCCCTGCTAAGGGAGTATGCGGTCAAAAGCTGCATCCGGGGTTCGAATCCCCGCCTCACCGCCATTTGCATCCGTAGCTCAGCTGGATAGAGTACTCGGCTACGAACCGAGCGGTCGGAGGTTCGAATCCTCCCGGATGCACCATCTCTTACTTGATACGGCTTTCCCGCGGTATCAAAATCTGCAGTAAAGTAAGTTTCCCGATGCATCCGTAGCTCAGCTGGATAGAGTACTCGGCTACGAACCGAGCGGTCGGAGGTTCGAATCCTCCCGGATGCACCATCTCTTACTTGATACGGCTTTCACCGCGGTATCAATATCGGCAGTAAAGCAAGTTTTCCGATGCATCCGTAGCTCAGCTGGATAGAGTACTCGGCTACGAACCGAGCGGTCGGAGGTTCGAATCCTCCCGGATGCACCATATTCTCCGTACTTTCAGTGATGAAGATACGGATAAGATAGCGGTAATCACCGCTGGCACCAGGAAGGATAACGTTGCGTCAGCAACGGCCCGAAGGGCGAGCCGTAAGGCGAGTAATCCTCCCGGATGCACCATCTTATTTAGTGTGGCAGTAAATGCGACATCAAATCTTGTAGTAAACATCATTTCCAATGCATCCGTAGCTCAGCTGGATAGAGTACTCGGCTACGAACCGAGCGGTCGGAGGTTCGAATCCTCCCGGATGCACCATATTCTCCGTACTTTCAGCAATGCAGATAAGATAGCGGTAATCACCGCTGGCATCAGAAGGATAACGTTGCGTCAGCAACGGCCCATAAGGCGAATAATCCTCCCGGATACGTCACTGCCCCGCAATCGCTTTTCCCCTTATCCTGAATATACCTCTTCATCTCTATTAGCGACAAAATCAACCAATTGCGATAAAGTACTGTCTGGTTATTCGGTTTGCGAGAACACGATGTACGCACGTTATGCTGGTTTGATTTTTGATATGGACGGTACTCTCCTGGATACCGAACCCACGCATCGCAAAGCGTGGCGTGAGGTTTTGGGGCGCTATGGTCTTCGTTTTGATGAACAGGCAATGGTCGCGCTTAACGGTTCGCCAACCTGGCTTATCGCCCAGTCAATCATTGAGCTTAACCATGCCGATCTTGATCCCCTGTCACTGGCGCGTGAGAAAACCGACGCGGTAAAAAGCATCCTGCTGGACTGCGTAGAACCGCTGCCGCTGGTTGAGGTGGTTAAAGCGTGGCATGGGCGGCGTCCCATGTCGGTCGGTACCGGTAGCGAAAGCGCTATCGCGGAAGCCTTGTTAGCGCATCTGGGGCTGCGTCGTTATTTTGATGCGGTTGTGGCGGCAGATCACGTACAGCATCACAAACCTGCGCCTGACACCTTCCTACTGTGCGCCCAGCAGATGGGCGTCATGCCGACGCAGTGCGTGGTATTTGAAGATGCCGATTTTGGTTTACAGGCGGCGCGGGCGGCGGGAATGGATGCCGTGGATGTCCGACTATTGTGAGTGACGGACTGTCGCTCCTGTCTCTGTTTGCCAGTAGTTTTCTCAGCGCGACGCTGTTACCCGGTAATTCTGAGGTGGTTTTGGTTGCTATGCTGGTCTCCGGCGTCAGCCATCCCTGGGTCTTAGTCTTAACAGCAACAATGGGTAATAGCCTTGGAGGGGTAACTAACGTTATTCTTGGGCGTTTCTTTCCGCTGCGCAAAACGTCGCGCTGGCAGGAAAAAGCGACTGGCTGGCTAAAGCGTTATGGCGCAGCCACACTATTATTAAGCTGGATGCCGGTCATCGGTGATTTGTTGTGCCTGTTAGCGGGATGGATGCGCATCCCGTGGGGGCGGACGATCTTTTTTTTGTGTCTTGGTAAGGCGCTGCGCTATGTTGCGCTCGCAGCGGCGACGGTTCAGGGCATGATGTGGTGGTAATAATTGTAGGTTTGGCATGTATGGCCGCCATTACAGTTATGCTTATTAAAACGATTTGGACAGGCGGGAGGTCAATTTGATCCCGGACGTATCACAGGCTCTGGCCTGGCTGGAAAAACATCCTCAGGCGTTAAAGGGGATACAGCGCGGGTTAGAGCGCGAAACGCTGCGTGTCAATGCTGATGGCACGCTGGCGACAACAGGTCATCCTGAAGCGTTAGGTTCAGCGCTGACCCATAAATGGATTACCACGGATTTTGCGGAAGCCCTACTGGAGTTTATTACGCCAGTCGATGGCGATATCCAGCATATGCTCACTTTTATGCGCGATCTCCATCGGTATACGGCCAGGAAACTGGGCGATGAGCGGATGTGGCCATTAAGTATGCCCTGCTATATTGCGGAAGGGCAGGACATAGAGCTGGCGCAGTACGGCACATCCAATACCGGGCGCTTTAAGACGCTCTATCGCGAAGGGCTGAAAAATCGTTATGGCGCCTTGATGCAAACCATCTCCGGCGTACATTACAATTTTTCATTACCGATGGCGTTCTGGCAGGCGAAATGCGGCGTTACGGAAGGCGAAGCGGCAAAAGAAAAAATTTCTGCCGGCTATTTTCGTCTGATTCGCAACTATTACCGTTTTGGCTGGGTCATCCCCTATCTGTTTGGCGCGTCTCCGGCCATTTGCTCCTCTTTCCTGCAAGGAAAGCCAACCACATTACCGTTTGAAAAAACGGACTGCGGCATGTACTACCTGCCGTATGCGACGTCTCTGCGTTTGAGTGATTTGGGCTATACCAATAAGTCGCAAAGCAATCTCGGAATTACGTTTAACGATTTGCATGAGTATGTGGCAGGTCTGAAGCGCGCGATTAAAACCCCTTCCGAGGAGTACGCGCGGATTGGTGTGGAAAAAGACGGTAAGCGGCTACAGATTAACAGCAACGTTCTGCAAATTGAAAATGAGCTGTACGCGCCCATTCGTCCCAAGCGCGTGACGCGCAGCGGCGAATCGCCTTCTGACGCGCTTCTGCGTGGTGGTATTGAGTACATCGAAGTTCGTTCTCTCGATATTAACCCGTTCTCACCGATCGGCGTAGACGAGCAACAGGTGCGCTTCCTCGATCTGTTTATGGTCTGGTGCGTATTGGCCGATGCGCCGGAAATGAGTAGCGATGAGCTGTTATGTACGCGTACTAACTGGAATCGCGTTATTCTGGAAGGGCGTAAGCCGGGCCTGACGTTAGGCATTGGCTGTGAAACTGCGCAGTTCCCGCTGCCCAAAGTCGGGAAAGATCTCTTCCGCGATCTGAAACGCGTGGCGCAAACGCTGGACAGTATCCACGGGGGAGAAGAGTATCAAAAGGTGTGTGATGAGTTGGTCGCCTGCTTTGATAATCCTGAACTGACATTCTCCGCCCGGATCCTACGGTCTATGATTGATGAAGGCATTGGCGGCACCGGGAAAGCGTTCGGTGAGGCTTACCGTAATCTGTTACGCGAAGAGCCGCTGGAGATTTTACAGGAAGAAGAGTTTATTGCTGAACGTGACGCTTCAGTACGTCGTCAGCAGGAGATTGAGGCGGCGGATACCGAGCCGTTTGCCGCGTGGCTTGCGAAACACGCCTGACCCAAAAGAAAAAGGCCACTCACGGAGTGGCCAAAATTTCATCGCTGAAAACAGGGATGATGATAACAAATGCGCGTCTTTCATATACTCAGACTCGCCCCGGAACAAAGAGTTCAGTTTATTTTTAAAAAATTATCGGAGGTGACTAAATGCCATTATTAGATAGCTTCGCAGTCGATCATACCCGGATGCAAGCGCCGGCGGTCCGGGTTGCAAAAACGATGAACACCCCGCATGGCGACGCAATCACCGTGTTTGATCTGCGTTTTTGCATTCCGAACAAAGAAGTGATGCCGGAAAAAGGGATTCATACGCTTGAGCATCTGTTTGCTGGCTTTATGCGCGACCACCTCAACGGTAACGGCGTTGAGATTATCGATATCTCGCCGATGGGCTGCCGCACCGGCTTTTACATGAGCCTGATTGGCACGCCGGACGAGCAGCGTGTTGCCGACGCCTGGAAAGCGGCGATGGCGGATGTGCTGAAAGTGCAGGATCAAAACCAGATCCCGGAGCTGAACGTTTACCAGTGCGGTACGTATCAGATGCACTCGCTCAGTGAAGCGCAGGACATTGCCCGTCATATTCTGGAGCGTGATGTGCGCGTGAACAGCAATAAAGAGCTGGCGCTGCCGAAAGAAAAACTGCAGGAACTGCATATTTAGTCTTATTGATAAGCGTTTCCAGTATTTAAATTAACCCCGGTTTATGGCCGGGGTTTTTTATTTCTTAATATAATTTGCGTTTATTATATTTGCGGCGAGAATACATTTTAAATTAAGTAATGCCTGGCCTGTTAAATAATAAAATGTGATCTGGCAAACAGAAAAGGCGGATAACTCACGATGCCAGAGTGTATTGATCACATAAACTAAAAATCATAAATAATTAATAGAAAAACATAATGGAATGCGCCAGATATCCAGGTAATAACAAGACTCTACTAATAGCCGGTCGATGGGGTTTTTAGCAAATCTTATCTGGTATACATCAAACTTAAGGGATAAAAAATGAAGGCTAAATATTTGGCGCTGATGATCGGTGCTTGCTTTTCTCATAACCTTTGGGCAGCGAATAATATCACTATTGAGCAGCGTCTGGCTGAACTGGAGCAACGTGTTGTTAATGCTGAAAAACGGGCATCCGATGCCGAGGCGCAAATTCGCTCGCTGAAACAGCAGCAGGTCGCCGCTACGCCGACGGTGAATGTCCAGTCCGCCGAGCCCATTGCAGCAGATAAAACGCCGCCGAAGCTGACCTTATCCGGATTCAGCGATATTAAGTTCTATGGCGATGTCGAATTTAATATGGATGCGGCAAGCCGTTCCGGTAGTCTGACATCGACGAGAACGTCAGCGAATAAAGATTGGGCACCAGGAACCAATGAACGCTGGGATATTAACGGACGCCTGTTGTTGGGCTTTGATGGCTACCAGCGGCTGGACAACGGTAATTTTGCCGGATTCTCTGTACAGCCTCTGGCGGACCTGACCGGAAAAATGAACCTTGATGATGCCGTTTTCTTCTTTGGTCGTGAGAATGACTGGAAAATTAAGGTTGGTCGTTTTGAAGCCTACGATATGTTCCCGCTGAATCAGGATACGTTTATTGAATATTCGGGGAATACAGCGAACGATCTTTACAGTGACGGTTACGGCTATATCTATATGATGAAAGAAGGACGGGGACGTAGCGACAGTGGGGGTAACTTCCTGCTGAGTAAAACCATCGACAACTGGTATTTCGAAGTTAACACATTGCTGGAAAATGGCAGTACGTTATATACCGAGAAGCAGTACCACGGAATGGATTTAACCAACGATAAAAACGTGGCTTACGTCCGTCCGGTTATCGCCTGGCAAAACGGGCGTTTTTCAACGGCGATAGCGATGGAAAGTAACGTCGTTAACAACGCCTATGGCTATTATGAGAATGGGAAGTGGATCGATCAGTCAGATCGTACGGGCTATGGTTTTACCATGACCTGGAATGGTCAAAAAACTGACCCGGAAGATGGCGCAGTGATTAACCTGAATACCGCCTATATGGATGCGACCGATGAGACAGATTTTACCGCTGGGGTGAATGCGCTGTGGCATCGATTTGAACTGGGTTATATCTATGCGCATAACAAAATCGAAGCCTTCAATGCTACTAATATCGATGCCGTTTGTGAGGACGATTGCTGGATCACCGATCCCGGCAATTATGACATTCACACTATTCATGCCTCATATTTATTCCCCAACGTGATGGATATGAAAAACTTTAACATCTACCTCGGCGCCTATGCTTCATGGGTAGAGGCCAATCCGAATAATGGCGATAACAGTGAAGATGCGCGTTACGGCGGGCGTCTGAGATTCAAATATTTCTTCTGATTGTTGGTCTACTAAAAAAGGGATCCGCAGATCCCTTTTATCAGATAGTTAGTGCGCGCCGCCACCGCCGCCGCCCGCACCGAAGGGCGGTTTGGCGAACCACACCAGGCCGAGCAGCACCAGGAAGATCCCCGCCGACATCCAGAAGATTTCGTTGGCGGAAATAATCAGCCCCTGATTCGTGATTTGCTGGGCTATCCAGCCTGACGCCTGTTGGTGCGTCATCCCTAAGCCTTCCAGTTTATCGTACATAGCCTGAGCGTTTGGATTATACGCCGTAATCGACTCCGTGAGCTGAGCATGGTGTAGCGACTCACGATCGGTCCACATAGTGGTGGTAATCGAGGTGCCGATGGAGCCTGCCAGCGTTCGCGTGAAGTTCGACAGGCTTGATGCCGCCGCCAGCCGTTCTGGCGGTAACCCGGAGAGCGTAATGGTGGTCAGCGGCATAAAGAAGCAGGCGACGGCAAATCCCTGAATAAACTGCGGCCATGCGGAAGCGCCGAAATCCATACCCGGTTCGAACGTCCAGGCGCGCCAGTAAAAACAGACGGCGTACATAATGAAGCTGAACGTGACCAGCCTGCGCATATCCAGTTTATGCGCGAAGCGTCCGATAATCGGCGACAAAATTACCGGAATAATGCCGACTGGCGCCGACGCCAGACCTGCCCACGTTGCGGTATAGCCGTACACCTCTTGCAAAAGCTGCGGCAGTAGAACAATGGCGCCGAAATAGAGCATATAGGCAAGGCTGATGCACAAGCAGCCAATCGTGAAGTTACGCGATTTAAAAAGAGAAAGATCGACGATAGGGTGATCGTCGGTCAGTTCCCAGACGATCAGGAAACTGATGGCGATGACGGCGACCACGGTCAGGATGATAATTTCCTGCGAGGAGAACCAGTCCAGCTCTTTACCGCGATCGAGCATAATTTGCAGGCTGCCGATGCCAATCACCAGTAACGCCAGCCCGACGGCGTCAATACGTCGCCGTTCGGTATGCGTTTCACGTCCGCGCAGCGTGTGTAACGTCATCAGGACGACGGCGATGCCAATCGGCACGTTGATGAAGAAAATCCATCCCCAGTGGTAATTATCACTGATGTAGCCCCCCAGAATCGGGCCGCAAATCGGCGCGACAATGACGGTCATTGACCAGAGCGCCAGCGCAATGGAGCGCTTTGCAGGCGGATAGTTATTCAGCAACAGGCTTTGCGAGAGCGGAATCAGCGGCCCGGCGACCACGCCCTGCACCACGCGGAAGAAGATCAGCATATTCAGGCTGCTGGATACGCCACAGGCCCAGGAGGCCGCGGCAAAGGCGACCGTCGACCACATGAACAGTTTGACTTCGCCAAAACGTTTCGCCAGCCAGCCGGTTAAGGGAATCGAGATAGCGTTCGCCACCCCGAAAGAGGTGATAACCCATGTCCCCTGGCTTAGGGAAGAACCCAGGTTCCCGGCGATGGTCGGAATCGCCACGTTGGCAATGGTGGAGTCCAGCACCTGCATGAATGTCGCCAGCGACAGCGCGATCGTCATGATGACGAGCTGCGCGCCCTCCAGCGGTTTTTGCTGTTGCATCACACGCACCTCAGGATTAACCCGCGTTAGCCTGTACGATGTCGTCGATCAGTTTATTGACCGGCGCGAGATTAATTTCGCGTGCGTTACTTTCGGCAACCGGCGTCGTTCGTACCTGGCTGGCCAGTACCTGACCGTCGCGATTAGCGGTATCCACGGTGACCAGCGTCGATAAACCAATGCGCAGCGGATGTTGTTCTAACTGGCGGGCGTCCAGTTCGACGCGTACCGGCAGACGTTGAACCACTTTAATCCAGTTACCCGTCGCATTTTGCGCGGGCAGCAGGGAGAAGGCGCTGCCTGTTCCCATATCCAGACCGACGACTTTACCGGTGTATTTTACGTCGTCGCCATAAATATCAGTAATCACCGTCACTGGCTGCCCAATGCGCATATTCGCTAATTGGGTTTCTTTAAAGTTAGCGTCCACCCACAGATCGGTTGCAGGCACCACGGCCATCAGCGGCGTGGTGGGGCTGATTTGCGCGCCAGGCTGGACGGCGCGGCGGGAGACATAACCAGTCATTGGGCTGACGATGCGAGTACGCTCCAGCGCCAGCCAGGCGTTACGCACTTCGGTCGCCGCTTGTTGAACCGCGGGCTGATCTTCCAGTTTACTGTTGAGTATCATTGCCTGGTTGGCATTGTACTGTTGAATGGCGACATCCAGCTGTGCCTGCGCGCTGGCGACGGCATCGCGGGCGTGTTGCAGCTCTTCACGGCCAATAAGATTGGCATTACCCAGCGGCACACGACGGTTAAGGTCGCTTTGCGCTTGCGCCAGGGCGGTTTTTTGCACGTCGATATTCGCCTGCAACTGCTTGCTGTTAATCATCAACTGGTGCGTCTGGCGCACGCTGGAGGCCAGCGCCGTTTTGGCTTTTTCAAACGCTTGTTTGGCGTCAGTCTGATCGAGCGTGACCAGAACATCGCCCTCTTTTACAAAGTCGGTGTTATCAGCCCAGACTTTCGTCACGCTGCCTGACACCTGCGCCATGATTTGAACCTGGTTCCCTGCCACGTAAGCATCATCTGTCTCTTCAATATGACGCAATACTAAAAACCAATAAATTCCATATGCCACGGCAATAATAACAAAGAGCAAGGTAAGAAGTAGCAGCGCTGTTTTGCGTTTGCCTTTCTTCTTAGCCGGTTGCTGCGGGGTTTGGATCTCCGCATTTGCGCTCATGTTGTTCTCCACGATCTTATTATTCACATCGGCTGAGCCGACCTGTTGTCAGAAAGGCCAGCAGTAACGCGTGCCGGCCTGTCCGCTTTCCTGTTATTAATCTGGATTTTTGAGCGGGTCGGCGCTTTAGCGCAGCGCCTCAAGAACAGTGCCTTCCTGCTCCATTTGATCAAGACGCGTCAGGAGTTTACGAGTGATGTGCTCAAGTTGATCTTTTTCGGCAGTGCTAAGTGATGACCAGAGTTGATGCAGACAATGATGCTGAGGCGGAAGCACTTCTTGCAAAAATGCCTGACCTTTCTCCGTTAATTGCAGATGCAGGCAACGGCGGTCGTTATCGCTCTCACGACGCTCAATCCAGCCGCGTTTTTCCAGCTCATCTGCAATGCGTGTCGCATTGGTGCGAGATGAACCCAGCGCGCAGCTTAATTCAGACGGCTGAATACTGTGGTTTTCCTGAGACTCCAGCGTAATCAACGCCATAAACAACGTCTCGTTAATCCCTTGAGCCTTCAGCATCTTATTGCGGTTTTCCAGGAGCTTGCCTTGCATGTGCATACAAAGACGAGTCAAAAGAATTTCCTGATAAGGAAAGTCTTCGTGACGGCTGGCGCGAAATTTTAGCATTTGTTCAATGGGCGTAAACGAACTATCCATTTGGGCATGACCTCATTAATTTCAGCCGATATAGTAACGACAGTGACAAATAAAGTAAATGTATTATTAATACAAAATCATTCTTTCAGGCTATAAAGCAACCAATGATACGCAGACTGAGACGCCAGCGGGAACATTGGGCCCGGTAAAGCGCCGCCTGCGGCAAATCCAGGAATGACGAGAAAAGCGTGAGTGCCTGCATGAAAAAATCAGGAGAGAACGATAAGCGGGATGGGCGAAAGCCGGGTAAACGGCCTTACAACCCGATGCAAAAGCCACCGGAATATCACGGATAGCTATCGGTGAACGACCTTCGAATCCTTGAACGGGCGCTATTGGCCTGGGAGCAGATGGGGATGCAGGGCTTTCCATAGAATTATATTATTCTTCACCGGTATAAAAATAACCATGATAAATGAATAGCATAACCTTAACAGACTGGGGAGCTCCTTAACACCCTAAGGAGCTTAAACAAAGGTAAACGCTCACTATCCGCTTAATTTACGGCTTCCTGTCGGTGAAAACCTCGCCACCAGACCAGTAAATTAAGTAAGGCTACCGTGACACCCGCCAGACAAACGCCGGCCCAGCCGGCATGTTGCCAGGCGGAGGCGGAAATCAGCGACCCCGCGGCGCCACCGATAAAGTAGCTGGTCATATAGCCGGCGGTGAGCCGGTTACGCGCATCCGGATGCAAACGATAGATGACCGTCTGATTGGTGATATGTACCCCCTGAACGGTGAGGTCCAGTACCAGAATGCCAATAATCAGCGCCAGTACCGAGGTGTGCCCAAGCCAGATAGCCAGCCAGGAGAGTAACAGCAGCAGTAAGCCGAACGTGGTGGTGAGGTGAGATTTACCTTTATCGGCAAATCCGCCAGCCGGACGCGCGCCTAAAGCGCCGGCGGCCCCCGCCAGGCCAAACAGGCCAATCATCCCCTCGGAATAGCTAAACGGCGGCGCGGCGAGCAAAAAGGCCATTGACGTCCAGAGGATGCTGAAATTAGCAAAGGTCAGGCAGCCCAGCATTGCGCGGGTACGCAGCAGCTTATCGTGAATAAACAGGCTGAATACAGAACCCAACAGTTGCGGGTAGTTAAGATGGGTGTCGGATTTGAGCTTTGGCAGTCCGCGCCATAACGCGACGGCCATCAGCGCCATCAGCGCCGACGCTACCCAAAATACGGTGCGCCAACCGCCGAGGTTTGCCAGCAGTCCGGCGACCGTTCGCGCCAGCAGGATCCCCAGCAACAGGCCGCTCATAATGGTGCCGACCACTTTACCGCGGGTGGCGGGCGTCGCAAGCGTGGCGGCCAGCGGAACCAGAATCTGCGCCACCACGGAGAACAGTCCGGTTAAGGCCGTTCCGAGTATCATCATGCTAAGCGACTGACTGCTGGCGGTGATTAGCATTCCGCCAGCCGCCAGCAACGTCATGGAGACAATCAGCGTTCGGCGTTCAAACATGTCGCCAAGCGGCACCAGAAACAACAGGCCAGCGGCATAGCCCAACTGCGCGGCGGTAACGATAAACCCTGCGGAGCTGGCGGAAAGCGAAAAGTGATGCGCGATGGTATCAAGCAGCGGCTGGGCGTAGTAGTTGCTGGCGACCGCCAGACCCGTGGCCACAGACATTAAAACGATCAGCGCCGGGCTAAGCCCATGAGTGGGTTTCGTCATGATGGTAATCGTGATTCAGATAATTATTTCCTGGGAAAACAATCATAGCGGATGTTGATGAATAAAGGGGAACGGTGACGTGATGAATCGTGCGCTTTGAGGAGAGATTGCGTTGGCCGGATAGCGGCGCATGAACTGCGCTTTATCCGGCATAAAAAACGATCTTATTTCTGCGCGGCCAGCGCTTCTTTCACCCAGCCGTCAAACTGCTGCTGGTGGGCGTTGATCCAGCCGTCCACGTGGCCCTGAACATCGGCTTCAGACGATTTACCGGCATGCATCATGGCGTTCTGCGCGTTGATATCCGCCAGCGGCAGCTTCATGATGGCGAACAGTTTCGCCGCCGCCGGGTTTTTCTCCGCCCATGCCTTATTGGCGACAATATGCATGGTATTAACCGGGAACCCATAGTTCGCGCCGTTCGGCAGTTTAGTATCAATATTTTTCTGTTCGCCCGGCAGAGAGGAGAACGGCACCTGTAGCCAGACGACATCTTTACCCGGCTTCATTACGTCGCTCACCCAGTACGGGGTCCAGGTGTAATACAGCACCGGCTTGCCTTCTTTAAAACGGGTAATGGTATCAGCCATCATCGCCGCATAGTTACCGTGGCTGACCTCAACGGTTTTTTGCAGATCAAACGCTTTATTCTGGTGATTGATCACGGCTTCGCAGCCCCAGCCCGGCGAGCAGCCCATCATGTCCGCTTTTCCGTCGCCATTGGTATCGAAGATTTTGGCGATTTTCGGATCTTTTAGTTGAGCGATATTAGTGATGTTGTACTGCTCGGCGGTTTTTTTATCGATCAGATAGCCCTGCGCAGCGCCGGAGACGAAGACGCCCTCGCGGTAAAACTTTTTGTCTCCGCCTGCTGCGGCATACATATCATCATGCAGCGGCTGCCAGTTCACGGCGGTAAACGTCGCATCGCCAGAGGCGATGGAGGTATAGCCTACGTTGTAATCGACTTCACTCGGCTTATTTACGGTATAACCCAACTTTTCCAGCGCCCGGCTGACCAGTAACGTCTGGAAGGACTCTTCAGAAATCGTGCTTTGGATAGGTTGAACGGTAATGCCTTTGCCAGGCAGGTCGGCAGCGAAAGCGCTGGCGGTGACAAGGGTGGCAAACGCTGAGGCAAATATCACAGTATGTCGCATCGTTGTTCCTTTAATTATGGTAGGGAGTTGTAAGCCCGGTAAGCGCAGCGTCACCGGGCGTCAGGAGAGTTACTTAACGAAAGGGCGGGTGATTAGCCCAACAGGACCGGTGGTATACCAGCGACGGTTACCGCGGCTACGCGAGTCGCGCCCGACGGCCTGCGTCAGACGGTCCAGAATGATGGCGAGAATCACAATGCCGACGCCGCCGACGGTTGCCAGCCCCATATCAAGACGACCAATGCCGCGTAATACCATCTGGCCAAGCCCGCCGACCGCAATCATCGAGGCGATGACGACCATCGAGAGAGCCAGCATCAGCGTCTGATTAACGCCTGCCATAATGGTGGGCATCGCCAGCGGTAGTTGCACTTTGAACAACATTTGGCGCGGGCTGGCGCCGAACGAGCGCGACGCTTCAATTAAGTCGGCAGGCACCTGGTTAATGCCCAGGATCGTCAGGCGTATAATCGGCGGTAGAGCAAAAATAATCGTCACCACCACGCCCGGCACGTTACCGATGCCGAATAACATGACAATCGGCACCAGATAGACAAACGCGGGCGTGGTCTGCATCGCATCCAGCAGCGGACGAACTATTTTGGCCGCGCGCGGGCTGCGCGCCAGCCAGATTCCCATCGGTAATCCGATCACGACGCAGAACAACAGGGCGGTCAATACCAGCGCCAGGGTAATCATCGCCTGCGACCAGGCGCCGATCGCGCCGATGGCGATCAGCGATATCAGCGTTGCGATCCCCATGCCCACGCCGGAAACCTGCCAGGCAATCAGCGCAAAGAGAATAATCGCCACAGGGGCGGGCATTCCCAGCAGCAGTTGCTGAAAGCCGTTAAGGATGTAATCCACCGGCACACGAATCCCCTGAAAAAGGGGACGGAAATGGGTGACGACCCAGTCGATTCCCTCTGTGACCCAGCTATCCAGCGGGATAAGCGTCTTATGGAACGGGTCCAGAAGAGAAAAGTGTTCAGGGGCTGGCGCGGGCGCGCTGTTCAACCAGTCGGTACTGCCGCCGTCCGTGGCTACGCCTGCCGGTGTTCCCCAGGCATCAGCCGTTTGCGTCGTAGTATCGGCCACCTGTGCGGTATCCCACGGATTCGTTTGATCAGCCATTGTTACCCCCCTCGCGATCTAAAGCCTGTAGCAACATACGTTTTGAAATAATGCCAACATACTGGTGTTCTTCATCGACAACCGGCACCGCGCAGGGCGCCTGGCCGACGTGAGAGAGCAACTCGCTGAGTGGGGTTTGCGCATCAACGACTAAAGGGTCGTCGATAAGCGCCGCTTCAATCCCTTGCGCCTGGCTTAATGCCGCTTTTAATGAGTCGATGGACACGACGCCCACGAATTTATTGCCACGCTCAATGACGTAACCATATTCACGGTCTTCGTCCTGTAATAATTTCAGTGCCGAACGGGGACCAAAACCTGGCGTTTTACGAATTAATCCGACCGGGCTGCGACGGGCAATATCTTTGGCGCTAAAGACCTGACTAATATCCACGCCACGGAAGAACGTGCGGACATAATCATTTGCCGGATTATTCAGGATCTCATCCGGCGTTCCAACCTGTACGACCTCGCCATTTTGCATAATGGCAATCCTGTCGCCAATACGCATAGCCTCATCAAGATCGTGGGAAATAAAGACAATGGTGCGCTGATGTTTCGCCTGTAATTTCACCAGCTCATCCTGCATTTCGGTACGAATTAATGGATCGAGGGCGGAAAACGCTTCATCCATTAATAAGATATCAGGGTTGATTGCCAGCGCGCGGGCAAGCCCAACACGCTGACGCATCCCACCGGAAAGTTCATCCGGATAGGCATGAGCGTAATTTTCAAGCCCCACCTGACGCAAGGCGTCCAGCGCTTTTTCGCGACGCTCTTGCGCCGCGATGCCCGCTAATTCCATACCGAATGCCGTATTATCCAGCACGGTCATAT
The DNA here is from genome assembly GCF_043356775.1 of Salmonella sp. SJTUF15581. Taxonomy (NCBI): domain Bacteria; kingdom Pseudomonadati; phylum Pseudomonadota; class Gammaproteobacteria; order Enterobacterales; family Enterobacteriaceae; genus Salmonella; species Salmonella sp. SJTUF15581. Next base: position 50,794 of record NZ_JBEUJY010000002.1, on the reverse strand, counting down.
GGGGCATGAGCGCAAATGACTGGAAGACCATCGCAATCTTTTTCCTGCGCACCTCGCGAAGCTCAGCGTCTGATATTTTGGCAATATCAACGCCGTCGATCAGTACCTGTCCGCGGGTGGGTTCAATCAGGCGATTGAGAAGGCGTACCATTGTGGATTTACCCGAACCGGATAATCCCATGATGACAAATATCTCGCCTTCTTCAATGGCCAGACTGGCGTCTTTAACGCCAAGCGATAGCCCCGTTTTTTCCAGTATTTGCTCTTTCGATAGTCCCTTTTCAATATATTTGAAGGCACGCTGTGGATGCTCTCCAAATATTTTATACAGATTCTTCACTTCTAATTTAATTGCCATGCAATAGAATGATTCCTGTTATTTACTTATGTCGATATGTTACCTGATAGAAATAGTTACCTTTTTCTACCCTAACATACTCAGAATCTGAGACAACCCTGAATTTGCTTCTGGCATGAATATTGCGAGGTGCTATCGGCTGTGATTTCCCATGATATAAGGGCTGAACGCGAATGGGGAGGGAGAGATATTTTTTGAGACAACCAGCAAAAATCCACCTGAATTGGAGGAATCCAGGTGAATAATGTCACTCGTATTGAGTGTAGGACATGTTGTAATATTTGCGCGATTTAACCCGGTATTGCTTGAAATAAAGGCATGGAAAATGTAACGTTATTTCCCATGCCCGCAAGGTTAAAAATTCCAGTCTTCGTCTTCGGTTTCGACTGTTTTCCCCATCACATAAGATGAACCTGATCCGGAAAAGAAATCATGATTTTCGTCGGCATTCGGCGAGAGCGCGGCAAGGATTGCGGGATTCACGTCTGCCATCTCCGGCGGAAATAACGCCTCATAACCCAGGTTCATTAAGGCTTTATTGGCGTTGTAGCACAAGAAGGCTTTGACGTCGTTAACCCAGCCGGTTTCCGCATATAACGCTTCTGTGTAGCAGATTTCGTTGTCGTACAGTTCCATCAATAAATCCAGCGCGAAAAGCTTTAACTCTTCACGCTCGATTGCCGATAGTTTTTGTAGCGCTATCTGATACTTATAGCCAATATAATAACCGTGAACCGCTTCATCACGAATGATTAAACGAATCAGGTCGGCAGTGTTCGTGAGCTTACCGCGGCTGGAGAAATACATCGGCAGCCAGAAGCCGGAATAGAACAGAAAAGATTCTAAAAAGACGCTGGCAATCTTTTTCTTTAGCGGTTCATCGCTGACGTAATGAGCCAAAATAATCTGCGCCTTACGCTGTAGCGGCGGGTTTTCTTCGCTCCAGGCGTAGGCGGCATCAACCTCTTTCGTCTGGCACAGCGTGGAAAAAATAGAACTGTAAGAGCGGGCGTGTACCGCTTCCATAAAGCTGATGTTCGACAGTACTGCCTCTTCATGCGGCGTGATGGCATCTGCCATTAACGACGGCGCGCCAGCGATGTTCTGGATAGTGTCGAGCAGCGTAAGACCCGTAAACACGCGAATGGTGAGCTGCTGTTCGGCGGCGCTCAGCGTCTGCCAGGCCGGAATATCATTCGATAACGGCACTTTTTCCGGCAGCCAGAAGTTACTGGTCAGCCGGTTCCACACCTCCAGATCTTTGTCGTCCTGGATCTTGTTCCAGTTGATGGCGCTAATACGAGATAATTTCATATGGCTTTCCTTATAGCGCGCAGGATACGCAGCCTTCAATTTCAGTACCTTCCAGCGCCAACTGGCGAAGCCGGATGTAATACAGGGACTTAATACCTTTTCGCCAGGCATAGATCTGCGCCTTGTTGATATCGCGGGTCGTGGCGGTATCGGAGAAAAACAAGGTGAGCGACAGCCCTTGATCGACGTGGCGCGTGGCCTCGGCATAGGTATCAATAATTTTTTCCGGACCGATATCGTAGGCATCCTGATACATGTCCAGATTTTCATTGGTCATAAACGGCGCGGGGTAATACACACGCCCGGTTTTGCCCTCTTTGCGAATCTCAATTTTGGCCACAATCGGATGAATGCTGGAGGTCGCATGATTAATGTAAGAAATCGAACCGGTCGGCGGCACCGCCTGCAAATTTTGGTTATAGATGCCATAGCGCATCACATCGTCGCGCAGCTTTAGCCACATTTCTCGTGTGGGCAGCGTACTGCCGCTGCGGGCAAATAGCGTCCTGACTTTCGCCGTTTTCGGTTGCCAGTCGTCCTGTAAATACTGCGTAAAATAGTCGCCGCTGGCATAGCGCGACTGCGCAAATCCGGCGAAGGTTTTGCCGCGTTCGCGGGCCAGCCGCATTGAAGTATGCACGGCATGCCAGGTAATGGTGTAAAAATAGAAATTGGTGAAATCCAACGCCTCCGGCGAACCGTAGGCAATGCCTTCTCTCGCCAGATAGCCATGCAGATTCATCTGGCCCAGACCGATGGCATGAGAGGCGGCATTACCGGCGGCTATTGAGGGTACGCTGCGTATATGGCTCATGTCCGACACCGCCGTCAGGCCGCGAATAGCGGTTTCTACGGTACGACCAATGTCCGGTGAATCCATGACGTGAGCGATATTCAGCGAGCCGAGATTGCAGGAAATGTCATGCCCGATGTGGGTATAGTCAAGGTTATCGTCGTAACGGGAGGCGCTATTGACCTGTAAAATTTCCGAGCACAGGTTGCTCATATTAATGCGCCCAGCAATGGGATTCGCGCGGTTTACCGTATCTTCAAACATGATGTAGGGATACCCGGATTCGAACTGAATTTCCGCCAGTGTTTGAAAAAAGTCACGGGCGTTAATATAGGTTTTACGCACGTGCGGATCGGCAATTAATTCATCGTACCGTTCGCTAATGGCGATATCGCCAAACGGTTTGCCGTAGCGTCGTTGTACGTCATAGGGCGAAAAGAGCGCCATTTTCGCGTTTTCTTTCGCCAGCCGGAAGGTGATATCCGGGATCACCACGCCGAGAGAGAGCGTTTTGATCCGGATTTTTTCGTCAGCGTTTTCCCGTTTGGTATCCAGAAAACGCAGAATATCCGGGTGGTGCGCATGGAGATAAACCGCGCCGGCCCCCTGGCGCGCGCCAAGCTGGTTGGCATACGAAAACGCGTCTTCCAGCATTTTCATCACCGGGATCACGCCGGAAGACTGATTCTCAATGCGTTTGATCGGCGCGCCCGCCTCGCGCAGATTGGAGAGTAAAAACGCGACGCCGCCGCCGCGTTTGGAGAGTTGCAGCGCCGAATTCACCGCCCGCCCGATCGACTCCATGTTGTCTTCGATACGGAGCAGGAAGCAGGAGACCAGTTCCCCACGCTGCTGTTTGCCGCAATTTAAAAAAGTCGGGGTAGCGGGCTGAAAGCGACCAGAAAGCATTTCATCGGTCAGTTGGGTGGCCAGCGTTTCGTCACCCTGCGCCAGCGTCAACGCCACCATTGTCACCCGATCTTCAAAGTGTTCCAGATAACGTTTGCCGTCGAAGGTTTTCAGCGTGTAACTGGTATAAAACTTCCAGGCACCAAGAAACGTCTGGAAGCGAAAGCCGCTGGCGTGGGCGTGCTCGAACAGGCGGAAGACGAAGGCGCGGTCGTAACGCGCGAGGACGGCGTCATCGTAATACCCTTCCCGAACCAGCGTCTCCAGACGTTCATGCTGGCTGGCAAACGTCACGGAATGCGGGCGGACGTGGGCGGCAAAAAAGGCGTCGATCGCCTGCTGGTCCTTGTCGAACTGAATATGGCCTGCTTTATCATAAAGATTCAGCATCGCGTTCAGGGCGTGGTAATCCATGGTTTCCTGCATTACGCGCTCCGGGGTAGTTGTTGCCAAAATTCATTTACTCCTTTTCGGACGTTATCGATGTCGCGTTGTGTGCCCATGAGCTCAAAGCGGTACAGCCAGGGTACGCCGCATTTTTGTGCTATCACATCGCCAGCGCATCCCCAGGCATCGCCGAAATTGCGATTACCGGAGGCAATGACGCCGCGAATGCGCGCCCGGTTGTGTTCATCATTTAAAAAGCGGATCACCTGTCGCGGCACCGCACCGGCCATCCCGCCGCCGCCGTATGACGGCACAACCAGAATGTACGGTTCGTCTACCTGAATTCGCTCCCGTTCATTGAGCGGAATACGCGTGGCAGGCAGCCCCAGACGCTGCATAAAACGGTGCGTATTTTCAGAGCTGCTGGAGAAGTAGACGAGCGCGCTCATGCGTTTGCCGCGTGGGGTGTCGGGTGCAGACGGTTAATCATGTCCGGGCGGAAGCCAGACCAGCTCAAATCGCCCGCCATCACCACCGGTAATTGACGAAATCCTTGCGCCCGGAGCGTATCCGCTGCATCCGGCACCAGATCGACGTTCACCATCTCAAATTCAAATCCACGGCTTTCCATCGCCCGCTTTGTGGCGTGGCACTGAACACAGTTATTGCGAGTGTAAATAGTAATGCTCATGATTCGTATTTCCATTTAAAATGAGAAAACGGCGCGATGAAACGCGTCGGATTGTCGTGTGTTGATACAGGAAATACTAGATGTAGTTGAATTAAGATTCAACCATACAAGATATGGGAATTTTCGATTGATTTTAACGCCGCTGATGAACGCAGCGGGGTAGGGGCGGCATGGCTAATTTTTGCCGGATGGCGGCGTGAACGCCCGATCCGGCCTGCAGGTTGACGCATAACAGAGTTGGCTGACATCTGCGCCATCCGGCAACAATGCGTCACATTCGCATACCGATCGCCAGACGGTTAAAGCAGTTCATTAAACCGATGGCGAAGGTCAGATCGCTGATTTCACGCGCGCTGAAATGATTGAGCAGCGGCAGGTAAACATTATCTTCGGCGTGGGTTTCAGCAATGTGCGTCACCGATTCCGCCCAGGCTAACGCCGCGCACTCTTGCTCGCTGAAATGGTGGCTTACCCGCCATCCTGCCAGCGCATCTAATTTAGCTTGATTTACGCCAGCCATACGCAGCGCTTTACTGTGCATCTCCAGGCAAAATGCACAGCCATTTATTTGCGAAACACGCAGGTAAATCAGCTCCATCAGAGTGAGGTCAAGCGTGCTCTTTTCCAGCGCGTTTTTCGCCTGCACCAGAGCGCTATAAACCTCCGGGCTCAGTTCATAATAGGGTTGGCGTAACGTCGTCATCATGTTTCTCCTCGTGTTGATGACGAGCACTGTAGCACTATAATGGTCTGTAAAAGAGAGCCATATTTTTACAGAAAAAGCAGACCATATGCCGCGCTATCAGCACATCGCTCGTCAGTTAAAAACGGCCATTGAGCAAGGAGAACTCGCGCCAGGAACGTGTTTGCCTTCCAGCCGAACGTGGGCGCAGGAACTGGGCGTTTCTCGCGCCACGGTGGAAAATGCCTATGGCGAGCTGGTGGCGCAGGGCTGGCTGGAGCGACGTGGCCAGGCAGGCACGTTTGTGAGCAACGCTCTACGGTTTGAGACGGCGCCGCCGATACCCGCCGTTTTTGCCGGAGAAAGTCCGGAACCGAAACCATTTCAGATGGGGTTACCGGCGCTGGATCTCTTTCCACGCGAGAAGTGGGCGCGAGTAATGGGGCGTCGGTTGCGCACGCAGACACGCTTCGATCTGGCATTAGGCGACGTCTGCGGCGAGGCGATTTTGCGCCAGGCGATAGTCGATTACCTGCGGGTTTCGCGTAGCATTGAATGTCTGCCGGAACAGGTATTTATTACCTCCGGATATGCGAATTCTATGCGGCTAATCCTGCGTACATTGTCTGTGCCGGGAGACAGCATGTGGGTGGAAGATCCCGGCTTTCCGTTAATTCGCCCGGTGATAACGCAGGAGGGGATTACGCTGGCGCCGATTCCGGTCGATGCCGATGGGCTGAATGTCGCGGCGGGGATGCGGGATTGCCCGCAGGGACGCTTTGCATTGGTGACGCCCGCCCATCAAAGTCCGTTGGGGGTGGCGCTGTCGTTAACTCGCCGACGGCAACTTCTGGCATGGGCGGCGAATGTGCAGGCCTGGATTATTGAAGATGACTACGACAGCGAATTTCGTTATCACGGTAAACCGCTTCCGCCGCTCAAGAGTCTGGATGCCCCGCAGCGAGTGATTTACGCCGGAACGTTCAGTAAGTCGCTCTTTCCGGCATTACGTACCGCATGGCTGGTGGTGCCGATAAAGCAGATTGAGCATTTCCGCCAGCAGGCGTCGCTGATGCCCTGTAGCGTACCGTTGTTATGGCAGCACACGCTGGCTGATTTTATCCGTGATGGCCATTTCTGGCGGCATCTGAAAAAGATGCGCCAACATTATGCTCAGCGACGGTTATGGATTGAAGAAGCGCTGGCAGAACAGGGATTTGTCGTGACATTACAGAAAGGCGGTATTCAATTGGTTATTGAGGTTGAAGGTGATGATAAAGCGCAGGTAGCAAAAGCGAATCAGGCCGGACTGGCGGTACAGGCGCTAAGCCGTTGGCGAGTGGTTTCGTCAGGAAAGGGGGGCATTTTACTGTCGTTTACCAATATTACTTCCGCTGGCATGGCGAAACAGGTCGCATGGCAGCTTCGACAGGCGATACAGTAACCGTTTCGCCGAATGGCGCGACCTGGGCCTGCGGCAATGATGCAGGCCCAATAAAGTATGTCGCCATCCGGCAGCGCACGTCGTTAGCGACGCAGGCTAAGCAGCGCCCCGATAAAAATCCCTACCGCTGCGGCGGTTCCTACGCTACACCAGGGTTTTTCACGCACGAACGTATCCGCGCACCCCATCGCATCACAGGCGGCTTGTTTTACGCGAGTACGACCCTGCATCCGCGCCCGGGTCTCTTTCAGCAACGCCTGTGCTTTACGTCGCGCAGCCTCGGCTTCGTCTTTCGCATCGCTTCCCCAGGATTTAAGGACATCTTCCAGACTGTCGGCTAATCGATTGACATCATTCTGAATATCCTGAACACCATCATCGACGTCGTTTCGGTTCGGTTTGTTAAGCATATGATCCTCCATTGATTTCGATGTAGCTTTCAGTGTAGTTCATATTTTTACCTGCTGAGGCTTGTTACGGCGATATCATGCGTTTCTGGACTTTTCTGAAAGCGTTGATAACGCGCTATCGGGTAAGGTAAGCCCGCAGTACAAGAGAATGAGGATAAAATATGTATTTACGACCTGACGAGGTGGCGCGGGTACTGGAAAAGGCAGGGTTTACCGTCGATGTGGTGACGAATAAGACGTATGGTTATCGACGCGGCGAGAATTATGTTTATGTTAACCGCGAGGCGCGTATGGGGCGTACTGCGCTGATCATTCATCCCAGATTAAAAGACCGTAGCTCATCACTGGCTGACCCGGCTTCGGATATTAAGACCTGCGATCACTACCAAAATTTTCCGCTCTATTTAGGCGGCGAGACCCACGAACATTACGGTATTCCCCACGGCTTTAGCTCCCGAATAGCGTTAGAACGTTATCTGAATGGGCTTTTTGGCGACGAAAAAACCGACTAAAAGCGCGACTGGCAATGCCAGTCGCGACGCTAACTTACGCCTTAGCCTGATGATAGCTGCTCACTTTAAACAGGCGGCGACAATAATCCAGGAAGTAGCCATAAACCGCGCCCATTAACATTGAAACAACAATGTTTGAACTCACGGCGGCCACTATCTGATGCCAGCCGGCACCGACGGTCAGCAAGATGATAATATAAACGGGTGACTGAAAGGTGACATAAGCCAATACATCCGCCAGGTTTTTGGCCCATCCCGCCGGGCTTGCCTTACGCGCGACGCGCATAATCAGATCGCGGTAAACGCCGTATGGCCATGCAATCAAAATGTTGACAGGTATCGCCACCAGCCTGGAAGAAAGCGACTGCTCAAAGCTCATTCCGGAGAGGAATATCTCGATCAACATGTTCACAACAGAACAGTAAACAACCATCGCAAACGTGTCTGCTACGGCATGACGCAAGCGTGACTGTGGAGAGAACATGTTAATGCTCCTTGTAGCGTATCAATCAGAATGAGGTGATGGTTGGTAGTGAAATCATAAAGCACTTTTGTCTTTGCATAGAGTATATCCCTATATAATAACTATCAACTAGTGCAATATTTTTATTTATAGACTTTTTGTCGATAAAATACTCTGTGGTTGTGTGTTTTTTGCTCGCGGCGAGATTTTCGTTGTTGTTAGTTATTAATTACTTTTAAATCAATGCATTATAATGCATTGTTTTTCTGGCGATTTTCAGCCACATTCCAAATGTTGTCAGATGCGATGTATTCTCGGCTAACGGCACGCGCTCTACTTTTCTCAGCATAATTATAGCTATTGCAGGCTGATTTTTAGCATAAAGCTCTGATGATGATTTTTGAATGGTTAATCTCTTATTGTGCTGAAATATTCACTTCTGTATAAGGTCAGCCACCGTGAGGGTCACCGTGGTTACTGAGATACGCAATACGCTATATACGCTATGGATTTCGAGTTGCTTAAAGGCGGCAAGGGAGTGAATCCCCAGAAGCATAGATAACGATGTGACTGGGGGGAGCGACAAATCTGCGGGGAGCAGATTTGAACGTCGCGTGCGACGACCCGTCAGGGCGAGGCCCATGGATGAGCCGGGTAATCCGTAGCCAACACATAAGCAACTTGAAGAATGAAGGGTATAAACAGCCGAACGGGGAACCTACAGATATACCGTAGGCAGAATAACCTGAAACACACAGGGGGTAATGAATATAACCTTCTGGTTAACAGATTAATATAATTAATCGAGTTATACTGAGTATATCTGTATGAACTTTAGGATCTGGAAATATAATCAATAATCGCATACAATACCGCCTGTAATAGTTTTTGTTTTCTGCGTTAAAAGGTTTTTATTGATATGAATTTGATGTTACAGAACTTAAATAATATCCGCACGCTGCGCGCTATGGCTCGCGAATTCTCCATTGACGTTCTTGAAGAAATGCTCGAAAAATTCAGGGTTGTCACTAAAGAAAGACGCGAAGAAGAAGAATTGCAGCAACGCCAGCTTGCCGAGAAGCAGGAGAAAATTAATGCCTTTCTGGAGCTGATGAAAGCAGACGGTATTAACCCGGAAGAGTTATTTGCCATGGATTCAGCAATGCCGCGTTCTGCTAAAAAGCGCCAGCCGCGTCCGGCAAAATATCGTTTTACTGATTTCAATGGCGAAGAAAAAACCTGGACCGGACAAGGTCGTACGCCTAAACCGATTGCCCAGGCGCTGGCGGCGGGGAAATCTCTGGATGATTTCTTAATCTAATCACGGATAACCTTTAACAGATGGCGCTGCGTTTCCTGTCTCTATTAACCGGGACTCAGGGAACGTTGCGCCATGCTCATTCTGATAAATCAGCACACGCCAAAATCGCCTTCTTCGCAATAGGGGGTGACATCTGCCGCTTTGAGGATCAATTTTTCGCCCTACTCATTACCGACCTGTACCGCGACAATATGATCCTCGTTGACTTCAATCACTTTCAGTTTCGGCCCACCCATTCGGGGCTGTACGATATCGCCTGGTGTGAACATCACGCTCTCCTGTTGAACAATGGTATAAACCCGCCTTCAGTCTACTACACACCTACCGACGCGCGGTGAAGGTACCGCTTAATGAGTACGGGTATTCCAGGGCATTTTTTCCAGTAGTCGCGCCATTCCGCAGAAGCCGGTCATGCCTGCCAGCATTAACCCGGCCCCGACAAAACCGCTAATGAGGAAAAAGCCGCCGTGGACCGTATAGCCCAGAATCACCCCAAGCAACGTCAACCCGCCGGCGGCGATTTGCACCTGACGCATCAGTGGCAACGGTTGCGATTTGTCTTCTGTGACGGGCAATCCTGCCGCTTTCCATCCGTCGATACCGCCTTCCAGTAGACTGACCTGAGCTGGGGCGGCAATGGCCTGTAGTTTTGCTGCATTGCTGCTGGTTCGTTTACCTGACTGACAGTGAAAAATAATCTGTTCCGCTCGCAGGTTGGCGGGCAAATCGCCCTGTTCAAGCCGGGAGAGAGGCGCCAGTTGCGCATGTGGAATATGCTCGCGCAGATATTCATCGGCGTCGCGCACATCAATCAGTTTCGCGCCTTGCGCTATCAGCGCTTGCGCCTCACGGGGGGAAACTATCCCAATGGACATCGTGCCTCCTTATGGACAATAGAGATTCTTTAACGTGGCGATAATCGTATTAACCGCCTCATTTTTAATGAAATAGTGAATGCGCTGGGCATCGCGTTGACTATCAATCAGCCCTTCTTCTCGCATCCGCGCCAGATGTTGCGACGTCGCGGAGGGGCTTAGCCCGGTAATGCGCGCCAGTTCGCCTGCGCTGGTTTTTGGCGAACCGCAAAGCATACATAAAATCAGTAATCTTTTTGGGTGGCTCATCGCTTTGAGCAGGGCCGCCGCCTGTTCTGCGCTGGACTGAAGTTGTTCAAGCTCTGTCATAGTTATTTAAGCATTTTCTAAATTTAGTTAATTCTAAAATAAACGTCAACCTAATGCCAGCGTAAAGAGCGTAAAGGAGGGTAAAAGCGCGGCGCGTGACTGGCAGGCTCAGGTAAACTGACTATGCTTAGAGATAAAATCTCTTTTTAAACAATGACTAATTTTGCTTGTATGGAGTGTATATGGGTTTCTGGAGAATTGTATTTACGATTATTTTGCCTCCGCTCGGCGTACTTTTAGGAAAAGGGTTCGGTTGGGCATTTATCCTTAATATCCTGCTGACATTACTCGGATATATTCCGGGGCTTATCCACGCATTTTGGGTTCAGATGCGTCATTAATTACCGGCCACCGGCGGCGCATAAGCGCCGCTTATCAGGATAACCTCATTCCCTCTGCTACACTTTTCTTTGTGTGTATTTTTGACAAGCGAGGTGAATATGGGACTTTTCAAATTTGTAAAAGATGCAGGTGAAAAACTCTGGGACGCGGTAACCGCTAATCATGATAAGGACGATCAGGCGAAAAAAGTCCAGGAACATTTAAATAAAACGGGAATACCCGACGCTGACAAAGTGAATGTGCAAATTGCTGATGGAAAAGCGACAGTGACGGGTGATGGGCTGAGTCAGGAGGCAAAAGAAAAAATTCTGGTTGCCGTGGGGAATATCGCCGGGATTAGCAGCGTTGACGATCAGGTTAAAACCACGACGCCGGCGGCTGAAAGTCAGTTTTATACCGTAAAATCAGGCGACACCCTGAGCGCTATTTCAAAGCAAGTGTATGGTAACGCCAATCTGTATAATAAAATCTTCGAGGCAAATAAACCGATGCTGAAAAGCCCGGAAAAAATATATCCGGGACAAGTGTTGCGTATTCCTGAAGAATAATGGCTATCAGGCCGCGCCAGGCTACATTTTTCCTGCCATCGCCTGGCGAATAATGGGAATCGGCGTCAGCAAATGCTGACGCATTAATTCGCTGGCGCGTGCCGCCTCGCGCGCCAGTATCGCTTCGGTTAGCGTGTGATGCTGGATATGTTTATCTTCCAGCATCTCGACGGACAGAACGGTTTCACGTAACCAAATAAAGCGGTAGCGGGCCGCCAGGTCAAATAAGCGTTCGCGCATCTGTAGCAAGTAATGGGAGCCGCACCCGGCGACAATGGCGGAATGAAACGCCTGGTGGCGCTGATCCCATTCATCGAGCATATGTTCACTGGCATCGCTGGCTTCCAGTTTACTGAGCATATGCGCTCGCGCCAGGATCTCCGCCTCCCACGCATCATCGCCGCGTTCAATCGCCAGGCGTACCAGCATCGCTTCCATATTGGCGCGCGCGTCAAAAATATCGAGGAGTTCCGCCTCTGACATGGACGCCACGCGATAGCCTTTTTGATTCACCACAGTGACCAGCCGTTCCGCCACCAGTTGCGACAGCGCCTCACGCAGCGGCCCTACGCCGAGCGCATAGCGGGCGGTTAATAAACTCATCCGCAGTTTCTCATCCGGCTGATAAGTGCCGCGAATAATGTCATTTTTAAGCCAGCGATAGCCATCTATGGCCGTCGGTTGGGAAAGGGCGGTCATCTTTTACTCCTGAGAAGCTTCCCGGCTGACGCCGGGAATAACTAACGTAGGTTTTGCAGGGGGGCTTTTTGCCACCTTATCAGTTTTTTCCAGCGAGACATAATGGGGACAGTACCTATTATGCCCAGCCCTAACAGCCCCGTCGAAATGACTTCTAGTTGCTGTGCCGGTCGAAATAGCATCACCACCAGAACAAAGCAGATAAAGCCGATAACCAGCCAGGTGAGCCACGGATAAAGCCACATTTTCAGCTTAATTTCTCCGCCCTGCGCCAGCAGAATTTTACGCATCCGCAATTGCGAAATCGCAATCACCAGATAGACCAGCAGCGCGATGGCGCCGGAACTGTCGATAAGAAATTTAAACACTTTTGCCGGGGCATAATAATTGACGATAACGGTTAAAAAGGCCGCGCCGGTAGAGAGGAGAACCGCTACCCAGGGTGTTTTGCTACGGTTAGTTTTTCCCATTATCGCAGGCGCATCGCCGCGGCGGCTAAGGGAATAGAGCATCCGGGAGGCGGTATATAATGCGGAGTTCAGACAACTGGTCACCGACAACAAAATCACGCAGTCCATAATGAATTTTGCGTGCGGAATATGAAGCAGCTCCAGTACCGAGCGGTACGAACCTACGCTTTTCAGACCCGGCATATTCCACGGGATCAGCGCCACCACCACAAAAATGGAACACAGGTAAAAGATGGAAATTCGCCAGATAACAGAATTGGTGGCGCGTACGATATGTTTATCCGGCGTATCGGATTCCGCGGCAGCAATAGTGACGATTTCCGCGCCCATAAAAGAGAACATGGTGATCAACATGGCGCTTAACACCGCGCCGAAGCCGTTAGGCATAAAACCACCGTGATCCCATAGCCGGGAGATACCGCTTACCTCGGCATACGGATAAAAACCGCTAATCGCCGTCGCGCCCAGCGCGATAAACGCCAGAATGGCAATTACTTTACATAGCGCCAGCCAGAATTCGAACTCGCCGTAATTTTTGACGCTCAATAAATTGCTTCCGGTTAAGGCAAGCGTAATCACTAATGAAAATAGCCACACCGGAATACCCGGTATCCATGAATTCAGAATAATGGCGGCAATATTGGCCTCCAGCGGAATAACCAGCACCCAAAACCACCAGTATAACCAGCCGATGGTATACCCGGCCCAGGGGCCAATCGCTTTATCCGCATAGGTGGAAAAAGAACCGGTATCCGGCGTGGCGACGGCCATTTCAGCCAGCATTCGCATAATCATGACGACTAAAAGTCCTGCGAACAGATAGGCCAGCAGTACCGCAGGGCCGGCCTCCGCAATCGCCACGCTGGAACCGACAAACAGGCTGGCGCCGATGACGCCGGCGATCGATAACATGGTGACGTGGCGTGATTTCAGCCCGCCCCCTAATGCATGTGATTCTGACAATTGCCCCATCCTAAAACCTCTTTATTGTTATTGCGCTCGTTTACCGGATGGCGCCTGGCTTATTCGGCCTACAATCGAAACGGTTTTTGTAGGCCGGATAAGACAGTTACGTCGCCATCCGACGCTGCTTATTGGACATTACGCTTGTTTCGCCTCATCAAAGCACTGGGCGATAATCTCCAGGCCTTGCCGAATCTGCGAGGCCTCAATAGTGAGTGGAACGAGGATGCGCAAGATGTTGTAGTAAGGACCGCAGGAGAGCAGAATTAACCCTTTCTCGCGGGCGCGGGCCACAATGTCGGCGGTCAGAGTCGCGTTCGGTTTGCCGGGGTCGCCATTTTCGAACAACTCAATGGCGATCATGGCGCCCAGTCCGCGCACGTCGCCAATCTCACGGTGCGTTTCCGCTATCTCCATCAGGCCATCGCGCAGCGTTTTGCCAAGCGTATTCGCCTTTTGCAGTAGATTTTCCTGCTCGAAAATGTCCAGTACCGCCAGTGCGGCGGCGCAGGCAATCGGGTTTCCGGCATAGGTGCCGCCCAGCCCGCCCGGCGCGATAGCGTCCATCACGTCTGCCCGGCCGGTAACGCCTGCCAGCGGAAAGCCGCCGGCGATCGATTTCGCAAACGTGGTAATATCTGCCGCAACGCCCATCTGTTCCATGGCGAACAGCGTACCGGTCCGGCCCGCGCCGCTTTGCACTTCGTCGGCAATCAACATAATGCCGTGTTGGTCGCATAGCGCGCGCAGTCGCTGCATAAACGCGGGAGAGGCGGCGTAAAATCCGCCTTCGCCCTGTACCGGCTCAATAATAATGGCGGCGATATCTTCCGGCGCGGCATCATTTTTAAAGATGCGTTCAATGCTGGCGATCGCGTCGTCGTCGCTGATGTTGTGTAGCGGGCAAGGATAAAGCGCGCGGTAGACATGGCCTGGCATCAATCCCATACCAGCAGAGTACGGGTGTACTTTCCCGGTCAGAGAGAGCGTGTAGTGGGTACGACCGTGGTAAGCGCCGCTAAACGCGATAGCGCCGCTGCGTTTTGTCGCCGCGCGGGCGATTTTCACCGCGTTTTCAACCGCTTCTGAACCGGTCGTGACCAGCAACGTTTTTTTGGCGAAATCGCCCGGTACCTTCTGGTTCATGCGTTCGCACAACGCCAGGTACGGTTCATAGGCCAGCACCTGAAAACAGGTATGCGACAATTTCTTCAACTGCGCTTCCACCGCTGAAACAATGCCCGGATGTAAATGACCGGTGTTCAGGACGGCAATGCCGCCCGCGAAATCGAGATACTCACGGCCTTCGACATCCCAGACCCGACAATTTTCCGCCCGCTCGGCGAAAATCGGGTGAATCTGCCCCACGCCGCGAGGAACGGCGTTATGGCGGCGCTGCATTAAAGCGTTATTGGTATTCATTAGCGACTCTCCTGTTAAAGGCCGATGCACATATATTTGATTTCTAAATAATCTTCGATGCCGTATTTGGAACCTTCACGGCCTAATCCGGAGGCCTTAATACCGCCGAAAGGCGCGACTTCGTTGGAGATAATGCCGGTATTAATACCGACGATGCCGTATTCCAGCGCTTCGCCGACGCGGAAAACGCGGCTTAAATCGCGTGCATAAAAATAGGCTGCCAGGCCGAACTCGGTATCGTTAGCCTGCCTGATGACATCCGCCTCGTCGCTGAAGCGGAACAGAGGCGCGAGCGGCCCGAATGTCTCTTCTTTGGCGACTTTCGCGTTATCAGGAACATCCGCCAGAATGGTCGGTTGAAAGAAGTTGCCGCCCAATTTGTGCGCTTCACCGCCCGTAATGACGCGGGCGCCTTTTTCCAGCGCGTCGGCGATATGCTCCTGGACTTTCGCCACGGCTTTTTCATCAATCAGCGGCCCGATAGCGACGTCGGCTTGCAGGCCGTCGCCGACCGCGAGCTTATTTACCGCCTGGTTGAGTTTTTCCGCAAAACGATCGTAAACGCCGTCCTGAACATACAATCTATTGGCGCAGACACAGGTCTGCCCGGCGTTGCGAAACTTCGAAGCCAGCGCGCCTTCGACGGCTTTATCCAGATCGGCATCGTCAAAGACGATAAACGGCGCATTGCCGCCCAACTCCAGCGACACTTTTTTAATGTCTTTGGCGCATTGTTCCATTAGCTGGCGGCCAATCTCCGTCGAGCCGGTAAACGACAGTTTGCGTACCAGCGGGTTGCTGGTCAGCTCGCCGCCAATATCGCCTGCCGAACCGGTAACGACGTTAAATACGCCTGCGGGAATTCCGGCGCGCCGGGCCAGTTCCGCCAGCGCCAGCGCGGAAAACGGCGTCTGGCTGGCGGGTTTGAGTACCATTGTGCAGCCTGCGGCCAGCGCGGGGCCGGCTTTACGGGTGATCATTGCCGAGGGAAAGTTCCACGGGGTAATCGCGGCGGTGACGCCGATGGGCTGTTTAATCACCAGCAGCCGTTTATCGGCCTGATGACCTGGAATCGTGTCGCCATAGATACGCTTCCCCTCTTCGGCGAACCATTCAATAAACGAGGCGGCGTAGCTAATTTCGCCTTTCGCTTCCGCCAGCGGTTTGCCCTGTTCCAGCGTCATCAGACGCGCCAAATCGTCCTGATGTTCCATCATCAGATTGAACCAGCGACGCAGGATATTGGCTCGCTCTTTGGCAGTGAGCGCGCGCCAGGCGGGCAGGGCGCGATTGGCGGCGTTGATGGCGTCGCGCGTCTCTTCCGCCCCCATTTTGGGCACATTGCCGAGCGGTTTCCCGTTGGCGGGGTTGCTCACGGGAATGACATCGCCGCCGCGCGCGTCGCGCCAGTCGCCATCGATAAAGGCCTGCTGGCGGAACAGGGTAGAGTCGTTAAGTTGCATAATTGCTTCCTGTCTGAAGGGTTAACGGGTAAATGCGGCGTGTAATGCGTCCACGCTGCGTGCCGCACGCAGCGTACGTCCGGGGTTGCTCTGGCTTGCGCGTAGCGCCTGAACTTTGCTGACGATATGCGCGCCGATCGGTATCGCGGATGTCGCCGCCGGGGAGGGGGCGTTACAGGTGTGAATGGAACGCGGCGTCGTGACAAACAGAAAATCATCAATCAGTTTGCCGTCCGGTGAAACCGCCTGCGCCCGCACGCCTGCCGGCCAGGGCTGGAGATCGTTGACGGTCAGGCTGGGGCAATACTTTTGTACTCGCCGCAAATAGCCGCTTTTGCACAGCGAGTTTTTCATCTCGCCCAGTCCGGAAAGCAGATGGTTTTGCAGTACGCGGCGAATGCCGGCGGAGCGGAAAATCTCCAGGGTGTCGGTGAAGGAAACGTCGCGCTTACGGTAGCCTTCGCGTTTAAGCGCCAGCACCGCATTCGGCCCGACCGTAACGCTGCCGTCGATCATGCGGGTAAGATGGACGCCGAGAAACGGCATTGCCGGATCGGGGATCGGGTAGATCAAATGGTTAACGATCCGGTTGTGCCGCGGGGCCAGACGAAAGTACTCGCCGCGGAAAGGGCAGATAATAAAACCGGGCTCCACGCCCAGCATTTTGACCAGCCGATCCGCCATCAGCCCTGCACAGCCGATAAGCGTAGCGGTTTCGATTTCCCGACCTTGCGAGGTGCGAATGACAACGCCAGCGGCATGTTCTGTTAGCGCGCTGACCTCGGCATGGTAGATGATCTCGCCGCCTTTGGCCTGAAAGCGGTTCGCCATGGCCGTCGCGACATCGCGATAGCTGACAATCCCGCTGGAAGGGACAAAAATCCCGCCCAGGCCAATGATATTGGGTTCGCGTTCACGCAGCTCCGCCGCGCTTAACCACTCGCGCTCTAAGCCGTTGGCCGCCGTCCGCTCCCATAGCGCGCGCATCCGCGCCATTTCCAGCTCCGAGGTGGCGACCAACATTTTGCCGCAGGTGTCGTAGCGGATGTTGTTTTGATCGCAAAAGGTTTTGGTCGCCTGATTGCCCGCCAGACAAAACCGCGCTTTGAGGCTGCCGGGCGTGTAGTACACCCCGGCATGGATCACGCCGCTGTTATGCCCGGTCTGGTGGCAGGCTGGCGCGGACTCTTTTTCCAGCAACGCGATGCGCGCATCCGGATAGAGATCAATAAGTTGCATGGCGGTCGACATGCCGATAATGCCGCCGCCGATAATCACAAAATCATACATCCGCGTAATTCCTTCGCCGTGGCGCTTATTGGTGAGTTTGATAATGGCTGGCGGCGTAGGCGAAGTAACCGCGCTGGCGCATCAGTTCGCGACGCAAGTCAGGATGCGGCGTAAAACGATCGCGTCCATGTAGCCAGAACAGATTGTTAATCAGCAGGAATTTGCCGACCGGTACCGGCACGGAGAGGATGTTTTGACTGGTTTCCAGCGCGTCTGAAAGTTCGCTGAGCCAGACGCCTTCTTCAAAGTCTTTTGGCTGGACGAACTGGTCGATATAACGCATGACCGGGCGGCCTTGTTGGTCGACATCAAACACCGGGTGCCAGACGTCATGGCTAACATTTTTGCTTGGCGGCGCCGCCCAGCGCATGACGCGACGCGCCAGCGGATGGGTAAAAAACGACTCCAGATGTTCCCAGTCATCAAGGTGCAGCAACAGCGAATTACCGCCTTCCATATTCTGTTCGTCGATTTTCATCATCAGCACGTAGTCGGTCACCTCCTCAACATAGGTACCGTCATTGTGCAGTTCCATTACGCGGTGGGGCTGGCGCAGATAACTGTCGGAGTTGTCGACGTTTTTGACCACGAAACGCGCGTAGTACTGGCCGCTCATCGCATCGTAGTTGGAGCGACCAATAAGATGCGCCACCGCCGTCGCCAGTTTGACCATCTCTTCTGCCTGTGCGACATCATCGATCCCTTCGGCGCTGATCAACAGCGCGCCTTGTGCACGGTTGAGGAGCGTTTTGATCAACAGCGGTTGTAGCTGATTGCCGCACAGATCGTCGAGGATCTTGCCGATTTTAAAACGTAAGAAAGATTTGTATTCCAGCGCCTGCACCGGCCACTGCGCAACCTGATGAAGAAATTGTTTTGTGGTATCCGCCGTAAACGTTAACGCCAGCAGGCGCGGCGACTGCGCCGAAGGGGCAAGGGTGAAACCAGTATGGCGTTGGGCTAAATCATCTGTGTTCGCTTTTACGGCAGTCAGTGCATTCATCAGAATCATTCCTCTCGGTAGATGGTCAGGGAGACATGGCGATGCTCATTTCGTAGCCATAAATTAAAAATATCGACATTTTCCAGAAACGCGTATGAAACAACCGCTTTTGTTTAATTATTGTGATCAAAAACAACAAATATTTAACAATACGAAAGGTGAGGTTAACGGCGCCACGAGCCTGACAACGGCAAGAAGGGGTGTAAAATGAGCGAGTTATGGAAAGAGTGATGCTGGCGGGGTTGCCCGGCCTGGCACATGAGCGCGTAGGCCGGACAAGTACAACGTATTTCAGCAGTCAATTAACCGGCGTCAACCTGCGGTTTACGGCTGTGTTTACGGATCAGACGTAACATTGGCGGTACGACAATGACCATGATCGCCATGATCAGCAGGGCTTTGGCAACGCCGCTTTGCCACAAAATCGCCATATTGCCGTTACTGATGGAGAGTGCGCGGCGCAGGTTTTGCTCCAGCATTTCCCCCAGTACGAATCCCAGGATCAGCGGCGACATGGGGAAGTGCATTTTACGTAAAATGTACCCTAACACGCCGAGCGCGACCATCAGCACCAGATCGAAGGTGGTGCTGTGTACCGCATACACCCCTACCGCCGATACGGCAGCGATGGCGGGTACCAGGAACCACAGCGGAATGGTGAGCATACGGGTGAACAGACCGATCAACGGGATATTCATGATCAGCAGCATCACGTTCGCAATCAGCAGCGCAGCGATGAGTCCCCAGACGATATCCGGCTGTTCGGTGAACATCGCCGGGCCTGGCGTGATGTTGTACAGCGTCAGCGCCCCCATCATCACTGCCGTAGTGCCGGAACCGGGAACGCCCAGCGTCAGCATCGGGATGAAGGAGCCGCAGGCAGAGGCGTTGTTTGCCGCCTCCGGCGCCGCGACGCCGCGAATATCCCCTTTGCCGAAGCTATCGCTGTTGCCGCTGAGTTTTTTCTCGGTCATATAGGTAATGGCGCTGGCGATGGTCGCCCCGGCGCCGGGCAATACGCCGACAAAAAAGCCGATTACCGAAGAACGCAGGGTAGTGCCGATACACTGCGCGCCTTCTTTCAGGTTGAACAACATTCGACCCGTTTTGCGGACCATTGTTTGCCCGCTGCTGGTATGTTCCAGCATTAAAAGTATTTCTGATACCGAGAACAGGCCGATCACCACGACGATAAACTGTACGCCGTCGGAAAGATGAACGCTGTCAAAGGTAAAGCGATAAACCCCGGTGTTGGCGTCCACGCCGACGGTCGCAAGGCCAAGACCGATCAGCGCCGCCAGAAATGATTTAAGCGGATTTTGCGCCATCATGCTGCCAAGACAGGCGATAGCAAAAACCATTAAGGCGAAATATTCCGCCGGACCGAAGGCCAGCGACCATTGCGCCAGTAAAGGGGCGAACAGAATGATGCCGCCGATAGCGATTAATGAACCGAAAAATGAGCTGACTGCGGAAATCGACAGCGCTACGCCGCCTTTCCCTTGCTGCGCCATTGGGTAACCGTCCAGCGCCGTCATGATCGCCGCCGCATCGCCGGGGACGTTGAGCAATATGGAGGAGATCCTGCCGCCATACTCACAGCCAATGTACACCGTCGCCAGCAGAATTAGCGCCGACTCCGCAGGCAGATGCAACGCAAAGGCCAGCGGCAGTAAGATTGCCACGCCGTTGATCGGTCCCAGGCCCGGCAGCAGACCGACGATCGTGCCCACGAAGCAGCCAATCAACGCGATAACCAGGTTTTCCGGCGTCATCGCCACCGCAAAGCCCTGAGAAAGATATATCCAGGTATCCATCGTTGCTCCGTTAACTCAGCCAGGCGCCGAGAGGTAAGGTGACATCAAGCAGCCGGTCAAAGGCATACCACAGCAGAATGCCCAATACCGCGCCGGAGATACCCGCCGCCGGAATCGTGGCGCCGAACAGCATCCCGATAACCATGGTGAGAAGCGCGGTGGCGATGGGAAAACCCAGCCATTCGAATCCCCAGGCATACATCAACAGGATGATGATCATGGTAATTAGCTTTTGCAGCACATAGCGGCGCGGCCAGCTAACCGTGTCGGGATGGCGTAATAACAGCGCCAGCGCGCAGAGCGCCATCAGGCCGATAATTCCCAGCGGAAAAGGGCGGGGGCCGACGGGTTCATAGCTGTATTCGCTTTGGATCTGCCAGGCGATGAATAGCCCGGCGATACAGAGCAACAGCCAGATACCCGCAAAGATACGATCGCTCATCATTGCCTCCGCGATTATTTCGCGAGTCCGAAGGCTTTCGCCTGTTCACGGTAATCAGTAACCTGTTTTTTCACGTAGTCATCGAGCTGCTGGCCGGTCATGTCGAACTCAAACAGGCCGCGCAGATCGCGCTGCTTTTTAAACTCGTCGGTTTGCTGGAGCTTCTTGAAGGTATCCACCCACCACTGGTAATCGGCATCGCTGACTTTGGGCCCGACGTAGAAGCCGCGAATAATCGGCCACACCAGGTCGTAGCCCTGTTCTTTAGCGGTAGGGATATTGGCAAGCTGGCCCGGCAGACGATTTTCTGAAAAGACGGCAAGGACGCGGATTTTGTCGCCGCCCAGATAAGGCACCATTTCACTGAGATCGCCGGAGACAACCTGAACATGGTTGCCCATTAATGCCGTCACCGGCTCGCCGCCGCCCTCAAAGGCAACGTAGCGCATCTTGTGCGGGTCGACGTTCGCCTTTTGTGCCAGCAACGCCGACTTCATCCAGTCCTGGCTGCCAATAGAGGCGCCAGCGCCAATGACCACGCTGTTGGGATCTTTTTCCATCGCCGTCATCAGATCTTTCAGCGTTTTCCACGGGGAATCCGCACGCACGGCGATCATGCCGTAATCAGTGCCCACGCTTGCCAGCCAGCGCACATCATCCACGCCGTAGCGACCAAATTTCCCCTGCGACAGGTTGAGCAGCGAACCGCCGGAAAAGGCGACCACAGTCCCGGGTTCGCCAGGGCGTTGAGCGACTATCGCGTTATAGGCCACAGCGCCGACGCCGCCGGGCATATACGTTACCCGCATGGGTTTCTCGATAGCGCCAGTCTCCAGCAAACTCACCTGAATCAGCTTACAGGTAAGGTCGAAACCGCCGCCAGGTTTGGCTGGCGCGATACATTCCGTTCGCGACGGCGCCTCCTGCGCCAGAACAGAGGTACTCATTAATAAAATGCTTGCAGTAAGGGTACGAAGTAATTGTTTTTTCATTTTTTATCCTCACGCCGGACGTCCGGATTTTTCAGGTTCGGAAGAAGATTTTTGTGATTATGTGAGCCGACATGTAGCAGTTCGGTTGCGTGATTGTTAAAACAATAACCTTTCAATTCCCTTTCAATGCGGCAGAAACTTTACAGGATGTGATATGCGTCTCTTATTGGCGGAAGATAACCGTGAGCTGGCTCACTGGCTGGAGAAAGCGCTGGTGCAAAACGGCTTTGCCGTGGACTGCGTATTTGACGGCCTGGCGGCTGACCATCTTCTGCACAGTGAAATGTACGCGCTGGCGGTGCTGGATATCAATATGCCGGGAATGGATGGACTGGAGGTGGTGCAACGGCTGCGTAAACGCGGTCAGACCTTGCCCGTTTTGCTGCTCACGGCGCGAAGCGCGGTGGCGGATCGCGTAAAAGGTCTCAACGTCGGCGCCGATGACTATCTGCCGAAACCCTTTGAACTGGAAGAGCTGGATGCCCGTTTACGGGCCTTGCTGCGACGCAGCGCTGGGCAGGTTCATGAAGTTCAGCAACTGGGGGAATTGATCTTTCATGATGAAGGGTATTTTCTGTTACAGGGGCAGCCGTTAGCGCTGACGCCGCGTGAGCAGGCGCTCTTAACCGTATTGATGTACCGACGAACGCGGCCGGTTTCGCGTCAGCAGCTTTTTGAACAGGTGTTCAGCCTGAACGATGAGGTAAGCCCTGAAAGCATCGAACTTTATATTCATCGACTGCGTAAAAAACTCCAGGGAAGCGATGTACGAATTACGACGCTGCGCGGCCTGGGTTATGTGCTGGAGCGCGGCGATGAAGTGGGTTAAGCCGCAATCGTTGTACCTGCAACTCTTGCTGTTCCTGGGGTTGCCGCTGATTCTGCTATGGGGGCTGTCGGCGTTTAACAGCTATGTCAATGCGCTACAGGCCGCCACTCAGGCTTATGATCGTACGTTGCTCTCCTCGGCGCGAACAGTATCGGAACGGCTGGTGGTGCGCAATAAGCATCTGGAAGTTAACGTGCCCTGGGTGGTGCTGGATAGCTTCGAGCTTAATATGAATGATCGACTCTATTACAAAGTCGTCGACCCTTCCGGGAAGGTCATTTCCGGTTATGACGATCTGCCTGCCATGCCGCCCACTACGCCCCGTACCCGGCTTTATCCGGCGCTGGCGTGGTTCTATCATACCGAGTATCGCGGCGAGGCGATCCGCGTGGCGCGTTTGCTACAGCCGGTCAACGAAGGCGGCATTATCGGCATGGCGGAGATTTATGTCGCAGAGACGCTGCAGTCCCGTCGTTATCTGGCGGGCCAACTGCTGTTCTCTTCCTGGATCTCACAGGGGCTGCTGGTGTTGCTGACCCTGGTGCTGGTTGGCTGGTTATTACGCCGGATCCTGCGCCCTATGCGTCAACTTTCGTCATTAATGGTACGCCGCGAACCGGGTCTGTTAACGCCGCTGCCGGAACTGCTGCCATGGTCGGAAACACGCTTGTTAATCGTGGCGTTTAATCGCTACATTGACAGGCTCCGCGGCATCCTCTCCCGGCAGGAACGCTTTAGCGCCGATGCTTCTCACCAGTTAAAAACGCCGCTGGCGGTGTTAAAAACGCAGGCGGCGGTGGCGTTAGCCAGCCAGCACCCTCATCACTGGTACGAAAGTCTGCAGGCGATGAGCGTAACGCTGGATAGTACCATTCAGCTCACGGAAAGATTGTTGCAACTTTCTGCGGTAAAGCATAAAGAGCAGGGCGAGCGGCGCTTTTCACCGGTGAATCTGTACGATATCGTACAGAGCGGCTGCTTTACCCGCCTGGCGCAGGCGCGGAGTAAACATATCGACCTGGGCTACGAAGGCGAACAGGAAGCGATGTGGATCGAGGGGGATGAGGTACTGCTTAGCGAGCTGTGCGGAAACTTGCTGGATAATGCGCTGAAATACACGCCTGAGCAAGGCATCGTCACCGCGCGGCTTGAACGGGATAGTGATGCCGTGACGCTGGTTGTCGAAGATAGCGGCCCCGGCATTGATGATGAACATATCCATCTGGCGCTACAGCCGTTCCACCGGCTCGATAACGTAGGAAATGTGGCCGGGGCGGGTATTGGTCTGGCTTTGGTCAATGATATCGCACGCCTGCACCGTACTCGTCCCCATTTTTCCCGTAGCGAAGCGTTGGGAGGGTTATACGTTCGGATACGCTTTTTAAGCCTTGTTCCGCAGTAATGCGCACAAATGTGTCAGCGGTAAAGCACGTTTACAAAAAGTCGCATCTTGAGGTGTGACGTTTTAATCAAATGATCATACATTCCCCCTACAAACCGTAGCGTTAATTAAAAAATATAGTGGGTGCAGGGGCATGAATAATCATACTAAACGACGGGGAATAGCATTAACCGTCTTTCTTGTTGGGGTTAACATCCTGGCCTGGATTTGGGCGTTCTGTGTTTTTCATCACCATGCAGTCATGCTAAGCGCAGCCATACTGGCGTATAGCTTTGGGCTGCGTCATGCGGTTGATGCCGATCATATCGCAGCCATCGATACCGTCACCCGTAAACTGATGCAGCAGGGTAAAACGCCTTTAGGCGTGGGGGCGTTTTTTTCATTGGGTCATTCGACCATTGTCGTTCTGGCATGTCTGGCGATTGTTGTGACGTCGATGGCATTTCGCGATCGTATTGATGTTTTGCATCAATATGGTTCGTTGATCGGTACGGCTGTTTCCGCTTTTTTTCTGCTGGCGATGGCCCTGCTTAACCTGTTTATTTTGTTCAACGTCTGGCGGCAATTTCGCTCGGTTACCCGCGGCGAGTCAGTGAGAGCGCATGACGAGGCGATACCCGGCGGGCTGATGACGCGTATATTTCAGCGTACGTTTCGTTTAGTCACTTCCAGTTGGCATATGTATTTTGTCGGTTTTCTGTTTGGTCTGGGATTTGATACCGCAACCGAGGTTGGGCTGCTGGGCATTTCCGCTTCAGCAGCTAACCAGGGGCTATCTCTCTGGTCGATGATGATTTTTCCTGTGCTGTTTACCGCCGGGATGGCGCTGGTGGATTCCCTGGATAACTTTGTCATGGTCGGCGCTTACGGTTGGGCTTTCTCGCATCCATTACGTAAGCTTTATTATAATATGACCATTACCGCCGCATCCGTCATTGTCGCGCTGGCGATTGGCGGGCTTGAGGCGCTGGGGTTGATTGATGATGCGTTACAGTTAAGCGGAACATTTTGGCAGACCGTCAGCACGCTTAACGATCATATGGGGAATGTGGGCTTCTGTGTAGTGGGCGCTTTCGTGCTATTCTGGCTGCTCTCGTTGTTGAATTATCGCTGGCGCGGCTATGATAAAATCACCCTCAATACCTGATTGATTTCTGTAAAAATAGCATTTCGGCAGTGGTGTCATATCATTGCCGAAGCATTTTATCTCCTGAGAGTATATTCTTCCCGGTAAGTGCGTTATTTTTCATGCTTGCCTTTCGTTATCAATTTAAGCAATCCGATATAACATACAATACCAAAAATAATAATAACAGTTGTATACCCAAGAATCAGCCAGTCTGCATGTGTCATAATATAATCCAGTTATCAGGTATCCCGTGTTAAGGCGATCTTTAAGCCTGTTGTCAGCAAGAACCACTGTACCCGTTCAGTGCTGTTGGCAATAACGTATTGTTTATGCACAAGAGCGTTGTTACAAATAACGTATACATTGAGCATAGACCTCACCTACATTTTTGTAATGCCATAAAGCAAGGCTACACCTTTAATCTACTGACGGTATGCCAGGCCAGAAGAGATAAAAGGTTAGTTGTCATCATCATCTGTTCCTGACGCCAGGTTAATGACACATACATATGAAAATGTATAACCGCTGCACGCTTTTTAGCACGTTATCTGTAACATACCGTGTTAATCAATTCCATAAAACCGAGTATAGTGTAAGTGAATTTCGAGTAATTGTCATTATGATTATATGGTGGTTAACTTATTTTTCAAATTATGATTAAACTTTCGTTTTTTATCAGTTCATCAGGACTTATGAAAAATCTGGACGTAAAAAACATATTTACGTCCAGGCTTTCTTTTTAGCAAATCGATTTTCCGGTAAAATAGGGGGTCGACCACATGCGCTTATATTCCCATTCAGGCCTTAGTATGCCGATGGAAAAAAGCAATTTTTTTTGTCTTTCCTGGCAGTAATGTCTGGCACGGTTAATATTTAGCCACATTAGTATGCTGCCGGGACTGAGTGGCCTGAACTCATTTTTAATTGCACCATTAGATACGTCAAAGTAGACGTTCATCTGGCTTTCAGATTTCAATACGATATCAAATGCACAGGGTATCCCTTCAATATAAAGAATATGCCCAAACAGAAGGTGATGCAGTTGACTAAAAAAGGTGGCAAGGTTATCAGCGGGATAGCAAGATAACGTATTGCCGAAACGAGACTGAAATAACTCGATAAAAATATGAGTCAGTTCATCAGAAGAACAATCAGCAACGCTTTTTACACTACCGCCTTTTTTAAGAAATTGCTGATATTCATTACGGCGTCTTTTTTCAAACTTAGAAGAGAACGTTTCTTTGACCAGACAATTTTGTTTTTTTCTGGTGAGTTTCCATATGGCATTGCGTATTTGTGGCTGATGCAACGCCGAAAGCCGGTTAGTACGATCGGGTAAGAAGCAGCGTAAATCTGGTGCCATCGGAATAAGTATCTCATCTGACGATAGCGGGAAGGTTCTGCGCGTCAGGATGCCAATATTCTGATCATTACAGATAAAGTAGGCGCCTTTAATCTTATCATCTTCTTTATAGTGGAAGAATTTAAAATGCCAGTTATGGCGCTTCATAAAATAATCCACAATATCTGGGTGCATATTGATACTACCGCCGTATTGCGTAAACACCTCCCGGTATAGGGCAAAGGAAGACGGCTGCCAGCGGGTTAATATACGCTTAACTTCTTGTATTTTCACCAAAACTCCTGACTTAGCTTACTGAAAATTCTATTTTGTATTATTTTTTTGCTCAACCAAATAAAAATGTGACAAATGTTTAGCTTGTATTTAATGGTTAACATGCTAATCGATGACGTTATGGTGAAGGGAATAAGATTAAGATGTTGATCATAGCATGAGTGAAAGCGACGGTTTAATGCCGCGCTTTTCACTCGCAAGCCATTCTGTATTTAACCATCCAGTAGCGATACAGATTTCAAAGAGATCCGCTGAACGGTAGCAGGATCTGCACATCCGCGTATGAAATAGTTCTACCGGGAGAGGCTGTTAACCTCTTGTATTATTGTATCCAGAATATGATAGCGTTTCCGATACTCTGCGCGTTTTTTGCTGGGAATACTTTCAGGCGCTTTACGCATCACCTGTGATGGCAGATGATATAAGGCACCTTTCTTAACGCCGTTTAGCGACTCCCAGAATTCACTATAGCTGGCCACAAAAGTTTTTTTCTTCTGGAATAAGTACCGGAGTTGACGATAAACATGGTTGTTTTCACTTACCGCATAAATCTCGTCGACATTACAGGCCTGCATCAATGTCGCAAATGCTTCATACAGCATCCGTTTAGGAAAGAGACCGTAACAATCTTTGGTGGCGTTACGTATGACTTGTGGGCCGACATGTTTACTGGGCCCTTGTAACCCGGCAACCAACGCTATTTGCTTCCCTTCATGGCGGATAAAGGAAAATGATAAACGTGCCAACGGCGTATCATTGAAACACAGCGTTAATGTCAGTTCACCTTCTCTGTCATAGCCACAGGGACCGCAGTAGATATCTACCAGAGCACCGTTTTTTCCTTCCAGGTGAGCGAGTAAGATTTGTTCCTCGGACAGGAGGATCTTTTTAATTTTACTTTCCGGAAAGGACTGAACGAACTGGTAGTGTTCCAGAATAGCCCTTGCCCGGCAACGTATGCTAAGCCCGGTATACAAATAGGGCCGCTGGATTTTTGCCGGCAACAGTGGACGATGAATGATCAGCGTTCTGGGTTGAGACAGATGGCATAATTCATTGAAGTATTTAATTGTCGTTATGGGGTTAATAAGGCAACGTAATACAAATTTATAGCGAAACTTACGCTCTCCCCAGCGTTTATGGCGATAAGGCGTCTGCGCCATGACTTCTTTTAACATTAATAATGGATTATATCTTTCCATATCACTTTGCTGCATCGTCATACTACGGCTCTACTACTCGATGGACTTATAACCGAGACGGTAGCCTGATTGAGTTAAACGTAAAGGCAACGAAGAAGGCCTGTACAGACGATGTTGTTAAACAGTTTATCAATGGCAACAATAAAATGCCTGAACACGCTTTTTAATAGGTTTTCTGCTAATGAGTGGGATGAGTCCTGAACGTAGTATTAAAACGAATGCCGTGTTTATTATTTTAAATAATGTTTATGCTCTAAATAATTCGAGTTGCAGGAAGGCGACAAGCGAGCGAATCCCCAGGAGCTTACTAAAGTAAGTGACTGGGGTGAGGGAACGCAGCCGCAGCACATGCAACTTGAAGTATGACGAGTATAAGCCAATATGTTTATTTAGCTGGTATTGTGTAAGCCAGACAGCAAAGCGTCGTGATACGTTATTATGTAACCAGACGCAAAGGGGGTATTCACCTTATCTCTAAATGCAAATCTATATGATAAATTTTATCATGTACCATGTTGCTATCTCTGGGAGAAAATATTATGCAGCGTTCACTCGATAGTCTGGCTGGTATGGCTACATCTGCTTTTGGCGCGGGGACTTCTGCTGCTATGCGGCAAGCCACCTCTCCCAAAACCATTCTGGAATATATCATTAACTTTTTTACCTGTGGTGGGGTGCGTCGGAAAAATGAAGCACAGTATCAGGAATTGATAGACACTATGGCTGATACATTGAAAAGTTCAATGTCTGACAGAGGTGCTCCGTTGCCAGAAAACATTATACTGGAGGATATGGGCGGGTTTCGTGTCGAATTTAATCTTCCTGGTGAGAATAACGAAGCTGGACAAGTTATTGTACGAGTCAGTAAAGGCGACAATTCTGAGACAAGAGAAATTCCGCTTGTCTCTTTTGAAAAAATATGTCGAGTTTTACTATTCAGATACGAATTTTCTCTCCCTCAGGATTCTGTAATGTTAACTGCCCAGGGAGGCATGAATCTTAAAGGCGCTGTCCTTACCGGAGCAAATCTGACGGCAGAAAATTTATGTGGCGCAGACCTAAGCGACGCAGATTTAGGGGGGGCAGTACTGTTTATGGCGGATTGTGACGGTGCAAATTTTAAGGGTGCAAATCTATCGGGAGCATCATTAGGCGACAGTAATTTAATGAACGCCTGTCTGGAAGATAGTATTATGTGTGGCGCTACCCTCGATCGCGCTAATCTTACTGGCGCCAATTTACAATACACAAGTCTGTTAGGCTGTAGCATGGTAGAATGTCTTTGCTCCGGTGCAAATATGGATCACGCTAATATTTCAGGCGCAACCCTTATACGTGCTGATATGAGCGGTGCGACATTACAGAGTGCTACTATAATGGCTGCTGATATGGAAGGCGCTATCTTAACCCGGGCAAACCTGCGAAAGGCGAGTTTCATTTCTACGAACCTGGACAGGGCTGATTTGGCTGAGGCTAATTTAAATAATACCTGTTTTAAAGATTGTACACTAACCGATTTGCGTACCGAAGACGCCAGAATGTCTACAAGTACACAAACACTCTTTAACGAATTTTATAGTGAAAATATTTAGCCCTTTTTGACGTGAATCTGAAATAAAAGAAATGTAAGAATAACTATCTGCTACTGAATAGTAGCCGAGAGTTAATTATTTACAGTATCTTTTATTATTACAGGAGTATGCGACGGTAAAAATATCTGAATAACTATTTCTATTTTCTCAAGTAGAACTTCCAACTAAAGCGAATTGTTTGAAAAGGAAAACGTTATGCCTGGATGTATAAGTGCCTGTTCATGCGTTGCCAGTCCGACGCCTCCCGATCCTAAGGCCCCCTCTAAGCCTAAGTGGATAGAGTTAAAAGGTTATTGTGTTACATGTACTAGTCAGGAGGATATTCGTCCACCTAAGGAGGGTGAACCAAAGCAAAAAATGACACCCAGCGAGTTAGTGCTGTTACGAGGTCTTTTAAAAGACCTGGGGGTAACACAACATCCCTGGCAAGACCCGACAGTAAAATCTACTAACTGTGGGTTGCCATATTTTCCAGTAGTTCCTGGAGAACGAGAAACCGATGTTTGATGGTTTTCTGTCTGCAAAGCGCCTGATAATTATTACCAGGCGCTTTGTATTTTGGAGCCAACATCACTTTCATTGTCATATATCGAATGACTACAATCGTATCCGATCCCACCATTACCCAGACGGAAAGTCTCTGGCAAACTGTAAGAACGGTTTGCCGTCGACAGGGAAGCGCCGGTGAACTCTGAACCGCACTATACCATCTTACCTGGGTGTTTATTATCATTAACGCTTTGAAAAATAGTTTTATTTCATCTATTTCTGTTTTGTAAAACCTTCGTTCAGTAGGCGCATTCTGCCACCCTTCCCGGATTTACTGGCAAAGCGGAGCCCGGACAGAGAGTCATATTGCAAAATCCCATTTCCGTTTTTTATTACCAGATTTTTGCGGTCGAAAGATTGCCTTTTTCTTAATTGAATGATAATTATTATCATTAGCATATGATAATAATTACTATATAGACGTAACCTGGCAAGGATGTGAGCTTGAGGGCAACAGCGCTACTTTAGACATTATTTAGGGAATGGGTATGAGAGTTAAGAAGTTCATCTGGTTAATAACCGTGGTTTCTACAGGGGTTAATAGTCCATTATCAGCAGCAGAATCTACTGACGACAACGGCGAAACGATGGTGGTTGAATCCACCGCCGAGCAAGTATTAAAGCAACAGCCGGGCGTTTCGATTATTACTCGTGACGATATTCAAAAGAATCCTCCCGTTAACGATCTTGCCGATATTATTCGTAAGATGCCTGGGGTTAATCTTACCGGCAATAGCGCCTCGGGGACGCGCGGAAATAACCGACAAATTGATATTCGTGGTATGGGGCCGGAAAATACCTTAGTGCTGATTGACGGCGTGCCGGTGACGTCGCGAAATTCGGTTCGCTATAGCTGGCGCGGAGAACGCGACACCCGTGGCGATACGAACTGGGTGCCGCCGGAGATGGTAGAACGTATTGAAGTGATCCGTGGGCCCGCCGCCGCGCGCTATGGCTCCGGTGCCGCAGGTGGGGTGGTGAATATCATCACCAAACGCCCCACTAATGACTGGCACGGCTCGCTGTCGCTCTATACCAACCAGCCGGAAAGCAGCAAAGAGGGTGACACCCGGCGGGGTAACTTTAGCCTTAGCGGCCCGTTGGCTGGAGATACGTTGACGATGCGCCTGTACGGTAATCTCAACAGAACCGATGCCGATAGCTGGGATATTAACTCCTCCGCCGGGACCAAAAATGCCGCCGGACGGGAGGGGGTCACCAATAAAGATATTAATAGCGTCTTCTCATGGAAAATGACCCCGCAGCAAATCCTTGATTTTGAAGCAGGATACAGTCGGCAGGGGAATATTTATGCTGGCGATACGCAAAACAGTACTTCAAACGCGGTTACCAAAAGTCTGGCGCAGTCCGGGCGGGAGACCAATCGCCTGTACCGGCAGAATTACGGTCTAACTCATAACGGCATCTGGGACTGGGGGCAAAGCCGCCTGGGGTTCTACTATGAAAAAACCGATAACACCCGCATGAATGAGGGGCTCTCCGGCGGCGGCGAGGGGCGTATTACCAACGACCAGACGTTCACCACTAACCGCCTGACCTCGTATCGCACCAGCGGCGAGGTGAATGTCCCGGTGATATGGCTATTTGAGCAAACGCTCACCGTCGGCGCGGAGTGGAACCGCGATGAGCTAAACGATCCTTCCTCTACCAGTCTGACGGTTAAGGATAGCAATATCGCCGGGATTTCCGGTTCGGCGGCTAACCGTAGCAGCAAAAATAAATCGGAAATCAGTGCGCTGTACGTTGAAGATAATATCGAACCCATGGCCGGTACCAATATTATTCCGGGTCTGCGTTTTGACTATTTAAGCGAATCCGGGAGTAATTTTAGTCCCAGTCTTAACCTTTCCCAGGAGTTAGGTGAATACGTCAAGGTGAAAGCCGGTATTGCCCGGGCCTTTAAGGCACCGAACTTGTATCAAACCAGTGAGGGGTATTTACTCTATTCGAAAGGCAACGGTTGTCCAAAAGATATTACGTCGGGCGGCTGTTACCTGGTCGGTAATAAGAACCTCGATCCTGAAATTAGCATCAATAAAGAGATTGGGCTGGAATTTACCGTAGACGATTACCACGCAAGCGTCACGTATTTCCGTAACGATTATCAGAATAAGATTGCCGCAGGTGATAAAATTATTGGCAGAAGCGCATCTGGCGCTTATGTATTGCAATGGCAGAACGGCGGTAAAGCGCTGATTGAAGGTATTGAAGCCAGCATGGCTGTTCCGCTGATGCCGGACCGTCTGAACTGGAATACCAATGCGACTTATATGATCGCTTCTGAGCAAAAAGATACCGGCAATCCCTTATCGATAATCCCGAAATATACGGTGAATACCTTCCTCGACTGGACTATCACCAGCGCGCTCTCCGCTAACGTCAACTGGACGTTATACGGCAAGCAAAAACCGCGAACACATGCGGAGTCGCGTAGTGAAGAGACCAAAGGATTGTCCGGGAAAGCGCTGGGGGCTTACTCACTGGTCGGCGCTAACGTTAATTACGATATCAACAAGAACCTGCGTCTTAATGTCGGTATCAGCAATATCTTCGATAAACAGATCTATCGCTCCGCCGAAGGGGCAAATACCTATAACGAACCGGGTCGGGCTTATTATGCCGGTGTGACGGCCTCGTTTTGATGGGTTATGCCCGCCGCTGGCGGGCATATTCTGGCGGCGGGTTAATGACAGCGTGGTTTTTGGCTTGCCGGTTCGCGACTGATATCCAGCAATGCACTGCGAAAAGAGGCGTTAAACATGGGCCCGTGGCCCAGGCCCGGGTAATGCTGCAGGGCCGCGTTAACGCCGTTGTTCTCAAGCGTTCTCACGGTCTCCTGAACTTTTTGCAGGAGCTCGGCCATCTGGCGTTGCCTGCTATCCCCATTCGACGCAGAACCTTCCATTATAATGAGTTTCTTATGGCAGAACGGCGACGGCTTCACTGCCGTAAGGCGATTCAACAGGGCAAAATTATCCCTGCTGAGTGACGGGCTGGCGCTGTAATAGATATGAAAGAAGGATGACGACAGCCAGGAGTCCAAAACGAACAGGCCGCCATAAGAATGTCCCCATACCCCGCGCCGTTCGGGGTTGATGGTTATTCCTTGTTCCACCTGCGGCGCGATATGTCTCTCCAGTAGCTGGCGGAACGCTGGCCCGCCGCCGGTTTTACGATGAAAACGCGGGTTATTTTCACTGCCTTCGCGATCGATTCCCGGCGCCGGCGTATAGTCATAAGCTCTGCCGTTAAGATCAAACGGCAGGTTAGTCTGATAGCCAATCGCCACAATCACCGGCGGCGAGTGGTCTGCCAGTTGTTTGAGCAGCGCCTCCGGCAGCCTGTCCATCACTGCATTGCCGTCCAGCATATATAAAACAGGATAACCCGACGGCGGGGCGGCTTTATTGGGAATAGCGGTCCATACCCGGTAATGTCTTGCGCCATCGGCAGATTGAAAGTCATTGACCCTAAAATGGTAATATCCCGAACCTTTATCAGCAATATTCGGCCCTAATGGCTGCATATCCGGCTGCGCATAACTCAGCGCGCTAAAACAAAAACTCACTAAAAATAGCGCCATGCGATAGCACTTGTTGTGGTACTGGCGACCATACATCGGATGTGATTCCTTTTTGGCAGGTGAAGTTTTATCGGGGCAGTAGACGTAATCCGTCAATCAATGCGCCGCGCCACCAGGCATAATCGTGACCGCCGGTGTACACGCTGCAATGGCTTTCAACGCCGGCGGCGCGCAATTTTTCATGCAACTGTTTGACCTGCGGGACCGTCGAACCTTCCAGCGATCCCACGCACAGATGCGTACGTACGGCTGGCGAGGGCGCGGATAACACATGTTCGCTGACCCATGAGCGCTCTTCTGCGCTGAAATGGTCTGGGCGGTTGCGGTTGTCCGGCGTCCACCACATTGAGGGGGAGTGGCTCAGCACCAGGCCGAAGCTCTCTGGCGCGTGGCGGGCCGCCATCAGCGCGGTCACGCCGCCGAGGCTTTGCCCAGCCAGCACCGTTTGTGTACGGTCCGCCCACCGCCGTTCCGGGTATTTGGCGCGAAGGGTTGGCAGCAGGCGTTCGGCAATGTCGAGCACCAGCTCGCGGCGACCGCCGAGGATTGCGACGCGTTCACCCGCGTTGATGTTATCAATGCCGAGTACGGCCACCGGCGCGATGCGTCCGCTGCGGATGGCGGCGTCAATGGCGGCGCTTACCCCAAGATGGTCGAACCAGATCTCGCCATCCGTGAGTACCAGTAAGCCCAGCGGTTGTACGACAGGAACGTCAGGAAGATACAGCCGCACACGGCGACGTTGTCCGGCGAGCCGATGCTCTGAGGTGAAAAGCTGCCCGGCGTAAGCGCGACAGCCTGACCACTCCTCCTGTGCCGGGGAGTGATCCAGCGCCAGAACGGATTCCTGCGCATTGCCCCGAACATTTATTCCCGGCGTGCTGTTCAGCGGGTCCGCCCTCCCGACAAGGGAGGCGAAACGGCTTCCAAGCTGCAACACCGTCTCGTCCGGGGTTTCCGGTGGTATTTCGACCATCGTATAGGAACCGCAGTAGGACGCCGGTAAGCGAAGCGTCAGATGCCAGATATCCGTTGTGGGCAGTTGCGTCATCATACCTTTCGCCACGTTATCTTTATCGGTGACACGGTTCAGGCGAACATAAACCCCCCGCAGAGGAGAGGCGGCACGCCACAGGAAGGTGACTTCCCGTTCATCGTCTGCGCCGTTAATGGCTGTCACCAGCGGCAGCGCGAGCGAGTTTGCTTCTCGCCAGAAGTGAGAAGCGTCAACCTGGCTTCCGGCGGCGAGTTGACGGCGAAGGCGCGTAGCGGTCTGTATAGCGACAGGAGCGACGGGCGGGCTCAGTCTCATTCTTTGTATTCCATCTCGTTTATATTTCGGTCAGTATCAATAGCTAAAGCGGCTGTTACAGGAACAGCCGCTTGCGGGCTTTCTTTTGCGTAAATCGTGGCGATAAAAACTATCCTACGACCTCTCCTTGCGTATCGCGTGTCTGGCCGACGCTGGCCCGCCACAGACGAGCATACAGGCCATGAGCCGCTATCAACTGCTCATGGCTGCCATATTCAGCGATACATCCTTTATCGATTACGACAATAACATCGCAGCGGCGAGCGGTGGTCAGTCGGTGCGCGACGATAAGCGCGATGCGTTTCTCGGTATGCGTCACTCCGGTAAGCGAGGTTATTAAGCGCTCCTCGGCGCTGCGGTCGATACGCGCTGTCGCCTCGTCGAGCAGCAGAATGTGCGCCTGTGCCAGTTGGGCGCGGGCGAGGGCAATCAACTGACGCTGGCCCGCGGACAGATCCGTGCCGCCGTTATTGACCGGAGTACGAAACCCCAGCGGCAGATGTTGCACAGTTTCAAAGAGTCCCGCCTGTCGCGCCGCGATCTCCACCTCCGTGTCGCTGCTGTCTGGCCGCGAATAGCGGATATTTTCGGCAATATCGCCGCTAAATAATGCGACATCCTGGGTGACCAGCCCCGTCTGGCGACGATAATCACTAAGCGACGCGGCATCAATTAGGCGCTCACCGACACGGATTTGCCCGCTGCCGGGAGAGTAGAGCCCGGCCAGCAGCTTGATCAGCGTCGATTTGCCGGCGCCGCTACGTCCGACCACCGCGACTACCGTTCCTGGCGGAATGGTGAGCGAGAGATTATCAAGCACAGGTTGCGTTTTTTCGGGATAGCGGAATGTCAATGCCTCCAGACGTAGCGCGCCGCCAGTGCCAGGCGTTATGGAGGACGGTTCAATATTCTCCGTTTCCTCAGTCGCCAATAGCGCATTGATATGTTTGCCGCTGGCGGTTGCCTGCTGCCAGGAATCAACAATGCCTGACAACTGCTGTACCGGGCCATAAAATTGTCCCAATAGCAGGAAGAACGCCGCCAGTATCCCGGGCGTCATTTCGCCTTCGGCGACCCGGGTCGCTCCGATTAAAAGCACGGCGGCATAGGCAGCCTCGGTGCAGAAGGTCAGGAACGGAAAATAGACAGCAAGGTATTTTTGCGCCCGCACGCGGGTGGCGCGGAAGTTGTCTGATAACGCCCGTAGCCTGGCGGCTTCCTGCTTCTGTTGACCGTGTGACTGCACTACCCGCATACCGGAGACCTTTTCCTGAAGCGTACTGTTCACCTTACCAATTTCCAGCCGTGCCTGGGCGTAGGCAGGCGAGCTCAAACGGCGGTAAATCCACGTCGCCAGTATCACTACAGGTACGGCGCTTAATGCCGTTAACGCAAGAATGGGGTCAAGCCAGAACATTGCCGCGGCGATAGCGACCATCGTCACGATGCTGGTGGCCGCGCTGGCAAGACCGTTTTGCAGAAATCGGGCGAGTGAATCAACGTCGACGGTCATGCGAGTAAGACGCGAGTCGATGTGCTTCTCGTGCCAGGGAAGGCTCAGGCGTAGCAGGTGGCTGAAGCTGCGTAAGCGTACCGTATGCTGTACCGACTCTGCCGCGCGGGCGGCGAAGATCGTTTGCAGCGCATAGCAGCACCAACCGATCGCCACCAGGCACAGCGCGAGCAGGGCGCATATGCCAATAGTCGACATATCCCCTGCGGCAACGCCTGAGTCAATACCGCGCTGCAAAAGCACCAGCACGCCAACGCCTGCGGCGGAATCAAGCGCGATAAGCAGGGCGGCGATGACGAACATCCAGGCTACTGGCGTCAGCAGCGATGAGACTTGACGCCCGTGGCCTGCCAGCGCCATCTGTACGGCGCGTTCCGGAACGCGCGTCATCCGGTCGACAAAACCTTTTCCGGCGGGTGTCTGGCGCTCATGCGCGTCGTCGGATTTTACCGCCTGCGTTGTTGGCCATAGCGTACGTTGTTCTGCCGGGGCAAGGGCGAGAAAATCCCCCTCGCCGCTCATCAGCGAGCGAAACGTCGGACACCTTGCATCCAGCTCCGCCTGGGTACCGATATCCACGACGCGGCCTTTATCCAGCACGACGATCCGATCGGCTAACTGCAGTGTTGAACGGCGGCGTGCAATCACCAGCAGCATATGCTCATTATCGGCATAACGACCAAGAGCCGTGTTAATTTCCGCTTCAGTACCGGCATCGACCGCCGAGGTGGTGTCATCGAGAATCAGCAGTTCCGGCGCGGTAATCAGTGCCCGGGCTAGCGCAATACGCTGGCGTTGGCCGCCGGAGAGGTTGCTTCCGCGTTCGGCCAGTCGGGTGTTGAACCCCTGCGGTAGCGCATTGATGAACCCGCTGGCGCCTGCGGCATCGGCGGCGCGTCGAATGTCGTCCTGAGTCGCTTGCGGGTGCCCATAGGCGATGTTTTCCGCCACCGTACCGGCAAACAGAAACGCGTCTTCAAACACTACGCCAACGCGACGACGAAGCGCCGTCAGTTTCAGGTCGCGAATATTCTGTTGGCCCGCAGTGGTGTTGAGCCACACCCCGCCGGAGGTAGGATCGTAAAAGCGCGCCAGCAACATCAGCAATGTTGATTTTCCGGAGCCGGAGGCGCCAACCACTGCCACGGTTTCACCGGCGTGAATGGAAAACGAGATCTCATTGAGGATACGGTTACCGTTGTCGTAGTGGAAACTCATCTTCTCCACGTCCAGCCCGATAATCTGACCTTCAACCGACTCAGTACCGTCTTCCATGCGAGAACGCGTGTCGATAAGCGCGAAGACGCGCTCTACCGACGCCTGTGTGCGCTGTGCGATAACCAAAAACGATGCCAGTACGCGGGTAGGGCCGGTCAGCATAGCGAGAAAACTCGCGAACGCAACGAAGGTTCCCAGATCGATGCGCCCATTCATTACCGACCAGCCGCCATAGCACAGCAGGACGATCTGCCCTATCACCGGTAGCGCCAGCATGGTTGCGCCCGGCATCGCCTGCGAGATAGCGGCGCCGATGCGTACCCGCACCATCTGCCGCGACTGACCATCGAGCCAACGCGTTTCGCGCAACTCCGCCACGCAGGACTTCACCACTGAGATCTGTTCCAATACTTCGCGCATATGCTCCGTCATGTGCGCCAGCCGGTCTGAGGCAAGCCCCGTTTGCGCGAAAACACGGCGACGGGCGCGCAGGGCGGTAATAGCAAGGGCGGCCAGTACGCAAATCACGATAAGCGTCATGGATGGCGACATCCATAGCATCACCGCGATACCGGCCACATAGTAAGTGAGCACCGCCAGCGGCACCGGACACATCTGTAGCAAGGTGTGTACCTGTTGAAGATCGCTGTTGGTACGCGAAATGACCTGCCCGGTACGCAAGGCGTCCTGGCCTGCGCCGTCCAGTTTTTGAATACTGTCGAATGCACGGCTACGTAACGTATGCTGAACCCACAGCGAGAGTTCTCCGGCATAGCCGCGGCGCACGTAATTCCCGATAAAATCAAAAAGGGCAATTAACAGCAGGCCGCAGGCAAGTAACGGCAGGTGGGTCGTATCGCCTGCTATCGCGTCATTGACGGCCTGACGCGTTATTAGCGGCGTCAGCGCAGCCAGTAAAATGGTCGATACTGATGCTACGATGACAATGATGCTCAGTGTTTTACGTTCCCAACACACGCGGGCAAGGCGAACTATCCAGGCACGAGCGGGCATGGGGGAATGAGTCGCGGGCATTAAGCCTCCTTATTGGTGAAAGATGAGATATGGCGACACACGCTGGGTTCAGCCGCCATATTGTCATTGCGCTGCCGCGGTTAGCCGTGTTGCAGCATGGCGATCAGTTTTTTTGCCACCTCGGTCGGGCAAGGCTGGGCCGCCATTTCCGCCGCGACCTCCTGCGACGCCTCGCGAAGCGCGCGATTACCGAGGAACGTATTGATCATGCTGCTCGTAAGCCCGCTCTTACCGGGAATAATGCCGCATCCGCGCTCGACCACGGCGCGGGCATTGACGGGTCTGTCGGCACCCTGGCCAAAGACTATCTGCGGAATGCCGGCATGTAGCGCCGTCAGGGTGTTGCCTGCGCCGCCATGGTGGATAAAACCGTCGGCGCCGTTAAGGAAAACGCCCATCGGAAGCCAGTCGACCAGACGGACATTCGGCGGCAGCGAACGTAAATCCGAGCGGGCGTTTGCCGGAAGGTGCAGGATGATTTCGGCATCTACTTCGCCGGCAGAATCCATTACCCAGGAAATCAGATCCAGGCCATCCACCATCGGTTTGACGGTGCCGAGGCTGACCAGAAGACGCTTGCGATCAGGTGTACGTTCCCACCATTCTTCCCAGACGGCGCCGCCGTTATACGGGACGTATTGCATGGAGATAACCGGCTCTCCGTCATTTTGCAGTATGCTCATGCTGGGCGGTGTGACGTCTATCCATGCCAGATCTCTTGGTGGCGCGCTGACCCCATGGCGGCGGTAGGCGTTAGAAAGTGATTTCGTCACGCCTTTGATGTGCCAGGGCGTATGACCGAAGCCGACGGTTTGCATCACTACCGGAATGTCATACTTAGCGGCAATCAGTGGTCCAACGACTCCAAGGGGAGGGTAGACGATGAGATCTGGTCGCCACTGCCCGGCGAACGCGACCAGCGGGTCAGTCATCTCTTCGCTGAAGAATGAGAAGTTCCCCATTTTTGTTCCAATGTTATTTTCTTTTCGTAATGCCTCCTGACGGCGATAACCCGCTTCCGAATCGAAACCAGGCGCAGCGTCAAATACCACCAACCCAGCTTCTGCTGCTTTCTGTGCAAATTTTCCACCGCTTGCAATCAGCACTTCATGGCCATTAACACGAAACGCTTGCGCCAGGGACAGCACAGGGTATAGCAGTCCATACAGTGGTGGACCGACAAACAGAATACGCATGAGAAATCCTCTCTCTCCACGTCATAAATCGAACAAGTCGTTAATGAGAATGATAATAATTACCAATATCATTTGTAAAATGCAATAACTAATACGACACTTGATCATGTGATGATTTTTTGCGTAAAAATCGGGAAAGAGGAGAGCGTTAAGCGGTGAAGTTTGGTTTCAGGCTTATTTACGCGCGTATGGTCGCACAGGCAAAGCGCCAGGATTGGGGAACTGGATTCGCATACCAGACGCCCGTGGATTATTAATGATAACTTCGCAAATAACCTTTCAGACAATGAGGTAAACGTACCGACAGCAAGGTAACGGGAAACGTCGGTAGTAGTATTGATAACGCGTTGCGGGGCAATTTAACGGTGTCCGGCGGCAGATCGTGTTCTGTGTGGACTTTCCGTGCAGTGATGTGACGGACGCCTCTTCCTAAAGTAGTCAGTGCCATACTTTTAATGACTGCATTAATCCTGGCGTTAAATCCTTTAATTTGGTGGACGTAAAGTGGACATAGACAACAAAAAGGGGCTACGTTTTCACGTTGCCCCTTGTTTTATTTGCTGGCGTCCTTGTAATTGGTGGGGGAGGTGGTTGAGTTTGTTGGGGATTTTTATTTTTTGCGCGAAGGCGCAAAAGAGTGGCGATGATGTTGATATGGAAGGGGTTATGTATATTTTTTGATTTTTAAGTTGATTATTGAGAGGCGGGGTTTTGCGTGTTGACTAACTGTCCTGAATGGCAGTTAAAGTGTTGTCGCTTCCTTTTAGTCCGTCTTGTGGCAAGGCCAAGAGAGGACGTTTCACAACTCTACTTAGATAGCTAAAATTAGGGCACATTTATAGGTCAATATGTAAATAGACCCGTTTTAGTTCCAGGCATTTTTTGAGATCCCGGCCAAATGATTGTGTTGCCGATATTCCTCCGGCGTCATATTGTTCAGTGATTCATGAGGGCGTTCACAGTTATATTCTGACACCCATCTTTCCGTGATTTCCCGCGCTTCATTCAGCGTTCTGAACAGATAAAAATCGAGTATTTCTGTACGGTATGTTCGGTTAAAGCGCTCAATAAAAGCGTTCTGCGTCGGCTTACCCGGCTGAATAAATTCCAGTTTTACTGCATGTTGCTCTGCCCATTCAGCCAGTGCAAGTGAGATAAATTCCGGACCATTATCCATGCGTAGCATGACCGGATAGCCACGATTTGCCGCGATCCTGTCGAGTACACGGACCACTCGTGGGGCTGGCAGATTCAGATCTATTTCAATCGACAACGCCTCACGGTTAAAGTCATCAACGACATTGAACGTGCGAAAACGACGCCCACAGACCAGGGCATCATGCATAAAATCGACAGACCAGCTCTGGTTCAGCGCTTCCGGCGTGGCCAGTGGCGAGGGGTTACGCACCGGCAGCCGTTGTTTGCCCTTACGGCGAAAATTCAGCTTCAGCAGACAATAAATACGGTGGATCCTTTTGTGATTCCACATGTATCCCTGCCGCCGCAGAACCTGAAAAAGCTTCGGAAAACCGTATCGTGGATACCGTTCAGCTGCCGCCTGCAATGCGGTAATAACGGGTTCGTCACGTGTGTTATCCGGACGGTAATGATAAACCGTTCTGCTCAGGTTCAGGCTCCGGCAGGCCTGACGGATACTGAGTCCGAATGCCGTTATCAGATGAGTGACCAGCTCACGCTTAAAGGCTGGTTTTAAAGCTTTTTTTCGATAACGTCTTTCAGCGCCCGGTTCTCAAGGCTCAGGTCGGCAAACATCTGTTTGAGGCGTCGGTTCTCGTCCTCAAGATCTTTTATCTTTTTAATATCAGAAGCTTCCATGCCGCCGTATCTGGACTTCCAGTTATAGTAGGTGGCCTCAGAGATACCGGCCTCCCGGCAGACATCTTTAACGGTTCGTCCAGCTTCAACCGACTTAATCACAGTGATGATCTGATGCTCAGTAAAACGGGCTTTACGCATAGCGATCTCCTTCGTTGGCAGATTGATTATGCCGGATGATCTCTAAATGTGAATGGCACGATTATGCGGGATACTTACAGTGTCACCCAGCATATTGCCCCCGATTACGACTGGATCGCATTTATGATGTGCTCCCGGTTTCAATGCGTATTGGACCACACCAGCAATGTTCTTACCCCTGCGAATCTGTCGCATACCCTTCATTCGGGAGGCTCCATATACTGTCACTTAAAAGATTCGTGCGAAGCTCTTCCAGTTGTCGCTTCACAGCGAAAAGCTCTGTATGAGTAAGCTGGCTATCTCTGCTCTTACCATCGATATGGATCGCAATTCTATTTAGCTTTTGTGATATGTCAGTTAAAGCTTTCCAGGCTTTGGTATTAATCGCAGGTATAACAGGAGGTAACTTTTGAAGGGAAGCCATACGAAGCCACTCTCCCTTTTTATAAGAGCCTCGCTTAATATTCAGGAGTTGCAGTTCTTCAGCATTCAAACGGACACTGACACAATAGCTTCTTACTGTTTCTGAAGGTATTTTACTTTTATTAAAACCACCACGGCGGGAAATTTTGGATAGATCTATATCATCGCTATAATTTATCTTATGCATATAAACTCCATTTTATATGATGTTAATTAGTTAGCATAATCCATATGCTTTATATATCACTTATATAATGAATGAGTTTTTTGTCAATCTATAGGATGGAATGTTTTGACTTTCTTTTATTGTCTGACTGAAAGGAAGCAAGAAAAGCAAGAGCTTTATAGAACGGTGCAACCGCTTCTATAAATTAGCTCTTGCTTTATTAACATGTTAAATCATTATGATAATAGCTTATACATTTTTGATTCATCCATTTGTGGTTGGGTTCTAAAAATAAAGCCTTCACATTCATTTACA
The DNA here is from genome assembly GCF_043356775.1 of Salmonella sp. SJTUF15581. Taxonomy (NCBI): domain Bacteria; kingdom Pseudomonadati; phylum Pseudomonadota; class Gammaproteobacteria; order Enterobacterales; family Enterobacteriaceae; genus Salmonella; species Salmonella sp. SJTUF15581. Next base: position 7,777 of record NZ_JBEUJY010000002.1, on the reverse strand, counting down.
GATTTAGAAATCAACATGCTTAGTTTCTTTATATTATCCTTTTGCAATTCGGTGGAATTTTCAATAAAGCTATCAATTTCGGAAAATTCAACCTGCTCAATAAAAGAGTATAGAGAGCGAATTATACCAGCAATAATGTCAGAAATTTGAATTTCAATATTACTTTCCGATTTTATGAATTTGAAATTCAGTCCATAGTATTGATTTTTTTCATCACCAATAAATTCATTTTTTGTTGAAAGTACCAGATGCGGTTCTACTAAGTCTTCTTCATCAAGCAAGTGCTGGGAGTTTCTAAATCCATTTAATCGATTGAGATAGAAATGAGAAAATGAATCTATAAGAAGATCTTTATCATTGAATGTTAATTCGGCATTATCAATGTCTTTACAGATGGACAGGAGCCTTGTTAGTTCCAGCAATGATTTCTCAATATGGTTTGGATTCTTATGCTTGTAGCTAAGGTAACTATTTGTGTGACTTCTACAAAATTTGTGCAGGGATTTGTAAAATTTATTCGCATCATTATTATTTATTTCAGGATAATTAAAATCATTCATCAATTTTAAAAAACCAGTTTTGTCTTTCTTGATAAGTATATATAGAGCATTTTTGTAAAAATCGAGTTGTGATCTAAGATCTATATTGTTATGAAATGCTTTTTTGAATAAAGAACTGTTTTTGTCGTCGAATAAATAGTGTGCAAGGTCTTCTATGATATCAAGGAAAGACCAGTAGACCGTATTTGTTGCGTAATAATGAATAAAGAAAGGGCTCTCAAGCAACCATGTTAGAAACACGTGAATCTTTTTATTATTCATCAATTCAGGGAAACTACCTGTTCCGACATGTTTTAGTTTTATTTCTTTAACATTGCTCTGGATATTAAGTAATGTTCTTACCTCTTGTGCTGAAATATTGTGTTTAGTTTGGTTTGTAACAATCCCAGCTAAAACAAAAATAGGTGAGTAAGTACTTTGAGGGTTATTGTCAACATTATATTTATTACCTCGCAGAGTAAAATTTCTTATGTTATTACTTTCATCGTAATAAAAAATATAGTTTTTATTGCTCGTGACGTACCCATATTTCATTTTTTATTCTCCATTTTATATTAAAGTTTATCATAGTACTCTACTAAACCTTGGCAAAATTCTTTACCTGCAGAAACGTCGCCAAATTTACCAATCCTTTTTTTTAAAATAACAGCCTTTTCATTTTTATGAAGTGTTGTGTTTAAATTTTTTTGCATATTATGATAGAAAAGGACTCTTAAGTATTCACCGATATGAGAATTTTGCAAGTGAAAATCTATAACTTTGGCTGTTTGCCATACGGTTGTTTGAAATTCAATTAATTTATCATTTTTTATTTTTTCACTGGGTAATGTAGTGATTTTACCATTTGCTCTGGAGCTTTCAATGTCTCTCCCAAAAGCATGAGCAATTTTGTTTCTTATATCTTGCATTTTATCTAGTTCAGATATGTTTTTGATAAGTTTATCTGGAGCATGGTCGAAAATTTTTATATATGTATTCACTCTTGATTGCCATGTTCCTTTAGTACAACCTATAACCATTTCTTTTATACCATGGTTTTTTTGTTTACCATGTTTAAGCAGCTCAATACCATCTATTCTCTTTGAAACACCGTACAGAACACCGATGTCAGATTCTATAGCTAAAGGAATGACTGTTGCCATATACGTTTCTAAGTTCGACATCATTGCAAGAAGTGCATTGAGATTCATCCAGTTTTGTAACTCATTGAAAGAATTGCTCCATTCTTTGATATTTTTAAATTTAGTATCATTCATATGCCCTTTTAATTTGAGAGATGAATCAAAGTAACTGATAACCTCAGATTCAAAATTTGCCCCTTTTTCTTTCAGGTTGCTATAGGTAAATTTATGACTATTATCAAATGTTATTAGCATTCTCAATAATTCATTGTTATGCTTTTTAAATACTCGCCATGCCCAAGATGACTGTGATTGAGGAATCCAACGTTCAAACTTGTAGTTGCTTTTTGACATATTAAAATCACCTGTGAGGGATATAGATCTAAACTTAATTTCTTTCCTTATAATAGCACAGCCAAATTAATTTTTCATTGGGTGAAAATAATTTAATTATTAGTCTTAAAACATAAGAAAAAGAATGTTTTTTCTATTTGAAATGATGTCTGTTTCGAATTTAGTGGATGAAGTGCAAATGCCAATGGGTATATATGTTCAGTTTTCAATAAAAACATGTCATTCTGCAAACAATATAATATAATAGCTTCATCAATCGCACACCACAAATGAGAACATTATGAATATTAAACCCCTCCTTTATTCATTTAGTTGTTTTGTTTCGTTGGCACAAGCTTCAGAATTGCCTAAACAAGTCCCAGAAATAGAGGTTGGTCAACTTCAATGTGCATGTAACTTTAAAGTTGACCCCAATTCTAGCCCAGGGACACTATTGAGCGATATTTCAAATGGATGCCGAGTAAGTGAAAAACAAGCTGAAAAACTTATGAAAATGCTATCTGTTATACCCGGTTCAGACAGTAAAGCTTATAGTTGCGAGGGAGTAGACATAGACTACAATAATAGATAGATACACTCCTGAAATAAACCTCTGTTGACTTTTAATAATTGATTGCTATCTTAAATAAAAAAGTCAACGGAGGTTCTAATGATTAATAAGGTTTTATTTCAATCAATGTTAATAGTTATTTTCACTACTATTTCTTGCTCTTCATCAGCCAGGCTTTCCCATTCAGAAAAAATGAATGTTTTTAATGATAAGGCTCTGGTGGCAGAAGCTAAATATAGCTTTATTGATGTTCGTGATAATAATCTATTTGTTGATGGTAAGTACAACAAATCTTATGTTGATAAAATGTATGATACTTACTCCATTGTTTATCAGGAAAATAGTATTAACTATTACTTAATGTTAAAAAGTGGCGGGTTATTGAAAAAACATATACTCAAAACAAAAGAATATTTAAATGGGAAGGATTGTGAAAAAGCTAAGTATGTTAAAAACTGTATTTTCATGGAAAAAAGGATTGACGAGATGTATAACCTTTCGGTGATGATTGATAATGGTATGGATGCAGATTTAATTAGAAAAAATTTATACAATGACGTATACAAAGACAGTTACAAAGTTATGCTAATGAATAAATACATTGAAGCTCATAATTTTTTAGAAGAAAGTCAATACCGAGATTGAATTGTATTATAATCTTATTTGTATATAGATGGTTTAATTAATCTCGAAAGGTTTGTTTTATAAAATATTTATATGATTAATTGGCTAGGTTACAGTTGGTAATTGGAATCGATTAATCGATTGATATTACTCATAGGTAAGACTCCTAATATTTCTTATAGATTAAATAATGAAACCTTGCTTGGATTCGCCAAGTTCGGTTTTTTTGTATTTTCAGAAAGATATTGAACCTTGATTTTCAAACCAGATAAAAGTAAGGTATTACTTCCTTTATAAATGACATCAAATTTTATAAACTGTCAAATTCGGTTTTAAAATGCTAAGGTAATGTTAAAATTAGGTGATGATAGTGCCAATAATTAATGTGTTAGATGCTGGTCATGGCGATTGTATTCTGTTAGATTTCATTCATACATTGATACTTATTGATTCCGGACCTAAAACATTTTTGATAAGAAGAAATGTTATAGAGAAGCTTAAAGAATTATTGCATGATAGAGCAATTGATATTGCAATTGTTACCCATAATGACGATGACCATATTGGCGGTTATAAGTATGTAATATCTTCAGGGATTAAAATTGAAAAATTCATTTTTAATAGTCTCAGTTTTTGTGGCGAAATTTTTACTGATCATGAACAACATATTTCCTATAATCAAGATGTCAATTTAGATACCATTATAAAGGATAAGGGGGTTTCCTTAGATACATTAGTATTTGGTAATGAACCAATCGTTATCAATGATATCAAGCTTATTCCTTTAACACCTACGATTGATGCACTCCATCATATGCATAATGATTATATCAGAAAGAATCAACCACAAATATCATCTGATGAAAAAGTGGAGCCTACCTTATTAGAGTGTATTGAAGAAATTACTAATGGTAACGATAAATTCATACCCGATAGATCAATTACTAACAGAACCAGCTTATCTCTTATCATCGAGTATAATAGTTTTAGAGGATTGTTTTTAGGTGATGCATGGGCTTCTGATATCATTGAATGTTTCAGATCAAACCGAATTGAACCAGGTTTTTGTATTACAAAATTATCACATCATGGAAGTGAAAAAAACACAAATAGCGAATTAATAAAGATAATAGGTAAAACAGAATATATATTTTGTGCTGATAAAAGCAAGCATAATCACCCGAACAATAAAACCATCGCTCGGATATTATCTCAGTTTCAACAAGCAACATTTCATTTTAGCAGTGATAATGACAAAGTCAGAAGTATTTTCAGTGAGAACAATGTGTTAGGATGTCAAGTGTTATGCACTTATTCTTCTAATGGAGTGAATGTACGATACTATGAGTGTAGCTAATTGCATAAAGATCAAAGGGTTAGGATCTGAATCGACTGGGTATCTTTTTAAGGCAAGTTCCTGCGATGCAAGTTTTGTGATCTCATCGAAGCATGGTCTTTGCCATCAGAAGACAAGTTGTGAGCCATTCAAAGCAAAGACAGCAGGATGTTGTAGGCAATGCCCAGTCCAACTCAGCTTAGATACTATTTCATTAGAAAACTCTAAAATGAGCCTCAATGCCATAAAGATCTTTAGTTTTCCTGATAGAGACTTGGCTATAACTCTTGTCGAGGGATATTCTAGTCACCCTTTACGCATCGGTAGTGAAGCTAATATTAGTTCAACACATTATTACCTCAATGCTTATAAACAAGATGATACGGAACCAGGGCGTATTATGCTCAATTTTCCTGATAAATCAACTGATGGGCTTATATATTATAATATAGAATCGAACTCAACACCTGATTTGGTCGAAAAGTCTAGAGGGTATAAAGGTGTTTCTGGTGCATTAGTCTTAGAATATCCTGCTTCAGATTTCCCAATAGCACATGCTGTTGTTATAGAAAATGGTAAAAATAATGATCTTGTTGCTGAATCTCTAACTGATATTGACCATGAGCAGCTTAATAATTTTTTCGACTGTATCGTTTTTCATAAACCAGCTTGGACAATAAAATTAGATAATTCAATAGGTGATTATGTCCAAGAAATTTTCAGGAAAAAAGTTACTGATGAATTTGAAGTTGTTACTTACATACCGTCACATAAAGGATTTCCTCACTTTAACTTAAATCCAATTGCAAAATTTTTGCTTATTGAATTTAATCATATGCTTACTACAAATAAACTTTCTCTTTCTCAAGGTATGTATAGAGCCGGTAATTTATTAGCTAATGAGGAAAAGCATGAACCAGCCAATAAGTTGCTAACAGGAAGGTTGGTAGAAACATATCTTAATGCACCTCATCTTTACTCTACTGGGCTGACGGACAAATACTATCATCACATGCATTATATGATTAGTCCCGATGGCAATTATGAATTAGCATTTTCAAATTATTGTGGTCACAATAATATAATTGAAGGTTTAAATGATGAAATAGGGAAAGTAATTTCTAATTTCAATTTTTATGGTTTTAATCAGGAATTATTTTTAGAACGTTCATTTTTAAATCAAAAACTTCCTGCATCAGAATGTGAAACTCTATTTAAAGTTCTTTTTTCTGAAGATAAATGTATCAGTACATTTTGTTTAGTTTTTACTGTATCCCTGGAGGAATATAATAAAAATGAATTCGCTTCGGTAAATGATTATATTATCTCGCTGGTTAACCAAGCATGTGCTGGTATTGATGAAGAAATCCTCAAGAGTCTTTCCTTTGGCTTAAAATTAAATTTATTGATCATGCCAAGTAATAAAATTAATGAATTATCGCTGGCAATTGTTAAGGAGTTAATTGGTGATGATTAGCCTTATAGAGTATTTATGTGAAAGAATCAAAAGTAGCTATGAGTTTAATAATTACTATAATGGTTTATTAGAACAGTTAGCTCATTCATTTTTCGAGAAGAATAAGCATGATTTTGTTTTTACGGCACAGCACGAGAGGCTTCTACATTTCAGTCAATTTTTTTCTAATTCCAGTAATGAACATAATAGAGCTATCGCCTTAAAAGTAATTTCAGGCATAAATGAATTGTTCCCTAATAATAACTATACAAAGGCTATAACTAAATCCATTCTTACAAACTTTGGATTGTTTTCAGCGGTAACTTCCTTTACAGATCCCTCTGTTTCTCTCTCAACTTCATCTGCACTATTAGGTGATATTCGTAGGGCTATTCAGGCTATACCGAATTCAGAATATTCATTTACTAATAGACAATACGATATCTATAATGAGATCCTGATTAATGATTTTTTTAGTTTTTCAGGGCCAACATCACTGGGTAAATCATTTGTTATTAAAAATTGTGCCATTGATTTACTTGATAGGTTTAATGTTATTGTTTTTATTCTACCTACAAAAGCTTTACTTGAGGAATATTTAGTTGATTTTCGTGCTATGTTAAATAAGCGAGGAATTGATAATGTTAATATCACTAAATCCGTATCAGGTGTGAAACCAGGTGAAAAGAATTTAATGATCTTTACTCAAGAGAGATATAATAATTTTCTTTACGAATTGGATTATAGCGATATTAATGTTGATGTTCTTTTCATCGATGAAGCACACAAGTTAGCTGATAAAAGTAGTAAGAGATCTATGACTTTATATAAAGTCATTTCTACCTCGTTAGAGAAATATCCGAGCTTGAAACTCATTTTTTCTAGTCCTGTTATTTCTAATCCTGATATATTTTTTAAATATTTTAATGTTAATGGTAAAAGTTTAAGTATAGCGGAAAGCCCAGTTGCTCAAAGCTTATTCTTTGCTAATATCTGTAGTGAAGAATAGGTAATGACTCCAACTTATTGATAGTGTTTTATGTTCAGATAATGCCCGATGACTTTGTCATGCAGCTCCACCGATTTTGAGAACGACAGCGACTTCCGTCCCAGCCGTGCCAGGTGCTGCCTCAGATTCAGGTTATGCCGCTCAATTCGCTGCGTATATCGCTTGCTGATTACGTGCAGCTTTCCCTTCAGGCGGGATTCATACAGCGGCCAGCCATCCGTCATCCATATCACCACGTCAAAGGGTGACAGCAGGCTCAGAAGACGCTCCAGTGTGGCCAGAGTGCGTTCACCGAAAACGTGCGCCACAACTGTCCTCCGTATCCTGTCATACGCGTAAAACAGCCAGCGCTGACGTGATTTAGCACCGACGTAGCCCCACTGTTCGTCCATTTCAGCGCAGACAATCACATCACTGCCCGGTTGTATGCGCGAGGTTACCGACTGCGGCCTGAGTTTTTTAAGTGACGTAAAACCGTGTTGAGGCCAACGCCCATAATGCGGGCAGTTGCCCGGCATCCAACGCCATTCATGGCCATATCAATGATTTTCTGGTGCGTACCGGGTTGAGAAGCGGTGTAAGTGAACTGCAGTTGCCATGTTTTACGGCAGTGAGAGCAGAGATAGCGCTGGTGTCCGGCAGTGCTTTTGCCGTTACGCACCACCCCGTCAGTAGCTGAACAGGAGGGACAGCTGATAGAAACAGAAGCCACTGGAGCACCTCAAAAACACCATCATACACTAAATCAGTAAGTTGGCAGCATCACC
>NZ_JBEUJY010000019.1:81012-82045 GCF_043356775.1 Salmonella sp. SJTUF15581 | reverse complement strand
TGGAGCCGACCTTGAAATACCACCCTTTAATGTTTGATGTTCTAACGTGGACCCGTAATCCCCGGGTTGCGGACAGTGTCTGGTGGGTAGTTTGACTGGGGCGGTCTCCTCCTAAAGAGTAACGGAGGAGCACGAAGGTTGGCTAATCCTGGTCGGACATCAGGAGGTTAGTGCAATGGCATAAGCCAGCTTGACTGCGAGCGTGACGGCGCGAGCAGGTGCGAAAGCAGGTCATAGTGATCCGGTGGTTCTGAATGGAAGGGCCATCGCTCAACGGATAAAAGGTACTCCGGGGATAACAGGCTGATACCGCCCAAGAGTTCATATCGACGGCGGTGTTTGGCACCTCGATGTCGGCTCATCACATCCTGGGGCTGAAGTAGGTCCCAAGGGTATGGCTGTTCGCCATTTAAAGTGGTACGCGAGCTGGGTTTAGAACGTCGTGAGACAGTTCGGTCCCTATCTGCCGTGGGCGCTGGAGAACTGAGGGGGGCTGCTCCTAGTACGAGAGGACCGGAGTGGACGCATCACTGGTGTTCGGGTTGTCATGCCAATGGCACTGCCCGGTAGCTAAATGCGGAAGAGATAAGTGCTGAAAGCATCTAAGCACGAAACTTGCCCCGAGATGAGTTCTCCCTGAGACTTAGAGTCTCCTGAAGGAACGTTGAAGACGACGACGTTGATAGGCCGGGTGTGTAAGCGCAGCGATGCGTTGAGCTAACCGGTACTAATGAACCGTGAGGCTTAACCTTACAACGCCGAAGATGTTTTGGCGGTTGAGAGATGATTTTCAGCACTGATTCAGAGTTGAGTACGCAATAATTTGCGCAGCGGCAAGGCGGCAAGCGAAGGAAAGGAAGGAGCATACAGAAGTATGTGACTGACTTTACGAGCGCAGGTAACGCCGCTGATGCGATAAAGAATTGCGCACTGAGCACAAAGAATTTGCCTGGCGGCCGTAGCGCGGTGGTCCCACCTGACCCCATGCCGAACTCAGAAGTGAAACGCCGTAGCGCCGATGGTAGTGTGGGGT
>NZ_JBEUJY010000019.1:0-81002 GCF_043356775.1 Salmonella sp. SJTUF15581 | reverse complement strand
CTCCCCATGCGAGAGTAGGGAACTGCCAGGCATCAAATAAAACGAAGGGCCCTGTCGGAAGACAGGGCCTTTTGTTTTATCTGTGGTCTGTCGGTGAGCACTCGTTGCGCAGCAACGGCCCGTAGGGCGGCGGGCAGGACGCCCGCCATAAACTGCCAGGCATCAGACAAGTGAAGAAGCCCGTCCGTCTGGACGGGCTTCTTTGCGTGTGTGGTAACTGTAAAAATGTAGGCCTGATAAGCGCAGCGCCATCAGGCAACCGGCACCGGCGGATGGCGGCTCCGCCTTATCTGGCCTGCATGCACTTATCAGGCAGCGCCACTACTCACGGATAAATTAAATTCAACAATGGATACGGTTTCCCAAGATCGTCAACCTCCGAACGTCCCGTCACCTTAAATCCCATTTTCTTATAAAATCCAACAGCTTGTGTATTTTGCTCGTTAACATTGGTTGTCAACCCCGGCGCCAGTGTTAACGCATGTTCAACTAATCTCTTACCGATACCCTGACCACGCACGTCCGGATCGACAAACAGCGCATCCATATGTTCACCGGTAAGCAGCATAAATCCTACCGGCTCATCCTGATCGGTCACGGCAACCCATAGTGGCGCTTCTGGCAGAAAATCGCTCACCAGTTCTTCCAGTTCGGCCCGATAAGCGTTTGACAGAAAATCGTGCGTAGCATCGACTGAGCGACGCCAGATCGCAATCAGTTTTTCCCCTTCCTCATGCCTTGAACGACGAATGTTAATCATCATCTTCACTCCTTTTTTGCTTACTTCTATTCTAATGCAAATGCTGTCGTGAAACTTTCTCACCTTGAACTTGCAGACTCGACATTCGCCTGATTTCTGAGTATCTTCAGCTATCTGGATGTCTAAACGTTTAAACGTATGTCGTGAGGTTATCAGGTTATGCCGATTCGCGTGCTGGACGAGCTACCCGCCGTCAATTTTTTACGTGAGGAGAATGTCTTCGTCATGACGACTTCTCGCGCATCAGGTCAGGAAATTCGCCCGCTAAAGGTACTTATCCTTAACCTGATGCCGAAGAAGATTGAAACGGAAAATCAGTTTCTGCGCTTGCTATCGAACTCGCCATTGCAGGTCGATATTCAACTGCTGCGGATAGATGCCCGCGAGTCGAGGAACACGCCAGCCGAGCATCTGAACAACTTTTACTGTAACTTCGACGATATCTGCGATCAGAACTTTGATGGGCTTATCGTGACCGGAGCGCCGCTGGGTCTGGTGGAGTTTAATGACGTGGCTTACTGGCCGCAGATTAGGCAGGTGCTGGAATGGGCGAAAGATCACGTTACTTCGACGCTATTTGTCTGTTGGGCCGTCCAGGCTGCACTCAATATTCTGTATGGTATCCCTAAGCAGACCCGTACAGATAAACTTTCCGGCGTCTATGAACATCACATCCTTCATCCTCATGCTCTGTTGACGCGTGGTTTTGATGATTCGTTTCTGGCGCCACACTCACGCTATGCCGATTTCCCGGCGGCGCTGATACGGGATTATACGGATCTTGAAATTCTGGCCGAAACAGAAGAAGGGGATGCGTACCTGTTTGCCAGCAAAGATAAACGTATTGCGTTTGTCACCGGTCATCCTGAATATGACGCTCATACGTTAGCGGGTGAATATTTTCGTGACGTTGAGGCCGGGTTAAATCCGGAGGTCCCGTACAACTATTTCCCAAAAAACGATCCGCAAAACATACCGCGTGCAACCTGGCGCAGCCACGGTAATTTACTGTTTACTAACTGGCTCAACTATTATGTCTACCAGATTACGCCATATGATCTGCGTCACATGAATCCAACCCTGGATTAATCTTCTGCTTCTGACGATCCTAAAGCGTTTCAGCATGTTGAATCAGGCACCTTCGGGTGCCTTTTTTATTTCCGAAACGCACCTCATCATGTAATTAAATTTAATTTATATTGTTATCAATAGGTTAATGCATAATTAAATTAAAAATGGAAATTGTTTTTGATTTTGAAATTTAATTGAGTAGTCTTAGTTGTGTTGAACGAAAAGCGCACAGTGATCCTTCGTTCGCATTGGGGATGTATCTGGATCAACAACGAGGAGCTGCATGATGAATCCACAGGCAACCACAACTGATGAATTAACCTTTACCAGGCCGCAAGGCGAGCTGGAAAAGCAAGTCCTGACCGCTGAGGCAGTCGAGTTTTTGACGGAGTTAGTTACCCGTTTTACGCCAAAACGCAATAAACTCTTGGCTGCACGTATCCAGCAACAGCAGGATATTGATAACGGTAAGTTGCCTGATTTTATTTCGGAAACCACTTCCATTAGAGAAAGTAATTGGCAGATTCGTGGTATTCCGGCGGATTTACAGGATCGCCGAGTAGAAATTACCGGGCCGGTTGAACGTAAAATGGTGATTAATGCCCTGAACGCAAATGTGAAAGTGTTTATGGCGGATTTTGAAGACTCGCTGGCGCCGGACTGGAATAAAGTTATTGATGGTCAAATCAACCTGCGTGATGCGGTGAACGGCACCATTAGCTATACCAACGAAGCCGGAAAAATCTATCAGCTCAAGCCCGATCCGGCCGTATTGATTTGTCGTGTACGTGGTCTACATCTGCCAGAAAAACATGTTACCTGGCGGGGGGAAGCCATTCCCGGCAGCCTGTTTGATTTTGCTCTGTACTTTTTCCACAACTATAAAGCGCTGCTCGCTAAAGGTAGCGGCCCGTATTTTTACCTGCCGAAAACGCAAGCCTGGCAGGAGGCAGCCTGGTGGAGCGAAGTCTTCAGCTACGCCGAAGACCGCTTTAACCTGCCGCGCGGTACGATCAAAGCGACCCTGTTGATTGAAACGCTGCCTGCTGTTTTCCAGATGGATGAGATTCTTCATGCGTTGCGTGATCATATCGTCGGTCTCAACTGTGGTCGCTGGGATTATATTTTCAGCTATATCAAAACGTTGAAAAATCACCCGGATCGCGTCTTGCCGGACAGGCAGGTGGTAACGATGGACAAACCGTTTCTGAGCGCCTACTCGCGCCTGCTGATCAAAACCTGTCACAAGCGCGGCGCGTTCGCGATGGGCGGTATGGCGGCGTTTATCCCGAGCAAAGACGTTGAACGCAACAATCAGGTCCTTGCCAAAGTGAAAGCGGATAAAGCGCTGGAAGCGAACAACGGCCACGACGGCACGTGGATTGCGCATCCTGGGTTGGCGGATACCGCAATGGCCGTCTTTAACGAGGTACTGGGCGAGCACAAAAATCAGCTGTTCATTACCCGTGATGAAGATGCGCCGATTACCGCTGAACAGTTACTGGAGCCATGTGAAGGCGAACGCACAGAAGCGGGAATGCGCGCCAATATTCGCGTGGCAGTGCAGTACATTGAAGCGTGGATCTCCGGCAATGGCTGTGTACCGATTTACGGTCTGATGGAGGATGCCGCGACGGCGGAAATCTCACGAACCTCTATCTGGCAGTGGATTCACCATGAGAAAACACTGAGCAATGGAAAACCCGTAACGAAAGCGCTTTTCCGCGAAATGTTGGCGGAAGAGATGCGGGTAATCCAGGACGAACTGGGCGAGCACCGCTACAGCAGCGGGCGCTTCGACGATGCCGCACGTCTGATGGAGCAAATCACCACCTCAGATGACTTAATCGACTTCCTCACCCTGCCGGGCTATCGCTTACTGGCTTAATTCACCACATAACAATATGGAGCATCTGCACATGAAAACCCGTACTCAACAAATCGAAGAATTACAGAAAGAGTGGACACAACCGCGCTGGGAAGGCATCACCCGCCCGTACAGCGCGGAGGAGGTGGTGAAATTACGCGGCTCGGTTAACCCGGAATGCACGCTGGCGCAGCTCGGCGCCGCGAAAATGTGGCGGCTGTTGCACGGTGAAGCGAAAAAAGGCTATATCAACAGCCTTGGCGCGCTGACCGGCGGTCAGGCGTTGCAGCAGGCGAAAGCTGGTATTGAGGCGATTTATCTTTCAGGCTGGCAGGTGGCGGCAGATGCCAACCTGGCATCCAGCATGTATCCGGATCAATCGTTGTACCCGGCAAACTCTGTTCCGGCGGTAGTGGATCGGATCAACAACACTTTCCGTCGTGCAGATCAGATCCAGTGGGCATCCGGTATTGAACCCAACGATCCGCGCTATGTGGATTACTTCCTGCCGATCGTTGCTGATGCGGAAGCCGGTTTTGGCGGCGTTCTGAATGCCTTCGAACTGATGAAATCGATGATTGAAGCCGGTGCAGCGGCCGTTCACTTCGAAGATCAGCTGGCGTCGGTGAAGAAATGCGGCCATATGGGCGGCAAGGTGCTGGTCCCCACGCAGGAGGCGATTCAGAAACTGGTTGCTGCGCGTCTGGCCGCTGATGTGATGGGCGTCCCGACGCTGGTGATTGCGCGTACCGATGCGGATGCGGCAGATCTGATCACCTCCGACTGCGATCCCTATGACAGCGGTTTTATTACCGGCGAACGCACCAGCGAAGGTTTTTACCGCACCCATGCGGGCATTGAGCAGGCGATCAGCCGCGGTCTGGCGTATGCCCCGTATGCCGATCTGGTATGGTGCGAAACCTCTACGCCGGATCTCGAACTGGCGCGTCGTTTTGCCGATGCTATCCACGCGAAGTATCCGGGCAAACTGCTGGCCTATAACTGTTCGCCATCCTTCAACTGGCAGAAGAATCTGGACGACAAGACCATTGCCAGCTTCCAGCAGCAGTTGTCGGACATGGGTTACAAATACCAGTTTATTACCCTGGCGGGCATCCACAGCATGTGGTTCAACATGTTCGACCTGGCGCATGCATACGCGCAGGGCGAGGGCATGAAGCACTATGTTGAGAAGGTTCAACAACCCGAGTTCGCCGCGGCGAAAGATGGCTACACCTTTGTTTCCCACCAGCAGGAAGTGGGCACTGGTTACTTCGACAAAGTCACCACCATTATTCAGGGCGGCGCGTCATCCGTTACCGCGTTAACGGGTTCCACCGAAGAATCGCAGTTTTGATTGATGCCCGGTGGCGCTGCGCTTACCGGGCCTACAGATAGCGTAGGCCGGATAAGCGAACGCGCCATCCGGCATGACGTGGTGCCGGATGAGGGAAAAAAATGCCGCGTGGCCTGGAATTACTGATTGCTCAAACCATCCTGCAAGGCTTTGACGCGCAGTATGGTCGATTTCTGGAAGTGACTTCCGGCGCGCAGCAGCGTTTTGAACAGGCCGACTGGCACGCCGTCCAGCAGGCGATGAAAAGCCGTATCCACCTCTATGATCATCATGTGGGTCTGGTGGTGGAGCAACTGCGCTGTATTACCGATGGCAAAAGTACCGACGCGGATTTCCTTTTACGCGTTAAAGAGCATTACACCCGGCTGTTGCCGGATTACCCGCGCTTCGAGATTGCGGAGAGCTTTTTCAACTCCGTTTATTGCCGGTTATTTGACCACCGCTCGTTAACACCCGAGCGGTTGTTTATTTTCAGTTCGCAACCGGAGCGTCGCTTCCGTACTATCCCGCGCCCGCTGGCCAAAGACTTCTTTCCCGATCACGGTTGGGAGCCGCTGTTGATGCGCATACTCAGTGACTTACCGCTGCGTCTGCCCTGGCAGAATAAAAGCCGGGATATCCGCTATATTATCGCGCACCTGACTGAAACACTGGGCGAGGACGCGCTACCTCGCTGCCATGTCCAGGTGGCGAATGAGTTGTTTTACCGTAATAAAGCGGCCTGGCTGGTAGGTAAATTAACCACACCTGACGGTACGCTGCCGTTTTTATTGCCGATTCATCGTACTGATGAGGGGGAACTGTTTGTCGATACCTGCCTGACCACCACGGCAGAAGCGAGCATTGTGTTTGGTTTTGCCCGCTCTTATTTTATGGTGTATGCGCCGCTGCCTGCCGCGCTGGTTGAGTGGTTGCGTGAAATCCTGCCGGGTAAAACCACTGCCGAACTGTATATGGCGATTGGCTGCCAGAAACATGCGAAAACCGAAAGCTACCGCGAATATTTATGTTATCTGGCTGAAAGCGATGAGAAATTCATTGAGGCGCCTGGTATCCGCGGCATGGTGATGCTGGTGTTTACCCTGCCAGGTTTCGACCGGGTATTTAAAATCATTAAAGACAAATTCGCCCCGCAGAAAGAGATGTCTGCCGCCCATGTGCGTGCCTGTTATCAACTGGTAAAAGAGCATGATCGCGTCGGTCGTATGGCGGATACCCAGGAGTTTGAGAATTTCGTACTGGATAAACGGCAAATCGATCCGGCGCTGATGGCGCTGTTACGACAAGAAGCGCCAGAGAAGATTACCGATCTTGGGGAACATATCGTCATTCGCCATCTCTATATTGAACGTCGCATGGTGCCACTCAATATCTGGCTGGAACAGGTAGAAGGCCAGCAGTTGCGCGATGCGATAGAAGAATATGGTAATGCGATTCGCCAGCTTGCCGCCGCTAATATTTTCCCCGGCGATATGTTGTTTAAAAACTTTGGCGTTACCCGTCATGGTCGCGTGGTGTTCTACGACTACGATGAAATTTGCTACATGACGGAAGTGAATTTCCGCGATATTCCGCCAGCGCGTTATCCAGAAGACGAACTGGCCAGCGAACCCTGGTATAGCGTCTCGCCGGGTGATGTTTTCCCGGAGGAGTTTCGTCACTGGCTGTGTGCCGATCCGCGTATCGGGCCATTGTTTGAAGAGATGCATGCCGACCTGTTTCGCGCCGATTACTGGCGCGCGCTACAGACGCGTATTAAAGAAGGGCATGTAGAAGATGTGTATGCCTATCGACGTAGACAGCGCTTTAGCGTGCGTTACGGCGCGATCTCGAGTACGGCGAACTCTTCGTAAACCAGTTCCATCTCCGGCGACCAATTACCCTCGCGCTCAAAAAAGGCCCGGTGTGCCGCTTGCCAGTACGCCAGGCTAAGATCGCCTTCGCCTTCCAGTGCGGCGAGATCGGCGCTCATCTCGTTAAAACGGATCAGCCTGAGCGCCAGCGTGCGTATGACGCACACGGCGTCGCCTGTGCCGTTGAGCACAATGTGATATGACCCGGGCGTGACAGGGGGCTGCTCTTTCTGATAGCTAACCAGCGAGCTACAGGTGCCACGCTTTTTACCGGCGACCACTAGCGCCGCCAGCTCGTCGGCCAGCGCCGGCGAATCACCGAAAGACCAACAGAAGGCCTGTGGGTACTTCTCCTGCCAGTATAATTTCAGGCTGCTCATTTCAGCGAGTTCCACCATAGGCCAGCGTCACCTCTTTCGCCGCTTTAATCACCATGGCGCCAAGTTCGGTGACGCGATCGTCGGTAATGCGTGAGCAGGGGCCGGAAATAGAGAGGGCCGCAAACGGTTCGCGGTGTTCGTCATAAATACACGAGGCCACGCAGCGCAGACCGAGCGCATGTTCTTCGTCGTCAAAGGAATAGCCGCGCTTGCGTGTTTGGGCGAGGTCATCTTTCAGATGCAGCGGCGACACCAGCGTCGCATGGGTATAAGCGTGCAACCCCTTGCGGTGCAGCAGACTGGTAACCTGTTCCTCACTGAGCTGTGATAAAAACGCCTTGCCCGCGCCAGAGGCGTGCATGGGCAGCTTGCCGCCAATAGGGGCGGACATGCGCATCAATTGTGTGCACTGCACCTGGTCGATAATAATAGCCTGATGGTCGCTCTGATCGAGTACGGCAAGGTTTACCGTTTCGCCGGAGTCCTCCATCAGCTTGCGCAAAATCGGATGGACAATCGCCAGCAGATTACGGCTCTGTAAGAAGCTGCTACCGACGATAAACGCGTGTGCGCCTACGGCCCAGTGGCCCAGCTCACCAACCTGGCGGACAAAACCCTGTTGCTGCATGGTGGTGAGTAGACGGTGAGTCGTGGAATTAGGCAAACCCGCCTGTTGCGCCAGTTCGGTCAGCGCGACGCTGCCGTTGGACTCGGCAATCCACTCCAGTAGCTTCAGACCGCGAGTTAAAGACTGAACCTGCCCGGTTACGGGTGCAGTGGTAGCGGCAGGTTTTCTCCCGCGTTTCGCGGGAACAGGGGCAACCATGGCAGACTCCTTTTTCTGTATCGTGGAAATCATTTTCGTTTTATTCAATTATAATGCAAGAGTTCCTGAACTGATCGGATGAGTGACATCACAGGATGCCCGATGGCGCTGCGCTTATCAGGCCTACGCTTTGGGAGCCGCCAAAGTAATTTGTAGGCTGGATAAGGCGCTTGCGCCGCCATCCGGCAAAGCGACAGAAGTGGGTGGCAAGCTGAACATGTCTCATGTTGCCCGTTGTTCTCTTTTCCGCCAGCACGCTTTGTGCCAGTATGGCTCGTTACGTGGAGCGTTGTCGGGAGCGAGTGTGAGCAGCAAAGTTGAACAACTGCGTGCGCAGTTAAATGAACGTATTCTGGTGCTGGACGGCGGTATGGGCACCATGATCCAGAGCTATCGTCTACATGAAGAAGATTTCCGCGGGGAGCGCTTTGCCGACTGGCCCTGCGACCTGAAAGGCAACAATGACCTGCTGGTACTCAGCAAGCCGGAGGTGATCGCCGCTATCCACAACGCCTACTTTGAGGCTGGCGCGGATATCATCGAAACCAACACCTTTAACTCGACAACCATTGCGATGGCGGATTACCGGATGGAATCCCTGTCGGCGGAAATTAACTATGCGGCGGCCAAACTGGCTCGCGCCTGCGCCGATGAATGGACGGCGCGAACACCAGAAAAACCACGCTTTGTTGCGGGTGTGCTCGGCCCAACCAACCGCACGGCCTCCATTTCGCCGGACGTCAACGACCCGGCGTTTCGTAATATCACCTTCGATCAGCTGGTGGCGGCCTACCGTGAATCCACTAAAGCGCTGGTGGAAGGTGGCGCAGATCTGATTCTGATTGAGACCGTCTTTGACACCCTGAATGCGAAAGCGGCGGTGTTTGCGGTGAAAGAAGAGTTTGAAGCGCTGGGCGTTGATCTGCCGATCATGATTTCCGGCACCATCACCGACGCCTCTGGCCGTACGCTTTCCGGCCAGACGACCGAAGCCTTTTATAACTCGCTGCGCCACGCCGAGGCGCTCACTTTTGGCCTTAACTGCGCGCTGGGACCAGATGAACTGCGCCAGTACGTCCAGGAACTGTCGCGGATTGCCGAATGCTACGTCACCGCGCACCCGAACGCCGGCCTGCCGAACGCTTTCGGCGAGTACGACCTCGACGCCGACACCATGGCGAAACAGATTCGCGAATGGGCGGAAGCGGGCTTCCTGAATATCGTTGGCGGCTGCTGCGGCACTACGCCGGAGCATATTGCGGCGATGAGCCGCGCCGTTGCCGGTTTGCCGCCGCGCCAGCTGCCGGATATCCCGGTGGCCTGCCGCCTTTCCGGCCTGGAGCCGCTGAACATTGGTGACGATAGCCTGTTTGTGAACGTCGGCGAACGTACTAACGTCACCGGCTCGGCCAAATTTAAGCGCCTGATCAAAGAAGAGAAATACAGCGAAGCGCTGGATGTCGCCCGTCAGCAGGTAGAAAGCGGCGCGCAGATTATTGATATCAATATGGATGAGGGGATGCTCGACGCCGAAGCGGCGATGGTGCGTTTCCTCAGCCTGATTGCCGGTGAGCCGGATATTGCCCGTGTACCAATCATGATCGACTCCTCCAAATGGGAGGTTATCGAAAAAGGGCTGAAGTGCATTCAGGGTAAAGGCATCGTCAACTCTATTTCGATGAAAGAGGGCGTGGAAGCCTTTATTCATCATGCGAAGTTGCTACGTCGCTATGGCGCGGCAGTGGTGGTGATGGCTTTTGATGAGCAGGGGCAGGCCGACACCCGCGAGCGTAAAATCGAAATTTGCCGTCGAGCCTACAAAATTCTCACCGAAGAGGTGGGTTTCCCGCCGGAAGACATCATCTTCGACCCGAATATCTTCGCCGTGGCGACCGGTATTGAAGAGCACAACAACTACGCGCAGGACTTTATCGGCGCTTGTGAAGACATCAAACGCGAGCTGCCGCACGCGCTGATCTCCGGCGGCGTGTCTAACGTGTCCTTCTCGTTCCGCGGCAACGACCCGGTACGTGAAGCTATCCACGCGGTATTCCTCTACTACGCCATCCGCAACGGCATGGACATGGGCATCGTCAACGCCGGGCAACTGGCGATTTATGACGACCTGCCTGCCGAACTGCGCGATGCAGTTGAAGATGTCATTCTTAACCGTCGCGATGACGGCACCGAGCGTTTGCTGGATTTGGCGGAGAAATACCGCGGCAGCAAAACCGACGAAGCTGCCAACGCCCAGCAGGCGGAATGGCGTAGCTGGGACGTGAAAAAGCGTCTCGAATACTCGCTGGTGAAAGGCATTACCGAGTTTATCGAACAGGATACCGAAGAAGCCCGCCAGCAGGCCGCCCGCCCGATTGAGGTGATCGAAGGCCCGCTGATGGATGGCATGAACGTGGTCGGCGACCTGTTCGGCGAAGGGAAAATGTTCCTGCCGCAGGTGGTGAAATCCGCCCGCGTGATGAAACAAGCGGTGGCCTACCTGGAGCCGTTTATTGAAGCCAGCAAAGAAAAAGGCTCCAGCAACGGCAAGATGGTGATTGCCACCGTGAAGGGCGATGTGCACGACATTGGCAAGAACATCGTTGGCGTGGTGCTGCAATGCAACAACTACGAAATCGTCGATCTTGGCGTGATGGTGCCAGCGGAGAAAATCCTCAGAACGGCGCGTGAAGTGAATGCCGATCTGATCGGTCTTTCCGGGCTTATCACCCCGTCGCTGGACGAGATGGTCAACGTGGCGAAAGAGATGGAGCGACAGGGCTTTACTATCCCGCTACTGATCGGCGGCGCAACCACTTCGAAAGCGCATACGGCGGTGAAAATCGAGCAGAACTACAGCGGTCCGACGGTCTACGTGCAGAATGCTTCGCGTACCGTGGGCGTGGTGGCGGCGCTACTCTCCGACAACCAGCGCGATGACTTTGTCGCCCGTACCCGCAAAGAGTACGAAACCGTGCGTATTCAGCACGCCCGCAAAAAACCGCGTACGCCGCCGGTCACGCTGGAAGCGGCGCGCGATAACGATCTGGCATTCGATTGGGAACGCTACACCCCGCCGGTAGCCCACCGTCTGGGCGTGCAGGAGGTGGAAGCCAGCATCGAAACTCTGCGCAACTACATCGACTGGACGCCGTTCTTTATGACCTGGTCGCTGGCCGGCAAATACCCGCGCATTCTGGAAGATGAGGTGGTGGGCGTTGAGGCGCAGCGTCTGTTTAAAGACGCCAATGATATGCTGGATAAACTGAGCGCGGAGAAGCTGTTGAATCCGCGTGGCGTGGTGGGCCTGTTCCCGGCGAACCGCATCGGCGATGACATCGAAATCTATCGCGATGAAACCCGTACTCATGTTCTGACGGTCAGCCACCACCTGCGCCAGCAGACCGAGAAAGTCGGTTTTGCCAACTACTGTCTGGCGGATTTTGTCGCGCCGAAACTGAGCGGCAAAGCGGATTACATCGGTGCTTTCGCGGTGACCGGCGGTCTTGAAGAAGACGCGCTGGCGGACGCCTTCGAAGCGCAACACGACGACTATAACAAGATCATGGTGAAAGCGATTGCCGACCGTCTGGCGGAAGCGTTTGCCGAGTATCTGCATGAGCGTGTACGTAAGGTTTACTGGGGATATGCGCCGAACGAGAGCCTGAGTAACGACGAATTAATCCGCGAAAACTACCAGGGGATTCGCCCGGCGCCGGGTTATCCTGCCTGCCCGGAACATACCGAAAAAGGCACTATCTGGCAGCTACTGGATGTCGAAAAACACACCGGGATGAAGCTCACCGAATCTTTCGCCATGTGGCCTGGCGCGTCGGTCTCCGGCTGGTACTTCAGCCATCCTGAGAGCAAATACTTCGCGGTAGCGCAGATCCAACGCGATCAGGTGACAGATTATGCTTTCCGTAAAGGAATGAGCGTTGAGGACGTTGAGCGGTGGCTGGCGCCGAACCTGGGTTACGATGCGGACTGATTCATAAAATCGTCACTTTTCCTTACAACATACAAGGCACTCATTGGGTGCCTTGTCTCTTTCTTACAATTAAACCCTTATACTGAAGGAAGGCTCTACGCTGAATTTGCCGGATGGCGGCGTAAACGCCTTATCCAGCATACCGTATTACGTATGGTAAGCCCGGTGGCGTGCAACGCCAGCAGGCCTTAACGCTGTGCGCCATCAGGCAATTTATCGCAAGTGAGCTTCAGGAAAACGTATAACGATAAGGAGAACCTGACGCCGTGTTAACTTTGCTCCATCTACTTTCTGCCGTTGCGCTGTTGGTATGGGGAACACATATCGTTCGTACTGGCGTAATGCGCGTGTTTGGCGCGCGTCTACGTACTGTCCTCAGCCGCAGCGTGGAAAAGAAACCGCTCGCCTTTTGTGCGGGTATCGGTGTTACCGCGCTGGTACAAAGCAGTAACGCCACCACTTTATTGGTAACGTCGTTTGTCGCCCAGGATCTTGTCGCCCTGACGCCAGCTCTGGTGATTGTGCTGGGCGCTGATGTGGGTACTGCGCTAATGGCGCGTATTCTCACCTTTGACTTGTCGTGGCTGTCGCCGCTGCTGATTTTTATCGGCGTGATTTTCTTTTTGGGACGTAAGCAGTCCCGCGCCGGGCAGCTGGGTCGCGTCGGTATCGGGCTTGGCCTGATTCTACTGGCGCTGGAGCTGATTGTGCAGGCAGTGACGCCGATCACTCAGGCTAATGGCGTGCAGGTCATTTTCGCGTCGCTGACGGGCGACATTATGCTGGATGCGCTGATTGGCGCGATGTTCGCTATTATCAGTTATTCCAGCCTGGCGGCGGTGTTGCTGACGGCGACCCTGACGGCGGCGGGGATTATATCGTTCCCGGTGGCGTTGTGCCTGGTCATCGGCGCCAATCTGGGATCGGGGCTGCTGGCGATGCTCAATAACAGCGCCGCCAATGCTGCCGCGCGTCGCGTAGCGCTCGGCAGCCTATTGTTCAAATTGATCGGCAGCCTGGTCATCCTGCCGTTTGTCCATCCGCTGGCGAATCTGATGGATGAGCTATCGCTACCGAAGTCAGAGCTGGTGATCTATTTCCACGTTTTCTATAACCTGGTGCGCTGCCTGGCGATGGTGCCATTTGCCGAGCTGATGGCGCGTTTTTGTAAACGAATTATTCGTGATGAGCCTGAACTGGATACCCATCTGAAGCCGAAACATCTGGATGTCAGCGCGCTGGATACGCCAACGCTGGCGCTGGCTAATGCTGCCCGTGAGGTGTTGCGCATTGGCGATGCGATGGAACAGATGATGGAAGGGCTAAAAAAGGTCATGCACGGCGAGCCGCGTGAAGAGAAAGCGCTGCGCAAGCTGGCGGATGACGTTAACGTGCTCTACACCGCGATTAAGCTTTATCTGGCGCGAATGCCAAAAGACGAGCTGGCGGCGGAGGAGTCCCGCCGGTGGGCGGAGATTATTGAGATGGCCCTGAACCTCGAACAGGCGTCGGATATTATCGAGCGAATGGGCAGTGAGATTGCCGACAAGTCGCTGGCGGCGCGTCGGGCATTTTCAGAAGAAGGATTGAAAGAGCTGGATGCGCTTTACGATCAACTGCTCAGTAATCTGCAACTGGCGATGTCGGTCTTTTTCTCCGGCGATGTCACCAGCGCCCGTCGGTTGCGCCGCAGTAAACATCGCTTCCGTATACTTAATCGCCGATACTCACATGCGCATGTCGACCGCCTGCACCAGCAGAACGTGCAAAGCATTGAAACCAGCTCGCTCCATTTAGGGCTGCTGGGCGATATGAAGCGTCTTAACTCACTGTTCTGTTCGGTCGCCTATAGCGTACTGGAACAGCCGGATCAGGACGAGGAACGCGGCGAGTATTAAGTGAAATGCCGGATGGCGGGGCCTACGGAGAACATGCGCGTAGGCCCGCCATTCGGCATTCAATGTGGCCTGGGATTAAAAGCGATGACCCGCTTCCAGCGCCACGGCCTCTTCGCCTGCTTTAAACACCCAGGTGGTATTCGGGCCACCGAGAACCGCCTGGCCGTTGCTCACCTGAATCCAGTTACCTTCCGGCAAACCAATCACTGTCAGTTCCGGCGCGACCACCAGCAGTTCGCGAATACGCTGCTCGCGGGTCTCGCCCTTATGACCTTCCGGCAAGGCGTTAGTGAAGTGAGGATTAATTTGCAGCGGGAACAGATCCAGCGCGTCGAAACCGTTTGGATCGACGATCGGCATATCGTTGGTCGTGCGGATAGTCGGGCAGGCAAGGTTGGCGCCCGCGCTCCAGCCGATATACAGCGCGCCGCGTTTTACCCTGTCCGCCATCGGCGCCAGCAGCCCGCGTTCACGCGATTCTTTCAGTAGCTGAAAGGTATTTCCGCCGCCGACAATAATGATTTCCGCTTTCTCAATCGCTGCAAGCGGATCGGCGACACGATGAATCCCTGTGACGTTTATCCCTAATGGCGCAAGTACCTCTGCGGTTTTATCCGTGTACTCGTCCCATGTTTGCGTGACGCCGGCAAACGGAATAAACACGGCTGAACGTCGACCGTTCAATTGATTCGCTATCAGCGGCAGAGCGTGTTCCAGCCAGGCTTTACCCGGCAGCGTCGAGTTACTTAATAAAAGCAGTTCCATTACTTCTCCACCTCATCAGGAAATGTCAAAACGTAATAATGCTACCATTATCCATTTAATGTCTTACTGATATGGCTCATGATGTTACGCATGTCACAGGCAAAGCGCGGTCGCTAAAAGTGACGACAGGCCAGATCTGCCATCTGGTATAGCCTGAAAAATTACAGGTATAATCCGCAAAATTATTTAACACGTTTAGAGACGAAAATGGCAAAACTGACCTTACAAGAGCAACTGCTACAAGCGGGATTAGTGACCAGCAAAAAAATGGCCAAAGTCCAGCGCACGGCTAAAAAATCACGCGTTCAGGCTCGTGAGGCCAGAGAGGCGGTGGAAGAAAATAAAAAGGCGCAACTTGAGCGTGATAAACAACTCAGTGAACAGCAAAAACAAGCGGTTTTAGCGAAAGAGTTTAAAGCTCAGGTTAAGCAACTTATTGAAATGAATAGAATCAATGTATCTAAAGGCGATATTGGTTTTAACTTCACCGATAATAACGTCATCAAAAAAATAGACGTGGATAAGCTCACTCAGACGCAACTGATTAATGGGCGTCTCGCGATTGCGCGTCTGGTTATCAATAACAGCGGTGAATGTGAATATGCGATTATTCCCGCGAGCGTCGCCGATAAAATCGCACAACGAGATGCGGACAGTATTATCGTAAACAGTGCGCTGAGTCAGGAAGAGCAGGACGAAGATGATCCGTATGCCGATTTTAAAGTTCCCGACGATTTGATGTGGTAAGTCACATTCCCGACGTTTATGTAGAAAAATTTCTCAGAGAGTAAATATGCTGACCGACACATCTACCCGGCTTAATAAATATATCAGTGAAAGCGGCATCTGTTCGCGTCGCGAGGCGGACCGTTTTATCGAACAGGGCAATGTCTTTATCAACGGCAAACGCGCCGCCATTGGCGATCAGGTGGTCGCCGGGGATGTTGTTAAAGTAAATGGTCGGTTGATTGAGCCGCGAGAAGCGGATGATTTAGTGCTGATTGCGCTGAATAAACCGGTTGGCATTGTCAGTACCACTGAAGACGGCGAACGCGACAATATTGTCGATTTTGTGAACCACAGCAAACGTATCTTCCCGATTGGTCGTCTGGATAAAGACTCGCAGGGGCTGATATTTCTGACTAACCACGGCGATCTGGTCAATAAGATTCTGCGTGCCGGTAACGATCACGAAAAAGAGTATCTGGTGACGGTGGATAAACCGATTACCGACGAGTTTATTCGTGGTATGGGCGCTGGCGTGCCGATTCTGGGTACTGTCACCAAAAAATGTAAGGTGAAAAAAGAGGCGCCGTTTGTCTTTCGCATTACCCTGGTGCAGGGATTAAACCGTCAGATCCGTCGTATGTGTGAATACTTTGGTTATGAAGTGACGAAACTGGAGCGTACGCGCATTATGAACGTCAGCCTGAGCGGGATTCCGCTGGGCGAGTGGCGCGATCTGACGGACGATGAGCTGATCGATCTGTTTAAATTGATTGAGCGTTCCTCTTCCGAAGCCAAACCAAAGGCCAAAGCGAAGCCGAAGACCGCGGGTATTAAGCGACCGGTCGTTGCGATCGAAAAAAGCAATGAGAAAGCGCGCCCGGCATCAAGCGGTAAGCGCTTTACCTCGCCGGGACGAAAGAAGAAAGGACGTTAACGTCTGCCGCGCGTCGGCGTATTCGCCGACCAGGAGAATGACGCTTCCGTATCGGGTTTATACGCCTGCTTTTTCTTCAACTGGCGGGCTTTTTTTGCTTCAGCCTCACGCAGCGCCATCAGCTTATCGATGTACTCTTTTTTTACGCTGTTGGTCTCAGAATTGGTCAGCGGACGTCCGTGCGCAATACGGGCGCGGTCCAGCAACGTTTTCAGTTCGCGCTGTTCGCGCTCGGTCATCTCTTTTTGGGTAATGCGGGGGAGTGCCATACGGGTGCCCTCAGTTAGCCGATGCATTTAGTCTACGGCAATACGCAACGGGCGGATAGCGTGTAAGCCGGGTAAGCTTGCGCCACCCGGCAATATTTTAATTTACCTTTGCCGTTTCGCCCGATTTTTCAACAATCGGTTTCCCGGACCAGTAACCAGCCAGTAGTGACCCTGAAAGGTTGTGCCACACTGAGAACAGCGCGCCAGGCAGCGCTGCGAGCGGGCCAAAGTAGATTTTACCCAATGCAGCAGCAAGACCAGAGTTCTGCATCCCGACTTCGATCGCCAGCGTTCGACAGGTTGACTCATCAAAACCGAACAGACGTCCACCCCAGTAGCCGCCAAGCAGGCCAAGGGTGTTATGCAGGATCACCGCGATGATCACCATAAAGCCGACGGAGGCGATATGTGAAGCTGAACCCGCGACCACCGCGCTGATGATTGCCAAAATGCACACCATCGAGAATGCTGGCAGATAAGGTTTTACCACTTTCACTACGCGCGGAAACAGATGGTGAATCACCAGCCCCAGCGTGATTGGAATGACCACAATCTGTAGAATGCTCAGCAGCATACCCATCACGTCGACTTGAATATGGGCATCGACGTACAGGCGCGTGAGTAGTGGTGTGGCGACCACGCCGACCAGCGTGGAGACCGATGAAATGGTGACTGAGAGCGCGACGTCTCCCTTCGCCAGATAGATCATTACGTTAGAGGCGGTGCCGCTGGCTACGCTGCCGACCAGTACCATCCCGGCGGACAGATCTGGCGGCATCTTAAACAGCAACGCCAGCAGCCATGCCGCGAGCGGCATTACCAGATAGTGCAGGAATATCCCTGCGGCGACAGGGGCTGGTCGGGAGAGCACGCGTTTAAAGTCGTCAACGTTAAGATGGACCCCCATACCGAACATAATCAACATCAGTAGTGTCGCGACCCACGGCCCAACAGGAGTAAAGGTGGATGGTGTGTAATACGCAGTGAGAGAGAGCAGCAGCGCCCATAACGGGAACAGCCGGGTAATGACGGCGAGCATGTTGTTTTCCTTGCAAGTATGTTGTGTTTGTTATCAACGGGTCAGGATCGAGCCAGACCATAGTTATTGTTTATCGCGTGAAGGAAGATTATTCAAACAAATTACGCTCATGATCCAGTGTGGGCACGTGGCAGGCTGGATGACGCGCCTGCGTCGCCATCCGGCAACGTATCGCCCGATGGCGCTTACGCTACCGTATTAGAAATATATAGAGGTTCTGGTGGCGTAAAGAAAAGCGCCGGCATTGAAGAGAAGGAAGCTTTAACGCAGTGATAACTTATATTGTTTCACTTTGCTTTGGATTGTGTTTTTTAAACTAAAGTAAGGCACCCAGGGCAATGCTGTGTTCCAGGGGCGAGGGGAACCATGAAAACAGACTATGCTTGCTCCGTCAGGTAATTTTCCATTACCTGTCCCATCGTATAGTTCAGGGTTAAAACCAATCATTTTTGGTGTTGCTATATTAGCTTTGTAACTAATAATTCTTCCGGGTAAGATGTTTTGCCATCTTTCAGCATCTTGACATATTCTGCCGATAAATCCTTGATCGCCATGATAGGGTGGGGTTCTTATGGCATTGATTTCCTTTTCAGGATTTTTCATAAATTCATCCCACACATTTTTTTTTGCGGGTGCAGGAATAAACATAATACCTGTTGCTGGCGCAACTGAAGCACCATGCTGAGAAAAGTCATTAAGTAATGTTATTTTTTTCATAGTTGTCAGAGGAGTAATATCTCCCACAATAACGCTATCTATATCAATATAGAGAATATCCTCATTACCAAGAACAGGATGCAGTGGATTGAAAAGTTCTAGTTTTGCCCACCATCCTGGCCAATCATACAAAAGAGGCGCTGTATTTACTCCTTTTATCTTTAGCGCATCTGTTAAACAAACAGAATCATAACCTTTGAGCTGCTTATGTAACCATTGAGCATGTTTTGTGGTGAAGTCTTTGCTTTGTCTGAGCACAGAAACAATAATCATTATATTCCCCTGTGAATATTAGGTGTTTTTAGCCGTGTTCCACTATATTTAATGTGCTTTATATTGCAACAAAATTAGTGTTCATATGGTTATTGAAGTTTAATTACATTCAAGATGTGAATGTAATTAATTTGTTTATAATGTTATTAATATATGTAATGTAAGTTGATAAATGGTTTAGTGATTGTTTTGTCTTTTATATTTCCATGGGGAGATATAAAATAAGAGTTGGGATGGGAGTGATCTTATTTCCCCTTTTTGTTTCTGGTGGTTTTTATGTTGCTGAATTGGATTAAACACTTCAGTGTTTAAAGCGTGAGGTCTGCAGTATTTTTATCCATCTTCTCAGGCAACCGAGAGGCGGGTGTCCCGGAGTTGGACAGACTGCAGTGATGTTACGAGAACGATGCCCGATAGCGTTTACGCTACCGGGTCTTACTAAACGCTCTATCAGAATAGTGATGTAGACATCAGGTCAGAGAATGAACTTAACAATCATTCACAAAAGAAATGTTTTATTTTTAGTCTATTAACCAGACGAGAAAAGCCTATAAAATATTTCAATCTTAAGATTTAGATTAATCCCATTTTTTGTGATTTATTAATGGGATTACTTCTGATGTTTTTTTTGTAATATATATGCTATTTGCTGGAATGCTTTTATTTACAAATGACATTGCTCCAATAGTAACATTATCACCGATAGTAATAGAGCCTATAATGCAGGTGTTTGCTCCTATATCTACATTATTGCCAATAATAATGAAATCATCTTCTTTTAAACCTTGCTTGTTTCCTACTGTTGTATTTTGCTTAAGCGATAAATTACAACCGATACGAGCCTTTTTCGTGATGACGATCCCCATGTGATGCGGAATATCCAAACCATAGCCGATTACTGCTCCCAGCTCTATATCAATTCCAAATTTGGAATTTAGCTTGCGATTAATCCATAATCCAGTTTTTTTCTGTTTTTTTGAACCATAGATATACATCTCATTTGCCAGACGCCACCAAAATAAAAAGTTACGACGGCGATTGTTATTGGCCTGCATAAGTAATCGACATAATGAAAATTCATTCCTGCGAATAATCTCATGCCGCCAGTATTCCCGTAATCCACTTCCTTTTTTAGATATGGAAAATAATAAGCAATGTAAGAGTTTGATTTTTTCTTCCTCCAATGAAGAAAGTTAGCTTGTTAAATAAATGTTATTATCGTAGGGGGTTCACATATCAATTGGTAAAAATACTATAAGATGGTTTTTTATAATACTTCATTTGCTATGCAAACTGAACATTTGATGCTAAAAAATAAATAATAAAGGGTATTACTTTAATTCAACATCGCCGGGCTTTATACCCGGCGAGAGATTCAACAATCGTATTGCCAGCTACTGACTAAGGCATAAAGGTGGCTGGGGGAGTAGCGCCAGCTATCGTTTAGTCCGAGAAACTCAGCGCAAAACTCGCTGCAAAACAGTTTATCTTTGCGCTCC
The DNA here is from genome assembly GCF_043356775.1 of Salmonella sp. SJTUF15581. Taxonomy (NCBI): domain Bacteria; kingdom Pseudomonadati; phylum Pseudomonadota; class Gammaproteobacteria; order Enterobacterales; family Enterobacteriaceae; genus Salmonella; species Salmonella sp. SJTUF15581. The sequence continues at coordinate 60,777 of NZ_JBEUJY010000019.1, read as the reverse complement.
CGGTTATACAGCGCGATACCAAGCGCGCCCTGCCAGTCATAGCGTTTGCCGTTATGTTTGCGGAAAAAGGCCTCCACTTCCGGCAACGTGGCCTTTAACGGTAGCTTATCCCACTTATCGTCCGGTAACGGTATTATCTTTCCCCGCACGCCGCGATCGCGAAACGATGCAGAGTAGCAGAGGTATTCATTACCGCCGTGCGCCACCGCCAGTTCACAGTGAGAGTAGATACCGCGCGTGACTTTGCGCGTGAGCCAGTCGACAAACCTGGCGATGCCGCGATACTCCGATCGCCCCTTATAGCAAGCGAGCCAGACGGTGGTTTGACTCATGGCTGCCAGCCTGATGAGTAGTCGTAGTCGAGCACAGCCTCGATATCCTCCAGCGCCTCTACCGCCGCAATATGCCGCTGCGCGTTGGCAAACAGGCGCATATCGTGATCCATAGTGACGGTTTCAAACTGCGCGGCGATGTCGTTGGTCAGTTCAATCAAACCGTTATTTTTGGTCTGCCACATTAACCCTGCCGGAATCTGCTTTGCCTGACCCATTCTGGTGAGTGACATTTGCTGAATACGGCTGTTAGCATCGCTGTGGAAATGGTTGCCGTCGATAACGATATAATCGACGGTAACATCATCACGGTGAGCTTTGATTGCCTGTATAACTTGTGCTTTTACACTTTCAAGTGCTGAGACAAATAACGCTTCGTCATATACCCACTCGTTTCCCTGCAATCGGTAAAATCTTCCGGGTGGCGGTGTAGTAATAAATTCAAGAGGGTTAAGGCACACCCAACAATTTTTATCTCTTAGTCGCCACTGCTCATCATCTATAGAAATTACTGAGTCAGGTAACACTACGTTTAATGAAGAAGTATCAATCCAGTCTATAACCTCAAAGGTTGCCGGATGGTAATATGCATATTGAGTCATATATTCACCATGAGATTTTTACAAAACCGCTAGAACCGCGTCCACCAGCGTATCCTGATAAGGCTATATTTAAGCTGTTAACCGACGCTCCACCACCACCTCCAGCTCCGTAGCCACTCGCATTGCTTCCGTTAGATAAAACTGCGCCAGTTCCTCCTTTCCCAAAGAAAGTAGTTTCAGCATTACCACCTGATATAGAGTCCAACTGGTTAAAACCGCTTAAAGGTATTCTTGACTGAACAATGCCTCCCGCTCCTCCTGCCCCCCCGTTGGCGACAACATCTATAAAAATTGAGTTTCCACCGTTGATCCCAGAATTCCCAGCCTGTCCTACTTGCACCACGTTTCCAGTAGGGTTGCTATTAGGTAATACACCACCAGCCCCACTAGCGCCCCCAGCCCCCACGGTTACTGGATAATTATTTCCCGCAATAACGGGGACAATAGCAATCTCTGGCTCTCCACTTTTGCCAGCATTACCACCTGAACAATAGAGAAGACCATCTGTATTACTCGTATGCCCTCCACCTCCACCACCTCCACCGCCTCCTAACATTTCCACAAAGACCTGAGTCACCCCATCAGGTACCGTAAACGTACCGTTAGCCGTAAAAAACTGATAATGGGAATGATTAGCCGGAGCCGCTGCGCTCGCCTTGTCATACGCCGCCTTGACCGCACTAGGCGTCGCCGCTTCGGTGGTGCTGGTGCTATCGGTGGCGCTATTAAGCTTCACAATCCCTTTTTGCGTCAGCGTACCGTCCGGGACGCCGGTGATCTGCCCCCAGGCGTGTATATGGCTGGCCGGGGCCGCAGCGTTTGCCTTATCCATCGCCGCCTTTACCGCACTGGGCGTTGCCGCTTCGGTGGTGCTGGTGCTATCGGTGGCGCTATTAAGCTTCACAATCCCTTTTTGCGTCAGCGTGCCGTCCGGGACGCCGATAATCTGGTTCCAGACGTGAGTATGGTTCGCCGGAGCTGCCGCATTCGCCTTATCCATCGCCGCCTTGACCGCGCTCGGCGTTGCCGCTTCCGTTGTACTGGTGCTGTCCGTCGCGTTATTAAGCTTCACGATCCCCTTTTGCGTCAGCGTGCCGTCGGGAACATCGGTGATCTGGTTCCAGGTATGCGTGTGATTACGCGCTTCCGCCATCGCCGCTTTCACCGCCTTTGGCGTAGCCGCTTTGGTTTCGTCATCGCTGTCAGTGGCGTTACTGAGCTGCGTAAAGCCTTTCTGCGTTAATGTCGCATCCGGGTGATTTGTCGAATGTTCATGCTCGTCCAGCCGGGCATCCACATAGTCGCGCGTCGCCAGCACAATACTCGGATCGACCGTCAGCGTCACCGCCGTGGTGTTGGAGACCTCCATAATCAGGCGGATACAGACCTGCTTGCCGCAGCCGCCGGGCAACAGCGGTTTGTAAGATTCCGGGAATTTGCCGATGGCGATTAGCTCGCCCTCGTCGTCGAACACGCCCACTTCACGCACATACCAGCCGCCAACGTCCTCCGGCAGCACCAGTTCGGCAATCAGCCAGTTGGGATTATTCGGTGCAACGGTCAGCGTATTCATCTCGCCGCGCCAGACTTCGTGGCGTAAATTGGTCTGGCTGGCGGTCGGTTCATAATACTGTCCGCCGCCGTCGCCAACCGCCATCTTTTGCAGATGTAGCTGTTTTTTGTCCGCAAGGGCGCTGGCGATTTTCGCCATACCCCTGTCGGTCAGGAGGGTATAAAACTCATTATCCATAATTACTCCGGGTAAATAGATGTAATTTCAAGGCTCCATTGCCCTGTACCGAAATAGATCGGTTTAGTTTGTTGAACTTCCAGAACCTGGAAGGGTAAGACGGTCGTTATTTCTCCACCGTAAAGCGCGCTGCCGATAACAGGAATAGCGCTTTGGTTAATTATCCAGACAATTAACGCTTCCAGCTTTGAGCGCACGTTCTTATACTCATGAATAAGATCGACCAGGTTATTAAACAGATTTTCATCCATGCCCTGGTTAATTAGCTCAATTTCAACCTTAAAAAAATAAGCCTTACCGCCATACTCAAACCATTCGGAAATCGTGCCGGGTAAGGATAATATTTCCAGAACGCGGCGAACGGCCCAAGGAGTTCCTTTATATTTATGCAGTTCAATCGCCTGTTTAATTAACTCTCGTTTCTCCTGTTCATTGGCGGCAAATAGCCAGCCCTCCAGCCCCTGAACATGAAACTGTCCGGCCAACGAGGGCAGTGCCGAGGCATCAACGATATCCACCAGATAGACCAGCAACGCCGTCAGGTCGATTTGCGCAAAGCGTTCGGCGGCAATATTCGCCAGAATCGAAAAACGTTCGTCGCTGGCCAGCGGCGGCGGCAGAAGCAGTTTATCCATCGCTGACCCCGGCAATCGTCACGTCAATGGCCGTGCATTCCGCCCATTCGTGTGCCTGCAATACCTTTTTCGCGGGCATATCCAGCGCCACGTCGTAAACGCCATCAACCTGCAGCACTTTAATTATCTGGTTTGGCACAATGTCCTGGCCCAGCCGGGTCTGGCGCGAGCGCGTCCATGTATTAATCGCTTCACGCGCGGCGGCAAGCGTCGTCTCCTGATCGGCGGTGGTAAACAGCGTCAACCGGGCGCGGATCTGATAAGGTACGCGCGGAGAACATTTAGCGCTCACCTTATCGGTTAGCGGGCGCTTTTTCTCTTTGCTCACCTCCCGTTCGATCTGGGCAAGAAGCTCCGGCCCCGGCAGTCCGTTCAGGGTCAGCGGATAGAGTTCCACGCAGCCTTCCGCCAGCCCTTCATCCGGCCCCAGCACCGCCACGTCGATAATCGACTGGCTGACCGAGAGCGTATGGAAGCGATAGGCGCCATAGCTGCCCGCGTTGCTGAAACTTTCCGGCGCTAGCTGGACGCGTTTACGTAGCGCGTCGTCGTTCTCTTCGCCGCAGCCGCCACTTGAGGCCGTCAGATTGGTGACGCTGAGATCGTAATTGCCTACCCGATCCACCAGCGCGCTGATTTGCGCAGGTTGCCAGTTATTGCCGGATTCACCGGTTGCTACACAGGTTGCAGTTACCGCAACGCTCAGGCTGCCCGCAGGCAACAGAACATCTTCGTCGGTGGCGAACATCACGCTATCCGACGCGCTGGCGCGGGTACCCTGTGGAATCACCAGGTTACTTTTAGCCGCTTGCGTAACAGAAAACTGCAGCGTGGTTTTTGCCGCCTGAGCGGGCAGACGGTGAACGCCAACCAGCTCGCCTAAATAATCCAGCATCGGCGCGCGGGAATACGCGACCAGGTTTTGCTTAGCCGCCTCCTGGATGGCGATGCGGACAAGGTTTTCACGATAAGCAAACAGGTCAATGAGCAGCCGCTCAGCCTGCGCCGGGTAGAGTTTTTTACCGCTGGCTTCTTCATATTGCGCAATCATCTCGCTGGTGATTTGCGCGGGATCGCGGTCAATAAAGTCGGGTTCGGCTATCGCCATAACACCTCCGTTGAGTTAATTACGCCGTCTGCGGCGCGCCATTGCACGCGTAACGTCAGGTGTTCACCGTCAATCGTCGGCGTCACCTTCAGCAACCGGCAGCGGGGTTCCCACATGCGAATCGCCTCCACCGACTCGCGAACAACGTGCGGAATAGCCCGCTCGATCGGGTAATCGATGTAGCGCCACAGATTGCTGCCAAAAAGCGGCCTGTGGGGATCGCTGCCGCGCGGCGTGCGCAGAATGATGTGTATTGCCTGATGAATATCATCCAGCCCGCAGGCGTATTCTTCAGGATGTTGCAAGGCAGGTTGCCAGTGCAGGGTCGAGGGTCGTGTTTTTGTGTTCATGAGGCTATTTTCGCCTTCCGGCGGGGGGAGAGATATTAAAGCGCTTTAAGGAAATAATTGATGGCGGGGTCAGAATGTGTTTTGCCCGGTGGCGCTTCTGCGCTTACCGGGCCTGTGTTGATGCACATTTTGTTAAATGGCGAAGATCGCGTTTTACGTAAAGTTAAAATGAAATTGCTGTAATTTCACCTTTGCCTACAGAAGCGTAGTACCAGAATTCATCATTGATTTCTGCGTGCTTCATTTTTTCAACTGGAATCGTTTTCTGCCGTCCATTAACCGAGAGTGTGATCGAACCCGTTAGCTGCTCCCGGCTGATAATAGCGAAATCCCCGCGGGTGTTGCTATAAGCCGTCGTTTCATTGGAAAGGCTGTGCTTCGCTCCATTAGCGATTACAGAATAATCAAAATTGACTTTCTTTTTGAAAATAGCTTGTACATGATAATACTCGCCGTAAACAGCAGGATCATGGAATAAACCAAAATGACCACCGCTATTTTGCAACTTGACGAAATAATAGTCAGGGATGATAAACTTCTGTTTACCTGCCGCTATTTCTTTAGTAATGATTTTTTGTCTTACGATTTCCTGTCCGGCCGTTTTTTTATAACCGTTAAGCATCAATGAATAGGACCAAAGGAATACGATACCACAGAGGACAGTCACGGCAGTTACGCCTACGACTCCAGCCTTAACGCCACTTTTCAACAGGGCGTAAGCGATGAAGGAGATAGCTAAAAGGAAAAACATAAACGTACCGTTCATAACCCGATCGGGGTAGGACGGCGACGCGAACATGATTAAGGAAGTGCTAATACCTATACATACGACTAACGCAGCGCAGATAAGGGACGTTTTATCAATTTTGGCGCGAATCTGCTTATTGAATATGACCAGTAAGACCAGCAATAACAAAACAACATAAGCTATCCAGATCAGCGCCAGATGGTTATGAACGCGTTCTGTTAAGTGAATGAAAATACGTTCAAAAATCGGTCTTCCATACCAGAATTCTTTGCCGCTGGCGCGGATGAAATTGCCCGGAGAAAGTATCAATACGCATGAACCTGCGATTGCACAGAGACTATAAACTATCTTATTGCGCGAAACAGATTTGTTTTGCCATAACTCGTATGCAATGGCCAGAACAGAAATAAGCGAGACGAAAGGTGAGACGCTTTCATTGGAACAGCCTGCCATAAAGCTTAGTAATGCAACCCACGGGCTGATCGCTTTACTGTTTTTTATTGTTATGGTGTAAAAGAAGAACAGCCATGCAACAACGAACAGATTCGTCCACAAATAATTCGCAGCACCAACGATCCAGAAAGTGGTTTGACCCAAATTCGGGTTCGAAATCCAGTAAGTGAAGAATATTAGTGGGAATAATAAGTAGTCGGATTTATTCCAGCGTAATGTACCTGAGGGTGTCTTCACAATGAAATAACAAAATACCAGTGTCGAAACGGCAGCGCTGATGGAATACACGAGTTGAGAACGTGTATACAGGATAAGTGCGCTGGTGTAATCAGCTATAATCCTGCCACTCCATGTCATATAATGATGAAAATGTGATTCCGGCGAAATTCCTAAAAGGTAATAGCGGTAATCATCAGAGTGAATGGGGGTATACCATTCAATAAGAAAAATGGCCAAAAAAGCCAGTAGTATCATCGCCGTTTTCGGTAATATCTTGAGCATAGTAATCATTATTCCATCATTGTTTTTTTGTTTTTCACGATATAGCGGGGTCTTTGCTTCACCTCCGTGTAAACGCGTCCGATATATTCACCCATGATGCCTATGCCGATAAGCTGGATGCCGCCTAAGAAGAGAATCGCGGTCATAAGCGAAGGATAACCAGGAACAGGGTTTCCCCACATCAATTTATCAATGATCATCCACATGGCATATATCAGGGAGAGGGCAGAAACGCTCACTCCTATATACGTCCAGATACGCAAAGGGAAAGTAGAAAAACTTGTAATCCCCTCCAGCGCCAGGTTCCAGAGTTTCCAGCCATTAAATTTTGAGCTACCTGCGACACGTTCAGCACGGGCATATTCGACAACATCTGTTTGACCTCCAACCCATGAAAGTATACCTTTCATGAAAAGGTTACGTTCTGGTAATAGCTTGATATTTTCTACAATCTCGCGCGACATCAATCGAAAATCACCGACATTCTCTTCAATCTTTGGCGTACTGATTTTGTTATGCAGCCTGTAGAACCACTCAGCGCTTTTACGCTTCAGGTGGCCATCCGTTGAACGATCGATACGCTTAGCCAGCACCATTTCTGCACCAGCCTGCCATTTATTGATCAAATGTGGGATTACTTCGATGGGATCTTGTAAATCAACATCGATAGGGATCACCACATCTCCGGTCGCGTGATCTAATCCGGCAAAAAGTGCAGGTTCTTTACCAAAATTGCGGGTAAATGAGATCGGAACAACAAGAGGATCGGCAACAGCTAATGCGCTGATGATTGATTCAGTCGCATCGTGACTCCCATCATTAACGAAGACAATCTCAACGTCATAAGGTTTAAGTGAACTGTATTCTCTGACCGTTTTATAGAAAATAGGGATCGCGTCCTCTTCATTAAAGACGGGAACCACTAATGAAATTTTCATTTCTCATTCCTGAAAACAATGAATCTGGAATATAAAAATCCGCAAATAAGGCTAATTGCGGAAAATACAATGAGCGTAAAAATGGGAGGCATAGCACACTTGTCGCCTGTCCATCCCACGACGGCGCTCAGCACCCCCATAAAACCGACGTACAGCAAATAACGTCCGGTTGATACGCTGGCTCCAAAGGTAAACCGGGCGTTAGCGAAAAAACTAAAACTGACAGCGACAGCAAAGCCCGTTACGTTTGCCAAAGCCTGACTTGTTTGAAATCCATAGACGCAAAGGGCAAAGATAGCCCAGTGCAAAGCAGTATTAAGTACGCCTATCGAAACGTACTTTATAAATAATTTTATCATTATAGCAATCAAGAAGTTGTAATTCAGCGAAGTCTACCAGACAAAACTGAGAGGATCATTCCTGAACAGCAGATTTTATGTAAGCAGGGCGAAGTTAAAGTAAAAAATAGCGTTAGTTTTCCAATATACATATATGCAATATTTGCAGCGCAAAGTGATTACATTTTCATCGGAAATAGCGCGGGAAAAGGGCTTAATCACGTTGCGCTGAAATAAACATCCTCCAGCAATTTGCCCGGTGGCGCTTCTGCGCTTACCGGGCCGGTGTTTATGCACCTTTTGCAGGCTGGATAAGGCGAAGCCACCATCCAGCAGCAATTTGCAGGTTAGTGAGAGTGGTGGTTGGAGTTGCCGCCGCTGTCCATCACTGAACCGCTGGCGTTAACGTGGCCGAGGACATTCACGTTGCCGGTAATCACCGCGCTGTTTCCAATACCGCCGCTACCGGCCATACCGCCAAGCCAGGTGAGTTTTTTCATCACGGTAACGTCGCCGGTAAAGGTGCTGAGCGGCGCATCGACGGTGACATTCAGCGCTTTAATGCCCGTATGGGGCGCTTCCACGTTGACATCTACCGCCTTGACGCCCACGGAGGTGGCCGCCACGTCTACGGTTTCTGATATCACCGTAACGTGCTGCGCCCTGACCTCTACTTGCGGTGAAGTAAGCTGCGTACGTTCCTTCACTTCAATGACGATTTTTTCTATGCCGCCGTTGACGGTGAGCTGGTGTAACGCACGGTCATATTCAAAGGCCGCGCCGTCGGAAAACTGCACGTAGCGCTTGTCGCGCGAGGCCAGCGGCGCGGTATCCACGCTGGAGTAGACCGCGCCCAGCACCACCCCATCCTCGCCGTTGTCGTCGAGCAAAACCTCCACCTGTTCGCCAATATCCGGCAACCAGTAATCTTTGTTGTCCTGCGTGTTGCGTTGCAGCACCGCAAGCCAGTTACTGCGCAGGTTATCGCACTCCGGTAGAGTGACTCTGACGCGCACGACCGCCTCATCAATATCGCTGATAATACCCGTCTGGCGGGTAACGCCTTTCATATTGCCTCCTTACTGGCTGGTTGCCGGTCCGCGTGAAATGTCGATTTCGGTAGTGTAGCCGCCGCTGCGCGTGAGTTTGTGCATGGATTTATCAATCAGCCACTGCCCGGAAAGTACGCCAAAATCGCTCAGTTCTATCTTATTGCCCGCCGTCAACTGCGGGCAGCCCATCATGCTGAGCGTGCCGGTTTGCTGGTATTCGTTGTGGCTGTCCAGCGCGGCGTTGGCTTTAGCCTGTGCCGCGCCGGTATCCGGAGCGCGACTGTTGATCTTCAGGGTATCGGCGCTGGTCGCCGCACCGCGCGCCGGGGCTTTTTTCTGGCTGTCATGGGTGTAAATAACCAGTTCTTTTTGCTTGCTATTTTGATGTTGCACGGTGGCGTTTTTGTAGATCCGGTTGATGGTATCTTTGAACGTGTAGTGCGAAATATCCGTCCGCCTGAGCGTCTTCACCGGCGCCAGACAGCGTAGCGTCGGCAGATGCGAAAAGATCAGCTCCGTCGCCGTCACTTTCACGGTATAGCCATATTCACTCGCCAGCCGTTTGAGAAACGCCACGTCGGTTTCGGCATATTGCGTAACCCGATCAATCGTCAGCGGCGCAATCTTGCCCGCCAGCGTTAAACCGTGTTTTTGCGCGATGCGACTGGCGATGGCGGAAAGCGTCGTCTCCTCAAAGCCCTGGCTGTTTTTGGTGCGTAGCGCTTTGCTGACCGAGGTAGCGATACCGTCGATATTGACCGTCGAAGGCGGCGCGCTGATATCAATTTTATCAATGATATAGGTTCCGCAATCGAGCAGATCTTCGCCCTGATAACCCAGGCGCAGCGCCAGCGTGTCGCCTTTTCCCGGATACCATTCGTTTACCCAGCGCCCGGCGCTATCTTCCAGCGCAATGGCAATAACATCCGACTCGTTTTTAATGCTGTCGCTGTAACTGATGCTGGTGACATAAGGCGTAATGTCGTAAGTGATCTCTTTATGTCCGTACCAAAGGGTAAAAATGGGCGTCAGGGTGGCGAACACCCCGCCGGATACCGTTATCTCAGCCATGGCGGTAGCTCCGGGGTCGTTTGCGTGACGCTGATAACCGGGATGATCAGCCGCACGCCTGACGGCAAAACCGGCATAATAGCGACGTGCGGATTGGCCGCGATGATGCGTTCGTAGGCCAGCGCATCGCCGTAATAGCGCCAGGCGAGATTATCCCAGCGTTCGCCGTCGGTAGTGACATGTTCAAGGTAGCGCATTACAGACTCCTCGTAATATCGGCGGCGGCAAGCTGGCTCACGTCAGGGGCGCTTGTTTGCAGCGTGCCGCGCGCCTGGTTGACCAGCGTCGCGGCGCTGTCGTAAGTCGCTTCCGCGACGCTGCTGGTGATAGTGTCAAACAGCGATTCGGCGTGTTCGATAAGCGTGCCAGCATCACCCGCGCATTCGCGGATCCCCGGCAGGCTGTCGATCAGTTCCTGCATTTTTGCCGCCAGCGCTTTCGGCAGCCCGGCCAGCGTTTGCAGATCCAGCGGCTGCTGGAACAGCGCGTCTATCGAACTCATGGTTTTTTTCAGCGAATCGACGATATCGCCGCATTTTTCTTTCAGCGCTTTGGCTTCCTTCACCAGCTCTTTCGCCTGGGCGATCGTTTTTTTGATGTCATCAATGGCGTCGGCCACCTCATCCATCATCTCTTTGGCTTCACGCATACCCTCTTCAACGGCGCTCAGCAGTTCATCGAACCAGGAATCGCTAACGTCGGGAAGCTCATCCAACATCTCGTCAATGTTCGGTTCCTGGGTGGTGATGGCCGGAGGCAGCAGCGGGCTCTTCGGATCGCCGGTGTACTCCTGTAGCGACAGACTGCCGCCCTGGGCAATGACGTTACCGTAAGGATCGGTGTGCTGGTGGGTAGCGGTCAGATCGGTAATCACGAACCAGCCGCGATAATCGCCGTTGCCGAACACCAGCGCCATCGCCTGGTGCGCGGTCATCGCTTCCCGCAGACGGTTCAGCTCGGTGGTCGGCTGGCAATACTGACTATGAAAGTTGAATTTCAGGGTAATTTTGTCCAGCTTATCGCCGATAAATTGCACGCCCGGTTTCCCTTCAATACGGGCATGGCTGGTATAATCCACGCCCATCGTGCTTTCAAATTCGTCCCAGTAAGCGACGACGTCAAATTCTATTTCGCCTAATACGGCATACATTATGCGTACTCCCGGCGCCGTTGTTGCGCCATGACATCGTTAATCATTCTCTCCAGCTCGCGTTTGCTCAGCGACAGCACGTTGTTGATATCTTTAGCGGCATTCGCGCCGCTTCCCTGCACGGTAACCTGCGGGGAAAAGTGTACCTGCACGTTGCTTTGCGCGCGGGAGGGCAGCGTATAAGGTTTCCCGCCGGATTTGCCGGGAAGCGCGGCTGGCGTCGGCGGCGTGGCGGCGCTTTTCGTCTTCACAGGCTGTGGCGAGGCCATCGTTTTGGCCGTGGACGCCAGCGGCGTTGTCACCGCTTTCGCTCCCGATGCCAGCGGCGCGCTGGCCTGTTGCGCGACCATTGTTCCGGCAATACCGGGGACGGCGGCGGCGACAGACGGCATTTTAGCGCTGATGCCCAGCGCGCTTTTCGCCCAGTCGGGGATCAGCGCTTTTATCTTCTCAATCGCCCCGTTCAGGAAAGGAAGCGCATTCAGAATGCCGTTGATCAGGCTATCCAGAATATTGCCGCCAAATTCGCTGAAGCTGGCGGGGAGTTCAATGCCAAACCAGTCCATTACGCTGGCGAAGGCACGGTAAAACAGCCCCAGCGGCGACCAGTCGAGAATCAGACGCGTGACGCCAGCAATACCTCCGTCAAAGGCGGTTTTGATACGCTCCCAGACTCCGGCAAAGAAACCGGAAATCGGTTCCCAGTAGCGATAAAGTAAATAGGCGGCGCCTGCGATAGCGGTGATAGTCAGGCCGACAGGGTTCATCAGCAGCGCCCGACCCAGCCAGATAAATGTCTGGCCGACCAGCCGTAGCCCTTTTATCAGGCCGTTTCCCAGCAGCATCGTCAGGCTTTTCGCACCGTTGCCAAACGATTTCAGAACCGACAGCGCGCGACTGCCGCCGCCCAGCGCCAGACCGGCTTTGACCTCCAGGAAGATATCGATCAGGCGAATAAACGGTGACGCAATGAGGTTTGCTCCCAGCCTGAGAATATTCAGCGCCCCGTTGAACAGCCAGATTACGCCAACGACTTTGGCGACCCCTTGCACCAGCGCCGGATTTTCCCGCAGCCAGGCGCTGAACTGCCGCACCAGCGGCGTGATGCTTTGCGCCAGTTCGCCAATGGCGGGCATCAGCTCCATACCGACGGTCAGCCACAGATCGTTAAGTGAAAGTTGTAACGCTTTGGTCTGTTCTCCGGGCGATGTCATTTTCGCGGCGAAGTCATCATTGATAAAATGTTGCCCCGCAGCCTGCATTGCGGAGGCTTTTAGCTGGCGATATTCGGCCATATTCGCCAGCATCGGGGCGAGAAAATCCCGCGTTTGCGCATCGCCGAACATCGCGCCGAGGTTAAATTTCTCCGTCATGGTCTGTAGCGCGTTGCCGCGCGCGGAAAGATCCTCAATCTTCATGGTTTGCCTGAAGGTGTCGAGGATCTGCGGGTTCATTTTCTCCAGTGGCATCTGCACGATGTGGGTCATCGCTTCCGTCACGCCGATCCCGTTTTGCTGATGTTCCAGCAGCGATCCCTGAAGATCCACGCCCTGGCGGGCAAACCAACTGTCCGTCTCTTTCGAGAAGGTAGATTTCAGGAAATGGTCGAAATTCGCTGCCGCCGCGCCTGCGTCAGGGGCGTTTTTCATGGCGATTTGCATCGTTGCGGTCAGTTCCGCAATGCCTTTTTTCCCCTGAGCGTCGGTTTTTCCGGCAAAGGCGTTAATCCACTGGGTTTGTTCTGCAACGGAGCCGCCGCCGCTTTTTGCCACGCTGTACAGCATATTTTGCGCAAAACGGAAGTCGTCAGGGGCGATGTTCAGTTTGTCGCGAGTGGCCAGAGCCGCCTGCGTCCAGCTTTGCGCGCTGTCGCGGGAGGCGGTCGCGGCTTTGGCGATATCGGGCATGTAGCGGCTAAGATCCTGCAATGCGCTGACGCCGCCTTCGATCATCGTGGCGGCGGCGCTTTGCAGATCTTTTTGATCCTGATTGAAATCAAGGCTCCAGTCGCGGATATTCAGGCTCAGGGCGTCCCGCGCGGTGTTATCCATGCCGCCTTTCGCCGCCATATCGACCATGTTGCCCTGAAATTCGTAGGGCAGCTTCCAGTCGGGAGTCTCAACGTTCAGGAGCTTGCCGAACTGCCCGGCGAACGTTTGTGTTTTTTCCAGCAACCCGGCGCGCTGTTTATCGTTCTCTTCCCGGCGAAGGGCGGAGTTAGCGAGCTGTTGCGTAAGCCGGGTGATTTTTGTTTGCTCAAAGCTGAGCGTGTGCAGCGTGCTGGCGTTGAGTGAGCCGTAACGGGCTATTGCCTGCGTCAACGTCTCATTACGCGCCTGAAGCTGAGTAATAATGTCGTTGGCCAAAATAGTGTCTCGTATAAGTTGCCCGGTAACAGGCTGCTTGCCGGAAAAAGAACAGGGAAGGAGTGAACCGGGCCTGGGTCAGGAAACCCACAGGCATTAAGCCTGCGAGTCGTATTCGTGTTTAATTTGCGCGCTGGCTTCGTTCAGCCAGCAGGTAAAATCGTCAACCGACAGCGCGTCAATTTCACTGGGCGGAAAGCGAAACCACCTCGCCAGCAGCGCCATTGCCTGCCACAACTGCTGTGGGTTCTGTAGCCATGCTAAGCATGGCCTGAAATCGTTTCTGCAGTGCCTGATAGTCCAGCAGATCCATTTCCGCCAGATCTTCGGCTACCAGCCCGGTCATAGCCGCCATCAGCGGCTCATCCCACTCTTCCGGTTTATCGCTGGCGCGTCGCGCAGCACGCATATCTTTTACCTTCAGGCGACGTAATTGCAGAACGTCGATACGTTCCCCGGCGGCGGAGGTAAACGGGAATTGCAGGGTATATTTTTCGTTCATGGTGTAGTCCTTATTCGTCGTGTTAAATTCGGGGCCGTAGCCCCGAAGTAATTAACCGCCAATATTATTGCGGTAGGCATTTAATTGATCCGTGCCATTTACGCGGAAAATATTCGCCAGATAATCCAGTTCAAGAAGCGTTTCACCGTCAACCACCTGTTTAATATAAGTGCAGCCGAAGGCGCTGCTGAATTCCGGGTTTTCATTCTGTTTAAACGTTCCCAGCGGGTTCTTTTTAAACATTACGGTCATATGCGTCACCAGCGCTAACTGATCCGCTTTACCCTGCGAGTTATAACAATCGATACTGGAGCGGCACTGCAATGCCAGCGCCTGCCACGGGTTTGCCGTTTTACGCATGACGTCGTGGTAAAACGAGTTCCATTTAATTTCACCTTCCAGTTTGTCAAAACCGGCAGGCAGTTCAATTTTACCGACCATCCCCAACGCTTTATGCTCCTGCATAATCATGCTGATGTCAGGCAGTTTAATTTCACTCGCGCGACCTAAAAGATTATTACCATCAAGATAAATATTGGCGTTGGTAATACGGTTAATTTGAATTTTTCCAGCCATTAGCGATTGCTCTCCAGAGAAACTAAATATTCAGAGGTAATTTCGGTTTCAAACGTCAGACGTTCCAGCGGCGGCGGCGGGGTGAATTTATAGCTCAGCAACAGATGCCCGGCTGCCAGTTCAGTCTGTTCGTTACGCGCCGGGTCGTACCAGCATTCAAAACCCAACAGCGCGCCGTCGGCAATCAGCTTGCGGCCCCAGGTGTTCACCGATTCGGTTAGCGCGTCGATCAGCGCCTGGTTTATCGGCATATCCATATACTGCTGGCTGAAATAACGAATCGATTCGTTAATCACATCACCAGTACGGCGCACGTTCTCAAAGTTACGCATATGAGTAACGGTCGGCCAGGCAGCAGTACGGTTGCCCCACAGGCGCAAACCGGAGCCATAGCTGTTGAAGATGGTGGTGATGCCGTTTTCGTTCAGTTGATTCACTTCGCTTTGCGGATCGTCGATCATCGCTGACAGCGAGCGCTCTACGCCGGTAATGCCCTGAATTTCCTGATTGGAGTTGCTCCACCAGAAGCCTTTTTCCAGATCCACTTTGGCACGCAGGCCAGCGGCGCGGGAGGAGAGTGGTTCCAGAACCTCTGCATTTGTTGCACTGTCGTAAACTTTGACATACGGATAGCACAGACGCGCGCGATCGGAACTGGTATTGAAGTTAATCGCCCCCTGCGGGCCGCGCCCTGCCAGAACCTGCTGGAAAGTCGTGCCGATGGGCGCATCAATGTAGGTAATGGCTCCCAGCGCTTCTGCCTGAGCGATAAGCTTAACGGCGACCGAGTTTTGCGTACAAAAGACCGGCGCAATCAGGATCTTTGCGTAAAAACCAAACTGGTTCCAGGTGTCCTGTAACAGCTTCATACCGGTACGGTCACCCGCCGTGTTTACCGCGCCAACAATATCGGCGGCAGTCACTTTGGTGGGATCGGCGTAAGTATAATTTACATAGGCCTGAACGCCGGGTTTCAGGTTGGTTCCCATGCAGGTGATTTTACCGGTCAGCATATCAATGGTGTAATCGGTGCCTTTGATATAAGCGTTTCCGGCGTTCGTGCTGCGGCCAATGCTCATCGTTTGCACGGCCCCGTGCTTGAGTTGAATCAGACCATTGTCATCAACCTTCACGGTTTCACTGGGAATGGTACTTTTGTGTACCGCCGGATTCAGCACGTTAATCACCACGACCGTCCCCGCGCCGTGATCGTAGATCGCCTTCAGCGCCTGCGGGATGGTGAAATTTGCCAGGCCTGGGCCAAACTGCGCCGCGTCGCTTTCAGAAAGACACAGCGTCGGCTGGTTAACCGGGCCGCATGGCGCGGTGCCGATCAGACCAATAACCGCAGATTTAACCGCCTTAACCGGACGTGGGCCGGTTTCGATCTCAATGGTCTCTACACCGTGCAGGTAATTAGCTGCCATGGACAATTTCCTCTTCATTAGTTTCTACTTCTTGCGTAACCACTGGCGCCAGGTGACGGCGGGCAATCATGGTGATTACCCACTCGTTATCTTCCGGTAGCGAGATTTCGCTATTGGGCCACAGTAAGACTTCCTGACCGTCGGCGAGCGTGACGCCGCTTGCCGGGCCACTGTAGATATATTTCATTGAATTTCCTCATAATTAACGACTGTAAGCAGGGGGGGGCCTTGCTTTCCTGTTCCGCGATAAACAGGGTGCTGGCGGTCATATCCAGGGCGTAACGGCAGAAGTTTGCGGCGTCGCCGATATATTTTTCGCTTTCCAGCCAGAGCGGACGATCACAGTCGGGAAGTTCAATGCCCCCCAACGAGCGACGTAGACGATCCAGCGCGTTTATCGCGTCACTTATTTGCGGAACAATAACGGTGGCGGAAATCCGGATTAGTTGTTTTTGTACCGTGGCATCCGTATTTTCTGGTTCGGCAAAAACCGAACCGCAGTAGTGAATTAATACCGTTACCTGCTGTCCTGTTGGGATATATACTTTCGCATCGGTTGATGAAATATGTATATCCATATCAGGGTTTAATTCACGTAGTCTATTCGCCACGGCCTGTATAACAGATAATGTTTCCATATACGCTTTTCCTTGATTTACCGGGAGAGATAATATTCTCTCTTCGTTATCGTTCAGACGTATTTTGATGTATCAGGCGCGAGGCGTCTTTTAATCTCCTTTAGAGAAAAAAGTTAAAACAAATAACAAATCCCCGGCGTATAAACGACGGGGATTTGTTTAAAGGTTACCTCGTTGAATCAGTTCTATTTTGCTATAAAGCGCATCCAGTTTTGCTTCCAGAACGGCCTGGCCGCGAAGATAATCCTCGCGGCGGACATAATGCAGCGGTAAATCGGCGCGAAATTCCAGAAATTCTCTCTCCAGCCTGGACCAGCCCGCTTCTGATTCGCGCCGGGCAGCTTCCAGTGCTTCAAAACGTTCATTCAGCCGTTTTTCAATTTGCGCCAGCAGCAATTTACCGGCAGCAAACATTAATCCAACAAACGAAAGTAAGAGGGAGATGACTTCCCAAAAATCGATACTGAGTTTCATTACTCCCTCTGATTAATGAATGCAGCTAGCCTGCCCCCATTGCAAATAACGGGGAGCATGTTGGTATAAAATCGCTTTGGGGTAGTGACGATTCTCGCGCCAGTTTGCGGCGCTGCGCCCGGCGTTAACGCGTTCTACATGTTCAAACCAGATGGACGTATCTAACCCCTTTGCGGCGGCCAGCTTTTTATCTCTGTTAACCCAGCCTTGCCCGCCGTTATAGGCGCTCAGAGTGAAAGCCATTCGCTGGCAGCTATTTTTTGCTGACACACTTTTCCACAACTGGCGGTCATACTGTACCAGCGCGCGTATCGCCCAGGCGGGATTAAACGGCTTGTTCTCGCGAAGCGCTGGGTACAACTGGCTTACCCATTTTGCCGTTGCAGGCATAAATTGCGCCATCCCCTGCGCGCCCGCCGGGGAACGGGCGTCAGGCGCCCAGCCGGATTCCTGATGTAGTTGCCCGGCAAAATCAGCAACGGGGGCGTTAAGCCCCCAGATTTCGCGCGCGGTACGAATCACTTCGTTTCGCCATTGCAGAGAAGCGCGCGGCGGTTCGGCAGCTTCGGCAGACAAGAAAGTCATAACGCAGACCAGGCATACGTATTGATAACGCATCGTTACAGCCCCAGCGCGACGGCAAGGCAAATTGCCGCAACGATGATCGCGCGACGAATCATCGCCGCGGCGCAGCACAGCGATTCTTCCCAGGGGCAAAAGGAGTCGGGACGCGCCCAGGGGAAAAGACTACGGTCGAGCCAGTAACCCAGCACCGCTGATAACGAAACCAGGCTGAGTTTATAGATGACGACCGGAATTTGCGCTGATGATGTCCAGCCGATAAGCGCAAACAGTACGACAGAGGCAATCAGCCAGCCGGAAAGTCGGGGAACAATAATTTTTCGCATACTCTATCTCCTGATAATTGAGAGAGAAGTATCGCTTTTCCCCATAGCGGAAGAACGAAAAGGGCTTTAATAAATAACTTTAAAAAATGTTTAGCGCATGGTGTCAAATGCCAACAAATAAACGAATAAATAAAGCTTTCGGGGCAGGGGGTAGAGGCTGCCTGCGGAGAGTCAGTATGTGTCTGTGGCAGGCTACGATGGCGGTATTGCTGCGTCATAATAATCTTTGATTAAAATTATCTTATTGATTTTTAAAGTCAGTTTAAAAATTCACGCGATCGTGAGGAAAGCGATCTTTTTGATCGAACGCAGAAAAAAATGCAAAAAATTAACTGTATATGCATACAGTATTGTGTAAAATGATGACATCAGTGAAGGCTTACTTCACCTATAAAATAAATACATATTATAAATTGAAAACGATATATACATTCTTTTAATTTATAATTAAATGCCGTTGATAGTAAATATTTATATATATTTTGAATATATTGTTAGGTAGTTATTGCACCGTTTTTTACGCTTCCCTTTTTGGTGCCGTCACGGGGAGCATGGTGCTGGATATGGAGATAAAATATGATTCAGAAATCAAAAGAAATGGTTCGGCTTCCGGAGATTATTAACGATCTGGCGTTTCATGCGTCGCAGGTGCTTATTGAAAGCATGAATATTGATAGCGCGTCAGCCGAAAATGCCGGTCAGGCAATTGCTGACAGAATGATGCGCAACTGGGGCGGGCAAAGCATTTATTTTCCCAAAGGTATCTCTGGTCGGGCTTCGGAACGGGATTATCAGATTTACAGCGAGTGCGATGGGCGTAATTATGCGGAGCTGGCCAAAAAGTACAATTTGACACTGCAGTGGATCTATAAAATCGTTAAGCGGGTCCACACGGAAAAACAGCACCAGCGGCGTATGCTGTAAGCGATATCGGGTATGGCGTATAGCGACAAGCGCTATACGCCGGGAGCTGCGACAGGCCGGATAAGGCGCCTGCGTCGCCATCCGGCAGCGTATTGCCTGATAGCGCTCACCCGCTGCCGTGTCAGGGCGATTATTCAAATAAGTTCTGATGTAGCTTTTGCACCACTTTCTCGGCATCGTCTCCCGGCACGAGGAAGCACAGATTGTGGCTGGAGGCGCCGTAACAAATCATGCGAATGTTGAACGGTTCCAGGACGCCAAACACTTCTTTACCAACACCGCAGGCTTTTGACAGGTTGTTGCCAATCAGCGCGACCAGCGCCAGTCCTTCTTCAACTTCGACCCGACACAGCGCGGAAAGCTCCATCAATAAGGATTGGGTCAGTAACGTATCGCCCGTGGAGGTGGAGCCGGTAGTATCCAGCGTCAGCGCGACGCTCACCTCCGAAGTGGTAATCAGATCTACCGAAATATTATGCCGCGCCAGAATGCCGAACACCTCTGCCAGGAAACCTCGTGAGTGCAGCATATTCAGGCTGTGCAGCGTCAATAGCGTTTGATTGCGGCGCAGCGCCAGCGCGCGGAACAGCGGCGGGTTTTGGGTTTTATTGCACACCAGCGTACCGCCCGCTTGCGGATCTTTACTGGATCCAACGAAGACCGGGATATCGCTACGCACGGCCGGGAGCAAGGTGGCTGGATGCAGTACTTTTGCGCCGAAGGTTGCCATCTCCGCCGCTTCTTCAAAGTCGATTTCATCAATTCGCTGCGCGACGGGCACTACGCGCGGGTCGGTGGTGTAAATACCGGGCACATCTGTCCAGATATCAACCCGCGCGGCATGGAGCGCTTCAGCCAGCAACGCTGCCGTATAGTCGCTGCCGCCGCGGCCTAATGTCGTGGTGCGGCCTTTGCTTTCACTGCCGATAAAGCCCTGAGTAATGACCAACGTTTCGCTCAGGCGCGGGAGCAACTGCTGCGCGGCCAGTTCCGCAAGCGCTGCGACGTCCGGTTCCGCACGACCAAAGCGATCGCTGGTACGCATCACTTTGCGCACGTCGAACCAGTGGGCCTGTACGTCGCGTTCACGCAGGATCTCAACAAATAGCAGGGTAGACATCAGCTCGCCGTGGCTGACCAGTTCATCGGTCAGGGCTGCCGATGTCGCCAGCGATGCCGCCTCCGCCAGAATAGTGATGTTTTCCAGCAGGCGTTCAATCTCTTCGCGAATGACATTCGGATGACGCAGACGATCAAGGATATCGAACTGGATTTTACGGATGGCGTCGAGCGTAGCGAAACGTTCGCCAGGCTCCATCCCTTCGGCCAGCGCCACCAGCAGATTAGTGATGCCGGCAGACGCGGAAAGCACGACTAAACGAACATTGGCGTCGGAAAGTACGATATCCGCGCTACGGTTCATGGCGTCAAAATCAGCGACGCTGGTACCGCCAAATTTGGAAACAACGATCTCTGTCATATCAACCTCGTGTCAGGAAATGAAAAACGCGACCATGGCACAAGGGCAGAACAGAAACCGGTGCAGGCGCAAATGCAAGTAACGTATTTATAAATAAAAGTTGTGGCCTGGACTGTCAACGTTGGGATTATGCGGATTTTTTATGCTGAGTTTAGGCTCAGTAACAGCGCTTATAACCCCGATACCCGTTTGCCGCCTTTCTGCACCTCGAATTATTTAGGGTATATACTTTTTATCCTCATTCGACAGTGCCTGGGGCAACGGCACTAAAACAATCACACTTTTCTGTGACTGGCGTTACAATCGATCCCAGTCACAATTCTCAAATCAGAAGAGTATTGCTAATGAAAAACATCAATCCAACGCAGACTTCTGCCTGGCAGGCGCTCCAGAAACACTACGACGAAATGAAAGACGTTACGATCGCTGAGCTCTTCGCGAACGATAGCGACCGTTTCGCTAAATTTTCCGCGACGTTTGACGATCTGATGCTGGTGGATTTCTCCAAAAACCGCATCACCGAAGAGACGCTGGCAAAATTACAGGATCTGGCGAAAGAGACCGATCTGGCCGGCGCGATTAAATCCATGTTCTCCGGCGAGAAGATCAACCGCACCGAAGATCGCGCCGTGCTGCACGTGGCGCTGCGTAACCGTAGCAATACGCCGATCATCGTGGACGGCAAAGATGTGATGCCGGAAGTGAACGCCGTACTTGAGAAGATGAAAACTTTCTCGCAAGCGATTATCTCCGGTCAGTGGAAAGGCTACACCGGTAAGGCCATCACCGACGTGGTGAACATCGGTATCGGCGGTTCCGACCTCGGCCCGTTCATGGTGACCGAAGCGCTGCGTCCGTATAAAAATCATCTGACTATGCACTTCGTCTCTAACGTTGATGGTACCCACATCGCTGAAGTGCTGAAAAAAGTGAACCCGGAAACGACTCTGTTCCTGGTGGCGTCGAAAACCTTCACCACGCAGGAAACCATGACCAACGCCCACAGCGCGCGCGACTGGTTCCTGAAAAGTGCAGGCGATGAAAAACACGTGGCGAAACACTTTGCTGCGCTCTCCACCAACGCCAAAGCGGTCGGCGAATTTGGTATCGACACGGCCAATATGTTCGAATTCTGGGACTGGGTCGGTGGTCGTTACTCGCTGTGGTCTGCCATCGGGCTGTCCATTATTCTGTCCGTCGGTTTCGACAACTTTGTCGAGCTGCTTTCCGGCGCGCACGCGATGGACAAGCATTTCTCCACCACTCCGGCGGAGAAAAACCTACCCATTCTGCTGGCGTTGATTGGCATCTGGTACAATAATTTCTTCGGCGCGGAAACCGAAGCCATTCTGCCGTATGACCAGTATATGCACCGTTTCGCCGCCTACTTCCAGCAGGGTAACATGGAATCCAACGGTAAATACGTTGACCGTAACGGCAACGCCGTGGATTACCAGACAGGCCCAATTATCTGGGGCGAACCAGGCACCAACGGTCAGCACGCGTTTTATCAATTGATTCACCAGGGTACTAAAATGGTGCCGTGTGATTTTATCGCCCCGGCTATCACCCATAACCCGCTATCCGATCATCATCAGAAGCTGCTGTCTAACTTCTTCGCGCAGACCGAAGCGCTGGCGTTTGGTAAATCCCGCGAGGTGGTTGAGCAGGAATATCGCGATCAGGGTAAAGATCCGGCGCAGCTCGAACACGTTGTGCCATTCAAAGTGTTTGAAGGCAACCGCCCGACCAACTCTATCCTGCTGCGCGAAATTACGCCGTTCAGCCTGGGCGCGCTGATTGCGTTGTATGAGCATAAAATCTTTACGCAGGGCGTCATCCTGAACATCTTTACTTTCGATCAGTGGGGCGTTGAGTTGGGTAAACAGTTGGCTAACCGTATTCTGCCGGAGCTGGGCGATGATAAAGCTATTTCGTCCCATGATAGCTCTACTAACGGTCTGATTAACCGTTATAAAGCATGGCGCGCCTGATGGCGCTGCGCTTATCCGGTCTACGTAATGCATAGCGTCTGTAGGCCGGGTAAGGCGTTTCGCCGCCATCCGGCAAAAAGAGAATAAGATAATAAAAAGGCCGATATTCACATCGGCTTTTTTTATAAGATAATTCCGCTTGTCCGTCTTTATCCCCACAATTTTATATTGAGCTTAATCCTAAAATAAGCAATAACCAGAAAATCACTCTGCGTTATTTTCAGATTATACGGATGCCGATGTCTTTTAGTTTAATTTTAACTTATTGATTTTATTTGTTTGTTAATTAAATAATGTAGGCGTTACTTCTTTAAAGTTTAATTATCCTAAAACCTCGCTGTTATTTCCCCCGGACATAATCCGCCTGCTTTGGTTGTGTATACTCGGTAGCGCCCGAAATTCTTTTGGGTAAATCTCCATTCATTCAATGAAGGGAAATTATGATGAAAAAAGTACTGTATGGCATTTTTGCCATAACCGCGCTTGCGGCGACATCTGTCTCGGCAGCCCCCGTTCAGGTGGGTGAAGCGGCAGGGTCGGCAGCGACGTCGGTATCGGCGGGAAGTTCCTCCGCCACCAGCGTTAGCACCGTAAGTTCGGCGGTGGGCGTCGCGTTAGCGGCAACCGGCGGCGGCGATGGTTCTAATACCGGAACCACGACCACCACGACCACCAGTACCCAGTAGTATCGGTACGTTTAACCATAACCACACTCCGGTGTGGTTATTTTGCCCCTCTGGAGAAGCGTCGTGAAGCGACTCGCACTTATCCTGATTTGCCTGCTATTACAGGCGTGTTCGGCCACCACCAAAGGCCTGGGCGATTCACTGTGGGACAGTTTGTTCGGTACGCCAGGCGTACAGCTAACGGATGACGATATTCAAAACATGCCTTATGCCAGCCAGTACATGCAGCTTAACGGCGGTCCTCAACTGTTTGTGGTGCTCGCTTTCTCGGAAAACGGGCAGCAGAAATGGGTGACGCAGGATGGCGCGACGATCGTGACGCAGCATGGCCGTCTGGTCAAAACGCTGCTCAGCGGCGACAACCTGATCGATGTGAATAATCTGGCGGCCGACCCGCTGGCGAAACCAGGACAGATTATCGATGGCGCGACCTGGACTCGCACCCTGGGCTGGACCGAACATCGCCAGGTGCGTTACGCCACCGCCCGTTCCGTTTTTACATGGCGAGGGACCGATAGCGTTAGCGTCGGCAGTGAAGAGACCGCCGTGCGGGTGCTGGATGAAGAAGTGACGACCGATCAAACGCGCTGGCGTAATCGCTACTGGATTGATAGCGAAGGCCAAATTCGCCAGACGGAACAGTATCTGGGCGCGAATTACTTTCCGGTGAAAACCACGCTGATTAAGGCGGCAAAATCATGATGAAAAGGACGATAAGCGCGCTGGCGCTGACCTTTATCGCGTCATCCGCCTTTGCCAGCGGCACTGTTACCGTTTTTACCCAGGGTAATAGCGAGCCTAAAACGCTGACAGACGCTGAGCGTCTGCTCGATTTAGTCGGACAGCCGCGCCTGGCAACGAGCTGGTGGCCTGCGGCGGTGATAGGCGAAGAACAGGCGACCGTGACGGCGCGTCAACAGCAGCAGGAACTTCTCGGGCGACTGGCGGCGCTCAGCGCTGAGGAAGATGGCGATGCGGCGGCGGCAATAAACACACTACGCCGACAGATTCAGGCGGTGAAGGTGACGGGCAGACAATTCGTGAATCTTGATCCTGACGTAGTTCGGGTGAGCGAACGAGGTAACCCGCCGCTGCAAGGTCACTACACGCTCTGGGTCGGGCCGCAACCCACGCAGGTGACGCTCTTTGGCTTGATTAGCCAGCCGGGCAGCCAGCCGTTCGTCCCTGGGCGGGACGTCGCCAGTTATCTCGAGGGTCAGCGCTTACTCAGCGGCGCGGATCGTAGCTATGCCTGGGTGGTTTACCCTGATGGACGCAGCCAAAAAGCGCCGGTGGCTTACTGGAATAAACGTCATATCGAGCCAATGCCCGGCAGCATTATTTTTGTCGGTTTTGCCGATTCCCTTTGGCGCGGCACGCCGGAGGCGATAAATGCCGACATTCTTCATACCCTGACGCAGCGGATACCGGAATAATGAAAAAAACACATCTGCTCAGCGTGCTGGCGCTGGGTATTAGCGCGGCCTGCCATGCCGAAACATATCCAGCCCCTGTTGGGCCTTCACAATCTGACTTTGGCGGCGTGGGCCTGCTGCAAACGCCGACAGCGCGTATGGCGCGTGAAGGGGAGATGAGCCTGAACTATCGCGATAACGATCAGTACCGCTACTACTCGGCTTCGGTTCAGCTTTTCCCGTGGCTGGAAACCACGTTGCGCTATACCGATGTCCGTACGAAAAAGTACAGCAGCGTGGAATCATTCTCCGGCGACCAGACTTACAAAGATAAAGCGTTTGATGTGAAACTGCGGTTGTGGGAAGAGAGTTACTGGATGCCGCAGGTGGCGGTTGGCGCGCGCGATATCGGCGGAACGGGGCTGTTTGATGCGGAATATATTGTAGCGAGTAAGGCCTGGGGGCCGTTTGATTTTTCATTAGGTCTCGGCTGGGGCTATCTTGGCACCAGCGGCAATGTGTCTAATCCTTTCTGTTCGTATAGTGATAAATTCTGTTCGCGTGATAACAGTTATAAAGAGGCAGGTTCCGTCGACGGTAGCGATATGTTTCACGGCCCGGCCTCGCTGTTTGGCGGCGTGGAATACCAGACCCCGTGGCAACCGCTACGCCTGAAGCTGGAGTATGAAGGCAATAACTATCAGCAGGATTTTGCGGGGAAACTGGAACAGAAGAGCAAGTTTAACGTCGGCGCCATTTACCGCGTCACCGATTGGGCCGACGTTAACCTCAGCTACGAGCGCGGCAACACCTTTATGTTTGGCGTCACGCTGCGCACCAATTTCAACGATTTACGTCCCGCGTATCATGACAATTCACGCCCGCAATACCGACCACAGCCGCAGGATGCCATCCTGCAACATTCGGTAGTGGCTAATCAATTAACGTTATTGAAATATAATGCCGGTCTGGCGGACCCGAAAATCCAGGTCAAAGGCGATACGCTGTACGTTACCGGTGAACAGGTGAAGTACCGCGACTCCCGTGAAGGGATCGTGCGCGCTAACCGGATCGTCATGAACGATCTGCCGGAGGGGATCCGCACGATCCGCGTGACGGAAAACCGCCTTAATCTGCCGCAGGTCACCACTGAAACCGATGTCGCCAGCCTGAAACGCCATCTGGAAGGCGAACCGCTGGGACATGAAACCCCGCTGGCGCAAAAACGCGTGGAGCCGATCGTGCCAGAGAGTACTGAACAGGGTTGGTATATCGACAAGTCGCGCGTTGATTTTCATCTTGATCCCGTGCTGAATCAGTCGGTAGGCGGCCCGGAAAACTTCTATATGTATCAGTTGGGCGTAATGGGAACTGCGGATCTGTGGGTCACGGATCATCTGCTCACCACGGGCAGCGTGTTTGCCAATATCGCCAACAACTACGACAAATTTAACTACACCAATCCGCCGAAGGATTCGCATCTGCCGCGGGTGCGTACGCATGTCCGTGAGTATGTGCAGAACGATGTTTATGTGAATAACCTACAGGCCAACTACTTCCAGTATTTTGGCAATGGTTTCTATGGGCAGGTCTATGGCGGTTATCTGGAGACCATGTTTGGCGGTGCCGGGGCGGAAGTCCTGTATCGCCCGGTAGACAGCAATTGGGCGTTTGGCCTGGATGCCAACTACGTGAAACAGCGTGACTGGCGTAGCGCGCAGGATATGATGAAGTTTACCGATTACAGCGTGAAGACCGGACATTTGACCGCATACTGGACGCCGTCGTTCGCCCAGGATGTGCTGGTGAAAGCCAGCGTTGGTCAGTATCTGGCGGGCGATAAAGGCGGTACGCTGGAGATCGCCAAACGCTTCGATAGCGGCGTCGTTGTCGGTGGTTACGCGACGATTACCGATGCATCGCCGGATGAATATGGGGAAGGGGATTTTACCAAAGGCGTATATGTTTCCGTGCCGCTGGATCTCTTCTCGTCCGGCCCAACCCGAAGTCGTGCGGCAATTGGCTGGACGCCGCTGACGCGTGACGGTGGTCAACAGCTTGGCCGTAAGTTTGGCCTGTATGATATGACCAGTGACAGGAGCGTAAATTTCCGTTAATACTCAGGCCGGATAAGGCGTTCACGGCGCTATCCGGCAAATTATCTTATTGAACAAAATATAAACATAAATAAAAAATATAGATGCCCGTCACATTTGTGCGTTATACAGAAACCTCGCCGCAGAGAAAGAGGGGGCTGTTATGATGCCATTATCGCGCTCACGTCTTGAGTTTATCGCCACGATTTTACAAAACGTACTAAATTTGGGGCTGCTTACCCTCGGTCTGATCCTGGTCGTTTTTCTCGGTAAAGAGACGGTTCATCTGGCGGACGCATTATTCGTGCCTGAGCAAGCCAGCAAATATGAACTGGTGGAAGGGCTGGTGATCTACTTTCTTTATTTCGAATTTATTGCGCTGATTGTGAAGTACTTTAAGTCTGGCCTTCACTTTCCGCTGCGCTATTTCGTGTACATTGGGATCACGGCGATTGTGCGTCTGATCATTGTCGATCATAAAACGCCAATGGATGTATTACTCTATTCGGCGGCGATCCTCCTGTTGGTTATCACGTTGTGGTTATGTAATTCGAACCGACTACGGCGAGAATAGGCGTCGCCACACCGTAACGGACGTATGGCGTGGCAATAAATTAGCCACTGTCTATAACGCATAAAAAAAGCGCTCCGAAGAGCGCCAAAATACGACCATAAGTGGGGATAACATAAGTTGAGGGCAGTGGCATTGCCCGTTGCCGGGCAGGTACTTCGATAAAACTTAACCTTTCACACCCCCTGCCGTCAGGCCGTTGACCAGCCAACGTTGCGCCAACAGGAACACCAGGGTGATAGGAATAGCAGAAAGGACGGCGGCGGCGGCAAAGTCGCCCCACAAATAGTTTTGCGGGTTGAGATATTGCTGCATACCCACGGCCAGCGTATAGCTGTCCACATCGCGCAGTAACAACGAGGCGACCGGAACTTCGGTAATCGCCGCGATGAACGACAGAATAAACACCACCGCCAGAATCGGTACGGAAAGCGGCAGCAGCACCAGGCGAAATGCCTGCCACGGGGTTGCGCCATCCAGCGCGGCGGCCTCTTCCAGCGAGCTGTCGATAGTTTCGAAGTAGCCTTTAATCGTCCAGACATGCAGCGCAATGCCGCCGAGATAGGCGAAGATCACGCCGCCATGCGTATTCAGACCGATAAATGGAATGTATTGTCCCAGGCGGTCAAATAACGCATACAGCGCCACCAGAGACAAAACCGCCGGAAACATCTGGAAAATCAGCATCCCTTTGAGCAGTGTTGCTTTACCTGGAAAACGCATTCGTGCGAAAGCGTAGGCGCAGGTGGTGGAGAGCGCCACGATGCCGATGGCGGTAATACCGGCGATTTTCACCGAGTTCCACAGCCACAGCAGGACCGGGAAGGGAGGCGGCGTTACCCGACCATCCGCATGTTCCACGCTGAAACCCAGCGCCAGCCGCCAGTGTTCCCAGGAGATTTTATCCGGGATCAGGCTTCCGGTGGCGAAGTTCCCTTCACGTAGCGAGATAGCGATGACCATCAGCAGTGGGAACATGATCGCCGCGATGAAAATCAGCAGCCCCAGGTGCGTGATGAAGAGACGCAGTTTCTGAGATTTGGGTTGGACCATAGCCATTGTTATTATCTCCCTTAATCAAACTTCATACGCGTGGCTTTCAGGTTCACTATTGCCAGCGCGCCTACCAGCAGGAAGATCAGCGTGGCAATGGCCGCCGCCAGACCGAAGTCCTGACCGCCGCCGCCTTCAAAGGCGATACGGTAGGTGTAGCTGACGAGCAGATCGGTATAACCGGCAGGCGTGGTGGTGCCGAGACGGTCTGGCCCGCCGTTGGTCAATAACTGAATCAGGACAAAGTTATTAAAGTTAAAGGCGAAGCTGGCGATCATCAGCGGCGTTAGCGGCTTAATCAGCAGCGGTAAGGTGATCTTAAAGAAATTCTGAAACGGACCGGCGCCGTCCATTGCGGAGGCTTCGTACAGGTCATCCGGAATCGCTTTCAGCAGTCCCATGCACAGGATCATCATGTAGGGATAGCCCAGCCAGGTATTCACGATAATCACCATTGCCCGCGCGGTGTTGGGGTCGCTGAACCAGGCAGGTTTAATGCCAAACAGCGCGCTCAGCATCATATTGATTTCGCCAAAGCTTTGGTTGAATAACCCTTTGAAAATCAAAATTGAAATAAACGACGGTACGGCGTAGGGCAGAATCAGCAGGACGCGGTAGATAGCTTTACCTTTCAGCGCTTCCCACTGTACGAGGCAGGCCAATACCATCCCAACCGCCACGGTTAACACCACAGTGAGGACCGAAAAGACCACGGTCCAGACGAAGATAGCGAAAAAAGGCTTCTGGATCCCTTCGTCGGTAAAGACGCGCGTAAAGTTTTTCGCGCCGATAGTAACGGTATAACCAGGACTGAGTTTTTCATCACCCCAGCTTCCGTCGGCGTTGATCGACTGATAATAACCGCTATCGTTATTTGGCCGGTATTTTACGCCGCTCTGGTTATTGGTAAGCAGGCCGTCATCAGCCAGTGTGTACAGCGGACGGGTACCGGAAAACTGACGCAGCGAGCTCATAATCACTTTGCTTTCATCCGGCAGGACGGCGGTTATCTGGTTCAGCGCCAGACGGTTCTGGGTGATTATCCGCAGATTGGCGCGTTCGCCGCCCGGCAGGGCATCGGTCTCTTTCAGCTGTAATTTTTGTTCGCCGCCGAAGGAAAATGCGCCAGACAGATAATGTTTGCCCGTTTCTCCGTCGGTGAGGGCCAGTTGCCACTCGTCGCCGGCCGGGTAAAGACCGAAGTTATAGGTTTTTCCTGCCTGATAAGAACGGTCCATCAGCACTTGCTGGGCGCGTTCAAAGGTGAGCTGGTTGGTGCTGCTGTAGTTAGTAAAGGCGATGGCGATGGTGCACACCAGCGGGAATAGCACAAACAGCCCCATGCCGGCGAGGCCTGGGTAAACGTAGCGCCAGGCGTAGGTTTTACGATTTGCGAAAATATACAGGCCAGCAGAGCTTAAAATCAGCGTCATGATGGCGAACAGATACTCCCCTTGTACGTACATTAAAACTACAAGGTAACCCACCAGCAGGCCCAGCAGACCAATTACTGACCATTTAAGCGGGTCGCTTTGCCACCAGTGTTTCTTTTTAATGACATCCATGGGGGTTTTCCTCTACAGCGTTGAAACTTCCTGGCCGGAGATGTGCCTGATGGCGTAGCGCTTATCAGGCCTACGGTGTGTTGTAGGCCGGATAAGGCATTTATGCCGCCATCCGGCACAGGCTCACGGCATTACTTGGTGATACGGCTTTGTGCATCTTTCAGCGCGGCATCCACGGTTTGACGGCCGCTGGCGGCGTTGATCACAGCCGTACGTACCGCATACCAGAAGGCGGACATTTGCGGAATATTCGGCATGATCTCGCCTTTCTGGGCGTTATCCATGGTGGCGGCGATACGGGGGTCTTTCGCTAACTGCTCCTGGAAAGATTTCAGCGCCACGGCGCCCAGCGGTTTATCTTTGTTCACCGCTTCCAGACCCTGATCGGTCAGCAGGTAGTTTTCGAGGAACTCTTTCGCCAGCTCTTTATTCGGGCTGGCAGCGTTAATCCCCGCGCTCAGCACGCCGACGAACGGTTTCGAGGGTTTACCTTTGAAGGTCGGCAGCAGGGTGACACCGTAGTTGACTTTGCTCTTGTCGATGTTCGACCATGCCCACGGACCGTTGATGGTCATTGCCGTTTCGCCTTTATTGAAGGCTGCTTCGGCGATGGAGTAATCGGTATCGGCGCTCATATTTTTGTTCTTGATCATATCGATCAGGAAAGTCAGGCCCGCTTTCGCGCCGGCGTTGTCGACGCCAACGTCTTTCACGTCATACTTGCCGTTTTCAAATTTGAACGCGTAACCGCCGTCAGCGGCGATCAAAGGCCAGGTGAAATACGGCTCTTGCAGGTTGAACATTATCGCCGACTTCCCTTTCGCTTTTAGTTCTTTATCCAGCGCCGGGATCTCTTCCCAGGTTTTCGGCGGGTTCGGGACGAGGTCTTTGTTATAAATCAGGGAGAGGGCTTCAACGGCGATGGGGTAGGCGATCAGCTTGCCGTTATAGCGTACCGCATCCCAGGTGAACGGATAGAGTTTGTCCTGAAACGCTTTATCCGGAGTGACCTCCGCCAGCAGACCAGACTGCGCGTAGCCGCCAAAACGGTCGTGCGCCCAGAAGATAATGTCAGGACCGTCGCCGGTGGCTGCCACCTGCGGGAATTTCTCTTCCAGCTTATCCGGGTGCTCAACGGTCACTTTAATGCCGGTGTCTTGCTCAAATTTTTTACCGACCTCGGCCAGACCGTTATAGCCCTTGTCGCCGTTGATCCAGATAACCAGTTTACCTTCTTCAATTTTGGCGAGAGCCGGGGCGGAAATCATCATCGTCGTAAGTGCGGATAATGCGAGGATGCCTACGCCAGTTTTAATCTTCATATCTCCCATCCTTTTTGGTGATGTACACAGAGGTGGTTTAACGGTCTCTAGTTTCTTTATACGACAACCTCTTTCCATCCTCCCCGCCCCTACGCCCCACCCCGGCTTTATGTGATCTGTGTTACATAAATGTGAGTAATGCGTGCTGGCGCACATAAAAACACGCCGATTTTTGCGGGCGGCATCACGAAATTCCTTTTCTGTCCGCGCCCGTGGTCTCAGGCGTTGTGTCCTCATCCTCCCGCCTCCTCCCCCATAAAAAAGCCGGGGGGTGGAGGATTTACCCCAGTCAGGGATCGCGCATAGTCAGGCCATCATGAATGTTGCTGTCAATGACAGGTTGTAACGAAGGGAGAAGGGCATGGCGAGCGTACAGCTACGAAATGTAACGAAAGCCTGGGGTGACGTGGTGGTATCGAAAGATATTAACCTCGATATCCATGACGGGGAGTTCGTGGTGTTTGTCGGACCGTCAGGCTGTGGTAAATCGACCTTGCTGCGTATGATCGCCGGGCTTGAAACCATCACCAGTGGCGACCTGTTTATCGGGGAAACCCGTATGAATGATATCCCGCCTGCCGAGCGCGGCGTGGGCATGGTATTCCAGTCTTATGCGCTCTATCCCCATCTCTCCGTTGCAGAAAACATGTCTTTCGGCCTCAAGCTGGCGGGCGCCAAAAAAGAGGTAATGAATCAACGCGTCAACCAGGTGGCGGAAGTGCTGCAACTGGCGCATCTGCTGGAACGTAAGCCAAAAGCGCTTTCCGGCGGGCAGCGTCAGCGCGTAGCGATTGGCCGCACGCTGGTGGCGGAGCCGCGTGTGTTTTTGCTGGATGAACCGCTCTCTAACCTGGACGCCGCGCTGCGCGTGCAGATGCGTATTGAAATTTCTCGCCTGCATAAACGTCTGGGCCGCACGATGATTTACGTCACCCACGATCAGGTCGAGGCGATGACGCTGGCCGACAAAATCGTGGTGCTGGACGCCGGTCGCGTCGCTCAGGTCGGTAAGCCGCTGGAGCTGTACCACTATCCGGCGGACCGCTTTGTCGCGGGCTTCATCGGCTCGCCGAAGATGAACTTCCTGCCGGTGAAAGTGACCGCCACCGCGATTGAACAAGTCCAGGTCGAACTGCCGAATCGCCAGCAAATCTGGCTGCCGGTCGAAAGTCGCGGCGTGCAGGTCGGCGCCAATATGTCTTTAGGCATTCGACCGGAACACCTGCTGCCGAGCGATATCGCCGATGTCACCCTGGAAGGCGAAGTCCAGGTGGTCGAGCAGTTAGGGCACGAAACACAAATTCATATCCAGATCCCCGCCATCCGTCAAAACCTGGTTTATCGCCAGAATGACGTGGTGTTGGTAGAAGAGGGCGCCACATTCGCTATCGGCCTGCCGCCAGAGCGCTGTCATCTGTTCCGCGAGGATGGCAGCGCATGTCGTCGTCTGCATCAAGAGCCGGGTGTTTAAGGCCTCCATAAAAAAACGAAACGCAAAACCATTCGCAGTTTTAGAAGGTGGCAGCGTTTAAAGAAAAGCAATGATCTCAGGAGATAGAATGATGATTACTCTGCGCAAACTCCCACTGGCAGTTGCTGTCGCAGCGGGCGTAATGTCCGCTCAGGCAATGGCTGTCGATTTCCACGGTTACGCCCGTTCCGGTATTGGCTGGACGGGAAGCGGCGGCGAACAACAATGTTTCCAGGCAACAGGTGCCCAAAGTAAATACCGTCTCGGTAACGAATGTGAAACCTATGCGGAACTGAAACTGGGCCAGGAAGTGTGGAAAGAGGGCGATAAGAGCTTCTATTTCGACACCAACGTCGCCTATTCGGTTAACCAGCAGAACGACTGGGAATCGACCGATCCCGCCTTCCGCGAAGCGAACGTGCAGGGTAAAAACCTGATTGAATGGCTGCCGGGCTCTACCATCTGGGCCGGTAAGCGCTTCTATCAGCGTCATGACGTACACATGATCGACTTCTACTACTGGGATATTTCAGGTCCTGGTGCGGGTATCGAAAATATCGATCTGGGCTTCGGTAAGCTTTCACTGGCGGCGACCCGGTCTACTGAAGCGGGCGGCTCTTACACCTTCAGCAGCCAGAATATTTATGATGAAGTGAAAGATACCGCTAACGACGTCTTTGACGTACGTCTGGCTGGTCTGCAAACGAACCCGGACGGCGTACTGGAGCTGGGCGTTGATTACGGCCGCGCCAATACGACCGATGGTTATAAGCTGGCTGATGGGGCATCGAAAGACGGCTGGATGTTCACCGCCGAACACACGCAAAGCATGTTGAAAGGCTATAACAAGTTTGTCGTGCAATATGCCACCGATGCTATGACCACGCAGGGTAAAGGCCAGGCGCGCGGTTCCGACGGTTCTTCATCTTTCACTGAAGAATTGCCTGATGGAACCAAAATTAATTACGCCAATAAGGTCATCAATAATAATGGCAATATGTGGCGTATTTTGGATCATGGCGCCATCTCGCTTGGTGATAAATGGGATTTGATGTACGTCGGTATGTACCAGAATATCGATTGGGATAATAACCTGGGTACTGAGTGGTGGACCGTGGGCGTACGTCCAATGTACAAGTGGACGCCAATCATGAGTACCCTGCTGGAAGTCGGCTACGACAACGTGAAATCTCAGCAGACCGGCGATCGTAACAATCAATATAAAATCACCCTGGCGCAACAGTGGCAGGCGGGCGACAGCATCTGGTCGCGTCCGGCTATCCGTATTTTCGCCACCTACGCGAAATGGGATGAGAAATGGGGCTATATCAAAGACGGCGATAACATTTCCCGTTATGCCGCAGCGACTAACTCCGGCATTTCCACCAACAGCCGTGGCGATAGCGATGAGTGGACCTTCGGCGCCCAGATGGAAATCTGGTGGTAATACGATGGTCATCTGACGTAACGAGGGGCGCAAGCCCCTCTGAAACATCAGGTCTGATGATGCTTGTAAGCCGAATAAGGCGCCAGCCGCCATTCGGCGATATGTTTGGGTTGGCGCGCTATTGCCTGGCTACCGCTGAACCCGCCTTATTGAGGTGAGAATAATGAAAATGAAGAAAAGTCTCGTCGCCCTCTGTTTAACCGCAGGGCTGTTCGCCAGCGTGCCGGGTATCAGCCTGGCGGAAGTGAACTATGTACCGCAAAATACCAGCGCCGCGCCCGCTATTCCTGCTGCTGCGCTACAGCAATTAACCTGGACGCCTGTAGATCAGTCAAAAACGCAGTCTACCCAACTGGCGACGGGTGGCCAGCGCCTTGACGTCGCCGGCATTACCGGCCCGGTCGCCGCTTATAGCGTTCCGGCGAATATCGGCGAGCTGACATTAACTCTGACCAGCGAGGTCAATAAGCAAGCCAGCGTTTTTGCGCCAAACGTGTTGATTCTTGACCAAAATATGACACCTTCGGCGTTCTTCCCCAGCAGTTACTTTACTTATCAGCAGCCGGGCGTCATGAGCGCAGACCGGCTGGAAGGCGTGATGCGCCTGACGCCTGCGTTGGGGCAGCAGAAACTCTATGTTCTGGTGTTTACGACCGAAAAAGATCTTCAGCAAACCACTACGCTGCTCGATCCGGCAAAAGCCTATGCCAAAGGCGTCGGTAACTCTATCCCGGATATTCCCGATCCAGTTGCTCGCCATACCACTGACGGCGTGGTGAAACTGAAGGTGAAAACCAACAGCAGCTCCAGCGTATTGGTCGGGCCGTTGTTTGGCTCGTCCGGTACCGGGCCGGTAACGGTAGGCAATACCGCCGCGCCGGTCGCTGCGCCAGCGCCAGTCGCGCCGAAGAAAAGCGAACCGATGTTGAACGATACGGAAAGCTACTTTAATAAAGCGATTAAGGATGCCGTAGCGAAAGGCGACGTCGATAAAGCGCTGAAACTGCTTGATGAGGCCGAACGTCTGGGATCGACATCTGCCCGTTCCACCTTTATCAGCAGTGTAAAAGGCAAGGGGTAATTGTTTCCCCACAGTGCTGATTTTGCAGCAACTGGTGCGTCTCCTGGCGCACCTTTTTTTGTCATTTCATGCGAATTGTTATTTTTTTGTTGCGCAACAGATCACTTAATTGTGATTGCGCCCCCCGTAATGTCTTTTCTGAGATACAATGACTTTAGGTTATGAATCGGAGAGTAAGGCATGTCACACCCTGCGTTAACGCGACTGCGTGCGCTGCGCTATTTTGATGCGATTCCTGCGCTTGAACCCCATTTGCTGGACTGGCTGTTGCTGGAAGATTCTATGACTAAACGTTTTGAGCAGCAGGGAAAGCGGGTAAGCGTGACGCTGATTCGGGAAGCGTTTGTCGGCCAAAGTGAGGTCGAGGAAGCATCAGGTTTACTGCCATCCGAATCCCGCTACTGGTTACGTGAGATACTGCTTTGCGCTGACGGCGAGCCCTGGCTTGCCGGACGTACCGTGGTACCGGAATCCACGCTGTGCGGACCTGAACAGGTCTTACAACATCTGGGTAAAACCCCGCTTGGACGTTATCTATTTACATCATCGACACTGACCCGCGATTTTATTGAAATTGGACGCGATGCAACGCTGTGGGGGCGCCGCTCTCGACTGCGGTTGAGCGGAAAACCGCTGTTGCTTACCGAGCTTTTTTTACCTGCATCGCCGCTGTACTGAGAGGAAGATAAAGATGGAGTGGAGTCTGACGCAGAGTAAGCTGCTGGCGTTTCACCGTTTGATGCGTACAGATAAGCCTATTGGCGCGTTGCTGCTGCTCTGGCCGACGCTTTGGGCGCTATGGGTGGCGACACCGGGTATGCCTCAGCTGTGGATTTTGGCGGTTTTTGTCGCTGGCGTGTGGTTAATGCGCGCGGCGGGCTGCGTGGTAAATGATTATGCCGATCGTAAATTTGACGGACATGTAAAACGTACGGTCAACCGGCCTTTACCCAGCGGCGCCGTGACAGAGAAAGAAGCGCGCAACCTGTTTGTGGTGCTGGTGCTGCTGGCGTTTCTGTTGGTGCTGACGCTGAACGCCATGACGATTCTGCTTTCCGTGGCGGCGCTGGCGTTGGCCTGGGTTTATCCCTTT
Source organism: Salmonella sp. SJTUF15581 (assembly GCF_043356775.1). NCBI lineage: Bacteria > Pseudomonadati > Pseudomonadota > Gammaproteobacteria > Enterobacterales > Enterobacteriaceae > Salmonella > Salmonella sp. SJTUF15581. The sequence goes on along the minus strand of NZ_JBEUJY010000019.1, from coordinate 24,660 downwards.
ATGAAACGCTACACCCACCTGCCGCAGGTCGTGCTGGGGGCCGCTTTCGGCTGGTCAATCCCCATGGCGTTCGCCGCGGTGAGCGAATCCCTGCCGTTGAGCTGCTGGCTGATGTTCCTCGCCAATATTCTCTGGGCAGTGGCTTACGATACGCAATATGCGATGGTCGACAGAGATGATGATATCAAGATAGGCATTAAATCGACGGCGATCCTGTTTGGTTGTTATGACACATTGATTATCGGGATTCTGCAGCTTGGCGTCATGGCGTTAATGGCGCTGATCGGCTGGTTGAATGGTCTGGGATGGGGATATTACTGGGCTGTGCTGGTGGCGGGCGCGCTGTTTGTCTACCAGCAAAAACTGATTGCGAACCGTGAACGTGAAGCCTGCTTTAAAGCCTTTATGAACAATAACTACGTTGGCCTGGTGCTATTTTTAGGGCTGGCGATGAGTTACTGGCACTTCTGATGTCATGCCGGGCGAACCCGGCCTGCAAAGCCAAAATTTTCAATACGTCATATCAGTTGCCCGATAAGCTTACGCCATCGGGCATTTCAGGCACTGGCTTACTCGCCCTGCGTCGCGCTTTCAATCGTCAGACGGACATCAGAGGTAATCAGATCGGCAAGCATCTGATATATCTTCATCGTTTCTGCCGGTTCGGCATCGCCCGTATCGCTGATATAACCCTCATCCCGTAGCGTCAACACGAGTGAACTGAACACCGCTTTGTCGAAAAACTCCGGCGCGTTAATACCGTGCAGGACAGACAGACGTTGCGCCACGGTACGGCTTTCTTTCTCCAGCGTACTGCGGTTGATGGACGGATTGGCGCTCAACAGCCAGAACGTAATGGCATAACGCTGTAGCGTTTCGCGCGCGCCTGCCGCCAGCAGCTGCAGCGTACGGGAATGCGTCGGGTTGATATGCAGTTCATCATCCTGCAGGGTAATTAGCCCCTGACGCTGCATTTCACTGGCCAGCGCGTCAATGACCGAGGCTAACTCCTCGCGCTCCCAGCGCAGGAACAGCTCCGCTTTTAACATCGGATAGAGCGCTTCAACATGCTGCTGCAACGCATCACGCGAAATGCGACGATGCTGGGTGATAATCGCCGCCATCAGCGAAGGCATAATCAACATATGCGCGATATTGTTACGATAGTAGGTCATCAACACCGCCTGCTCGCGCGGCAGAATGATGATATCGCCAATGGTGTCTTTCTCGACCTCAAACTTATTCATCTGCAGCGCGTGAGCGATGAGCTCGCCAGCGCTGGCGGCAGGAACGGTTGAGTCTGTGGAATAAGGGACATTGCGCATCAGATCGAGATAGCAATCAAGCTGCTCGGTGAGCTGCTCGCGGGTGAGCGAGCGCTGACGCGACGCTAACAGCGCGGTACAACACAGGTTCATCGCGTTTGCCGCGCCAGCGTTGTTAATACGCACCATCAGATCGGCGGCGATACTATTTACCGTCGGCGTCAGCCAGGCTGGGCGTATGGCCTCTATAGGGTCGATAGATTCGCGCCACTCCGGCACATGCTGGTTCAGGTACGTCATGAGCGGCATCGGTTCGCCAAAGTTAACGTAGCCCTGACCCAGATTGCGCAGCTTGCTCAAGCCTTTCAGCATCTGCGGCAGGCTCTCTTTCTCTTTTGTCGCGCCGCGCAGTTCTTTCGCATAGGTGCCCACTTCCATGACGTGCTCATAGCCGATGTAAATAGGCACTAACGTAATTGGACGGGTACCGCCGCGCAGCATCGCCTGGATAGTCATCGACAGGGTGCCGGTTTTCGGGTCTAACAAACGTCCGGTACGCGAACGTCCTCCTTCGACAAAATACTCAACCGAGTAACCGCGGCTGAACAGCTCGCCCAGGTATTCGCGAAAGACGGTGGAATAGAGTTTATTCCCCTTAAAGGTGCGACGAATAAAGAACGCGCCCAGACGACGGAAAATCGGGCCAGCGGGCCAGAAATTAAGGTTAATACCGGCGGCAATGTGCGGCGGAACCAGTCCCTGATGGTACAGCACATAAGAAAGGAGCAAGTAGTCCATATGGCTGCGGTGACAGGGTACATAGACGATTTCATGCCCGTCGTGCGCCAGTTGGCGTACGCGCTCGGCGTTATGCACGTTAATCCCCTGGTACAGTCGGTTCCAGGTAAACCCCAAAATCCTGTCGGTCAAACGAATCATCTCGTAAGAGAAGTTCGCCGCGATCTCTTCCATCAGCGCAATGGCGTTTTGCTGCGCTTTTTCATGAGAGATTTTCTTACTGCGCGCTTCGTCTTCTACCGCGCGGGCGATCGCTTTCGAGGCCAGCAGTTTGTTAAACAGATCCTGACGGGCGGGCAGGCGTGGGCCAACCGCCGCCAGGCGCTGGCGAGCAAAGTGCATACGCGCCACGCGAGCCAGCTTCTGCGCGATGATTTTATCGGTGCCGTGTTCATCAGCCATGCGACGCAATGAGACGGACGGCGAGAATCGGACAAAGCTATCGCGACCCAGCCAGGAGATGGCAAAGAATTTCTGTACACCGTTCAGCATACGTAAAGGCGGGTTATCTTCTCCCTTTTCACGACCCGGCGCGCGGCCAAACATCACGGAAACGGGCACCATCTGCACGTCCAAAGCCGGATTACTCCGATGCAGATCGAGATAATCGTGAAAAAGTTTCACCGACTCTTCTTTTGGCGTGTAATAGGTAAAGACACGCGGTCCGCCGTGAATAAATACATAGCGTGGCAGCAGCGCACCGTCGATCTCCAGCGGCTCCAGCGGATCCGGGAGATCGTGCGCCAGACATTGCGCCCGCAGCGTCAGTAAGTCCGCTTTTGAGTTGTATGGCAAGACATACATAATGGGGCGAGAAGTATCGAGCCCCAATTCCTGGGCGGGTTCCGCCGGAATAGACTTGCTTTTTACCAGTATGCTTAATGGTAAATTCAGTAATTTGTAGTAAATTCGTGGCCAGCCGGACATAAACGATGTAAAGCCTCTGGTTAATAATGCAAATGCGGTGCAAGGATATCAGAAAGTTTAGCGAATTTCTGTTGTATCCCGTCATACTTCGCGCTGCGTTACGGCAGTTCGAATCGTGCAGGGCAACCGTATAATGTCATTGACGTTAATAATGTAAAAAGGTTCTTTTGATGGCCAATAATACCACTGGATTCACCAGAATTATCAAAGCGGCAGGATATTCCTGGAAAGGATTTCGCGCCGCATGGACTCACGAAGCAGCGTTTCGCCAGGAAAGCCTCGCGGTATTGCTGGGCGTCATCATCGCCTGCTGGCTGGATGTGGATGCGATTACCCGTGTGTTATTGATAGGTTCCGTTTTACTTATCATGATTGTTGAAATCCTCAACAGCGCTATTGAAGCGGTCGTTGACCGCATCGGTTCTGAATACCATGAGCTTTCCGGCCGTGCGAAAGATATGGGATCGGCTGCGGTGCTACTGTCTATTTTCGTTGCCCTGATGACCTGGGGCATCCTGTTATGGTCACATTTTCGATAAAGGTTCCAAATTTTATAAATCTCTTGTTTTTTGCGCCGTTTGTGGTTCCAAAATCACCTTTAACTGTATATACTCACAGCATGACTGTATATACACCCAGGGGGCGGAATGAAAGCGTTAACGGCCAGGCAACAAGAGGTGTTTGATCTCATCCGGGATCACATCAGCCAGACAGGTATGCCACCGACGCGTGCGGAAATCGCGCAGCGTTTGGGGTTCCGTTCCCCAAACGCGGCGGAAGAACACCTTAAAGCGCTGGCGCGCAAAGGGGTGCTTGAAATTGTTTCCGGCGCATCGCGAGGTATCCGTCTGTTACAGGAAGAAGAGGACGGATTACCGCTTGTCGGGCGTGTCGCGGCGGGTGAACCGCTTCTGGCGCAGCAGCATATTGAAGGCCATTACCAGGTCGATCCTTCACTGTTCAAACCCAGCGCCGATTTCCTGCTGCGCGTGAGCGGAATGTCGATGAAAGACATCGGTATTATGGATGGGGATTTGCTGGCGGTACATAAAACGCAGGACGTCCGTAATGGCCAGGTGGTTGTCGCTCGCATTGACGATGAAGTGACAGTAAAACGCCTGAAAAAGCAGGGCAATAAAGTGGAGCTGCTGCCGGAAAACAGCGAGTTTACACCGATAGTGGTGGATCTGCGCGAACAAAGCTTTACGATTGAAGGGCTGGCGGTAGGCGTCATTCGCAACGGGGAATGGTTGTAATCTCTTTTTCATTTCCTTGTAAGCCGTCATCCGGCAATCGTGCAGCCTGATGGCGCTGCGCTTATCAGGCCTACGGGAATGCAGTTCCTGAGATGATTAACTTGTAGGCCGGATAAGGCGTTACGTCGCCATCCGGCAATGCGCTCGTTTCGTTTAACTCCTTGTCAGGCTTTTCTCCATGCCGCTTTTTACCTCCTCTGATAAAGCTCTCTGGCGTCTCGCGCTGCCGATGATTTTTTCTAACATCACCGTCCCCTTACTGGGGCTGGTCGATACGGCGGTGATTGGTCATCTGGACAGCCCGGTTTTCCTGGGCGGCGTGGCGGTGGGCGCGACTGCCACCAGCTTTCTTTTCATGCTGCTGCTATTTCTACGTATGAGCACCACCGGCCTAACGGCGCAGGCATTTGGCGCCAAAAATCCGCAGGCGTTAGCCCGGGCGCTCATTCAACCGTTATTGCTGGCGCTGGGCGCTGGCGTGATGATTGTGCTATTTCGCACGCCGCTTATCGAGCTGGCTTTACATATTGTCGGCGGGAACGACGCTGTCCTGGTGCAGGCGAGACGCTTCCTTGAAATTCGTTGGCTAAGCGCTCCCGCGTCACTGGCGAATCTGGTGCTGCTCGGTTGGCTGTTAGGCGTTCAGTATGCGCGGGCGCCGGTTATCTTGTTGGTCGTGGGCAATATCCTCAACATCGCGCTCGACCTGTGGCTGGTGATGGGGCTTCATATGAACGTGCAGGGCGCCGCCCTGGCGACGGTCATCGCAGAATATGCCACGTTACTGATCGGCCTCATGATGGTACGTAAAGTTCTCCATCTCCGCGGTGTGTCGCTGGATATGCTAAAACAGGCCTGGCGCGGCAACGTGCGCCGCCTTTTGGCGCTCAATCGCGATATCATGCTGCGCTCATTGCTCCTTCAGCTTTGTTTTGGCGCAATCACGGTGTCAGGCGCGCGGCTGGGCAGCGATATTATCGCGGTAAATGCAGTCCTGATGACCTTACTCACCTTTACGGCCTATGCGCTGGACGGTTTTGCTTATGCGGTGGAGGCGCACTCCGGTCAGGCTTACGGCGCGCGTGACGGTAGCAAGCTACTGGACGTCTGGCGAGCGGCGTGTCGTCAGTCAGGAATTGTGGCCTTGTTGTTTTCCACAGTCTATGCCCTGGCAGGTGAACATATTGTCGCGTTACTGACCTCATTGCCGCAAATACAGCTACTGGCGGATCGGTATCTTATCTGGCAGGTGGTATTACCGCTGGTGGGCGTATGGTGCTATCTGCTCGATGGTATGTTTATTGGCGCGACGCGCGCCGCCGAAATGCGCAATAGCATGGCAGTCGCCGCAGGAGGATTCGCGCTGACGCTCTTCGCCCTGCCGGTATTAGGAAATCATGGTTTATGGCTGGCATTAACCGTGTTCCTGGCGCTTCGCGGTCTGTCGTTGAGCCTTATCTGGCGTCGTCACTGGCGCGAGGGTACATGGTTTGCCAGATCGTGACGGTTAAAAATTCTGAATATAAAACCGAAGGCCGAATTCCTGCCTACAATTATTATCACGTCCAGCAGAAATTGCAGTGCATTTGGGCGAATAACACCTGCTATTCCTAACCGAATGATGAGGACAAGATGATGAATAAAGACGAAGCCGGCGGTAACTGGAAACAGTTTAAAGGTAAAATGAAAGAACAATGGGGCAAACTGACCGATGACGATATGACCGTTATCGAAGGTAAACGCGACCAACTGGTAGGTAAAATCCAGGAGCGTTACGGTTACCAGAAAGATCAGGCGGAAAAAGAGGTTGTTGACTGGGAAACCCGTAACAACTATCGCTGGTAATATGTTTTCCCCTACCAGGAGTACATGGATGTGCTTCCCACTGTTTGCTTATGAATGCGGGCGTGCCCCTCTCTACTGCCGCCCGTTTTTCCGTTCAGGCTAACGCGGTTTTTTCTTCACCAGCACCGAGTGATCGTGACCACAGTCGCCCGGATGGCGACACGCTTCCACTTCTACGCACGCAGGGCACAGACCGTGCGCCTCAATAACGTTATGTCGTAGCGCAAATCCCATTTTAGCCGCCAGCGTATGCATGATGTCTTCCACGCCCTCGGCACACTCTTCCTTCACCACGCCGCAACGATCGCAGATAAACATGGCCGAGCTGTGCGTCGGCTGGTCGAACAGGTGGCAAACCACATAACTATTGGTGGATTCCACTTTATGGACAAAACCCTGTTCGAGCAAAAAATCCAGCGCGCGGTAGATGGTGGGCGGTTTGGCCTGTGGTTCCGTTTCGCGCAGCAAATCGAGCAAATCGTATGCGCTGATGGCACCCTGTTGCAGACTCATCAGGCGCAGCACTTCGAGGCGCTGAGGCGTCAGGCGCACGTTGCGCTGCGCGCAGAGTTTTTCAGCTTGCGCCAGTAACTCTTGCGTTGTGGTCTTTTCCATGTAGCACCTCGAATGGCATGAAAGTCTAATCCGTTACTTTACCACGAGCTGCTTAAAACTCTGAAATTACCCCGCGACAATATATCGCCTGCTAAGCTTTTCCGCGCCAGTATTCTCATCTATACCTAATGAGGGTCGATATTATAACAACAGGATTTAACATCACTATTTCACAGCAATAGTTCGCCTCTGTCCGGTAAAGCGTGGCGGAGGGATTACTTCACCTGATAATAAGATGGGCTAACTGTGAACAAAAACGTCAAACTTTCACTGATTGCTATCGCGGTCTCGCTTTTTATGGCAAAGCAGGCGAGCGCCGCCAATACCTGGACGGAAGCGCGTAATGACGCAATGGGCGGGACGGGCGTTGCGTCCGCGAATTATGGCAGCGGAGTACTATTAAATCCGGCGTTACTGGCAAAAGCCAAACCGGAAGACAATATCACTGTTGTCCTTCCTGCGGTCGGCGTCCAGATTACGGATAAAGACAATCTCCAGGATGAAATTGACGATATCAGCGATAAAGTGGATTACTACGATGAGGTCGTCGATAACCTTACGCTGGGGCAAATTCTGCTCAATCCGCGAGGCGTGCTGAATCAATTTCAGGGCGCCGCGCGCGACCTGGCCGATGAGCTGGAATATCTCAACGGAAAAACCGCTCGCGCCAATGCCGGCGCCGGGTTGGCGGTAAGTATTCCAGGACAAACGCTTTCCGTGGCGTTTATCGCCAAAGGTTATGCGCATGGGCGCGTGAGTTCGTCCATTGATCAGAACGATATTCAGTATCTGCGCGATATCCAGCATGATGAACGTGTTGCGCTTCGTGAAGCAGGACGCGCTGCTTTATTGGGGTCTGACGAAATTACAAAGCATTTAAACTCTACCGCGTCGGGGCGGGTAGCGATTGTATCTGACTACGGTATTGCGCTGGCGAAGCAGTTTGTGGTGGGCGAGGTGCCTGTTTCCATTGGCGTTACGCCAAAACTGCAAAAAACCTGGCTCTATAACTACACCACCTCAATTTATAACTACGACAGTAGCGACTGGAATAGCAGCCGTTATCGCAATGATGATACGGGTTTTAACATTGATGCGGGGCTTGCTGCCGATATCGGTGAAAACTGGACGCTGGGGCTGAGCGGGCAAAATCTGGTATCTCGCGATATCGATACGAAAGATATTTACATCACTAATGGTATGACGGGAGAAACCACCAACTACAAAGATACATACCAAATCCGCCCCCTGGTTACCGCGGGCATCGCATGGCATAACGATTTGCTGACCGTAAGCGCCGATGGCGATCTGACGGAAACGAAAGGCTTTAAGAGCGAAGACAATTCACAGTACGTGGGTGTCGGCGCTGAAGTTCGACCGTTGTCATGGCTGGCGGTGCGCGCAGGGTATCGTGCGGATGTGAAAAATAACGATAGCAATGTGGTTACCGGCGGTCTTGGCTTTGCGCCCTTTAACCGTGTGCATCTCGATTTAATGGGACTGTACGGCGAAGATGAAACCTGGGGGGCAGGCGCGCAGCTTACAATGACATTCTGAGGTGCTTTCACCGGAGGCGCTACGCCTCCGGTTTAGCGTTATGCTATAGTAACGCCCCTTTTTTAACCGGATGCTTATTTATTCGCCATGCAGCCTGAAACCCAGTCCTCCGCTTTTCCTGCTTATCGCTTCTCCATCGCGCCTATGCTCGACTGGACGGACAGACATTGCCGCTATTTCCTGCGTTTGCTGTCTCGCCAGACGCTGCTCTACACCGAAATGGTGACCACGGGCGCGATTATTCACGGTAAGGGTGACTATCTGGCTTATAGCGAAGAAGAGCATCCGGTCGCTCTACAGCTTGGTGGAAGCGATCCGGCTCAGCTTGCGCATTGTGCAAAGCTGGCGGAAGCGCGTGGCTACGATGAAATTAACCTCAACGTGGGGTGCCCCTCCGATCGCGTACAAAATGGTATGTTTGGCGCCTGTTTGATGGGCAATGCGCAACTGGTCGCCGATTGTGTTAAAGCCATGCGTGATGTCGTCTCGATTCCGGTGACGGTAAAAACCCGCATTGGTATTGACGATCAGGACAGCTATGCGTTTCTGTGTGATTTCATCGATACGGTTTCCGGTCAGGGCGAATGCGAGATGTTTATTATCCATGCGCGCAAAGCCTGGCTTTCTGGCTTAAGCCCGAAAGAAAATCGTGAGATCCCGCCGCTGGATTACCCGCGCGTCTATCAGCTAAAGCGGGATTTTCCGCACCTGACCATGTCCATTAACGGCGGCATCAAATCTCTGGAAGAGGCGAAGGAGCACCTGCGCCATATGGATGGCGTCATGGTTGGCCGCGAAGCTTATCAGAATCCGGGTATACTGGCCGCGGTGGATCGGGAGATATTTGGCGCCGATACCACCGATACCGACCCGGTTGCGGTGGTTCGCGCGATGTATCCCTATATTGAGCGTGAATTGAGCCTGGGAGCGTATCTGGGGCATATCACTCGCCATATGCTGGGGTTGTTCCAGGGCATCCCCGGCGCGCGGCAGTGGCGTCGCTATCTGAGCGAAAACGCCCATAAAGCTGGCGCGGATGTTGCTGTACTGGAGCAGGCGCTAAAACTGGTAGCAGACAAGCGTTAAAAGTTCGCCAAAAATTAGTCAATCTCACCACGCTCTGTGCAGTCTTGCAGGGCGTTTTCTTTATATATCAAAAACATAAATATTGGCATGATTTTTGTAATAGCTTACCTGACCAGACCCGGTAAGCGCCGTGCCGCCGGGCAATGTCATCTTTATGGGGAACGACTATGCTGGAACTACTTTTTGTGCTTGGCTTTTTTCTGATGTTAATGGTGACGGGCGTCTCCTTGCTGGGCATTCTGACCGCGCTGGTTGTAGCGACTGCCGTCATGTTCCTGGGTGGAATGTTCGCCCTGATGATCAAGCTGTTACCGTGGCTACTGCTGGCGGTGGCTGTGGTGTGGGTGATCAAAGCAGTAAAAACGCCAAAAATCCCACAGTATCAGCGCAATAACCGTCGGTTTTACTAAGGTATTGAGCGGTTCGTCACAACCTGGAACTTTGCCCTCACAGGCAAATAGGAATCGATTATTAAATCTGTCATGATTGCGCAGGTAACGAATTCATCGCGCTGTACCCTACATACAGCCGAACAAAAAAAGAAAGGGCTTCCCGGGTGGAAGCCCAATTTCTTTGCAGAGCTATTACGGAATCAGCAGGCTTGAGCCCTGTGTGGCCCGGCTTTCCAGCACCTCATGCGCGCGACGGGCATCTTTTAACGCATAGCGTTGATTTTCAGCCACATCAACTTTAATCACGCCGCTGGCGATCAATGAGAACAATTCATTGCTGGCTTCGGTCAGTTCTTCACGTGTCGTAATATACCCCTGTAGTGAAGGTCGCGTGGCATACAGGGAACCTTTCTGATTCAGAATACCTAAATTCACGCCAGTGACGGGGCCGGACGCATTGCCGAAACTGACCATCAGTCCCCGACGTTGCAGGCAGTCCAGTGAGGCTTCCCAGGTATCTTTCCCCACGGAGTCATAGACCACGCGGACTTTTTTGCCGCCGGTGATCTCTTTTACCCGTTCGACAATGCTCTCCTCACGGTAATTAATTACCTGCCAGGCGCCAGCGTCCAGCGCCCGCTGCGCTTTTTGCGCGCTACCGACGGTACCGATAAGCTTCGCGCCCAGCGCTTTCGCCCACTGGCAGGCGATCAGACCGACGCCGCCCGCAGCGGCATGAAACAGGAAGGGTTCGTCGGGTTTCACTTCATAGGTTTTGCGCAACAGGTAAAAAACGGTCAACCCCTTGAGAAAAGAGGCTGCCGCCTGTTCGAAGGAAATGGCGTCAGGTAAAATCGCGGCTTTATCTGCGGGGACGTTATGGACGGAACTGTAAGCGCCGAGCGTTGACTGCGCGTAGACGACGCGATCGCCCACGCGAATGTGCTCCACGCCGTTGCCGACTTTACTGACCACACCCGCAGCTTCGGTTCCCAGGCCCGCAGGCAACGACGGGGGCGGATAGAGTCCGCTACGGATATAGGTGTCGATGAAGTTGATACCAATGGCTTTGTTCTCAACCTGGATTTCGTGTTCCGCCGGTTCCGCTGGCGTAAACTCCACGGTCTGAAGCACTTCCGGACCACCATGCTTGTGAAATTCAATACGCGTTGCCATGCTTCCTCCAAAAGAAATGTGGTAATCTTTCGACCCAATCACTATCTCGGTAACTCCATTCACTATGGCAGGAAATAAACCCTTCAACAAACCACAGACTGATGCCCGCGACCGCGATCCGCAGGTTGCCGGGATAAAAGTGCCGCCGCACTCGATTGAAGCGGAACAGTCGGTGTTGGGCGGTTTAATGCTGGATAACGAGCGCTGGGACGATGTGGCCGAGCGCGTGGTGGCGGAAGATTTCTATACCCGTCCGCATCGCCATATCTTTACGGAGATGGGGCGCTTGCAGGAAAGCGGCAGTCCTATCGACCTGATTACGCTCGCGGAATCGCTGGAGCGGCAGGGCCAACTGGACAGCGTCGGCGGCTTCGCCTATCTGGCGGAGCTGTCTAAAAACACGCCAAGCGCGGCGAACATCAGTGCTTATGCGGACATTGTGCGCGAACGCGCCGTGGTCCGCGATATGATCGCGGTGGCGCATGAAATTGCGGACGCCGGTTACGATCCACAGGGGCGCAATAGCGACGAACTGCTGGATCTGGCGGAGTCGCGCGTCTTCCAGATCGCGGAAAACCGGGCCAACAAAGACGAAGGTCCGAAAAGCATCGACCAGATTCTCGACGCTACCGTGGCGCGTATTGAGCAGTTGTTCCAGCAACCGCACGATGGCGTTACAGGCGTGGATACCGGCTATCAGGACCTCAATAAAAAGACGGCAGGGTTACAGCGTTCGGATTTGATTATCGTCGCGGCGCGCCCCTCCATGGGTAAAACCACTTTTGCGATGAACCTCTGCGAAAATGCGGCGATGTTGCAGGATAAACCGGTACTGATCTTCAGCCTGGAGATGCCCGGCGAACAGATCATGATGCGTATGCTGGCCTCGCTGTCCCGCGTCGATCAGACACGTATTCGTACCGGTCAACTTGATGATGAAGACTGGGCGCGAATCTCCGGCACGATGGGCATTCTGCTGGAGAAACGCAATATGTATATTGACGACTCCTCAGGTCTTACGCCGACAGAAGTCCGTTCGCGCGCGCGGCGTATTTTCCGCGAACATGGCGGGTTAAGTCTGATTATGATCGACTACCTGCAATTGATGCGTGTGCCGTCGCTTTCTGATAACCGTACTCTGGAAATCGCCGAAATTTCTCGCTCGTTGAAAGCGCTGGCGAAGGAACTCCAGGTGCCGGTCGTGGCGCTATCGCAGCTTAACCGCTCCCTGGAACAACGCGCGGATAAACGTCCGGTGAACTCCGACCTGCGTGAATCCGGCTCTATTGAACAGGATGCCGACTTAATTATGTTTATCTACCGTGATGAGGTTTATCACGAGAACAGCGACTTAAAAGGCATTGCTGAAATTATTATTGGTAAGCAACGTAACGGTCCTATCGGTACGGTTCGTCTGACGTTCAATGGTCAGTGGTCGCGCTTCGATAACTATGCGGGACCGCAATACGATGATGAGTAACTCTCCGTCATTCTTTTAACAAGGAATTCAAATGCAAGCGGCAACAGTCGTCATTAACCGCCGCGCTCTGCGACACAACCTGCAACGTCTGCGTGAACTGGCGCCTGCCAGTAAGCTGGTTGCGGTGGTGAAAGCGAACGCTTATGGACACGGTCTTCTGGAGACCGCGCGAACGCTCCCTGATGCTGACGCTTTTGGCGTGGCGCGTCTTGAAGAGGCTCTACGTCTGCGAGCGGGCGGGATCACGCAGCCTATCCTGCTGCTGGAGGGTTTTTTCGACGCCGCCGATTTGCCTACCATTTCCGCGCAATGTCTGCATACCGCCGTACATAATCAGGAGCAGCTTGCCGCCCTGGAGGCGGTGGAGCTGGCGGAGCCGGTAACGGTCTGGATGAAACTGGATACCGGTATGCATCGTCTCGGCGTGCGCCCCGAAGAGGCGGAGGCGTTCTACCAGCGTCTGACGCACTGTAAAAATGTACGCCAGCCGGTGAATATCGTCAGCCATTTTGCCCGTGCGGATGAGCCGGAATGCGGCGCTACCGAACATCAGCTCGACATTTTTAATGCCTTCTGTCAGGGTAAACCCGGTCAGCGCTCTATTGCCGCGTCTGGCGGTATCCTGCTGTGGCCGCAGTCTCACTTTGACTGGGCGCGTCCGGGCATCATTTTGTATGGCGTATCGCCGCTGGAGCACAAACCCTGGGGGCCGGATTTTGGTTTTCAGCCGGTGATGTCCTTAACCTCCAGTTTGATCGCGGTGCGTGACCACAAAGCGGGCGAACCGGTGGGCTACGGCGGGACATGGGTGAGTGAGCGCGACACGCGCCTGGGCGTGGTGGCGATGGGGTATGGCGATGGCTACCCACGAGCGGCGCCTTCCGGTACGCCAGTACTGGTCAATGGCCGTGAAGTTCCGATTGTCGGGCGGGTGGCGATGGATATGATTTGCGTGGATTTGGGGCCAAACGCGCAGGATAACGCGGGCGATCCGGTGGTTTTATGGGGTGAAGGTCTGCCGGTTGAACGTATCGCTGAAATGACAAAAGTAAGTGCTTACGAACTTATCACGCGCCTGACCTCAAGGGTGGCGATGAAGTATATTGATTAAATACGCGGCGGGCCGGGTGGCGCTTGCGCTTATCCGGCTTGTATCGCGCATTGGCTGTAGGCCGGATAAGACGTTCATGCCGCTATCCGGTAATATGCGCATCCACCACAACATCCTCTCGATCTTCTCGTCCTTCCGGTTTATTGTGTTATTTCCTGCCCTCTGTAAACCTGGAGAACCATCGCGTGTTTCAAAAAGTTGACGCCTATGCCGGCGATCCGATTCTTTCACTGATGGAGCGTTTTAAAGACGACTCCCGTCACGACAAAGTAAATCTGAGCATTGGCCTGTATTACAACGAAGACGGGATTATCCCACAGCTTAAAACGGTGGCCGAAGCCGAAGCCCGGCTTAACGCGCAGCCGCATGGCGCTTCGCTGTACCTGCCGATGGAGGGACTCAATACTTATCGCCATACTATCGCGCCTTTGCTCTTTGGCGCCGATCACCCGGTTCTTCAGCAACAGCGCGTGGCCACTATCCAGACATTAGGCGGCTCCGGCGCGCTGAAAGTAGGCGCGGATTTCCTGAAGCGTTATTTCCCCGACGCAGGCGTATGGGTGAGCGACCCCACCTGGGAAAACCATATTGCGATATTTGCCGGGGCAGGATTCGAAGTGAGTACTTACCCCTGGTATGACGACGCGACTAACGGCATCCGTTTTAACGATCTGCTGGCCACGCTGAATACGTTACCTGCGCGCAGTATCGTGTTGCTGCACCCCTGTTGTCACAACCCGACCGGGGCGGATTTAACGCCTTCGCAATGGGATGCGGTGATTGAAATAGTGAAAGCGCGCGATCTGATTCCGTTCCTTGATACTGCCTATCAGGGGTTTGGTGCAGGCATGGACGAGGATGCTTACGCTATTCGCGCCATTGCCAGCGCCGGGTTACCTGCGTTAGTCAGTAATTCTTTTTCGAAGATTTTCTCGCTGTATGGCGAGCGCGTCGGCGGCCTGTCCGTGGTGTGTGAAGATGCCGAAATCGCCGCGCGGGTTCTGGGACAGCTAAAAGCGACGGTGCGCCGAATTTACTCCAGTCCGCCGTGTTTCGGCGCTCAGGTGGTCGCTACGGTCCTGGGCGATGAGGCGTTAAAAGCGGGCTGGCTGGCGGAAGTCGACGCGATGCGTAACCGCATTATATCGATGCGCCAGACGCTGGTGAAGGAGCTGAAGGCGGAGATGCCTGACCGCAACTTTGATTACTTGTTACAGCAGCGCGGTATGTTCAGCTATACCGGGTTAAGCGAGGAGCAGGTCGATCGGTTGCGCGATGAGTTTGGCGTTTACCTGATTGCCAGTGGCCGCATGTGTGTCGCCGGGCTTAATGCTTCAAATGTACACCGCGTGGCGAAGGCATTTGCCGCTGTCATGTAATATTCAGGCCGGACGGCGATAACAGTGCCCTCCGGCCTGACAATAGCTGTTGTGATCATCCTCTTTTTTCGTAACAAAACCGCAGATAATCCTTCCTTTTGACCGTTACTGGCGTTATGGTCAGATAGTTTTTTGAGCAAAGACTCATCTTAATAATTATAATATTTTGAATTTTAAGGGAAAACCATGAAAAAAATAACCCTGGCGCTGAGTGCCGTCTGTTTGTTGTTTACGCTAAACCATTCCGCGAATGCGTTAGTATCTTCCCCTTCGACGCTCAATCCGGGCACTAATGTTGCAAAACTCGCGGAACAAGCGCCTGTCCATTGGGTCTCTGTCGCCCAGATTGAAAACAGCCTCACCGGACGCCCGCCGATGGCGGTCGGCTTTGATATTGACGACACCGTGTTATTTTCCAGCCCCGGATTCTGGCGCGGAAAGAAAACCTACTCCCCGGACAGCGACGATTATCTGAAAAATCCGGCCTTTTGGGAAAAAATGAACAACGGCTGGGATGAGTTCAGTATTCCAAAAGAAGTGGCCCGACAGCTCATTGATATGCATGTTCGCCGTGGCGACAGTATTTACTTTGTCACTGGTCGTAGTCAGACGAAAACGGAAACCGTGTCGAAAACTCTGGCGGATAACTTCCATATTCCGGCGGCGAATATGAATCCGGTGATTTTCGCCGGCGATAAACCGGAACAAAATACGAAAGTCCAGTGGCTACAGGAGAAGAACATGCGTATCTTCTACGGCGATTCGGATAACGATATTACCGCGGCCCGTGATTGTGGTATCCGCGGTATTCGCATCCTGCGCGCGGCTAACTCCACCTACAAACCGCTGCCGCAGGCAGGAGCGTTTGGCGAGGAAGTCATTGTCAACTCGGAGTACTAAAAATCAGGAGAGCGACAGGCTCTCCTTTTTTGCATGATTTTTGCACAAACTTGCCCCGCTGGCTTTTACCTTTTCCAGACTTGCTGCACACTATTCAGGAGACGTTTGTTTTTAGGAAGGAGCAGCCTATGTGGTATCAGCGCACCATAACACTGAGCGAGAAGCCGCGCGGGTTTCATCTGATAACAGATGAAATTATCGATAAATTGTCTGGCTTACCGCCTGTCGAAACGGGTTTGCTGCATCTGTTGTTGCTACATACCTCGGCCTCGCTGACGCTAAACGAAAACTGCGATCCCACCGTGCGCGCTGATATGGAGCGCCATTTCCTGAAAACCGTTCCCGATAATGCGGCGTATGAACATGATTACGAAGGCGCGGATGACATGCCTTCGCATATTAAGTCGTCAGTATTGGGCGTCTCGTTGCTGCTGCCTGTACGCCAGGGGCGTTTACAGTTAGGAACATGGCAAGGTATCTGGTTGGGAGAGCACCGTATTCACGGCGGTCCACGTAAAATCATCGCGACACTACAAGGGGAATGATAATGACCATTTCGGAATTACTGCAATACTGCATGGCAAAACCTGGCGCAGAGCAGAGCGTCCACAGCGACTGGAAAGCGACGCAAATTAAAGTGGAAGATGTACTTTTCGCGATGGTAAAAGAAGTTGAAGGACGCCCGGCAGCCTCTCTCAAAACCAGCCCGGAACTGGCAGAGTTGTTACGCCAGCAGCACAGCGATGTACGACCGAGTCGGCACCTTAATAAAGCGCACTGGAGCACGGTCTATCTGGACGGCTCGCTACCGGATTCACAACTCTATTATCTGGTCGATGCCTCTTATCAACAGGCGGTAAATGCGCTGCCGGAAGATAAACGCAAGCAGTTGCCGCAGTCCTGATTATAGCGCGCCGACCAACAACGCCAGGGCGATATCAATGAGGCGGATGACCGTAGACCGGATACGGCTGCCGAGGGCGATTTGCGCATTATTGGCGCGTAGCCTGGCGAGGTCCCGCTGTCCTTCCAGCAGAATAATCATATCGTCGTCGTCCAGCCAGCCGCGAGCATGTTCCTGAAGCGCGCGGGCGATAAACGCGGCGGACTCGCGTATACCGTCGTCGCTGTCTTCTCTTGCCTGCTTATACGCCAGGATAAACTCGGCAATCGCCGAGGAGGCTACAGGATGTTCGGCCCGGGCGGTGGTCATCAGGTAATGTATTTCGTTAATAGACGCCATTTTCTTCTCCCTGAGTACAGCGGGCGCCCCAATGCAGACACTCACCCTGTATGGCTAATTTCCAGACCTGATTATTTTGCTGTTGGTATCTCTCAGCCTGGATGTAAGTAAGTGGTTGCTTACGTTGTATAACCCGCGCATAAAGACGCAAATAGTGATTTTTCAGCAGCGCCAGATTATCGAGTCGGTGTTTATCCCCACCTTGACGGGCGACCCGCTCAGCCTGAAAAAATGTCTGGCGGATATCGCGGTCATCCTTGAGCAGTGTCTCTTTTTGCCACGGTATTCGCGCCGCGTCCTGCAGGAAGCGGGTTGAGCGCGCTTGTAATAGCGTCAGTTGTTGAAAAGCCACGGCGCTAAAGCGGTCAGGCAGCGTACAGGCGGATAAAAACAGGCACAGCAGTAGTGTGATTGCGTAGGGCAACTTCATGGTGTTTTCCATAACAGACCGTTTGCGCTATCACATGTCAGAGCGAGGCGGCACGCAAATCACAAATGCTCAACACGGATACAATGAGGTGGGATGAGGAAAAATGATGCCGCTTCCCGGCGAATCGGAAAGCGGCGTGAAGGTTATTTGAGCATAGGTTTAAGGAAGCGGGCGGTATGCGACGCCTCGCACTCCGCCACGGTTTCCGGCGTACCGGAGACGAGAATTTCGCCGCCGCCGCTGCCGCCTTCCGGGCCGAGGTCGACAATCCAGTCCGCCGTTTTAATGACGTCCAGGTTGTGTTCGATCACCACGATGGTGTTGCCCTGATCGCGCAACTGATGCAGAACGTCAAGCAACTGCTGAATATCGGCAAAGTGCAGGCCGGTGGTCGGCTCGTCGAGAATATACAGCGTCTGCCCGGTACCGCGCTTCGACAGTTCGCGCGCCAGCTTCACGCGCTGAGCCTCGCCGCCGGAAAGCGTCGTCGCCGACTGACCAAGACGGATATAGGTCAGTCCCACGTCCATCAGCGTCTGCAGCTTACGCGCCAGCGCCGGAACCGCATCAAAGAACTCACGCGCTTCTTCAATGGTCATATCCAGCACTTCGTGGATGGTCTTGCCTTTGTACTTAATCTCCAGCGTTTCCCGGTTATAGCGCTTGCCTTTGCACTGGTCGCACGGCACGTAAATATCCGGCAGAAAGTGCATTTCGACTTTAATGACGCCATCGCCCTGGCACGCTTC
This sequence comes from Salmonella sp. SJTUF15581, assembly GCF_043356775.1. Classification (NCBI taxonomy): domain Bacteria; kingdom Pseudomonadati; phylum Pseudomonadota; class Gammaproteobacteria; order Enterobacterales; family Enterobacteriaceae; genus Salmonella; species Salmonella sp. SJTUF15581. The sequence continues at coordinate 6,451 of NZ_JBEUJY010000019.1, read as the reverse complement.
GCAGCGACCGCCGCGCACGTTGAAGCTGAATCGCCCTGGCGTGTAGCCGCGCGAGCGAGACTCCGGCACGCCAGCAAAAAGCTCGCGAACCGGGGTAAAGACGCCCGTATAGGTCGCCGGGTTGGAACGCGGGGTGCGCCCGATCGGGCTCTGGTCGATATCGATCACTTTATCGAAATGTTCCAGCCCCTGAATATCCCGATACGGCGCCGGTTCGGCGATAGTCGCCCCGTTTAACTGACGCTGGGCGATGGGGAACAGCGTGTCGTTAATCAGCGTCGATTTACCGGAACCCGAGACGCCGGTGATACAGGTAAACAGCCCTACCGGTAGCGTAAGGGTCACATCTTTCAGGTTGTTGCCGCGCGCGCCGGTGAGTTTGAGCACTTTTTCTGGATTTGCCGGCACGCGTTGTTTCGGCACTTCAATTTTGCGTTTACCGCTCATGTACTGGCCGGTCAGTGATTCCGGTACCGCCATAATGGCTTCCAGCGGGCCTTCCGCCACCACCTCGCCGCCGTGAACGCCCGCGCCGGGGCCAATATCAATCACATGGTCGGCGGCGCGGATGGCGTCTTCATCGTGTTCCACCACAATCACGGTATTGCCAAGATTGCGCAGATGAATCAGCGTACCCAGCAGCCGTTCGTTATCGCGCTGGTGCAGACCGATGGACGGCTCATCCAGCACATACATCACGCCGACTAACCCGGCGCCTATCTGGCTCGCCAGACGAATACGCTGGGCTTCGCCGCCGGAAAGCGTCTCTGCCGAGCGGGAGAGCGTGAGATAGTTCAGGCCGACGTTCACCAGAAACTTGAGGCGATCGCCGATCTCTTTTAGCACTTTTTCGGCGATTTTCGCTCGTTGCCCGGAAAGCTTGAGATTAGTGAAAAAATCCATCGCATGGCCAATGCTCATATCGGAAATAGCAGGCAGCGGCGTATTTTCCACAAATACATGGCGCGCTTCGCGATTCAGTCGCGTTCCTTCACAGCTGGCGCAGGGGCGATTACTGATGAACTTCGCCAGCTCTTCGCGCACCGCGCTGGATTCCGTCTCTTTATAACGGCGCTCCATATTATGCAGCACGCCTTCGAACGGATGGCGGCGCACGGAAGTATCGCCGCGATCGTTCATATATTTAAATTCAATGTTCTCTTTGCCGGAACCGTACAGCACAACTTTATGTACGTTGGCGCTGAGGCTTGCCCACGGCGCATCTACGTCGAACTTATAGTGTTCCGCCAGCGACTTGAGCATTTGAAAGTAGTAAAAATTGCGACGATCCCAACCACGAATCGCGCCGCCTGCCAGCGACAGGTCGGGATTCTGGATCACGCGGTCCGGATCGAAATATTGCTGAACGCCGAGCCCGTCACAGGTCGGGCAGGCGCCTGCCGGGTTGTTGAATGAGAACAGACGCGGTTCCAGCTCGCGCATACTGTAGCCGCAAATCGGGCAGGCAAAATTGGCGGAGAACAGAAGCTCCTCCGCTTTCTCATCGTCCATATCGGCAACAACCGCCGTGCCGCCGGATAATTCCAGCGCCGTTTCGAACGACTCCGCCAGGCGTTGGGAAAGATCGTTGCGAACTTTGAAGCGATCGATCACCACCTCAATGGTATGTTTCTTTTGCAGCTCCAGCTTCGGCGGATCGGAGAGATCGCAGACTTCGCCGTCAATACGGGCGCGAATGTAACCCTGGCTTGCCAGATTTTCCAGCGTTTTGGTGTGTTCGCCTTTACGCTCTTTAATAATCGGCGCCAGCAGCATCAGACGTTTGCCTTCCGGCTGTGACAGTACGTTATCGACCATCTGGCTAACGGTTTGCGCCGCCAGCGGCACGTCATGATCCGGACAACGCGGCTCGCCCACGCGGGCAAACAGCAGGCGCAGGTAGTCGTGGATCTCGGTAATGGTACCCACCGTAGAGCGCGGGTTGTGCGATGTCGATTTCTGTTCAATTGAGATCGCGGGCGATAGCCCCTCAATATGGTCGACATCCGGTTTTTCCATGAGCGACAAAAACTGCCGCGCGTAAGCGGAGAGCGATTCAACGTAACGACGCTGCCCTTCGGCATACAGAGTGTCGAAAGCCAGTGAGGATTTGCCTGAACCCGAAAGCCCGGTCACGACAATCAGTTTGTCGCGGGGGATGACGAGGTTAATATTTTTGAGATTATGGGTGCGGGCGCCCCGAACTTCGATCTTATCCATTCACCTTTCCCGGTAGAGACTCGGATGCCTGGTTTGTTTGAAGGACAAACGGCAGAAACGGCTAATTATGACACAATTTAACCTGTTTGAATATACAGTATTGGAATGCATCTTCAGCTAAAGTATGCAACAATATGAGGTTCGCGCGAGTGACCTGGAACCTGCATCGCAGCTATTAAAATGCTACGTGGAAATGGTACACTCACGCGTTTACACTATTTATGAAACGTATTCAGGAGACTCAATTATGGCCAGCAGAGGCGTAAACAAGGTGATTCTCGTTGGTAATCTGGGCCAGGACCCGGAAGTACGCTATATGCCGAGTGGCGGCGCTGTCGCCAACTTAACGCTGGCTACTTCTGAATCCTGGCGCGATAAGCAGACCGGCGAAATGAAAGAGCAGACTGAATGGCACCGGGTGGTGATGTTCGGCAAACTGGCGGAAGTGGCCGGCGAATATCTGCGTAAAGGTTCTCAGGTGTATATCGAAGGTCAATTGCGTACCCGCAAGTGGACCGATCAGAGTGGCCAGGAACGCTATACGACTGAAATTAACGTTCCGCAGATCGGCGGCGTGATGCAGATGCTGGGTGGTCGCCAGGGCGGCGGCGCGCCGGCAGGCGGTCAGCAGCAGGGGGGTTGGGGTCAGCCGCAACAACCTCAGCAGCCGCAGGGCGGCAACCAGTTCAGCGGCGGCGCGCAGTCGCGTCCACAGCAATCCGCGCCAGCGCCGTCTAACGAACCGCCAATGGATTTTGACGACGACATTCCGTTCTGATTTTTGGTAAAAAAGTCAAAGCGTTATTTGCATTTTCGCTATAGCTCTCGTCTGCTGAAATGCCTGGTGTAAACCAGGCATTTTCTTACCTGGTATTATTGTCTTTGTATCCCTTTCAAAAAAGAGAAGCGCATATCTTACGGAAAAATGTCGCTTATCGCCTCTGGCCGACTCGCCTCGGCACATCATTATCCAGCCGAAGTTCATAAATGTACTGCAATAACCCGGATTGTCTTAAATATGAAAGAGAAAACTCATCTGCAAAATATATAATTTATAGCCATTTTTTGACAACAAAAAGATATTATAAAATAACGTTAGAGAATGGTCGGTATTATCAATAGTTAATTAAATGTTTGCTTTAGCTTGTGATGAGCTCAAATATGATATGTGCATCTTGCTTTATTTTTAATTGCTGAAGATAAAGTTGTTACTTATAGCTGGCTTTATATAAAAAATGGTTTTATTTGTGTGTGTTTTTACGCAATTCTGATTTTTTACTCCCCACTTATTATATTTTTAATGATTTAAGTTATATTGAAGTCCCTATGACCCTATGTTTTAATTGTGAAAATTAATTTTATCCTCTGGAGGCAAATTTATTAAATACGTATGGTTATAACGCGTATTAAAAAGAAATATGTCCTTAAAATGATTTAGAGTTTCAATGATTAGCTAACAAATCTATTTATCGGCGGGTGGTTTTAATTTGCTGATGACTATTTTTTATTTATGAGTTGAGAGCTTATGCGATACCTATTATTGGGGAAGATATAGTTAGTGCAATAATTGATGTCTACCTAATTAAAAAATGAAGAGTGTTTTTAATTAAAGCACTCATCTTTGTTGTGGGCGCATAAAAATGGCGTCGTTGTTTTTATTTTTCTGATTACGAGATGTAAGAAAACTGAACTCTATAAAGCGTATTGGTAGCAGTAAGCCAAGGGCGGTAGCGTTCACTTTCTGAATAAGTTGAGCATCCATTATCCTTTCTAATCCACAAAAACATTTTATTCACAATGTAATATCAGGAGACAACATGGAAGACGAAAGTAATCCGTGGCCTAGTTTTGTTGATACATTCTCTACGGTATTGTGCATTTTTATATTTCTTATGTTGGTGTTTGCACTTAATAATATGATTATTATGTATGACAACTCAATTAAAGTTTATAAAGCAAATATAGAGAGTAAGACTAAATCTACTGCTCAAAATAGCGGAGCCAATGACAATTCAAATGCTAATGAAATAATTAATAAGGAAGTGAATACCCAAGATATGTCGGACGGAATGACTACAATGTCAGGTAAGGAGGTTGGAGTATACGATATCGCCGATGGTCAGAAAACTGATATAACGTCTACAAAAAATGAGCTTGTTATTACGTATCATGGCAGGCTGAGAAGCTTTTCAGAAGAGGACACTCATAAAATAAAGGCTTGGTTAGAAGACAAAATCAATAGTAATTTATTGATAGAAATGGTTATTCCTCAGGCAGACATCTCTTTCTCTGACTCTCTACGACTGGGATATGAACGGGGAATTATTTTGATGAAAGAGATTAAAAAAATATATCCTGATGTAGTTATTGACATGAGTGTTAACTCCGCAGCATCAAGTACAACGAGTAAAGCTATTATCACGACTATTAATAAAAAGGTGTCAGAGTGAAATATATAAATCATTACCGCTATTTGTTTGTCTGTTTTTTCCTTGCCATACTCCCTTTTTTCGCTTTATCTTTTCCCGGTATAAGAGAGTATGTTTTTGATAACTTCATGGTTTCTGCAATTTACAATGGAGTCATTATTGCCATTTATATTACAGGTTCTTTGTGTGCATTATTCACTATTCTTAAAAATATTTCAGCAAAAGACATATTAATAGCTCAGGACGCCAGTAGAAAAAATAGCATTCTTTCTAACCTCAATCAGGTTTTGTTTGCCGGGGAGCCCAAACAGTGTGATTTCAATTTACTGATGGAATTAGATGACAATGTGTCTACCGCCCGTAATCAACGATTGTCATTTATTATGAGCTGTAGCAATGTGTCGACGCTTGTTGGCCTGTTGGGGACGTTTGCGGGTCTGTCTATTACGATTGGTTCAATCGGGAACTTATTAGACTGGCCCCCTGAATCTCCAGACAACCAATATCACTTAAATAAGTGATAGTCTTAATACTAGTTTTTAGACTAGTCATTGGAGAGCAGATGATTGATGTCTTAGGACCGGAGAAACGCAGACGGCGTACTACACAGGAAAAGATCGCTATTGTTCAGCAGAGTTTTGAACCGGGAATGACGGTCTCCCTTGTTGCCCGGCAACACGGTGTGGCAGCCAGCCAGTTATTTCTCTGGCGCAAGCAATACCAGGAGGGAAGTCTTACTGCTGTGGCCGCAGGAGAGCAGGTCGTTCCTGCCTCTGAACTTGCTGCTGCCATGAAGCAGATTAAAGAACTCCAGCGCCTGCTCGGCAAAAAAACGATGGAAAATGAACTCCTTAAAGAAGCCGTTGAATACGGGCGTGCAAAAAAGTGGATAGCGCACGCGCCCTTATTGCCCGGGGATGGGGAGTAAGCTTAGTCAGCCGTTGTCTCCGGGTGTCGCGTGCGCAGTTGCACGTAATTCTCAGACGAACCGATGGCTGGAAAGATGGTCGCCGCAGCCGTCACTCAGATGATACGGATGTGCTTCTCCGTATACACCATGTTATCGGAGAGCTGCCCACGTATGGTTATCGTCGGGTATGGGCGCTGCTTCGCAGACAGGCCGAACTTGATGGTATGCCTGCGATCAATGCCAAACGTGTTTACCGGATCATGCGCCAGAATGCGCTGTTGCTTGAGCGAAAAACCGCTGTACCGCCATCGAAACGGGCACATACTGGCAAAGTGGCCGTGAAAGAAAGCAATCAACGATGGTGCTCTGACGGGTTCGAGTTCCGCTGTGATAACGGAGAAAAACTGCGAGTCACGTTCGCGCTGGACTGCTGTGACCGTGAGGCACTGCACTGGGCAGTCACTACGGGCGGCTTCGACAGTGAAACAGTACAGGACGTAATGCTGGGAGCGGTGGAACGCCGCTTCGGCAACGAGCTTCCGGCGTCTCCAGTAGAGTGGCTGACGGATAATGGTTCATGCTACCGGGCTAATGAAACACGGCAGTTTGCCCGGATGTTGGGGCTTGAACCGAAGAACACGGCGGTGCGGAGTCCGGAGAGTAACGGCATAGCAGAGAGCTTCGTGAAAACGATAAAGCGTGACTACATCAGTATCATGCCTAAACCAGACGGGTTAACGGCAGCAAAGAACCTTGCAGAGGCGTTCGAGCATTATAACGAATGGCATCCGCATAGTGCACTGGGTTATCGCTCGCCACGGGAATATCTGCGGCAGCAGGCCAGTAATGGGTTAAGTGATAACAGGTGTCTGGAAATATAGGGGCAAATCCA